>NZ_JCAWAG010000002.1:0-873040 GCF_059691855.1 Rhodococcus sp. 320_ES | reverse complement strand
CCGTCAGAACCGCACGAACGCCGCCTCCGACCGCGAGGTGGCCTGAACGAAGTCTCCATCAGGACCAGGACGGTTCACTTATCCACAGGGGTGTGGATAACGTGAGCGGGTTTCGGTAGGTGCGCGCGCTATTTTGCCTGATCGCGCGGGCCGAGGAGGCGTCGGCCGCCTGCTGACCGCGCGCTGTTTTGCCTGTTCGCGCGCGCAATTGTGCGCGCGGTTAGACGAATGGGCGCGCGGTTAGCCCTGGTGCCTGCGGTGGAGCGGCCCCTTCATCGCTCATCGAACCGGACTTGGTGGTGCGCGCTGTCTCCCAAGGTGCAGGCCGAAGAGGGGCCGAACCAACGCTGACCGCGCGCCATTTCTCCTGGCGCGGGCTGAAGAGGGGCCGAACCTCCACTGACCGCGCGCTGTTTTGCCTGATCGCGCGCACAATTGTGCGCGCGGTTAGACCAATGGGCGCGCGGTTAGCCCTGCCGCCTGCGATCGAGCGGCCCCTGCACTACCCATCGAACCCCGACCCACTAACCCCGCGCCATTCCGCCAGGCGCAGGCCGAAGAGGAGCCGAACCCCCACTGACCGCGCGCCATTTCGCCCAACCGCGCGCTCAATCGCACGCGCGCTCAGACCAATGGGCGCGCGATAACCGGCCCAAACCAGCACCGCGCCACACCACACCTACGCCACAAACTGCTCCACCCGGTTCCGCCCGTTGCTCTTGGCCCGATACATCGCGATGTCGGCGGTATGCATTCCCACCGTCACCAAGTCGTAGCTCGTAAAGGTTCGGCGGTCGCTCTCGTTCAGTACCGATATGCCGATGCTTGCGGTGACGGGTACGTCGTCGCCCTCGTCGCACAGCATTTGGCGCACGGCGTCGGCCATCGCCTGAAACTTGGCGGGCTCGATGGGCAGGACGACGACGAACTCTTCGCCGCCGCGACGGGCCACTACGGCCGGAGCGTCGAAGAACGCGCCGAGTCGGCGGGCCGTTCTGACCAGTACGCGGTCTCCCGTGCGGTGCCCGTGCTCGTCGTTGACCTTCTTGAAGTGGTCCAGGTCCACCAGCATGAACCCGATCGGGAGCGCAGTCTTGTCGATGAGCGCGGCGGCTTCGTACTGGAGTCCGCGTACGTTCTGCAGACCGGTCAACGGGTCGGTGTGGGCCTTGACGATCTGGTTGCGCAGCGATCGGTCGAGCGCCTTCGACGACCCGTTGGACAGAGCGACGGTGCCGTTGACGGCCAAGAGGACCACGATGGCCCGGGGGATCACGTCGACCACGCTGTGTTCGCCCTGCTGCACCGAGAGCACGGCGAACAGAATGATGATCGACGACGTGAATGCCACGTGCCCGACGAGAACTCGCCGCTCCGCGAAGTGAGCTACGTAGGTACTGACCAGGGCGAACAAGACCGCGCCGGTGAGGGCGGCGCTTCGACTCGCGAACGTGCACAGAACGATGGTGACGCCGGCGTCCGCGTACGCGGTGAAGAAGCCGACCACTCGATCCTGGCCCGCGGGCCGGTCCCACCACGAGAAACCCTTGCTCGACACCGAGACGGCGAACGCCACCGGCATTGTCGTGAGCACCACGAGCAGAGCGATCACCGTCGGCGCTCCCGACGCGGGTCCGTCGTCGGACAGGAGCGAGAAGAATCCGGCCACCCCGAACATCGGCACGAGGACGGCGATGCTCAACCGCACTCGCGTCTGCATCGGGGTGGTGACCGATTCGACGTACGGATCGACCGGAGCGCGTCTCCTGTCGAAGCCGTGGAAATCGTTCTTACGCGTGGTCACAGTGCTCGCACGCTACCAATTGAGCGGGGGGTGTGACGTCAGAATTGGTTGCAGGTTGCGAAGGCGTTCGCAGCCAGGCCGGCGCCGGGCCCGTCGATGAACGAGGAGATGGAATCCGCGATCCACGGCTGCGTGGTGAAGAGCAGCTGCCGCTGGAACGGAGGCGACGCCAGGAACGACGCGAACTGCGGGGCGATCGGCGAATTCGCAAGTGCGACGGCCTCTTCCGGCGACACCGCGTAGGTGGCGGCCACGATTTGGTTGAACGAGCAAGTCGAGTTGACGAGGGTGTCGAGTGGTAGTGCCGATGCACTTCCCGAGCCGGCGACGACTGCCGCGGCAGCACAGGCTCCGACGATGGACATGCGCGCGGTCTGTCGAATTCTCATGCGCCGATCTTAATTCACCGCGACGGGTCTCGCCGACGAGCGAAATGTACGACAGGCGGCGATTCGGGCAACCGGGATACCCTCAGCGCATGCGAGGGATCATTTTGGCGGGTGGTTCGGGGACGCGTCTGCATCCGATCACGCTGGGCACGTCCAAGCAATTACTGCCGGTGTACGACAAGCCGATGATCTATTACCCGCTGTCGACGCTGATTCTGGCGGGAATTCGCGACATCCTGATCATCACCACTCCCCACGATGCGGAGTCGTTTCGGCGTTTGCTCGGCGACGGATCGCAATTCGGGGTCTCTCTCACCTACACCGTTCAGGAGGAGCCGAACGGGCTGGCGCAGGCGTTCGTCCTCGGCGCGGATTTCCTCGGGAGCGACGACGTCGCACTCGTGTTGGGCGACAACCTTTTCTACGGGCCCACCATGGGCACCCAGTTGAGCCGGTTCTCCGGTCTGAACGGGGGTTCGATCTTCGCTTACCAAGTGGCGGACCCGACGGCGTACGGCGTGATCGAGTTCGACGCGAACGGAGTCGGGGTCTCCCTGGAGGAGAAGCCGAAGGTGCCGAAGTCCAATTTCGCGGTGCCGGGAATGTACTTCTACGACAACGACGTCGTAGCGATCGCACGCGATCTGCAGCCGTCGGCACGCGGCGAGTACGAGATCACCGACGTCAACCGGACGTATCTCGAGCAGGGCCGATTGCACGTCGACGTGCTGCCGCGCGGGACCGCGTGGTTGGACACCGGAACGTTCGGATCCCTGCTGGAGGCGTCGGAGTTCGTGCGGACGATCGAGCACCGGCAGGGCCTGAAGGTGGGATGCCCGGAGGAAGCGTCGTGGCGCGTCGGTTTCATCGACGACGACGAACTCCGCACAGCCGGTGAGCGCCTGGTGAAATCCGGGTACGGGTCCTACCTGCTGGGCCTGCTCGACGGCGGTATGCGCTCCTTCTGAGCGTCCGTTACCGTATCGAGACCAAAACGTTATTTCTCTGTCGGCCTGTCGCGATTCAAGTCAGAGCACCGTTTTCGCGATCGTTATCGAATGGTGTGACGGTCGGTAACGCCTGAGTAACCCGCAAGAATCTCGACTGTCGAGTGCTCGCTCGGCCACGCCGCCTCGATCGTCTCGTCGAGCGGACCCGCGGACACGGTTCGGCCGCGCCAGGCCGCCGTCGGCTTCTGTTTCCGGGCAGGCAACCGAGCAAAGACGCGCCCCAGTCGCCGGAAACAATACTCAGGTATCGCGACAGCCATTGTTGAGCGCCCATGACGCATTTATCGGCAAACCATCATGACACGGTTTCAAACCGTCGGTTCGGTAAGTAATTCGCAAGGCTGATATTCGGTTGGCCATTCAGCTTCTCTGTGTAGTCTCGGCTCGACAGTTGGGTAGTTAAAAAACCAACTGCTGTTCTCGGGGGCTCGAACGTTAGGACCGTCATGCGCATTCTGAGAATGACCGAAAAAGTTGGTCGCCGAGCGACTGCATTGGCTGCGGCAGTCGGTGTGGCCGCCGCGCTCACGATCGTCGCCGCACCGACTGCGTCGGCAGCAGGCGGCATCGGTCCGAGATCGCTTGGGGTAACGGCAGTTACGCTCACCACCAATCCGACGTCCGCGTCGATGGCACGCGACTTCGCGCAGATCAAGGCGAGCGGTGTTCCGAGCGTGCGATTGCCGATCCAGTGGCCCGACATCGAGCGCACGCAGGGCAATTTCGACTGGACCATTCCCGATCAGCTGGTCTACGGCGCCTACTATTCCGGCCTGAAGATTCTGGGCGTGGCCACCTATACGCCGTCCTGGGCCGCCATTCCTGCGGGCCGTTCCTACATTCACCCCGCACCCAATGATCCCGCTCAGTACGCGAACTTCGTCAAACTGGCCGCTCAGCGATACAAGGGCATCGTCGACAACTGGGAAATCTGGAACGAGCCGAACATTCAGGGCAGCTTCGCTCCGAGGCCCGACGTCGCCCGCTATACACAGATGCTCAAGCTGTCGTACCAGGCGGTCAAGTCCGTCAACCCGGTCGCCACGGTCATCAGCGCCGGCTCCGCACCCACACTCGACTCCGGCGTCGAGATCAGTCCCGGCACCTTCATGCAGGGCATCTACGCGAACGGCGGCAAAGGCTTCTTCGACGCGGTGGGACTGCATCCGTACAGCACGCCCGACAACCTGAGCACGGCCTCCTACCCGTGGTCGTCGAAGACGCACATCCAGAACGTGCAGGCGAGCATGAACCAGAACGGTGACGGCGGAAAGCTCTTCTGGACAACCGAATACGGCGCGCCGACCGCCCCGGGCCAGCAGTACGGCGTCACCGAGGCCCAGCAGGCGTCGATCCTCGCCGACGGCATCAGGTACCTGCGCTCGCTGCCCAACTGCGGCCCGATCTTCATCTTCGACTTCCGCGACACCAACACGGGCAGCACCAACGTCGAGCAGAACTTCGGCCTGCTGCGCACCAACTACTCGCCGAAGCCTGCGATGGCGACCGTGCGAAGCATGATCAATCAGTAGTAACGATCGACCCGCGGTCACTTCGCCCCCGAACGTCGCCCGACCACCGCGAAGTAGGGTCGAGCGCGTGAGCAAGCGCAAGTGGGTTTCCGGTATCGACATGTCCATCGCGAACGCGAGGTATATGGGCGTCGTCGGGCCGGTGGAGCCGTGGGACGAAGACGACCTGCGTCGGGCGGTTCGCCGGCTCGCAGCACGAGGAACGCAGACACGCATCGCGCTTCATCCCACGGCGTCGTCGCATCGCTGGAACGTCGACCCCCTCTTCGACGACGGTGTCGTGACGCCCTCGGAAGAACTGGGACCCGGCGGTTTCGCGTCGGCCCTCGAGGAGCTCCGCCGAGCGGAGGGTGACCGACCGCCGTTCCGGATGACGCAGATCGGCCGCTACATCGCGGGCGACGTCGATCACGGTCTGGGCGACGGCAAGCTGTACATCGACGTCATCCACGCACTGCACGAAGACGCAGAGTCCGGGTGGGCTCGGGTGCCCGAAACTCGCTGGGCCATCCCCAAAGCCATTATCGGAACGTTCGTCAAACACCCGAGCAGACTGCGCGACGCGCTACGTGCCCGCGCGGCCCTCAAATCCCTGGGGGACGGTGACGCCCCGGTGGCGTCGACGGACACCACGCACTGGGCGCCGTCGGTGTCCCTCGAAGTAGCCCTGGCGTCCAAGTCCAGCGAAGCAACGCTTACCGCGTGGCGCAAGGAACATGCTCCGAAGGCAAGCGGCGCAACGCTGTCCGCCTTCCTGGTGCGCAAGGCGCTCACCGTGGCGGGTCTGACGGTGGACCCGAACGTGATGATCGCGGTGAACTGCCGCCGGTACCTGAAGCCAGACCAGACGGTGAACGGGAACTTCATCACCGGGCTCAGTGTGCCGATGCCCTTGTCGCGCGACATCGAGGACATCGCCGCTGTGCTGTCGCAGGTGTACAAATCCGGCTACCCGTTGATCTGGATGACCTTGTCCGCGGCGCTGGCGAGGCTACACAGGTCCGGTACGCCGGTGGTGCCCACCGAGGCGTCCGTCGGTCCGGTCATGAAGCTGATGTACTCGGACCTCGGTCGACCGCCGAAGTTCTCGCAGGCCGACTGGATCGTCGGGGACGAAGGAGCCGAGCCCATGTTCACGGGCCTGCTCGATCCGGCGGGCCCCGAGGCGGTGACCGTCATGAGTGGATCGGTGCGCGGCGAGCGAACGTACTCGGTGTCGTTCCACGACAACGTGTTCTCTCGCTACGCGATCAAGCAAGCGCTCCGTCTGGTGACCGAGGACCCGATGTCCCTGCTATAGGGCGCTACTGGTCCAGCACCACGGCGTAGAGGGGCGCGCCGGATGCCTTGAGGTCGTCGGCCACCAGGACGATCTCCGAGCGAGACGCCTTGGTCGGGTCGACGACGAGCACCGTGGCGTCGCATCGTCCCGCGAGCACTGCGCCGGCACTGGACGTGTTGGACGGCGGCGTGTCGATGATGACGTAGTCGTGGCTGTCGAGAAGCGCGCGAATGGTGTCCGTCATGCGCTGCGACGGGAGCAGCGGTTCGATGTTCGACCCCGAGCCCACGGTGAGCACGCTCAGGTTCGCGGAACCGCTCTCCTGAGTGGCCTCGTCGGGCTTGAGTTCCTCCGACAGGACGTTGATCAGACCGGAGTTCCCCGACAGCTGGAGAAGGGACGCCAACTGCGGCCGGGTGTGGTCCGTTTCGACGATGACCGTGGAACTGTCGGTCTCGGCATATGCGATGGCGAGGTTCAACGACGTCCGATGAGTCGAGTCGCCGACACCGGTGACCAGAATGACCTTCGGCCGGACCTCGCTGGCCTCGAGACGCACGCGCAAGCGGCGGAACGATTCCTTCGCCACCAGAATGCGTTCGCTCGTCGTCTCCGTGTCGGAGTCGACCAGATCGCCGTCGGCCGACCGGACCGCGACGTCGTCCGTCGTGACGGCCGCCGGATCTGCGACCAGTGCGGCGTCGAGGTCCGTGGACTCGCCGTCGGCGCGGTTCGACACGCTACCGAGAACGGGCAGGCCGGTCGCCTTCGCCAGCGCCGGCGCGGTGGCGAACGAGCGTGCGGCGCGACGGTTGAGGAACAGTGCGAGCCCGATGCCGATCAGTGTTCCGACGACCGCGCCGATGAGCGCATTCGACATCGTGTTGGGCGACGACGGGCTGCTCGCCGGTTCCGCTGCGTCGACGACGGACACGGTGGTGCGGGGCTGCGACTGGCCCACCGGCGTCTCGAGCGGAGTGATGTAGTCGATGAACTCGGTCGAGAGGGTGTTCGCGATTTCCGATGCGCGGTTGGCCGACGGGTTCTTGACCGACACCTCGATCAGCACGGTCTTCGGAACGACGGTTGCCGTGGTGTCCGCTGCGATCGACGAAGCCGAGTCCGGGAGTGCGAGCGTGTCGACCACGCGCTGGGCCAGCAGCTCGCTGGAGAGGATCTGCGCGTAGGACACCGCGCGCTGCTGAGAGAACTGGTCACCCTGGTACGACTCCGACGATGTGGTGCCGCCGTTGGTACCGACGAACAGGCGTGCCACGGAGGTGTATTGCGGCGTCTGGAACGCCGAGAACGCGATGCCGGCCAGTCCGCCGAGGACGACGAAGAGCGCGACGATCCACCAACGGGCTCGTGACCTGCCGCTTGCCTTCGTTCGTTTCATGTCGTTGGCCTTCTCGGTTGTGGGGCGTAGTCGATTCGTTGGTGCACCGGTCGTGGATCGCTCGCTATCGCGCGAACAGTCCCGTCCTGCCGCGCTTGTCCGCGGCCGATCCGTCCTCGGACGCCTCGCTGTGCGACCTGTTCGCGTTGAACACGACCCCGGCAATCTCGTTGCCGGTCTGTCGAAATTCCTCTGCCATTTCCCCGACGGCGTCGAACGTGGAACGCCCTGCGGCCACCACCAACACGACGGTGTCGGCCGACTTCGATACCCGCAGAGCGTCGCTGTGCGAGCTCGCGGCCGTGTCGATGATAATCCAGTCGTGGTCCGCGCCGAACTCGTGAATGAGCGAGGTGACCACAGGCGAGTCGACGAACCGGCCCGGATCGTCGCCGACGACCCCGATCGGCACCGGCGTCAGCAGGCCCTTGGCATTGACGTGGGCGTCGGTGGACACGCCCTCCTCCTCGACGAGCGCGGAGACGGTGATGGGCGCTTCCGGAATCCTTGTCGCGAAGTCCGAGGTGCGGGTGTCGAGGTCGATGACGGCGACACGCTTGCCCTCGTCGCACAGGGCCTCGGCCAGTCCCAGCGCCACGCTGGTCTTGCCGTCGCCCTGCTGTGACGACGCGATGAGGACCGTGCGGGCCAGCTTGTTCGGGGCCAGCGGCGTCGCCTCGAGAGAGGCTCGCAACTCGCGCATCGGCTCGGCGGGGTCGCTCTGATCGTCGGCGCCGAGTGTCGCGAGCACGGGCACCCCGGCGGCATCCTCGGCCTCACGGGCGGTGCGGACAGTGCGATCACGCAAGGCGAGCAGCACGGCGAAGGCCGCACCCGCTGCGAGACCGACGCCCGTCGCAGCACCGAGGATGAGGATGGGGGAGAGCCCGGCCGGCGTCGAGGAGAAGCTGGGCGGCTCGACCACGTCGAGTTGGGCGCGCGGGGTAAGCGATCCGTCGACGGTCTCGAGCGCGATCACCTGCTGCTGCATGTCGGTGACGTAGGCCTGGTTGATCTGCTGCGCCAGCTCGGGGCTGCTCCACGTCACGGTGATCGAGATGAGCACGGTGTCCGGCACCGGCGCCGCCAGAACGGACGCGATCAGCGTCGCCGGATCGGTGTCCAGGCCCAGATCCTGGATCACCTTCGCGGCCAGGTTCTGGCTCGCCACCAACGCCACGTACGACGGCGCACGCTCGCGTGCGTAGGCGTCGCCGCGGTAGAAGGTGTCGGCATCGTCGCGCGGAGTGGTGACGAACACCGCCGACGTCGACGAATAGGTCTTGCCCTGCGACAGGAGAGCCGCCGCGACGAGGCCGAGAACGATGAGCGCCACCACCGCGACGGAGCGCCACCGGTCGCGGAGGATGAACAGGTAGTGACGGACGACTTCGTTCACGGTCAGTTGTCACTCTCGTCGGCGGCGGTTGCGGAAGATGTAGCCGGCCGGGTGAGCGCCGAGACCAGTGCGTCGGCGATCAACACGTTGCCCTGCTCGTTCGGGACGAAGAGGTTCTCCTGCGAACGCAGCTGCTCGATGTCCTGGCCGCGCAGCCAGCCGAGCGCGGCGGGATCGACGAAACTCACGTTCGTCGGCCCGTCCTCCCCGGCCAGTGCGTTCTGCATCACAGTGGCCATCGAGACGGGCCGCCCGGTTGCGCTCGCGACCGCCGGTGAGAAGTTGTCCAGCGTCCACGGCGCGATGACGACGATGCGCGAGGTCGGCCAGGCGCGTCGAGCGTGCTGCACGGTGTCCAGGAACGCGGTGGACAGCTCGCTCGAGGTGCGGGACTGATCGTTACGTCCGGCGTCGAGCACCACCACGTCCGCCCGATAGAGAACCTGCGCGCGGTCGATGCGCGAATCGACCGTGGGGACGTCGATGGTCGGTCCGGTGCTCTGCGTGCCGGAGGCGGGTTGTGTGATCGTGCCCGCGAAGTAGGCCATGTTGACGTCGGACTCGACGTTGCAGAGGTACCCGAGCCGAGTCGCGGTCAGGCACGCGTAGCTGCGGTTGGGCAGCTGGGACGCGCCGGCGGTGTAGGTGTCGCCGAAGAACAGCATCGACGCCTGCGTGCCCGTCGGCGCCGACGGCTCGAGCACGGCGGGGGTGGAGGGGACCTCGCTCGAACCGCGAGAACCCAGCACGACGGTCACCGCGGTGAGCACGACCACGACGGCGAACAACGCCAGCACGACGTCGCGTGCGCGAATGCCGCGTATCCGAGAAGGGAAGGGGCGCGCCATGGATATCGCCGTCCTTCCTCTCGCTGATCGTGTCCGATTGATGCAGTTCCGGTCACAGAAGAATCGGAACCATTTCAGACGACGTTACCGAAAGCTGCCCGATGTCCATATTCTTCGTGCGCCCGCTCTCCATGGGAAAATCGCCGGACGCGCACGCGGTATCGTTCCCCCGGTAACGACAACGCGCCGATTCGAAGGCCGTGGGAACCTCCGGCCGGCGATCCGGCACCCGGTCGGCAACGAAGCGAATTGTAACGGTGGCGCCCGTCTGGGCGGTTTATCACGGGCGAGGCCGTCGCGCGGGCAAGGAACGAGGCATCAGAGAATGCAAGGCGCTGTGATCACATCACCCCCCGCCGCACCGAGGGCCGACTCCACACAGCGGTCGGCGGAGCGGACGGTCGACCGTCCCTACCGAATTCGGCCTCGCACGAATATTCGGCGAGATGTGTATCCGCGCGTTCTGTACTGCGGCATTCTTTTCCTGGCCGGCGCCACGTCCGGCATTCACGTCAAGGGATACACGCTCACCGTGATGAGCGGACTGATGCTGTTGATTGCTCCGGCCGCATTGCTGAAGAAGTGGACGGTCGGTCAGCTTCTCCCGGTGGCACTGGCGTTCGTCGGAACTCTCGGCTGGATAGTCTCGTCACAGCTGAATGTGGTTGCCATCACAGATCAGCGCATCATCTCGTGGCCGTCGTTCGCTCTGTACTTGATCGGGATCGTCGTCCTGGTGGGCCGAAATCTCGAGCAATTGTTCGCGCTCGCGGTCGGTGTGGCCGTCGGATCCTGCTTCTACTACCTCACCAGTGGACTTCCCGCTCTCGGTGCGCCGAGCTTCGAGAACTACTGGAAGTACGCCTTCGCCCCGTGGATCACGCTGATCGTGCTGTACGCGCTCGTCGTGCTCGGGGTGTCGCTGCGACTTCAGGCCCTCGTGTTGATCCTGCTCGCGTTCACGTCGCTGGCCCTCAACTACCGATCCCACGCGCTCGTCTGCATCGGTGCCGCCGCTGTCGTGCTGGTCACGCACTACACGCGTGACCGCCTCGCGCGCTGGGTTCAGATAGCTCTGGTCGGCGTCGCAGGTGCGGTGTTCGGCAGCATCGTGCCGATCATCGCGCGCACCGGTATCGCCGGACAGGCGCTCAAGGACAAGGTCGAAACGCAGGACACCACCGGCGCTCCCGCCATCTTCGCCGGCCGAACGGAATCACCGCTGTCGATGTCCGCGATTTCCGAGAAGCCGTGGTTCGGATGGGGAAATGCGAACTACCTGACCGACGAGGTCTTCGCGAAAGGCGAAGCCCTGGCCGTGAAGATCGGATTCGATCCGACCCTCGACATCACCTCGTCGTGGCGCCTGCCGAACGGCGACACCTCGCTGCACTCGGTACTGCTCAACGGATGGGCCGAGGGCGGCGTGTTCGTGGCGCTGCTGCCCATGGCGCTGATCGGCATGGCCATCGCGATCGTGTGGAACTCGCCGCGGTACGGAATGTGGAGCGCGCTGGCGCTGGTCGTCGCGACTCAGGCTCTGTGGGACCTGTTCTTCTCGCCGCTGTCGTACAACCTGCTGACCATCCTGGCCGTCCTGGCCGCGATCTTCTCGGCGCGACATCTCCCGAAATGGACCGGTTTCGGTGACGACCCTGCCCGCGTCACGTCCGTCGACGACGACGGTCTCGTGACCGCGGCCGGTCGACGATGAACGGCAACGAGCGGCCGACCGTGAGTGTGGTCATCCCCACCATCGGCCGGCCGCAGTTGAACGACGCCGTCGCGTCGGTGTTCGCCCAGACCTACCCGGTGGATCAGATCGTCGTCGTGCTCGACGCGGACGTGGACATCTCGCTGCCCGACGACCCTCGTATCCAGGTCGTGCACACCGAGTTCGGCACCGGGAGCTCGCCCGCGCGGCAGACGGGCATCGAATGCGCCAAGGGCGACGTGATCGCTCTCCTCGACGACGACGACGAGTGGTTCCCGGAGAAGCTCGAGGCGCAGATTCGCTCCGTGGCCGACGTCCCGTCCGATCTGTGGCTCAGCTCGACGCTAGTGGAAGTCCACGACGGCCGCCCGATTCCGCGTGTGATGCCGACCCGTGTGATCGGACCGCACGACCCGGTCGACGACTACCTCTTCCAGTTCCACGAGCCCCGGTTCGGCGGCTCGGGTCTGCAGACGTCGACGCTGTGCTTTCCACGTGCAGTTGCCGACCGCGTTCCGTGGTCGCGTCCCACCGCCGCTCTGCACGACGATCCGACGTGGGTCATGAAGGTGCGAGACGCGTTCCCGGACATCGTGATCGTCCAGCTCGACACTCCTCTGGCTCGCTACAACATGGAGATGTCGTCGCTCTCGCGCACCGGTCGCGACGAGAGTCGGGACTACATCGAGTGGGGTGACGTCCACCTTGCCAAGGCCAAGCGGCGAACCCGCGGTGACTACTACTTCACCGGACCGGTCACGTCGGCGGTGTCGGGCAACTCTCTCACCGGGATTCTGCGAGCAATGGTGGTCGGGGTTCGCAAGGGCACTCCCGGACCGTGGGCCATCATCTACGCCTTCGCGTCGGTTGCACGCGTGATGCTGAAGAAGATGCGCGCGATGCTTCCCTCGCGCGAGAACGGGTGACGAGATGACCGACAGGAAGCTGACCGTTTCGGTGGTCACCATCTCCTTCCGCGACCTCGCCGGACTGCGAAAGACCGTCGACTCCGTCCGAGCTCAGGTCGGCTCGTCGATCGTCGAACACATTGTCGTGGACGGTGATTCGGGTTTCGATGTGGTCGAGTATCTGAAATCGCTGGACCCGCAACCGTTCCGATGGGTGTCCGAACCGGACAACGGACGCTACGACGCCATGAACAAGGGATTGGCGATGGCGACCGGAGATGTGTTGTGGCTCATGCATTCCGGCGACACCTTCTCCGATCCGGGTGCCATCGACGCAGCCGTGAACAGCCTGTCCGACCCACGTGAGCAGTGGGGCTACGGAAAGGTGCGCCGCATCGGGGAGTCGGGTGAGGACCTCGGTGAATGGGGATTCTCGCCGTTCGACCTGACCGCGTTCGCGTCCGGACGCGGGGCGATTCCGCATCAGGCGTCGTATTTCGGGGCGGACATCTCTCGCGAACTCGGTTCGTACGACGAGACTTTCGGCCTCGCGGCGGACCAGCTGTACATCTTCAACGCTGCTCTCCACTCGGCGCCGGTGGTGCTCGAGCGTGTGGTGTGCGACTTCGACACCTCGGGTGCCGGCACTGTGCGCCCCATCAAGGAGAACTTCGCCGACCTGCGGCGCGCGTGGGACAGGGTCGGTTACTATCCGACCGGAAACCGTCGTCGGGACAGGGCCAGATCGCGGGTCCTCGAGTATCTGACGCGGACCCTGGTCGCCGTGCGGCCGTTGGTCTCGCGTCTGCGCGGAGCGGACAATGCCCGATAGACGTGACGTGTCGACGACCCACGGCCGGGTCGACGATCAGGGGTTTCAGAACCAGCGACCCCGGGACGATCGGTTTCAGAACGAGCGGCCCCGGGACCAGGGACACGACGGCCCCGTCCGTCGAGTCCCGCCGCCTCCGCGCCAGTTCCCCGGCCCGGGTGGGCAGGGTCGCCACCAGCGAATCAACTGGAGCAACTCCGATTTCGTCACCGAACCGATCTCCGTCGTGCGTGACTTCGCCGTCACCGAGGTCATCCCGGTCGTCGACTTCGTCCCGCAAGCGGTGGCCGATCAAACTGCGGCCGTCGCCGGCATCGCGCACGACGGTGACGGCGACGGTGACAACGGGCTGACCAAGCAGGAGAAGGGCGCCGTCGTCTGGGGCACCGTCTTCCGCATCATCGGCACGCCCGTCGTCGCTCTGCTCGGCCTGCTGAACACGGCCATCATCGTCAAGCAGACCGGTTCCGGTGTGTTCGGCGTCGTCTCCTTGATCTCGACGATGAGTCTGCTGTTCCCGTTCGCGGACCTGGGCGTGGGTTCGGTGGTCACCAACGCCGCCTCCGCCGCGGGGAGGCTGCGCGACAACAAGGTTGCGATCGCCACCATTCAGCGCGCCGTGCGCGTGCTGACCCAGGTCAGTCTCGGCCTCATCGTCCTGTTCCTGCTCGCCTTCGTGTTCGACGGCTGGGGAACCATCATCGGTGTCACCACCGGCCCCGAGGATCGATACGTGGTCACGGCCGCGGCATGCATCTTCGCGCTCACCGTCCCCACCGGTCTGGGCGTTCGTATCCTCATCGGCGTCGACAAGAATCAGCTGGCCGTGCTGATCATGATGAGCAATTCGGCGTTCGGTTTGCTGAGCACGTTCGCGCTGTTGCTGTTCGGCGCAGAAGGTATCTGGTACGCGCTCCCCGGTGTCATCGGTTCTCTGCTGGGCAACATCGTCGGAACCGTTGTCGCGCTTCGTGTCACCGGGATCGCGGATCTCGTGTTCCGCAAGCCCGAAGTCGGCCACACCAAATTGCTGTCCGGATCGGTGTGGATGCTGGTGGCCAGCATCGGTCTCCCGCTCGGTCTGCAATCACACCGGATCATCCTCTCGCACCTGTCCTCACCCGAGGAACTCTCGCGGTACGCCTTGATGGCGCAGATCTACGCCTTGGGCTGGTCGGTCTTCTCCACGGCGGGTATGGCCTTCTGGCCGGTGTTCGTCAAGCGTCGAGACGACCCCGCCGGCACCATCAAGCTGTGGCGGCAGATCATCCTCGCCTTCTCCGGTGTGGCGGTGGTGGCGGCCATCGGGGTGACGGCACTCGGGCCGTGGGCGGCGTCCATCCTGAGCAGCGGCGAAGTCGAGACGTCCAGGATGCTCGCGTTCGCGTTCGCCATCCTGCTCGTCGTCCAGTGCGTGCACCTGCCGTCGGGCGTCCTTCTCACCGCGCCCGACGAAATGCGTTGGCAGGCCTACTGCATCGTCGTCATGGGCGTGTCCAGTGTCGGCCTCGGGATCTACGCGGCGCCCGAATACGGCGCCGTGGGCGTGGTTCTGGCGGCTGCGGCCGCCGTGTTGGTCGCACAGATCGTTCCCGACTTCGTCCGCGTGCCGGCCATGATCAAACGTCGGGTACCCGAGTCGGTCGACGCTCCGCCGTCGAGGCCGGCCGAACCGGCACCCAAGCGGGTCAGCGCGCCTGCGCCACGGACCGTGCAAAGCGCGCGAATCCCGCAACCCCGGCCGCCTCGCTGAACTCGGCACTGCCCATCTCCGCCGCGCGCGCGGTCAGAGCGGTCTGCTCGGCGGCGTCCTGAGCCAATCCGACTGCAGCGCCCAGTAGTTCGGCACCGTTACCCGGCGCACACAGAAGCGCGGCGTCGTACTTCTCGAGCACCGAAGACGTGATTCCGCCCGGCTCCGTAGCGGCAATGATGGGCCGCCTGGCCGTCACGTAGGACGTGACCTTGCTGGGCAACGACATCTCGTGAACGCCGGCCCGCTCGTTGAGCAGCAGTGCGTCCGCGGCGGCGAGCACCGTCGGGTAATCGTCTTCGTCCACCGGGTCGACGAAGCGCAGATTCGCGATCGAGTGTCCCTCGTCGACGAGGGCCTGCTTCTGATTGCCGTCGCCGACGAGAACGAAATCGATTGGAACGCCGGATGATTCCGCCAGGCGTGCCGCCTCGACCACGGATTCGAGACCCTGCTTCATGCCCATGTTGCCGGTGTGGACCACGGTGAAGCGATCGCGCTCGGGCCATCCCAGCTTCACTCGGGCGTCGTGTGCGGACAGGTCGGCGGTGCCGACGTGCGAAAAGATCGGCAGATCGACGATCTTGGACGTATCGACTCCGCCTGCGCTCACCAGAACGTCTCGGAACCGCGGGGTGATGATGCCGATCAGATCGGCCGATCTCGCCAGGCGGTACTCGGCGGAGCTGACTGCCGTCGCCGCCCGGCCCCCGGTGGTACCCGATTGCTGCGCCGCATTGCCGCTCAGATCGTGCACGACCACACCGAGAGGGCGCGAGCGCCGACCGGTCACCGCGGCCAGCAGCGCGCCCAGGAGCGGCGTCACCGCAATGACGATGTCGCTACGCGACGCCAGTACGTGCGGTGCGGCCAGGGCCGCGAAGCTCGATTCCATCCGGGCGCGACCGGCCAGGTTCGCGGTGGCGGGCACCGCGTGCCGAACCCGCGTCACCCGGACGGCGCCGTGCTGCTCGCGCCACCGGATACCGCGTACGTACTTCGGGTCCTGGACCGACCACTGCGGGTAGTGCGGAATCCCCACTACTGCATGAACATCCGCGCCTGCGTCCGACAGGGCGTTGATCAGCGCGGTGTTGTAGGGAGCGCTGCCGGTGGTCTCGGGCTGGTAGTGACAGGCGACGACACAGACGGTCAATCCCGTCAGGTCGGTCTGCTGCACGGTCAGTAAGCGCCCTTCGAGGTCAACACGGCGGCCACCGTGCGCCAGATGATGACGAGATCCTGCACGGCAGACCAGTTGTCGACATAGTAGTGGTCCAGACGGATGCGCTCCTCCTCGGAGGCGTCCGATCGTCCGGACACCTGCCACAGGCCGGTGAGTCCGGGCTTGACCAGCGAACGCCGCTCGATGAAGTTGAGGATCTGTGCTCCCTCACCGGGCAGCAGCGGGCGAGGGCCCACGAGGCTCATGTTGCCCTGAAGGACGTTGATGAGCTGGGGGAGTTCGTCGATGCTGGTTCGACGCAGGAAGCGGCCGATGCGGGTGATGCGTGAGTCGTTGGCGGACTTGTAGAAGACCGAGCTGGACTGGCCCGCCTGTTCGCGCGCTGCCGTTGCCGAGTTGGCCGGCCCGGTGATCATGGTGCGCAGTTTCCAGATCCGGAACAGACGGCCACCGCGTCCCACACGCACCTGACGGAAGAACACCGGTCCACCGTCCTCGAGCTTGATGGCGACGGCGGCCGCCAACAGGATCGGGGACAGCAGGATCAGAGCGAATGCCGCGCTGACCTTGTCGAACACGGTCTTGCCCATACTTGCGGCGCCGTCGCGGTTCGGCCGGTCGACCTGCAGGAGCGGAAGGTTGTCGATCGGGCAGATCTTGAGACGAGGTCCGGCGACGTCGGCGAAGCCGGGGGCGACGACCAGATCGACGGCGTGTGTGTCGAGGGTCCAGGCGAGGTCGCGCATCCGCTCGTATCCGAGGTGCTCGACGGCGGCGACCGCGACAGTGGTGACCGACGGCATGTCCATGACGGCGTCGATCGCCGTCTCGTCACCGATCACCGGGATGACGCGTGCTCCGGCGCGGATGGCGTCGACGTCACCGGTATGAGACGGGATGCAGGCTCCGACGACCCGGTATCCGGCGTCGGCGGCACGATCGAAGCTCGTGCTGATGGACCGCACGGAGTCGATGCTGCCGATCACCACGACGTCGTTGGTGTACATGCCGTGTGCCCGGGCGATCGCGAGACGACCGCGCCAGAACCGACGCCCGATCAGCAGGCCGAGAAGGCCGACCGGCAGGGCGATGGCGAGGTAGCTACGCGCGAATCCGGCCTGCAGCAGCAGCCCGAGGACCGCGATACCACCGAACAGCCAGAAGGTCGCGGTGACCACGCGGCGGTACTCGTCGGCTCCGTGTCCGACCAGCCCCGGATCACGTGAGCCGGCCACGCTGAGCAGGACGATCCAGAAGAGCGCCACGATGATCGAGAAGGTGAGGTTGGACGCGATGGCCCCGCCCACCTGCACGTTGGAATCCAGAGTGCCGAAGCGTGCGAACTGCGCGAACAGAGCCGCGAAGACGACGACGACGATGTCCGTCGCCAGCAACTTGCTGCGGTACGCGCGCTTCCAGTCGTCGCGCTGAGCGATGCGCTTGCGCGGAGGTGTGGTGCGCGGCGTGACGTGGATGTCCACGCCCTTGGACGGCTTGGAACCCTCGAAAGAGCGCGTGGCAAGTGCCAGCGCAGACCGAACAGGCGTGGTCGGGGCAGATCTCGCGAAAATCATGTACTACTCCGTGTTCACATAACTCGCTGTGGTGTGACTCGATTACCAGTCTCCCCGACTAGTTCGAACCTACGACCCGCTTCGTTACACGAAACCGGGAACGCGTTCGGTTCACACCGTATTTGATGCTCGCGTGGTCGGCAAACGACTAGCGGTCAATTCGACCGTTTATGCTGAAGTTGTGACCATTTCGAGACGTCTCGCTATCGCCGGCCTGGCGCTCGCCACGGTCGCTGCGGCGTTGACGGCGCCCGGTCAGCTGGGAGAATCGGCCATCGTTCCTGCTCGAGGTGCTGAAACGGTCTCAACCGGATGCGGCGACGGGTCGCTCGGAGTCACCGCTGTGACGGTCGGTGATTCACGCGAGTCGTTGGATCGTCAGAGTGGTGACATTTCGGCAATCGGATTTTCTTCGGTGCGCATTCCCATCGAATGGCCGCGCATCGAGACCTCACCCGGCGTCTTCGACTGGTCGTGGATCGACGCGCAGATCGACACCTTCATCGCCAAGGGCGTCCGCGTGCTCGGCGTCGTCACCTGGGCCCCTACTTTCGCCGTTCCCGTCGAGAATCAGCTCGTACGCAATCCCGCCCCGGCGGACCCGGCTGCATTCGCGCAGTTCGCGGCCGAAGCAGCCCAGCACTTCTCCGGACGAATCTCGACCTGGGAGGTGTGGAACGAGCCCAACGTCGGAGCGGCGTTCGGGCCCAAGGTGAACGTGGACCTCTACTCGCAGATGCTCATCCAGTCGTACCGGCGCATCAAAGCCGTCGACCCGTCGCTCACCGTGCTCACAGGCGGCACGTCACCGACGGCCGACAACGCGACCGACCTGAGCCCGGCGAGCTTCGTACGCGAGCTCTACCGCCTCGGCGCGGGAGGGTCGTTCGACGGCATCGCCATGCACCCCTACAGCTTCATTCCGCTCAGTACCGCCGCCGAGGTCGGCGAATCGGCGTCGGACATCGCCCTCGTGCGCGATCAGATGGTGGCCGCGGGCGACGAGGACAAGGACATCTGGTTCACCGAATTCGGAGTGCCGACCGGCGGACCGACGAACCTTTCCGAGGTTCAGCAGGCGCAGTACCTGGTCGACGGCATTGCTTACCTGCGCTCGCTCCCGTACTGCGCCGGCCTGTTCCTGTTCGACTTCCGTGACGTGGCGACGGGCAGCGCGACCCAGGACTACAACTTCGGGTTGGTCCGAACGGACTACACGCCCAAGGCTTCGCTGGCTGCCGTCGAATCGATCATGTAGCGGTCCTCACGCACAGTTCGACGGCGCACGCTTGTCGGTGAGCCGGTCGAGGATCCACTTGTACATCTCGTCGCCGCCGTTGGCGTCCGAATGTCCCTGGTCTGCGTTGACGCGGTGCAAAATCTGGTCTCCGAAGCTGCACGCACGCTGAACGGCGGATGCGACCCAGTCCTGAAGCACCAGATCGTCCTTACCGCCGTTGATGACCAGCAGCGGCCCGGCCGCCTGGCGCTTGGGCAGTGTGAACTCGCCCAGCCAGGTCTTCAACTGATCGGTCGCTTCCTGCGACACCGGGACGACCTGGGTGCCGTCGAGGGCCGCGTTGGCGCTCGATTTGGCCTCCGCCTGCGCCGGATCGCATCCGCCGAGAACCGAGAGTTGACTCAGCGCGACGCCGGAGAGGTAGTCGCTCAGCACGAGTTCCGGATGAATGGCCTTCAAGCCGGCGATCACCAGCGGCATGATCTGGACCTGAGCAGGGGTCAGAGTGCCGTCCTTGGCTTCCTGCGCCAATCCGGTGATCTCGGCCGGTGGCGAGACCGCGACAGCGCCGATGAAATCGAGTCCGGACCCGTAGTCGCCGGCGTACTCGCTCGCGGCCCACGCAGCCGACCCACCCTGCGAGCCACCGAGGGCCAACCAGCGGTTGGACACGGTGGGGAAGGTGTTCTTCAACGCCCGGACCGCGTCGATCATGTTGAACGCGGCCGCGCGCGGTTCGAGGTAGGGATGTGCCCGCCCCGGCTGACCCAGGCCTTCGTAGTCGGTCATCGCCACGGCGGTTCCCGACTCCACGATCGCCGCGATGGTCTCCGCGCTGCCCAGTAGGTTCTGGTAGAGCGACGCTCCGCAGCTGACCTCCGTGCCGGTGGTCGGGTGTCCGTAGGATAGCATCGGCCACCCACCGTCGGGCGGCGTGCCCTTCGGAAGGAACACGGTGCCGGACACCTCGGTCGTCGCACCGTCCTCCGGAGACACCGAGTTGTAGACGACCCGCTCGGCCGATCCGATCCGGGCCGCAACTTCCGGCGCCAGGTCGAGCGGTGACGACGAGACCACGGTGCCTCGCGCAGCCAGTGCCGCGTCGGAGATCGTGGGGAGCGGCTCGGGGGTGGGCGCTGCAGGGGCCTGGGGCTCGGACGAGCACGCCGATACCGTCACGAAGAGCGCGCACGCAGCCAGCAGAGGGACGAGCCGTCGAGTCATGAACTCGAGATTAGCTGCTGTCTTGTTCGGCCCCACTCCGGTACCGGGCGAATTACCCGTTTTCGAAACCGAGCGCGACAGTGCTGACCGAAGTTCGAGTCTGTGTAATGCTCGTGGTCGGACGGTGGGAGACGCGGGGGAGCGTCCAAGGCCCACCCTTTCACTCGGTGAAAGCACGATCGGCGGGGAATTCATGGTGGCGAGCTTTCGCGAATGGCTGAATCAGCCTTTCGATTACGAGTGGGCCGTTCGGTATCTGCACGACCGGCGATCGCTGACCCGCTATCGCTACATCGTGGCCCTCTGGGCGCTCGCGGACGGGATCGCCGCACTGACCGCGCTGCCCGGCGCCGTGGCCCCGGCCGGATCGTTCGTGCGCAATGCCGTCGTGGGCGCGATCGCGGTTGCGTGTTGCGGAATCGCCGCGGCGTGGGTTCGAGGACCGTGGCCCAGTCAGCGAGTGTCCACAGTTTTCGTGCTGTTCGCCGACGTCGGCGTCGCCGCGGTGATGCTGTCGGTCCCGGTTGCGTACGAGTCCATGCCGGGCCTGGCGTTGTATGCGGTGACCGGCGTGTACGTGACCGCGTTCCACGGCCCGCGCCTCATCACGGCTCACATCGGCATTGCCACCACCGCCGCGGCCACGATGTTCCTCGTGGTGGTGGTGCAGGGCGAAGCCGACGTCTTCACCGCCACGTCGCGGCTGTTCTGCGTCTACCCGGTCGTGTTGGCGGTTCCGCTGCTGCTGCGCGGACTGCTGGCGAACCTTCATCACGACGCGATCGGGTCGTATCGGGATCCGCTGACCGGGTTGCGCAATCGTCGCGGCCTGCACGCCGCGGCCGTCGATCTGATGGATGTGCCTGCCGACGACGCCCATCTGTCGGTTCTCGTCCTCGACATCGACGATTTCAAGTCGATCAACGACACCTACGGCCATGCGCGCGGCGACGCGGTGCTGCGACTCATGGCCGACCGCATCGCCCTCATCTGTGGCGAAGCGGCGGTCGTGGCGCGCACCGGTGGTGAAGAGTTCGCCATCGTCATCCGTGCGGACGAAGTTGAGGCGGGCGCTCTCGCCGACACGTTGCTCGGCGTGGTGTCGCGCCCGGACGACGAGACTCCGATCACGGTGAGTCTGGGCATCGCCTATTCCCCGGACGTACGCCGCGCGGATATTCGCGCCATCACCGATCTCGTGGAGAAAGCCGACTCGGCTATGTACACGGCCAAGTCACGTGGCGGCAATTCGCGATTCATTGCGCGTTGAGTGCTCGTTTCGGGGCGCAATCTTCGTTTCGTCGTTTTGTCGATCGGCAAAAACCCGGCCCTGCACCCATTTTGGTAAACAATTCGAATTGCAATTCGACAGCCCGAAGGCGTCCCGATTTCCACTGCGCATCAATACCTGGACGGCGTGGCTTTCCGGTTGAGGTGCCGTATCTCCCACTGCCCGATAGGGTAAGTCCACTGTTGGTTGTCCGCTTTGATCGTGTGTGCCGTCGGGGGCCCGTATCTCGAGGAGTTGTTGGTGGAGATTTCGGATTATGTGAGGGTGTTGCGCGCTCGGTGGATCGTCATTCTGGTGACCGTCGTCGTCGCCGCGGTCGCATCGCTCGTGTTCTCGCTCGTCTCGACGCCGGTGTACGAGGCGTCGACGCGCCTCTACGTGTCCACGTCGGGCTCGTCGTCCTCGTCGGTTCAGGAGGAATACCAGGGCGGACTTGCCTCTCAGCAGAAGGTGGCGTCGTACACCCAGCTGCTGACCGGTGAGTCGATCGCCCGCCGAACCATCGAGTCCCTCGGACTCTCGATGTCGGCTTCGGCCCTCGCGTCCAAGGTCAAGGCGACGTCGTCACCCGACACCGTGCTCATCGACGTCTCCGTCGACGACACCAATCCCGGTACGGCACGCGACCTCGCGAACGGCATCGGCGACACGTTCGTCGACTTCGTCTCCGAGCTCGAGACCCCGCCCGGCGGCGGTGCGGCGCTGGCCAAGGTCACCGTCGTGGAACCGGCGCAGACTCCGTCCACGCCGATCTCGCCCAAGACCAAGCGCAACCTCGCTCTCGGCGTGGCGGTCGGCCTTCTGCTCGGTATCGCGCTCGCCGTTCTGCGCGACCGTCTCGACAACACGGTCAAGGACCGCAAGGGGCTCGAAGACCTCTCGGGCTCCCCAGTGGTGGGCGTGGTGCCCTACGACAAGACGCTCAAGGAGGAGTCGACCATCTCCTTCGCCGACTCGTCGTCGGGATCGGCCGAGGCGTTTCGCGAACTGCGCACCAATCTCCAGTTCCTGGAAGTGGATTCGCCTCCGCGCGTCCTCGTCGTCACGTCGGGAATTCCCGGCGAGGGCAAGACGACGACGGCAATCAACCTCGCGCTCGTGCTCGCCGAGGCGGGTCACCGAGTGGCGCTGGTCGAAGGTGACCTTCGCCGTCCCCGCGTGAGCAAGTACCTCGGCCTCGTCGGTTCGGTCGGACTCAGCACCGTGCTGTCCGGTCAGGCATCGGTGTCGGAAGTGCTGCAGCCCACCGCCTTTGCGGGTGTCGACGTCCTCGCTTCCGGCCCGCTCCCGCCGAACCCGTCGGAGCTCCTCGGTTCCGAATCGGCACGCACCGTCATCGGTCAACTGCGTGACACGTTCGATTACGTCGTCATCGACGCGCCGCCGGTGCTGCCCGTCACCGACGCCGCGGTCATGACCGCGTTCGCCGACGGCGCCATCGTGGTGGTGCGGCACGGACACACCAAGCGCGACGAACTGACCCGTGCCATCGGCAATCTCACGCAGGTCGGCGCGCCGATCCTCGGAATGATTCTCACGATGGCACCCACACGGGGCAAGCGGGACTACGACTACCGGTACTACTACGAGACGGACAAGTCCGTACCCAAGCAGGCGTCGCTCACGCCCGCGGTTCCCGTGCCGGCGGCGTCGAGCGCGGCGCCTCAGGCATCGTCCAATGGCTCGCACGCCAAATCGGGGATCACGAAACGCTGACGACAGGTTGCTGTTAACCTCCGGTACCACATAAATCGGAGGTCATATGGGCACGGTTCGGCACAGCGGTATCGCAGAGGCTCCGGTGGACGTGGTGTTCGACTACGTCGACGACCCGAACACGGTTCCCGACTGGATGTTCGGCGTCAGCCGGTTCGAACCGATCGGCAGCGTCGGCCGCGGTGTCGGGTCCCGCTACGCGGCGTCGATGCGCGTGGGTCCCAAGACGTTGCATTCCACCGTCGTCTGCAGCGAATGGGAAAAGAACCGGCTCATCGTCCTCGAATCGGAGGACGGTCTCACCAACGCATCACGGTGGGAATTCGTCGATCTCGGAGACGGGACGACCGAGCTGAGCGTGGTCTTCGACTACACCCTGCCCGGCGGTATCGCGGGAAAGATGCTGGGCGCGGTGGTCACGCCGTTCGTCGCCGAAGCGGTGAAGCACTCGGAGGCCTCGCTGCGCAGGAACCTGTCCGGCGCTTAACTGCTCGTCCCCGAGGCCTGGTCGCCGTCGAATCGCATCTCGATGGTGGTGCCACCGTCGGACGTGATCGTGACGTGATCGGCGAGTGCGTGAATGAGCGGAAGTCCCCGTCCCCGGGTCCGTCCACCGTCGGTGGTGTTCCACACTCCCTGGTCCCAGACGCGAACCTCGACGACCCCCGAGTCGAGGCGGCGCGTGACCCGAATTCCGATCGTCGCGTCGGCCGCCACATGAATGTCACCGTCGCCGTAAGCATGTTCGACACTGTTCGCGAGAGCTTCGTACGCGGCCAAGGTGATGTCGTGGCTTTTCCGATCGGGCACCCCTGCGCCACGCAGCCACGACAGCAGGTCGCGGCGCACCGGGGTGAGGTGCGCGGCATCAGCGCAGATGTCGAGAACGACGAACGCGTCGATCTCGACCGGAGCGCCCTCGTTTTCCACGCCCCGCACGGTGTCTACGAGAGGTCGTCGGCGGGCGTTGCCGCAGCGAGGGCGGCGTCGAGCGTGGTGTAGATCGTGAACGTTCTGCCCAGACCCACAAGTTCGAGGGGGCGCGCGGTGTTGGGGCCGGCAGCCACGACTCCGAAGTGGGCGGCGCTGCCCATGCGAGTGCTCGCATCGATGAGCACGGACATGCCCGACGAGGCCAGGAACGCCACCTCCGACAGATCGATGACGACGCGCGTCGGGTTCTCGGTCATGACTGCGTCGAGCGACTCACCCAACTGGGGTGCGGTGAGCAGGTCCACTTCACCGGAGACCGACATCAGCACGGTGTCGCCATGGTGGCTGATCGTGACTTCGAATGCGTCGGCGTCGGATGGGACGGTGTCTGCGGCCATGGTGAGGGCATCTCCTGTTCGGGTCGCCCACAGTGTAATGGGGCGGATGGGGGCCAAAACCAACCGTCTGAGCTGTCAGGCGAGGCAAAACATGTGTGATCAGACCAATCTTTCTGTTTTTCAGGTCCGAATGTCACAAAGCACGGCGTGTAGTCAAGCGCGCCGGCGGACGCGAGGAGTGCGCATGTACCGAACGATCGGGCAACGCCAGACCGAGTCCGCCAGAAATTACGTGGACTACTCGGTGCCGACTCCGGCTCTCGACACCATCGTGTCGCTGGCCGCGTCAACCTTGGGTTTTTCCATGGCGATGGTGAACATTCTCGACGGCACGACCATGTACACCCTTGCAGAGGTGGGTTTGCCCGACGACTACAGCTCGGTGAGCCCGAGCGGCTTGTCGCACTGCCGGTTCGTGGTCCAGAGTGCTGACGTCATCGGCATCGAGGACAGTGCGTCGCACCCCAAGGACGGGCACAGCCTCGAAGCTGCCACTGCGCGGCGTATGGCCGACATCGGCGTCGCGTCCTTCCTGGGCGTGGCCCTGTTCGGGCGCGAAGGCGTGCCGATCGGCTCGCTGTGCGTTCTGGACTACGAACCTCACCCACTCGGTGAGTACGCCGTCGAGACGTTGCGCAGATTCGCGATCGTCGTCGAGAACCAGCTCGAGGTGATGCGTGGGCACGGTCGCCGGGTCGGACACGCTCCGGTGAGCCGGATCGCCGCTGCTCTGGACAACCGCGAGATCGTTCCGTGGTTCCAACCGATCGTCGATCTCGGGTCCGGTGAAATTGTCGCCCTGGAAACGCTGGCGAGATGGGAGTGCACCACCGGAGACGTGTACGGCCCCAACGCTTTCATGCCGGCCATCACGGACTCGGACCTCATCGTCGACGTCGATCACAGCGTGTTGCAGCAAGCCCTCGAACACCTATCCGAGTGGCAGCGGAGGGTGCCCGGTCTGCAGCTGAACTCGAACCTGTCCGCTCGCCATCTCGGTCGTCGAGATCGGCTCGAGCAGCTGGCCTCGATCGTCGGCGCATCGGGCACGTCGCCCGACTGCGTGGTGTTCGAGCTGACCGAAACTCAGGCGCACACCGACATGGACCACATCGGCGATTTCGTGGAGGCGTTGCGCGGCAATGGTTTCTCCATCATGTTGGACGACATCGGGATCGGTTGGTCGTCACTGGAACGGCTGCTGAACCTGCCCGTCGACGGTTTCAAGATCGACACGGCAATCGCGGCGAAGTTGGGTACCCGCACCGGCGACTCCATGATTCGTGCACTCGCGGGTTTGGCGGCCGACACCGAACAGAAACTCATCATCGAGGGGTGCGAGACGCCGATCCAGTCCGAGAAGGCTCTCGAGCTCGGCTGCACACACGCGCAGGGGTATCTGTGGTCGCGGCCCGTTCCGGCCGAGCAGGTGCCGGACATGCTCGACTTGCACGCGATGGGGTTTCCTGGAGCGTGACAGATCGCCCGCTTGAACCGTTCGATACCGGGTAGTCTCAAGCGACCGAGCGGGGACTGAAAAATGCGAAACGCGTACACGATAGAGCTCAACGAACTCAACAACGACCTGTGCACCCTCGCCGCCACCGCCCGCGAGGCAATGGTCGACGCGTCGGCGTCTCTGCTCGAGCGCGACATTCATCGGGCAGAGGCATGCATCGCCCGCAGCGGGTCGCTGGCCGAGCTGGGAACGAAGTGCGAGGACCGGGCCGTTCTCCTCCTCGCGCGCCAGGCTCCCGTGGGAACCGACCTACGGCAGGTCTTCTCCACGATGCGCATCAGCGCCGACCTGGCCCGTATGGGTGGTTTGGCAGTGCACATCGCCGAGGCCGTACGACGCCGCTTTCCCGACGAGATCGTCCCGGACTACCTGGAACCGAAGTTCGAGGAGATGGGCAATCTGTGCCTCGAGATGGCCGACCGGGTGCGACGCGCTGTCGGCGAGATCGCGGTCGAGCCCGTTGCCGATCTGGACGACCTCGACGCCCGGGTCGACCGACTGCACGACGCTGTCATCGAGTCCATCACCGACGAAAGCCGCGGGAACGACGTCCAGAAGGCTGTGGACGTCGCCCTGCTGTGCCGGTTCTACCAGCGCTACGCCGCGCAGGCCGTCGACATCGGTCGGCGGGTCGTCTTCCTGGTCAGCGGCTCGCGCCCGGACATCTCGACGCGAGCCAGCTGACCCTCGTCAGCACTGCGGGACGTTCACCGTCACGGTGGGTGTGTCGACCAGCGGCTGAACCGGCACGACGGCTTCTCCCGGCACGGCCGGCTCCTCGACCTCCCACGTCACCGTCTGCGTTTCACCCGGCGGAATGGTCAGGTAGATCGCGTTGACGGGATGACCGAGTTCGGTTCCGCTCTGCACGGTGAACCCGAGCTGCCCGTCGACGGTGACCTTGCCGATCTTGGCGCCCTCCGCCGCATAGAGGTAGACGATCGACTCGTTGGTGCCGTACGGGGTGTCGGCCCGAAAGGTGCTGGCGACGTACGGCGGTAACCCGTTCGGATCCACCGCATTGGTGAGCTTCGCCGTCACGGTGCTCTTGCGGGTGGGCCCTGTGCAGGCCTCGGCCGAATAGTCGATGCTGCGCTTCAGGTAGTAGTCGAGCTTGTTGCCACCGGCGTTGTTGACCACCACGTCGGCGAACGGACCCGGCTCGGCAGGCAACACATGACCGACCTTGGTTCCGCTCAGAATGCCCTGCTCGGTGGGGTCTGCACTCCACACCGACAGCCGGCCCTCGCTGGCGGCCTTACCCACCGCTTCGGCGAGCTTCTGCGGGTTCGACGACGCTGACGTGGTCATCTTGGTGACCACTGCCTCGGCGATGCTCTGCAGGTAGGCCTTTCGTGCCGTGTTGTCGTCGGCGAACCGCGTGTAGGACGTCGAGAGAGTGATCTCCACGACATTGTCCGCGGTGATCGACTCTCCGCCGGGCAGCGTGACGGGCCCGGTGGCGCCGAGTATGTAGCTCAATGCGATCGGGTCGGTTCCGATGGTGCCGCTGAGCTGTTCTCCGGTCTGCTGGCGCCAGAGATCGGACCAGATCTGCCCGGCGTAGGGAAAGTTGGGGCTCGCGTTGGAGTTACGGAAATCCGTCGTCGTGTTTCGGGCGCCCCAGAGAGCGGCGTATTCCGGTCCCAGATCGACCGGCGCTCGTCCGTAGTCGAGATCACTGTTCGGACCGAGGTCGCGGACCGAGACCGCGCCGTTGTTCGCGTCGACGATTCCGAAAGCGCCGAGCAATCCACCCGTTCCACGAGCTTCGGCATTTGTTTGAAAGGCCAGAAAATAGCTTCTGTTGCCGTTCTCGCCCATCATCGAAGGAAGGAGCTTGCTCGCGAGATAAGTATTGGTGAGAAGCCCGGACAATTCGTGAGTTTGGTTCTGCAGCTTGGTTCTGGCGTCGTTCACCGTCGACAGGTACGACGATTCGCCGATGCCCTGCGCGGTCCGGTCCAGATCGGTTGCCGCCGTCGATGTTTGCTCGAGAACGGGCTGGGCGTCGCGCAGTGGCTGCAGATTCACCCGACCGGAACCGTCGACGAGGCCTCGTGGGGACACGCCCGACCCGGCCTCGGCGGCCGGAACCAGTACGTCCGTGGCCAATCCACTCACCACGTCGGTGATCTGCGAGACGGTGTCGAACGGACTGCCCAGGAAGGGAATAGCCGACGCAATGGCGAACGGAATGGAGTCCGTGTTGCTCTTGGCATCGTCGGCATTGCTCTTGGCGTCGGCCGCGGCCTGCTGCGCCGCCGGAATATCGCCGCTCAGGAGAGAATTCTTTGCGCCCTCGGCGGCATCGCGGGTCGCGGTCAGGCTTTTCTGGGCCGCATAGGCGTTGTAGCCCAACCACGCCACAAATGCGATCACCAGGATCAGCAGTACGCCGATTCCGATCAGCACGGGCTTTTTCCTGCTGCGTTTCCCGGTGGTGCTCTGGGTCATCGTCGGACACTCCCCCTCGATATTCGCCTTCTGACGCGATCATTTCGCAAACCGTGCTTCGACGTCGAGTGGAGACCGACGGCGTGGACCATTAGCGTAAGTGCAAAGAGATAGAAAACTCGTGCTGGAGTGGTGCTCGGGGGCTGGGCCGTGGCGAAACACGGTCGACGGAGGAGGTCGGTGGTGGTGAACAACGCCGTGCCCGCCACTGCCTTCCCGCTGTCGCCCGCCCAGCTCAGTATCTGGGTGGCGCAGAAGCTGGCGCCGTCGGTTCCCTTCACCGTCGCTCAGTACGTCGACATCACCGGGCCCCTCGATCCCGAGCTCCTCATCGCCGCGACCGACATCGCGTGCCGCCGACTCGAGTCGCCCGGCGTACGACTGACCGAGGTGGACGGTCAGCCGTACCAGTGGATCGACTGGGACGTTCCCTACGCGATGGAGTACCGCGACTTTCGCGGCGAGTCCGACCCGGTGGCAGCTGCGCGCGAGTACATGGATTCCTCGCACCGCCGGCCCGTCGACATGAACAACGATCAGTTGATCGTCAGCGAGATCATTCGAGTGGGGGAGGAGCGCTGGTTCTGGTACAGCCGCGCACACCACGTGGTGATGGACGGATTGGGCGCCATCTCGGTCCAGGAACGCACCGCCAGCGTGTACACCGCGCTGGCCACCGACACGGAGCCACCGAAGACGCGTGCACTCTCGGTACGCAAGATCTACGAATACGAAGAGG
The DNA here is from genome assembly GCF_059691855.1 of Rhodococcus sp. 320_ES. NCBI lineage: Bacteria > Bacillati > Actinomycetota > Actinomycetes > Mycobacteriales > Nocardiaceae > Rhodococcus > Rhodococcus sp. 320_ES. Next base: position 843,893 of record NZ_JCAWAG010000002.1, on the reverse strand, counting down.
CGTACCGGTCGTCCACCCGATACGTGAACGACCGCGAGCACTGGATCGGACGCCTGGCCGATCTTCCCGAGCCGCGACGTCTCTCCGGCGCCGTCACCGCGCCCTCGCAGGCCGCGCTGACGGTCGGTTCCGATCTGCCGTCCGACGTCGCTGCCGCGATGGCCGAGGTTGCGCGCCATCACAACTCGTCCGACGTGCCGGTTGTGCTGGCCGCGTTCGCGGTGTACTTCGGGCGCATGACCGACTCCGACGACGTGGTGTTGTCGCTGCCTGTGTCCGGTCGCACGACGACCATGCTGCGCGAGTCCTCCGGCATGATGTCCAACGTCGTTCCGTTGCGCATCGCGCTCGATCCGGCCGTCACCACCTCCGACCTGCTCTCGCAGGTTCAGGTGGAACTGACCGGTGCCCTGCGGCATCAGCGTTTCCGCGTCGAGGACATGCAGCGTGAGCTCGACTCCGGGTTCGTGGGCAGCACCTCCGGCGGACGTGGAGCGTTCGGGCCGACCGTGAACATCATGATGTTCGACAGCGAGATTCGGCTGGGCGACGTGATCGGCGAGTACCGCATTCTCTCCAGCGGGCCCATCGACGACCTCATGGTCAACCTGTATCCCGGTGTGGCCGGCAGCAGTACCCGCGTCGACTTCCTCGGCAACCCCGGCGTGTACACCACGGACGAGTTGGCGGGCCATCACGCGCGATTCCTCGAGCTCCTACGTTCGATGGTCACGGCTCCCGAGGGCACCCCCATCACGGAGCTCGACATCACCACGGACTCCGAACGCCGCGACCTGCTCGAGGTGCATTCGAGCCCCGCAGTCGAACCGAAGACCATGTACGACCTTCTGCTCGACGCTCCGCCGTGCGACCTGTTCTCCCCGGTCAATCAGCTTGCGCGAGAACTGATCGACCGTGGCGTCGGTGCCGAGGATCGGGTGGCCGTGGCCTTGCCGAGATCGGCGGCATCGGTGATCGCCATGTGGGCCGTGACCGGCGCGGGTGCGTCCTTCGTCCCCGTCGATCCCCTCGACCCGCGGTGCGCGGACCTGCTGGACGAATCCAACGTCTCGGTGGGCCTGATCGACAGATGCGGTCTCGATGCCCTGTCCGACAACGACATCGAATGGATCGTCGTCGACGACCCGGACACCGAGTCGGCGGTGTCGTCTCGACCCGACGGTCCCATCGAGCCGGCCGAACGCGTCCGACCGGTGTACGTCGACAACGAGGCGTATGTCGTCCACACCTCCGGGTCGACGGGATCGCCCAAGGGCGTCAGCGTGACTCATCGCGGACTGGCCGCATTGGCCGACGAGGTCGTGAGCCGGTACGGGGTGACCGCCTCGTCTCGCGTGTTGCAGCTTGCCGCACCGGTTTTCGACGCCGCGATGCAAGAGATGCTGGCCGCCGTGGTCGCCGGGGCCCGGCTGGTGGTGGCGCCGCCGGACGTCAGCGCGGGCCCACCGCTCGGCGATTTCCTGGTGCGAGAACGCATCACGCACATGATCACTGCACCGTCCGTGCTCGCGACGCTCGAGCCCCACGATCTGGGCGGTGTCGAGGTGTTCGACGTCGGCGGTGAGGCGTGTCCGCCAGAGTTGGTGGCCCGGTTCGCCTCCGGGCAGGCCGGAGGCCGGTCGGATAGAGCCGGAGGCCGGTCGGAAAGTTCCTCGGCCAGGATCATGCTGAACGCGTACGGGCCGACCGAAACCACCGTTCTCGCAACGTTGTCCGAGCCGATGAGTCCGGACCGGCCCGTCGTCATCGGGTCTCCGCTGCGCGGCGTCCGCGCCTTGGTGCTCGACCACCGTTTGCGTCCCGTTCCGGCGGGAGGTATCGGCGAGCTGTACATCGGCGGCGACGGTGTCGCCCGCGGCTACCGGGGTACGCCGGGCGCGAGTGCCAGTCGTTTCGTGCCGGACCCCGCCGTTCCGGGCGCCCGACTCTATCGGTCCGGCGACCTGGTTCGATGGAGCTCCGGATCGCTGGAATATCTGGGGCGCACGGATTTTCAGATTCAGATCAACGGTCGACGGGTCGAGCTCGGAGAGATCGAGTCGGCCCTGCGCGCACACCCCGAGGTTCGCGACGCCGTCGTGGTTCGCCGCGACGGCGTTCTCGCAGGATATGTGGTGGGAGCCGTCGATCCCGCCGAGGTTCTGGCCTCGACTCGGGATCGATTGCCGGCGTGGATGGTTCCGACGTCCCTGCAGGTCCTCGACGCGATGCCGCTGACGCCCGGCGGAAAGATCGATCGCAGGGCCCTGCCCCGACCTGATCGTCTGGCCGCCGTCGCCTACGAGGAGCCGCAGACCGATGCGGAATGGACCGTGGCCGAGATCGTGTCGCAGGTACTCGGTGTCGAGAAGGTGGGACGCGCCAACGACTTCTTCGAATTGGGCGGCGACTCGCTGAGTGCGACGCGTGTACTCGCTCGGATCAACGCCGAACTGGAATCCGACGTCACGCTGCCGTCTCTGTTCGAGGGCTCGACGATCGCCGCCCTCGCCGAGACGGCGGAGCGGACCACCGGAACGCCCCGCTCCGACCGGTCGTCGATCGCCGATGTCTTTGTGCCCGAACCCGTCCCACTGTCCTACGGACAGCAGCGCATGTGGATCGTCAACCAGGTCGACACCACGTCCGCGGCGTACAACCTCCCCATCGCCGTCCGGTTGGGTGCGCAGGCGGACGCCGGCGTTCTGGTCGACGCACTGCGTGATGTCGTCGGGCGACACGACGCGCTGCGCACCTACTATCCGGACAGCGAGACCGGTCCGCATCAGGTGGTGCGCACCGTCGACGAGGTCATGCCTCGTCTGCGCACCGAAACCATTCCGCCGCACGCCGTCGATGCAGCTCTCTCGGCGGCGGCGTCCTCCTGGTTCGACGTCGCACGGACCGTGCCGCTGAAGATCCGACTTCTCGGTGTCACGACGGGCGAGCTGGTCGTGGTGATCGTGGCCCACCACATCAATGCCGACGGATGGTCGGTCGGTCCGCTCACTCGCGATCTGCTGACGGCCTACACCGCGCGGCTCGAAGGCAAACCGCCGCAATGGAATGCGCTCCCGGTGACGTATTCGCAGTATGCGGTGTGGGATCGCGAGCGTGTCGAGGCTCGGGCCGAAGACGGCCTCGCGTACTGGACCGCCGCGCTCGCCGAGTACGGCGGTCCCGCCGAGCTGCCCGCCGATCGTCCGCGGCCCCGATCCCAGTCGATGGCATCGGGTCACGTCGATTTCGGAATCGAACCCGTCCTGTGGCGCAAGGTGCGCGCGCTGGCGCACGCGTCGGGCGCAACCCCCTTCATGGTCGTGCACGCTGCCGTCGCAGTTGTGCTGGCACGGCTCGGCGGGCAGGAGCGCACCGTCGTCGGCACACCCGTCGCCGGCCGCGGTGACGTCGCCCTCGACGATGTGGTGGGTATGTTCGTCGGGACGGTTCCGCTCGCGGTGACCGTCGACGAATCCGCCTCGTTCGCCGACCTCCTGTCGAGCGTGAAGTCGGCGGACCTGGACGCCGTCGCACATTCCGACGTGCCCTTCGACCGAGTCGTGACCGCGCTGAACCAGGACGGACTCAGCGACCGGCACTCGCTGTTCCAGGTGATGATCGCGTACGACAACGCGCCTCGATCACCCGCCGCCACCGCATCGCTGCCCTTCACCGTGACGCCGCTCGACACGGGCGCAACCGAGTACGACCTCGCGCTGGAATTCGCCGACGACGCGGGGACCGTCGTGGGCCGCATCGTCTACGCCACGGATCTGTACGACCGCGGGACCGTCGAGAATTTCGCCGACCTCGTGCGCGGGGTGTTGACGGCGGCTACGGCGAACCCGGACGTCGGTGTGGACCTGATCGACCTCGGTCCACCCGCGGTCGCGAACGTCCCCGCCGCGGTGACGGGAACGCTGCTCGACGTGTTCACCGATCGCGGCGGTATCGCCATGGTCGACGAGTTCGGTGATACCCCCTACGCGGACCTGGACGGCCGCGCGTCGCGGTTGGCGCGCGTGCTGATCGACCGCGGTGTGGTTGCCGATTCTGTTGTGGCGCTGTCGCTCCCGCGCTCCGTCGACTACATGGTCGCGATGTGGGCGGTGGTGAAGTCCGGTGGTGCCTTCATGCCGGTCGATCCGGGGCATCCCGCCGAGCGTCGACGAGCGATGCTGGCAGACGTCCGCATCGGCATCGGGTCGGGTCCCGAAGCGGGCATCGAATGGCTCGACCCCTCCGCGGGCCGGGGGCTGGCCCCCTATGCGCTCACCGACGCCGATCGCCCGCACCCCGTGCGACCGGACAACGCGGCATACGTGGTGCACACCTCGGGCTCGACCGGCGACCCGAAACCTGTCACGGTGACCCACGGTTCGGCTGCCGAGCTGGCACGGCTGATGCCGTCGCGGTACGGGGTGACGAAGAAGTCCCGTGTCCTGCACGGGTATTCCCCGAACTTCGACGCCGCCGTACTCGAAACCGTTCTCGCCTTCGCCTCCGGGGCGACGATGGTGATCGCCCCGCCCGAGTTGGTCGGCGGCGACGACATGGCGTCGTTCCTCACCGAACACCTTGTGACGCACTACCTCTCGACGCCCGCGATCCTGGCCACGGTGCCGCCCGTCGCGAGCGTGCGGACGGTGGCGGTGGGCGGAGAGGCGCTTCCGCCGTCGGTGGTCGAGACCTGGTCACCCGGGCGAACCATGCTGAACGCGTACGGACTGTCCGAGGCCACCGTGGTGTCGACCCTCTCCGACCCCCTGACCGCGGGCGCGACCGTGACGATCGGCCGTGCGATCGACTCGGTGTCCGCGACCGTTCTCGACGACCGCCTCCGTCCGGTTCCCGTCGGCGCGATCGGCGAGTTGTATCTGGCAGGCCCGATGCTCGCTCGTGGCTACGGAGACCTCGCCGGCGAAACCGCGGCCCGTTTCGTGGCCGCGGACGGCGGAGTGCGCCGTTACCGAACCGGTGACCGCGTACGGCTACGCCCCGACGGCCAGCTGATCTATCTGGGGCGCAACGACCTTCAGGTACAGCTGCGTGGCCAGCGCCTGGAGCTGGGTGAGGTCGAGGCCAGCCTGCGTGCACACCCCGACGTGCTCGACGCGGCCGCGGACGTGCGGGACGGCCAGGTCGTCGCCTGGGTGTCCGGCACGGTCGACCCCGACGAGGCGCGGGCATGGCAGGCCGGACGCGTGCCGTCGTGGGCGGTCGCGTCGCGCGTGGTGGTGCTCGACGCGTTGCCCACCACGACCAACGGCAAGATCGACCGTCGCGCACTGACGGACACCCTCCCGGCGCTCCCGTCCTCGACCGAGCCCACCCGCACACTCGGCGAGGACGTGGTGTCGTCGGTGTTCGCGGACGTGCTCGGAACCGAATCCGTCGGCGCCACCAGCAGCTTCTTCGAACTCGGCGGGGACTCGTTGACGGCCACTCGGGCGGCGTCGCGCCTGAGTGTGGCGCTGGGACTGACGGTTCCGGTGCGGTTGCTGTTCGAGAACCCGACGCCGCGCTCGCTGGCGTCGGCAACCTCGAGCCTGTCGGAGCGCTTCGTTCCGCTGCCGCCGGTGACGCACACACCGACATTCGGTCCGATGCCGCTGTCGTCGGCGGAACGCCGAATGTGGCTGCAGAGTCGCATCGATCCGGGTTCGGGAGCGCACAACGTGGCGTTCCGCATGGATGTGCCGCGCTCGACCGACCTCACCGTTCTGCGTCAGGCCGTCGTCGACGTGGTGGACCGGCACCGGCCACTGCGGACCGTGTACCCGGCGCAGAGCTCCGGTCCCGTGGCCGTCGACGTCTCGGCGCACACAGCGGTGCCGTTGCTCCGGCCGCGCTTCGTGGCGGCGTCCGCACTCGAGAACACGATTCGCGACATCAGCGGAACTGGTTTCGATCTGACGCGCGACGTGCCGTTGCGTATCGAACTCCTCGATTCGTCGTCGATGACGGGAAGGGACGACGACGAGTACCTGATGGTGGTGGTCGTCCATCACATCGCCGTCGACGGTGGGTCGATCGCTCCGTTCGCGGCCGACATCGAAACGGCCTTCGAAGCACGCTCCCGTGGGCGCGAACCCGAGTTCATACCTCTCGCAGTCGATTACGGCGACTACCGGGTGTGGCAACGCTCCGTGGTCTCGGCCACGTCCTCGGGTCAGCTCGAGTACTGGAAGAAGGCGCTGAGAGGTCTCCCCGAGTACCTCGAACTGCCCACCGGATCGCCGACTCCGCGAGGCGCCGGCAGGCCCGAACCCGTTCGAGGCGAGACGTCTCCGGTTCGTTTCCACATCGACGCGGCCACACGGGCGTCGCTGCAGACGTTCGCATACACGCACGGCGCCACGCAGTTCGTCGTCCTCCACGCGGCCCTGGCGATACTGCTCGCCGAACTCGGCGGAACCACCGACATCGCGATCGGCACGCCCGTCGGAGGACGGGTCGATCCGCTGTTCGATCCGCTGGTCGGCATGTTCGTGGGAACACTTGCCCTGCGCACCGAGGTGACTCCGTCGATGTCGTGGACGGAGTTCGTGGCGCACGTGCGTGACCGCGACCTCGATGCGTTCGCTCACCAGAACGTTCCGTTCGAGGATGTCGTCGACGCGTTGGACCCGGCACGCACCGCGGACAGTCACCCGTTCTTCCAGGTGCTGCTCGCCGTTCAGAACATCGAAGCTCCCACCCTCAGGCTCGGTGAGTACGAGGTGCGCGTCGATCAGCTCGATGTGGACGACGTTCAGTTCGACCTCGAATTCGTGCTCACCGATTCCGATCAGGGCATCGACGGCATGATCGGGTACTCCTCTCGCCGGTTCTCCCGTGCGGCAGTGACATCGATGGCGGACCGCTTCGGTCGGGTCCTGCGCACGGTCGCGGCGGACCCCACCATTGCCGTCGGCGACGTGGACGTGCTGACCTCGGCCGAACGGGGTGTCAGCCGCGGCGGCGGGGGAGCGCCGTCGGCCACCGCCGTCACGCTCGGGGAGTTGCTGCGCGGCGCGGTGGCCATCGCACCGCACGCCACCGCGGTCATCGGCGAACACCGCACGCTGACCTACGCCCAACTCGACGTCCTCTCGGATCGACTCTCGCGCAGGCTCATCGAGTACGGAGCGGGCCCCGGCCGCATCGTCGCCATCGCGTTGCCCCGGTCTGTCGAGTACGTGGTCGCGGTCTGGGCGGCGGCGAAGGCCGGATCCGGATTCCTTCCGATCGACCCGTCCTACCCGATCGGTCGGATCACCGACATGCTCACCGAGGTCGACCCCGTGGTGGGTGTCACGGACGTGCTGAACCTCCCGCTCGTCGGAGCGATCGGAACCTGGGTCGACTACGGTTCGGCTCTGCCGGATTCGGCCTATCGGTCGGGTGACAAGGCCGCGTACAGCACCTATTACGCGCCGCCGCATCTCGATGACGCTGCCTACGTCATCTACACCTCCGGGTCCACCGGCACCCCGAAGGGCGTTCGCGTGACTCACCGCGGACTGGCGAATCTGGTTGCAGCGCAGCGCGAGCGCTTCGGAGTGACTCCCGCGTCACGGGTGCTGCAGTTCGCGTCCCCCAGCTTCGACGCGTCGGTGTTCGAGATGCTGCTCGGGTTCGGATCCGGCGCTGCCGTGGTGGTGGTTCCGGGCGGGGTGTACGCCGGACGCGAACTGGAATCGCTCCTCGTCGAGCACGGCGTCACCCACGTCTGCCTCACCCCCTCGGTGCTGCAGTCCACCGACCCGGCCGCCGTGCCGGGGGTGCGCACGGTCATCATGGCCGGCGAGCCGAGCAACTCCGCCCTCGTCGGCCGATGGTCGCTCGGCCGCGACGTCTACGACGCCTACGGTCCGACCGAAACCACCATCATGGCAACGTGTTCGACCCGTCTGCACACCGGCGACGCGGCGACGATCGGAGCGCCGACACTCGGGCTGGACGCGATGGTCCTCGATTCTCGCCTGAGACAGGTGCCGAACGGAGTCGTCGGAGAGCTGTACCTCGCCGGGCCCGCCTTGGCGGAAGGGTATGTCTCGCGGCCTCGCTCGACGGCCGAGCGCTTGGTGCCGCACGTGATGGGCGAGCCGGGGGAGAGGATGTATCGCACCGGAGACATGGTGCGCTGGAACGACACCGGTGACGCCGGGTCCGGCATGACACTCGAATTCCTCGGTCGTGCCGACAGTCAGATCAAGATCCGTGGGCACCGCGTCGAACTCGCCGAGGTCGAGGCGGCCCTACTGCGTCACCCCGGAGTCGACCAGGTCACCGTGACCGGTGATCACTCGGCGGGAGGGGCGCCGGTGCTCGCTGCCTACATCGTCGGGTCCGCCTCGCCCGCCGAGGTTCGTGACCTGGTCGCACGAACGCTGCCGCCGTACATGATTCCCGCCGCGATCACGCCGGTGACGTCGTTGCCGTTGACGGTCTCCGGAAAGGTGGACACCGCATCGCTCCCGTCGCCGACGTTCGGCGGCGCGTCCTACCGGGCGCCGAGCACACCGACCGAGCACGTCGTCGCGGCGGTCATGGGCCGGGTGCTGTTCGAGGACGACACCACCCGAGTCGGCGCCGACGACAACTTCTTCGAACTCGGGGGGCACTCCCTGGCGGCGGTGCGTGTCATGGATTCGTTGCGCGAGGTGATGGGTCGGCCGATACCGGTGATCTGGCTCTTCTCCGAGCCCACTCCGGCGGCCCTGGCCGCACGCATCGACTCGGGCGACACCTCGGCCGTCGACTCCGCACTCGCTGTGCTGCTTCCGATTCGCCCGTCGGGAGAACTGCCACCCCTGTTCTGCATCCACCCCGCGATCGGAGTCGCGTGGAGCTACACCGGGCTCACGTCCACCGTTCACCCCGACCGCCCGATCTACGGTCTCCAGGTCCCCGGTCTGGACGGAGACGGGAGTGCACCATCGACGATCGAGGGCTACGCCGGCCGGTACGTCGCCGAGATTCGACGCGTACAGCCGACGGGGCCCTACCACCTGCTCGGGTGGTCACTTGGCGGCGTCATCGCCCACGCGGTGGCCGCGCAGCTGGAGAAGGGCGGCGATCGAATTGCCCTGCTGGCACTGCTCGATTCACACCTCGACGTCGCGCCCGGCGCACCGGAGTTCACCGTCGCCGATCTCGCCGACCAGCTCGGCGTTCCCGGCGCAACGGATTTCGACACGATCTCGGCGCGTTTACACGAGCAACGCAGCGAATTGTCCTTCCTCACACCGGAGTACCTGGGGCGTATGTTCGCTCCGGTACGGGACGCGCCGGGTCTGGTCGAGCGGTACACGCCGCCCGTGGTCGATGCGGGCGTCGACTTCTTCGCCGCCAGAGCGTCCACGGCGTCGCGGCAGTGGGTACGGTTCGTGACGGGCGACGTGTCGGTGCACCGCATCGACGCCGAGCACGAACATCTCGGTGAGCACCAAGCATTGGCGTCGATCGGCCGAATTCTGGAGGCGGTCGTCGACGCACGACGATCCTCACGAGGAGTGATGTCATGACGGGTCTCGACTCCGCGTCGCATCTGGAGCCCAATTTCAGTGGGGTGCAGGCGCACTACGACGCATCGGACGACTTCTTCGCGCTGTTCCTCGATCCCACGCTGACCTACAGCTGCGCCTATTTCGAGCGCGAGGACATGACGCTGGAAGAGGCGCAGATCGCGAAAATCGATCTGGCGCTGGGCAAATTGAACCTGAAGCCCGGCCAGAGGCTGCTCGACATAGGGTGTGGGTGGGGGTCCGTTGCTCGGCGGGCCGTCGAGAAGTACGACGTCGACGTGGTGGGACTCACGTTGAGCCGCAACCAGTTCGAATCAGCGGGACGTATGCTGGCGACCCTCGACACCCCGCGCACGGCCGAGGTCCGACTGCAGGGCTGGGAAGAGTTCGACGAGCCCGTCGACGCGATCGTCAGCATCGGAGCGTTCGAACACTTCAAACGCCATCGGTACCCGGCGTTCTTCGAGCGGTGCCTCGCGCTCCTGCCGTCCGACGGGCGAATGTTGCTGCACACCATCGTCATCGAGGATCTCGACGTCGTGGAGAAGTTGGGAATCGAGTTCGGCCGCGCGGACATGGACTTCGTCCGCTTCATGATGCGCGAGATCTTCCCCGGAGGACAGCTGGCGTACAAGTCGATGGTGGCGCAGAAGGCGTCGGCGTCCGGATTCGTCATCGAGCGACAACAGGCGCTCGGGCCGCACTACGCACGCACCCTCGACACCTGGGCGGCCAACCTGGAGGCCCACCGCGACGAGGCCGTCACGATCGGCTCGCAGGAGCTCTACGACAAGTACGCCCATTACCTCGCAGGGTGCGCGGATCGGTTCCGCGACGGCCGAATCGACGTCGTGCAGTTCACGTTGCTCCCCGGTCACGGTACGTAGACATGGGTCGGTTGGGGCGCGCGATGATCGTGATCGTCGCCATCCCGGTGGCCATCACCGTTCTGCTCGGCGCCATCGGGTACGTGCTGTTCACCCGCGCCCAGATCGACCCGATCGGCAAGGCCGACGCCATCATCGTGCTGGGCGGTGAACACGACGGCCGCGAAGCGTACGGGATTTCGCTCGCCGAGCAGGGCGTCGCCGACACGGTGGTGCTCTCGAACCCGTACGGGCCCTACGACAAGAAGATGCGAGCCTTCTGCGCGTCCGGCTCCGACACGGTCAGGGTTATCTGCGAGAAACCTGTCCCGTCGACCACCCGCGGTGAGGCGATCTTCACACAGAGGCTTGCGCAGCAGTACGGGTGGAAGCACGTGGTGGTGATCAGCTGGCAGTACCACCTGCCGCGCGCCCGCTACATCTTCGGCCAGTGCTTCGACGGCTCGGTGACGATGAGGGCCGTGCCCCGAACCTACGACTTCTCGTTGGCCGAGTGGGAGTTCACGTATCTCTACCAATTGGCGGGCTTCGTCAAGGCTGCGGTGCAGGGGTCGGGGTCGTGTGTGGCCGACCCAGCCGACCCAATGTGACGTTGGGTCGCGTATGTGGACCGAACGTCGCATTGGGTCCGGGTCGGGGGTGCCGCGGCAGCGCTAGCGAAGCTTCCGATACAGCACGACACCGAAGCGGATGGACAGGTAGCCGAGCAGAGCCACCGCCGCGCCGGCCACGATGTTGGACCCGACGCCCATCACCACTCGGCGTAGCCGCCCCGGCCCTTCGGTCTTCGCGGCTTCGATCCCCAGTGCGGTGAAAGGTGCTGCGGCGGCCAAGAATCCGAGACCCACCAGGGCCAGGACCGATTCCCGTGGCCCGATCGCCATCACCACGCCGAGCAGAGCCGAGGCCGTCAGATTGGCCACCACGACCACACGCTCGGATGCCCAGCGCGTGGAGTTCGTGGCGGCGTAGTGCAGTCCCGTTCCTGCGGCTCCACCGATCGCGACGAGAAGGTAGGCGATCATCGACGCCTCACCGCGGCGGCGAGCAACGCGCCCACGCCCATCGCCCCGAGAGCGGCCACCGGGGTGACGACGAGGAATCCCACGGCGAACCATCGGGTTGCGAAGGCGACGCCCATGACGGCGTACACGCTGAAACTGGCGAAACCTCCGCACAGGCCCACCGCGAACGCTCGCGAGGGTTGCGATGTGCGGGTGGCCCCGAGAACGAGCCCGAGGACGAAGCACCCGATGACCGACGTCACGAACGTCGCGCGCAGTTCCCCCGAGACACCCGAACCCTCCTGCCAGAACCAGTAACGGGCGGCGGACCCGATCGCGCCGCCGAATGCGGCCAGCGCTGTGCGTCCCGCGGGGACCTTCGACGTCACCGCGCTCTGGTGCACGTTCTTACCCGCCAGGGGTCGTCGTCGTCGTGGTGGTCGTGGTGCGGCCCGGGCGAGTCCGGGTGGTGGTGGGTTCGCGCGAGGTCGAGGACGCGCGTGTGCTGGTCGGGTCGGTGGTCGTGGGCCGCTCGGTCGTGGGTTCGGCCATCCGCCACGTCGGCGACGGCGGTACCGAGATGGTGGGGCTGGTTCGCGTCGACGCGACGTTCTGCAGGTCGCCCGAGTTCAGCGCAGGCGGCGAGACGTATCCGTCGTCGTCGTCGAACACTCCGCCGGCCGAGGCGAAGACGATGCCGGCTGCAACAGCCACCCCGGCCAGCGCAACGGCGATGCCCGCCGCTTGTTTCTCCCGCATCCACGTACTCCGTTCCGTGACCTGTCCGCACCCACCGTATTGGCTCGGAGTCCACCCGGCAGTGTGCACCCGGAGAAACGGGGCGAATGTCCGATTTCGGACCGTCGCGGTGTCGCGGGGTTCGGAAACCGAACGCCGTTGGGGGAGAACGACTCCCGCCGCGTGAAGCCTGTGTGAACTGCACTGCCAGGGCAGGGCTCGGGCGCGATACTTTGGTGATGACCACAACGAGCGCAACCCAGACCCTGTCCCACACGTTCGTCAGTCGCCCGGTCGAGGCGGCGCAGCTGACTGCGTCCAACGTTGCCGACGTGGTCGCATGGCTCGGCGAACTCGGGGTCGACGACCTCACGTCCAGCGGACCCGGCGAACACACGGTCTGGGTCGGGCTTCCCGGCGCATCCGGGTCCGTCATGGACCACAAGGCCTACGACGGCGAGTGGATCGTCGTCCTGCGCAGACCCGACGATCAGATCACCGGCGCCATCGCGCTCACCGACGAGTTCTTCTCGCGCTGGTTCGTTCGCGACTGAGTGTCAGGCCTGCTTCCACACCTCGAGCAACGGCCCCAACGCGTCGGCGATCTGTTGGCCGATGCTCTCGAACACCACCACCGACTGCCCGATCGGGTCGTCGATGTCCAGCCTGGTCACCGGGGCGGTGACTCGAGCTCGGTACCAGTCGGCGGGATCTCCCGATCCGGTTCGGGCGGCCAACTCGGACGCCTCGAGGAGGGTGAACGTGGTGCGGAGGTTGCGGGGCGCGACGGCGAGCACGGCATCACGATGGCGTGCGGTCATCGTCAGAATGACGTCGGCGCGCGCAGCGATGTCCGCGGTCAACCTGCGCGCCACGAATCCGTCGGGCGTTCCGCCGAGCGAGCAGAGAACCTCGGACGCGGTCGCCTCGACTCCGTGGCCCACCACCGCCCGTGTTCCGGCGCTCTCCGCGGTGACCTCGAGGCCGCGCTCGGCCGCGTAGGCCTGCAGCAACCGCTCCGCGGTAGGTGATCGACAGATGTTTCCGGTGCATACGAACAGCACGTGCATGGCGGAAGTGTATGCGTGGCACCATCGAGTTCATGAAGCAAGCGCGCCCCAGGGTGGTCATCGTCGGCGGCGGTTTCGGCGGCATGCACGCCGCTCGTCGATTGAAGAAGGTCGACGCGGACGTGACACTTCTCGATCGCGGGACGTCACACGTCTTCCAGCCGCTGCTGTACCAGTGCGCTACCGGCCTGCTGTCCGAGGGCGAGATCACCTCGCCCCTGCGGCACCTACTTCGTCGGAACAAGAACACGCACGTGGTGCTCGGCGAGGCCACCCGCGTCGACGCAGAGACGCGCATCCTGACCGCCACGCGGGCCGACGGCACGACCTTCGATCTCCCGTACGACTATCTCGTGGTGGCGGCGGGCATGCGGCAGGCGTACCACGGGCACGACGAGTACGCGCAGTGGGCGCCGGGAATGAAGACGGTCGACGATGCTCTCGCCATCCGTCGCAAGCTCATCAATGCCTTCGAAATGGCCGAGTCGCTTCCGACCGCGGAGGAGCGGCGGCCCTGGCTCACGTTCGCAGTCGCGGGCGGCGGCCCGACCGGAGTCGAGATCGCCGGCCAGATTCGCGAATTGGCGACGCGGGCACTGGACAAGGAGTTCCGCTCCGTCGACCCGAGCGAGGCCCGCGTACTGCTCATCGACGGGGGCGATCGCGTCCTGGAGTCGTTCAACCCGAAGCTGTCGGGGCACGCACAGCGGACGCTGGACAAGGTGGGCGTCGAAACGCATCTCGGCGTGCACGTCACCGACGTGTGCGAGAAGTCGATTCAGATCACGTCCAAGAAGGACAAGAACGACGTCGAGGTGTTCGAGACGCGGACGGTGCTGTGGACGGCCGGCGTCGAGGCGGTCCCGTTCGTGGGAGCGCTGGCGCAGGCGCTCGGCGTGGAGCAGGTCGGAGGCGGCCGCATCACCACCGAACCGGACCTGTCCGTTCCCGGTCATCCCGAAGTGTTCGTGGTCGGCGACATCATGTCGCTGAACAAGCTGGCGGGTGTCGCGGAAGTGGCCATGCAGGGCGGTCGTCACGCCGGCGCACAGATCGCCGAGTCCATCACTACCGGCCATCGCGTGAGCACCCCGTTCAAGTACCGCGACCTCGGCACCGCGGCGTACATCGCACGCAGGAATGCGCTGGTGCAGGCCGGTCCCTTGAAGATGTGGGGCTTCGCCGGATGGGTCTCCTGGGGCGTCATCCACATCGCGTTTCTAGCCGGTTTCCGGAATCGGACCGGGACAGTACTCAATTGGGCGGCTACTCTCGCATCCGGAACGCGACGCGAGCGTGCGATCACCTACGGTGACCCCGAGACCGCACGCACCCCGTACGGAATCGAGCGCAAAACCGGTTAAAAGTCGGTTATTGTGATGCGAGACCAGCGGACGTGCTCCTTTTGTACCGTTTGGTTACACTCAATGAATGTTGAGGCGTCCATACGGGGATGGTCGTGCACATGTTCTCGGTATGGCTAAGGGCGGCGGATGAGTTCGGTTCTCGGAGTGTCGGTGGGCACCAGCGCCGTACGTTTGGCGCGCCCGAAAGCTGACCTTCGGTCGGGAGCGGCCGCGGTCTTCCAGCACCGCGCCATCGACACCACCTTCGACGAAGCAGAGCAGCTCGCCGCCGAATCGATCGGTGTGGAGATGTCCGACGGCGCCGACCGGAACAACATCGCGGCCACGGGTGTCGCGTATCGGGACGACGTCCAGGCCGGTGCGATGGCGCAGGCCATGGCACGCCAGCACATCGCGAACTATCGCCTGATCCCCGAGGTGCACGCCGCGCTGCGGTTCCTGCACTCGGCGGGTGAGCTCGCCGGACTGCGAACCGTAGCTTTGTACGACCTGGGCAGCTCAGGCCTGAGCGTCAGCATCGTCGACCTCGGTACCGGCGACATCGTCGAGAGCGAGCGAAGCCTCGACGTCGGCGGAAACATGTTCGACGCGTTGATCCGCGACAATCAACTCGGACGGCAGCAGGGCATCTTCGGGGACGTCGATGCTCGTGACTTCGAAATTCGGTGCCGCACCGCGAAAGAGCAGCTCTCCGACAGCGGTGCTGTGTGCCTGCCCGGTTCGGGCGGCCTGATCCTCCTCTCCCGTGAAGCGTTCGAGGCGATGATCGCCGTTCCGGTCGAGAACTCCGCGCGCATGGTGAAAGACCTCGTCGACCGGAGCGGGCGCACGGTGGACGCGCTGGTGCTGGTAGGCGGTGGGTCGAACATTCCGCTGGTGCGCAACACCCTCGAGTCGTGGACGGGTCTGCGCCTCATCACCCCGGACGAGCCGGAACTCGTCGCAGCCAAGGGTGCCGCGCTGCTCGCCACACCGGTCGAACACGCAACCAACGGCGCTGCGTCGGTGCCCACCAACGGCCAGGCGGTCGTGCCGTCGAACGGGCATGTGAATGTGCCGACCAACGGTCATACGCCTCCCGCGACCAACGGACACGCCGCTGTTCCCACCAACGGCCACGCGGCTGTTCCCACCAACGGCCACGTGGCTGTTCCCACCAACGGCCACGTGGCTGTTCCCACCAACGGCCACGCGGCTGTTCCCACCAACGGCCACGCGGCTGTTCCCACCAACGGCCACGCCGCAGCGCCGACCAACGGTCAGCCGGTACGAGACACATCTCCCGCCGAGAAGCCTCCCTACGACCCGCTGAAGGATCCGCTGCCGCCGGAGGCGACCGCGTACTCCGAGGTCGCGCAACCCGATACCGCGTACTTCGCGTCCCCCGATTTGCTCGGGTCCCCCGAGGTGTCGACGCAGGCGTATTCCGCCGACGGCGCCCTCGGATCGCCCCGCAGCGAGTTCCGCCCCGCTGCGTCGAGCGAACCCGAACCGCGTCCGCAACCCGATCGAGTCACGGGGTCGGCATCCACGGGGTCGGCATCCACCGGGTCGGCCACTACGGCGTCGACCAGCACGGCGCCGACACCGCGGAACCGGACTGCCGAGCCCGATGTTCGACCGGTGTCGGATCCACGTGCGGCGAACGCCCCGTCGTGGTTGACCGGCTCTCCGGACGGCCGAGCCGAGACTGCCCCGAAACGGTCGCGGGTCCCCATCGTCGCCGCTGTGGTTCTCGCCGTGATCGCGGCGATCGGGCTTGCGTTGGGTTACGGCGGAACGCGTGACAGCGCCCCTGCCGTGCAGACTCCCGCGACCACCGATGCGCCCACCGCGGTCTCCACGGCACCGACCACGACGAATCCGCCGCTGACGACGACTGCGCCCTCGACGATCCCACCGACGACCCCGCCGCCCCCACCGGCCGAGGTCGCACCGCCTGCGTCGAGCGACACCGGCGGCGGTGGGGGCAACGACGCACCTGCGCCGGCGCCGGCACCCGCCCCGGCCCCCGTCATTCCGGGCCTGCCGCAGTTCACGTTGCCCAACATCGTGCTGCCGCCTCTGCCGGTGATTCCGGGTCTCTGATCGGCCCAGGACTAAACAGTCTTTCAGTCTGTTTGTGTGCTATCTTTCTGTCACCCGGTCGGCTTGTCCGTCGGGCACGGCGTCGCGGGGAACGTCGGTTCGTGCGCGGATGCCTTCCTCGCACAACCTCTTCCGAGATGACCGCGGGGAACGTGCGGTGTTCGGTCGCAGTGTCTGTGACCGACCTCTGCACGCTCTCCGTGAGCCGGGTGCTCTCGGGGGCGGCCGCGGTGTGCTCGTTGTTCGGAGATGATCCGTTCGGCGGGGGACGAGCACGCCGCGATCGCCGCAGGGGCTCCCAGCTGCACACGTACCAGAGGCGTATCCAGCGCCTCACCGCTGACGGGAGGCCCCGGGTTCGATGACGGCTGTTTTCGGACTTTCGATCGGTTCCACGTCGATCCGCGTGGCCCGCGCCGACGGCCTGCTTGCCGATGACTCCCTGCAGCCCGATGCCCGATGGACATACTCCACGCGTACCGCTCCCCGCGGCGACGACACCTTGCTCGACGCGGCAGCCGAGTCGGTGGCCACCATTCGCGCCGAGAGCGGCCCCGATGCGCCGATCGGTGCTGCCGTCGTCAGGCCGGAACTGCGACGCACGTCGGACGAGCGAATAGCCGAACGCCTCGACGGGGTTCTGATCGCCGCGGAGTCACGCGCCGCCCTTCGCTCGATCGTGCACAGCGAGATTGCCGCGCCGTACGACACCGTCGCCATCTACGATCTCGGCGCCACCGGTCTCTCGGTGTCACTCGTCGACACCGAGCGCGGTACCGAACTCGGAGCGGCCCGATCAACGTTGGCCAGTGGCGATCTCTTCGATCGCGAGGTCGAGCAGCACCTGATCTCCAACGGCGTTCTCTCCCAACCCACCACGGCCGAACAGCAGGCCGAGATCACCGGCTTCTGCCGAGGCGTCAAGGAATCGCTGTCGAGGTCGCTGCTGGCTCAGACACCCGGCGGCGGCACGCTGTTGATGTCGCGCAACCAGTTCGAGCAAGCCGTGTATCTGCCGATCGAAGAGACCGCCAAGATCGTCAGCGAGCTGGGCTTGCGGTGCCGCAGAACAGCGCAAGCCGTCGTGGTGATCGGGGGCGGCGCGCACATACCGGTCGTCACAACGATTCTCGCGAGATGGCTCAGCATTCCCGTCCTGGTCCCGGACGACCCCGAGATGGTCGTCGCGCAGGGCGCCGCTCTGATGGCCGCAGAACGCGTGGCGGCTCCTGCGCGCGCAATGGCAGGGGCCGGCGGCGCCGCGGTCGACTCTGCGCCCGTCGACTCCGCCGCCGTCGACACTGCGGCCGTCGACACTGCGCCCGGAATCACCACCGCTCTCGTCGCCGACAGCGGGGATGCATCGGGATCGACTCTCTACGCCGTCGCCGTCCCCGCCGCTGTGGACACCGGCACCGCTGTGGACACCGGCACCGCTGTGGACACCGGCACCGCTGTGGACACCGGCACCGCGGTGGCGACGGTTCCTACGAGTACTCGGTCCTGGCTCGAGCGTCTGCTCGACCGGATACCCACCGGCGCGGGTGTGGTCGCGACGTTCGTCGTCATCGCGCTCGTGGGACTCTGGGCCGCGGGGCAGTCGCTGCTCCGACAGCCGGAGCAGACCCAGGGATCGCCGTCGTCCACGTCGGTCGGCGGATCGACCACAGAGGCCGAAGTGCCCTCTGCGTCTTCGACGCCGATCGTTACGGCAGTCGCTCCCACGAGCGTCCCGGGATCGACTGTCGCCGCGGCGAGTCCGCAAAACGAACCCGTCGCGCCGACTCGCACCCGCTCGCCCTACACGTACCCGACCAACGACAACGTCGACGGTTCCGTCCCGACCGGCGGGGTGGCGCCGCCGCGGCCGAACCCGTCCCTGGACATCTCGGTCCCGTTCCAGATTCCGCCGTTGCGGTTGCCGATACCCAGGATTTATGTGCCCGGCTTCTGACGGGTCAGCAGTCCTCGAAGAGTGCGCGGACGAAGCCGCCCGACTGGTAGACGAAGTTCCACGCCCATCCGACGTTGGACAACTCCGTGGGGCTTGCCACGTAGAGGATCTCACCCGGCCAGCATTTGTCGATCACGAAGCGTGCGCGCGCGATGTGCGGGGTGAAGGTCACCACGATGACCTTCTTCCAGTGTTCTGCGGTCGCGCGGCGTGCCAGTTCGCGACCTTCGCCTCGGGTGGTGGCGGGCTTGGGATTGAAGCAGCTGACGACGAAGGTGTAGGTGCCGTTGCACAGGCGGTCCATGTATCCGTCGTTGTCGAATCCGTAGCGCGCGTAGTGCCCGTCCTCGTAGGGGTTGGAGAAGACGACCTGCGGTGCGTACCCCTGCTCGGCCAACGACAGGGCGAATTCTTCCCGGCCGTCGTGGGATCCACCGAGAACGAAGATGGCGTCGGCCTTTTCCGGGGTGTCCTCGTCCGGGTCGACGTACGTGGACCAACCGATCCCGATGAACGCGACCATGGCGACGACGAGGGTCAAGACGACGATCTTGAACGCTCGCAGTACGCGACGCTTCTTCTTCTTCGGTTTGTCGGCGGTGGGTTCAGTCATCGCGGTAGGTGAATGCATCTCGGTAAATCTGCTCCAATTGTGTTGCTACGGTGGCCATGCCGAAATCACGTCCGATGGTGTCATACGCTCGGGCGCCGAATCGGTCACGCTGGGTGTCGTCGGTGACAAGTTCTCGCACTGCCTCCACGAGGGCGCGCTGGGAATCGTCGACGACGATTCCGCTCCCGGTGCGCGAGATTTCGGGCGCCAGGCCGCAGCTGTCCGTCACGACAACGGGGAGCCCGACGGACATCGCCTCGAGCACAGACATGGGATATGGCTCGTCCACCGACGGAAGCACGTACACCGACGCCCGTCGCATCCGAGCGAGCGTTTCGTCCGGGGACGCGGCGCCCTCCCACGAGATCGACTCGGAGTGTCCGCTCGCGTCGATGGCATCGCGTACGGCGCCGCCTTCGCCTTCGTCCGGTCCGACCAGGGTGAAACGAGCATTCACGCCCTGATCGAGCAACTCGCGCGCCATGGCCACGAACATCAGGGGCCGTTTGCGCTCCTGCAGACGCGCGAGGAACAGCACCTCCGGCGGCGTGGTGCGCAGAGTGGGATCCACGGTGTTCTCCGGTACGCCGTTCCTCACCCAGTGCAGGATCGAACGATCTTCTTGCGCAACCGATACGAGGTCGGTGTGTTCGCGCTCGGTGAGGTACAACCCGGCCGCAGCGCGGTGGAGAACCGGTCTGGTCAGGAACGCGTCGAGCGGGCGGGCCAGCAGTTTGTCCGTGGCATCGATCATCCCGTGGGTCTGCACCACGAGGCCGAGTCCCAGCATCGACGCCAGCCGCGCCATCGGCATGGTCACCAGATCGCGGGCCAGATGGACGTGAACCACGTCGAAATTCTTCCGGTGGGACAGGAACCAGCGAACCATCGCGGGACTGCTCAACCCGGCGAAACCGGTCTTGGGGATGACCTGCCGCGCGGGGAACAACCGAAGCGGCACCCCGTCCTGCTCGGTGGGAGGCTGCCGGTACCCGGAGGTGCCGGCGACGACGGTGACGTCGTGGCCGAGTTCGGCGAGTGCGCGTGACTGGTTGATCGCGACGCGAACCGGACCGCCGAACGAACCCGCCGGAGTCACCAGGGTGACCACCTGAAGAATTCTCATGGTCTCTTGTCTGCTGTCGGCGCGAGGACCGTCGCGCCCGGCGCCACGTCCCGAGTCACCAGCGCGTTGGCGCCGACGACGGCGTCCGCGCCGACGGTGACACCGCGTAAGACCGTGGCGCGCACAGCAATCCACGCTCCGTCGTCCACGACGATCGGTGCGTTGTCGAACTCGAACGTCGGTGAGCGGCGGTCGTGGCTCCCGGTGCAGAGGAGAGCCGCCTGCGACACGCACACGTCGGAACCGATGGTGACGGGTTCGAGGTTGAGAATCCAGACGTCCTCGCCGATCCACGAGTCTGCTCCGACCGTCAACTTCCACGGCCAGTGGATACGCACTCGGTGACGAATGAGGGCGTTGTCGCCGATCGTTGCGCCGAAGGCACGAAGTATCGCCACGCGTAGCGCCAGGGGGCACCACCACCGGGTCACGACGAGGCCGGAGATCAGCATCCACAGCGCCTGAGTCAGTTTTCCTCGGCCCTTGTCGTATCCGGCGCCGGTGAAGCCGGCGAGCGAGCGACGGGCTGGAGTCGTATGCACGTCGCTCACGCTAGTGCAGGACGCTGGATCGAGGACTGCAGGCGAACTGCGCTGTCAAAGCGCATGAGCGGGGATCGAAACCGCCGGCTGCGGCACGTCCACCTCGGCGTCGAACACCTCGGCCACAGTCGTGAGGATTCGGCTCGCCACGGTGCCGCGCAGGTCGCGGTGGTACAGCGAGTGATCGCCCTCGGCGTAGACGTCGACATGGGGATCGGATCCGCGTGCGCGCAGGCGGCGCAGCCCGGACTCTCCCCGCTGAATCCGAAAATGGTCGACGTCTTCCGGCGACAACATGACCTCGACCCGAATGTCCTTGGACAGCAACGAGTCGAGCATCGTCTCGGGCACCTCGATGACGCCCGCAGAACCCATCGCGCGCCACACCGGGTACGGAATCTTCTTCGCCGCGGTGCGACCTGCGTTGCGCACCCGCTTGGCGACGACGAACAGCCCGGAGGCCACCTTGGAATTCATGGCGGTCACGTTGGCCGCCTTGACCGGCAGACGCTTGCGCTTGAGCGACCAGGCGACGGTGTTGACCAAAACCACCGCGGCAGCCCCGAACCGATCCGCCGCGTACGCCGAATGCCACGATCCGGAGCACATGCCGACGTGGAGGGTGCGGGTGGCGGGCACGTCGAGGGAGCCCACGATGCCGGCCACGTCCTCGCGCGCCTTGACCGACATCGGTGAGGTGCTCTCGTTGTGCGCGACCGTCTCGCTGTCGCCTGTGCCACGACGGTCGAATCGGATCGCTCCGACGCTCGTGGTGGCGATCCGACGAGCGGACTCCACCCACAGCCGAACCGGCCCGATCCGGTGTTCGCTGGCAGTGCCGTGCATGACGACCTGCGCATCGCAATCGCTGCGCGACTCGACATGAGTGCTGATCGCGAGAAGTTGTTCGGGGCCTCGATACTCGATGGACTCGTACACCTCGACACCGTCCGGACGGACGTGCACGCGGGCGGTGTCCCACCGACGTGGGGTGACGTCCGACGTTCCGGCGCCCTGATGCTTCGAGATCCACCGCGCGAGGTGATCGACCGTTCCGGTCGGCACCGAGAAGACGAAGCTCGGGGGATTGACGAATGCGTTCTGGCTCGGCGCAACGTCGAGTTCGGCGTTCGTCGCCTCCACCAACTTGCGGACCGGTCGTGAGTCCAGTTCCTCGGGACGGACGAGACAGAGGACAGGCGCTGCAGCGGTGGCGATGTCGTCCGCTGCGATGCGCAGGGACTCCAAGTGCGCGGCGCTGGTCGGGTCGAACACCGCGCCGAGAATCGAGACGGACTCGTCGGAGGGGTCGTCGTCGCCGATCGTCATCTTGTAGAGAGCGCGCTGCTCGCGCATGTAACTGCGGCCGGACAGAACGGGATCCCACAGCACGACCGATTCGAGGTGGCCGACGGACGCCGCAACCTGCGAGGCGAGGAGGGCGCCGGCCCGAAGGCCGACCAGGGAGACGCGGTCGGCGCCGGCGGCGCGGACGTAGTCGACGGCCTGCGCGATGCTGCTTGTCCAGCCGGCGACGGCCTCGGGGTCGAGCTGGTCGCCGGACGAGTCGCCCTGGCCGCGGTAGTCGAACCGAAGAACCATCAGACCGGCCGCCGCCAGCCGCTCGGCGAGCTGCCGCATGCCGCGATACGTGGTGATGTGCTCCTTGCCGAGTGGGGCGCAGAGGACTGCGGCGCCGCGCGCTCGACCCGAGGCCGGAACGTGAACGCTGCCGAACAGCGGCGCGTCGGTGGAGCCGAACCACGTTTCGAACGTGGTGACCGCTTGGTCGGAGCTGGGGTGTGCCGGTTCGTTGGCGAACTCGGCTGTGCGGTGGGTCGACAAGACCGGGCGCAAGTAGGTGACGCCGCGCCTGCCGGTGGCGAAATCTGTCACGGGATCCTCCCCTGGAACTGCCCCGACGGCGTAGACATGAGCGCGTGACGCCGTGGTGACAACGACAACGCACAAAGTCCGATTAGAACGTACATAACATACTACAGGTATGGTTTTACGGTCAATCCGGACATCGCGAACCGACTGGACCGTTGCGGACGGGCCCCCGGTCGGGAACGTTCGGCGCGCTTGACAGTCGTGCGACGAGGCAAAACAATCGGCCCCACTACATCAGGAGGCACTCGTGACGTCACCACCGTTGGATGCAGACCGAAGCGGACATGTTCCGCTGGTCAGGGTGCCCCGGACGGATCGGTTCGAACCGCACCCGATTCATCGGTCGGAGCGAATCTGGTCCGAGACGAACTGCTACGTGGATCTGTGGATCGAGGTGCTCCATGCGCTCGGAGCGGATCCGGTTCCAGCCACCGCCTTCGTTCTCAGTGCCGATTTCGACGGGCGGCAGTGGGACTTCGTGAAGTTCCAGCCGGAGGATCTGCGGGTCCTCTACGGCGTCGACGTGGCCGAGCAGAACATCTGGAAGCCGTTCGCCGATCAGGTAGCGGAAAATCTGGACGACGGTGTCATGTCGACCGTCGAGGTGGACGGGTTCTATCTCCCCGACACCGAGGGCACCAGCTACCGCAACGAGCACACGAAGACCACCGTCGTCCCGATCGTGCTCGACGCCGCCGGGGAGCGCATGGAGTACTTCCACAACAGCGGTTACTACGGGCTCGAGGGCGAGGACTTCCGCGGCGCCCTCGCGATCGGGGACGTCGAGCGAAACTCGCTTCCTCCCTACATCGAACGCATTCGCATCGACCGTGATCGGCTGGGACGGGGGGCAACCGACGACGACCGCGACCTCGACGTCATCCGGTCGCACGTCCGACGCCGACCGACATCGAATCCCGTTGCCCGACTGGGTGAACGAATTCGAGGCGACGTCGAGTGGGTGCGTCAGGCCGGTCCGGAGCAGTTCCATCTGTGGTCCTTCGGAACCCTGCGTCAGTGCGGAGCAACCGCCGAACTCGCCGCCGACGTGGCCGCGTATCTGGAGGCGCGAGGCGTGCACGGAGCCGGGGCCGCTCAGGACGCGTTCCGCGAGGTGGCCACCGGTGCCAAGTCGGTTCAGTTCAAGATGGCACGCGCAGCGCGGGGTCGCGCCGTGTCCGTCGACGAGTCCCTCGATTCGATGGCTTCCGCATGGGCCGACGGAATGGCTGTCATAGCATCTGCGGTGTGACAACCCCGTTCGGCTCCTGGTCCGTTACCGCAACGCCGGCGGGTGCCTCAACTGTCCCGTCCGACGTCGCGACGCAATGGTCGGACGCGACCGTGCCCGGAACGGTCGCGTCGAGTTCGCTCGACGTGTCGACCGACGACCTCGACGCGCTCGACTTCTGGTACCGCGGTCGACTGACGGTGCCGGAGGGGAGTTGGCAGCTCCAATTCGACGGGCTGGCAACACTTTCCGAAGTCTATCTCGACGGCAAACCGGTCGCCGCCTCGACGTCCATGTTCGTACCGGTTCGCATCGACGTGCCGGCGGGCGAGATCACGGTCGACATCGCGTTCCGCTCGCTCGATGCGCACCTGTCCAAGCGCAGACCCCGCGGCCGGTGGCGGTCGTCGATGACCGATCGGCAGGGGTTGCGATGGGTGCGTACCTCCATGCTCGGGCGCGCTCCCGTGTTTTCCGGTGCGCCTGCGATCGTCGGGCCGTTCCGCCCGGTGCGTCTCGTTCGTCGCCAAACCAACGATGTTCGCGTGTGGGGGGAGTGGGCGGACGGCACCGCTGTACTTCACGTCGCCGGCGAGGCGTCGTCGCCCGTGTCCGTCACGGTCGACGGGACCGTGTTCGATGTCCCGGTCGCAGACGACGGTCGGGTGAATCACGAGTTCGTCGTCGACAGCGCGCGTCCGTGGTGGCCGCACACGCACGGTGAGCCCGTCGTGTATTCGGTTGATGTCGACGGTATTTCGACCACGGTCGGGTTCCGGTCCGTCGCGCTCGACCCGGCGTCGGGGACCGTGTCCGTCAACGGCGATCCGGTCTTCTGCCGCGGTGGTTGCTGGGTTCCGCTCGATCCGGTGAGCGTGCAGAACGATCCGACCGCGCTGCGAGCGGCCCTGGTGGCTGTGCGGGACGCTGGGCTGAACATGATTCGCCTGACCGGCACGATGATCTACGAGGACGACGCCTTCTTCGCCGCCTGTTCGGCGCTGGGCATTCTGGTGTGGCAGGACGTGATGTTCGCGACCGTCGACCCACCCGACGACCCGGTGTTCGTCGCCGACACCCTCGACGAGGTACGACATCTGCTGCGCAGCAGGGTCAACGAGCCGTGTCTCGCGGTTCTGAGCGGGGGCAGCGAGACCTATCAACAGCCGACGATGCTGGGCCTCGACGCCGACTCGTCTCGAATTACGTTGCTGGACGCCGACATTCCAGCCGTCGCGGCCGAGCTGGCGCCGGGGTTGCCGTACGTTCCGTCCTCGCCGTCCGGCGGTGACCTGCACACGCACGTCGGATCCGGAGTCGCCCACTACTTCGGGATCGGCGGGTACCTGCGGCCGCTGTCCGACGTCCGCAGCGCCGGCGTGCGCTTCGCCGCCGAATCGTTGGCGTTCGCCGTCCCGCCCGAGCGCAGGGCCGTCGACAGCTGGTTCGGGTCGGCGGCCGCAGCCGGCCACACTCCGGGCTGGAAGGCGGCGGTGCCACGCGATCGCGGATCGTCGTGGGACTTCGAGGACGTCCGGGACCACTACGTGCGCACGGTGTTCGAGGTGGAGCCGAGTTCGGTGCGCCGAGACGATCCGGAGTACTACCTCGATCTCGGGCGCGCCGTGATCTGCGAGGCGGTCACCGAGTCGTACGGGCACTGGCGAGGGTCACGCTCGCACTGTGCGGGTGCTCTGGTCCTGACGTTGCGTGATCTCGAACCCGGTGCAGGATGGGGGTTTTCGGATTCGGCAGGATCGCCCAAGGCGCCGTGGTTCGCCCTCGCGCGTGCGAGCGCACCGGTCGCTCTTCTGGTCACCGACGGCGGCATGGACGGCTACCGGATCGACGCGGTCAACGACACGGCGCGCGACTTGGTGGGCGAACTGCACGTGCGGGCGTTCACCGGCGCCGGTGTGGCGGCAGCGGAAGGATCCACCCCCGTGACTGTCGCTGCCCGCTCGACGGTGGCGACGACGGCGGACGCGGTGATCGGCCGCTTCACCGACCTGTCGCATGCGCACCGCTTCGGCGCTCGTACCTTCGACGCCGTCGAGACCACACTCGTCGTCGACGGACAGGTTGTCGCACACGATGTTCGGGTGGTGGGCGGTCCCGCGCTGCCCCGTCAGAACACAGTCGGCCTCACCGCAGTCGCCCGAGAGGCCGACGGGATGTGGACCCTCGACGTGGGAGCGGAGTACACCGCGCAGTACGTCTGTGTCGACATCGACGGGTTCGTGCCCTCCGACTCGTGGTTCCATCTCGCGCCCGGTGCGACTCAAACGGTGCGGTTAAACCCAGTGAGCGCCGGTAGAAAGCCGAGCGGCCACGTGCGCGCGCTCAATGCGGTTGCACGTGGCCGAGTGACCGTCGAAAACTAGACCCGAAGGCTTGCCGGCCACTTGCCGGTGTCGAGCCCGTGGGTGCGGAACAGCGCGAGCGCGATGCGCTCCATGCCGAACCCGACACAGGCGCTGTGCGCCTCCTCGCCGTCGGGCGTCGAAATACCGAACGTGTGCCCGAAGTGGTCGCGGTGGCAGTTGCACGACACGACGGCAGTGCCCTCGTCCAGATCTCCGTACAGGCGCACCACGAGTTCGGTCTTGAGGTTCTCGTTGCGCTGATTGGCGGCGAGCATCCGGCCGGCCCGACCGAAGAACGGGTCGTTCGCGATGACGGGTGTTGCGTCCAAGCCGAGGTCGGTCAGGACCGACATGCCGCGCTCGATCCACGATTCACGATGCGACACCGCCTGATCCGGGGTGCCGACCTGCACGAACTCGTGCATCCGGAACGCCTGCATGCGAGCGGGATCGATGGCCGGTTCGTGCCGGAAGCAGTACCCGTAGATGTCCATGGTGACGCCCCCGTCGGGGAGCGTTCCGGTGAGCATCGAGTACGACGGGTGGCACGCGGCCGAGACGAGCATGGTCCCGGCGGACTCGAGGTGGTGATCCCAGTCCTTGCCCTCCGACCGGTCGGCCAACAGCGACGCGTGCGCCTTGTTGTCGCCGCCGAACGTGTTGATCGCACCGGTGAGGTTCGGGAACGACGCGATGTAGTCGGTCTTCTCGAACGACTCGCGAGGAAAGACGGGCGGAAAGCGGAAGCGTCGCAACGACTTTCCGTGAGCCGCCTGACCAGCTGCGCGTACGCGAGTGTCGATCAGTTCGATGACGTCCTCGAACTCGCCGGAGCGGCCGTAGAGTCCGTCGATCGAGCTGGGGACGAGCAGTCCGGCGTCGACAAGCTGTGCTTGGAAGTCTGCGCGGGCGGTGTCGAGATCGGTCACCGGCCGAGCGTCGGTGACGGACATCAGATCCCCTTGTAGACCAGGGCGAGCTGGGCGTTGTGGCCTAGGATTCGCTCGTTGCTCACCATGATGGCCGACCCGTGAGAGTCACGCAGATGGCGGCTCATACGCAGTTCGCTGTCTTCGCGGTAACCGGCGATGCCGCAGATGAGCAGCGCCCGACCGACGATGTCGATCAGTAGATCCGACGCCGTGACCTTGACGTTGTTGATCGAGAGCGCGAACCCGATGGAGTTGAGCTGATCGGGATCGTCGGCGATCGAATCGAACTTGTGGGCCGCGGTGAACACGGTGTCCGAGAGCTGCTGGTGCACGACGAGCAGCTCGGCAAGACGGGCTGCCGAGGGCGGTGTGGTGCCCGGGTTCTTGCGAGCCAGCTTCTGAACCGACTTGCGCGCCTTGCGAACTGCGGCGTCGGCGATACCGAGCCAGGCACCGCCCCACATGACGTGAGCGGTGGGAAGCATGGTGCGAGCGGAGATGTCGCTGTAGCTGTCGCTGAGCACGCAGTCACGATCACCCGATGCCCGCAGCATGAAGCCGGGGCTGCAGGTGCCGCGGAAGCCCATGGTGTCCCACGTGCCGGTCTTCTGCAGAGTGATGTCCTCGCGGCGGCAGACCACCAGGACCTGATCGCTCGGTGCACTGTCGACGTTGCGACGCGCGGTGGCCAGGATGGCGTCGGCGTACTCGCCGTACGAGATCACCGGTGCGTTCTTGGTCAGCGTGAAGCGGTCACCGTCGTATTCGACAGCGCAGCCGCTCGAACGAACGTCCCCGCCGATGTTGATCTCGGTGGTCGCCGATGCGACGAGGGGCTGGGTCTGCACCATCTCGTGCAAAAAGTCGCGCACGGCGGCGTGGGACTGGCCGTGCCGAACGAGGCTCAGCACCTGAATGTGGTGCATCGCGAAGATCATCGCGGTCGATGCGCACTCTGCGCCCAGCGCCCGTGCGATGTTGGTGAGCTCGGTGAGCGTCATGTTGCCGCCGCCGTAGGACGCGGGAACCGACGCGGCCAGCAGACCCGCGGAGCGCAGTGCCTGGACGGACTCGGCTGGGAAGCGGGCTTCCCGATCGACGAGTTCGGCGTTGCTTCGTACGACGGCCAAGACCTCGTCGAGGGAGGCGGCGACAGCGGTTTCGGCGATCGAGGCTGTGGCGTCGATCGTGTTGTCGAGAATGCTCATGTCGATCACGCCAGCTGCGCGACGGCGTCGGCGATTGCGGAGATGCTGGCGAAGGTGGCCTTCTGCAGCAGACGATCGGGGAACTCGATGTCGAATTCGTCCTCGAGGGCGATCATCACGTTCACGCTCGCGTGAGATGTGAGGCCCTGGTCGTAGAGATCGTCCTCGTCGCCGATGGTGGCAACCGACAGCTTTCCGTACTTGCCGATGACCTCTCGGATGCGATCGACGTCGTCGGCGGTCAGGGTGTTCATCTAGGTGCCCTCCAGGTGTGTGGCGCGTTGACTGGACGAGGCCGTGGCGGCAATGACCACCGACCGATCCTGAACAGGTCACGCGTTTACATGGTCCCCGGACCCGTTCCAAACATTACACAAGTTTGTTTTGCGAAGCTACATCGGTCCGTTCGTCTGTTACTTCGTGGCCCAGTCGATGTTCGTTACGGATCTCACACCGAGTGCCGTCCACCTGACGATTTCGCCCTGCCGCCGCCCAGAGGCCGCGCCAGAAGCACCGCGATGCCCGTGGTCAACGGCACCGACAACGCGAGCGCAACGCCGCCCACACAGGACCGCACGATCTCGATCGCGACGGCGTCTCCGGTGAGCACGGTGCCGATCGATCGCCCCGCGACGCTGAACAGAAGCAGCAGCGGCAGCGCGCCACCGGCATAGGCCAGGACCAGCGTGTACACCGTGCTGGCGATGTGATCGCGGCCCACGCGCATCGCGGAACCGAAGATGGACCGCCGCGAGGCGTCCTCGTCGAGCGCCGCCAGCTCGAAGGCGGCGGACGCCTGAGTGATCGTGACGTCGTTGAGCACGCCCAACGACCCGATGATGAAACCGGCCAGCAGGAGCCCGGTGATGCTCACCTGACCGATGTAGGCCTGGACGTTGGTGTTCTGCTCCTCGGAGAACCCGGTCACCCTGGTGGCTCTGATCGCGAGGTCGGACAGCAGCGCGGCCAGTCCCATCGACACGATCGTGCCCAGCAGGGCGGAGCTGGTGCGCAGGTTCACTCCGTGGGCCAGGTAGAGGACGCAGTAGAGGATCACCGTGCCGCCGATGAGCGCGACGAGCAGCGCCGACGACCCGGCGAGAATCGCCGGCAACATGAAACCGACCAGCACCGCGAGGGCGACGCCGATGCCCAGGAGCGCACGCAGTCCCCGCCATCGCGCGACCGCGACGATCACCACGGCGAAGATCAGACCGACGACGAGAAGCGGCGTGCCGCGGGTGTAATCGTCGAACGCATACTGCGGGCTACCCGACGAGTCCTCGCCGCGCACCAGTCGAATTTCGTCGCCCACACGCAGGTCGGGCGCACCGGGGCCGGGGGAGATCTCGAGAAGCGTCGATGTGCCCGCGTTCGTGCCGGTGTCGATGCGCACGATGCTGCGCTGGCACTCGTACGCCGCATCCACCGGTGGAGTCGGGTTGCCCGTGAAAACCTTTCCGGCCGAGGGGCTTCCGCATGCTCCGAGGTCCTGGAGGGTGACGGTTCCGCTCTCCGTCGCGGCGACGCCACCGCTCTGCGTCTGGAACGGGAGGGGGACGGCGATGTCCTGCTTCGCGGGCCACAACAACGCAACTCCGACGATCGCCGCGATGCCGACGACGGTGAGGATTCCGACAACGATGCGGGAGGCGACAGGACCGACGGGGATTGGCCCGGTTCCGTGGGAATGGCTGTGGTCCACGGCGTCGAGAGTAGTGGGAGCCAGAAGATATGTGCGAAAGGCGGTGGCGGGGAAGCAGGGGGGGTGTCCCCCGCCACCTTCCGAACGCGCCGCCGGGGGGTGGCGTCGCGGTCGGTGCTTTCGAGCACGCGTGGTGCTAGGTACGAAGGTACTCCTCTCGAGCCGATTTTTTTGTATCGGACCCCAGGACTACGGTCGCGGTATGTGTGGAGTCACATGAATTGCTGAATTTCGGCGCGAATCGAGCCCCCGAGATCGGGATCGATGAACGACGCGTCGACGGCATTCATCGCCAAAGTGGCCACGGTGCGTCGGTCGAGGCCCATCTCCAGAGCCGCCCGATATTCGCGAGTGAGGTCCGTTCCGAACATCGACGGGTCGTCGCTGTTGAGGGTGACGAGCAGTCCGGCGTCGATCATGGCGGGCAGGGGATGGTCCCTGATGTCTCGAACCATGCGGGTCCGGACGTTCGACGTGGGTGACACGTCGATCGGAATACGGTGTTCGCGAACATGATCCACCAACGCGGGGTCCTGCATCACGGCTATCCCGTGTCCGATCCGCTCCGCGCCGAGGTCGCGGATGGCCGACCACACCCGGTCCGGACCTTCGGTTTCGCCGGCGTGAGGAACGCTGTGCAGGCCGGCGTCGATCGCGCGACGGAACACGGGGCCGAACGGATCGCGGGGCACCTCGATGCCCCCGATACCGAAGGCGACGACGGAGTCGCGGCGGTCGGCGAGCACCGCGTCGAGCGTGCGGTTCGCCGCGTCCAGTCCGAAGTCACCCGGAAAGTCGGGAATCCAGCGGACGACGACGCCGCTGTCGCGCTCGGCCCTGATTCGGCCGTCCTCGATACCGTCGAACACCACGGAGGCGTCGACACCGCGCATCAGGTGACCGAAGAGCGACACGTGCATCTCGGCGTAGCGCGTGTTGTGCGTCGCCAGCGCGGTGATGCTGTCGTACGCGAGCCGTGAGAAGTCGTCCTCGTCGATCAGGGTCGTGATCGATTTCAGGTAGACCTCGATGAAATGCGGAAAATCCCGGAACTCGAACCACTCACGCAGACCGGCTTCGTCGACCGGAAAACCCTCCAGGCCGTGCTTGTCCACCAGCGCGCGAAGCGTACTGGGCCACATGGACCCCTCGAGGTGAACGTGAAGTTCGACTTTCGGCAGGGCCGCGACGAATTCGGCGTCGTTCACTGCGAGTACGAGGAGAGGAAGTTGCCGAACCGCTCGATGGCGGTGGCGAGGTCACGAGCCCACGGGAGCGTCACGATGCGTAGATGATCGTGGTCGGGCCAGTTGAAGCCCGTGCCCTGCACCACGAGGATCTTCTCCTGCAGCAGCAGGTCCTGGACGAGTTTCTCGTCGTTGTGGATCTCGTGCACCTCGGGGTCGAGGCGGGGAAAGGCATACAGCGCGCCACGCGGTTTCACGCAGGAGACGCCCGGGATCTCGTTGAGCTTCGACCATGCGACGTCACGCTGTTCGAGCAGGCGGCCGCCGGGAAGAATCAGGTCCTCGATGCTCTGGTGACCGCCCAGTGCCACCTGAATCGCGTGCTGCGCAGGAACATTGGGGCACAGACGAGTCGACGCCATCAGGTTGATGCCCTCGATGAACCCCGCCGCGTGATCGGTCGGGCCGGTGATGACGAGCCAGCCCGACCGGTAGCCGGCAACGCGATACGCCTTGGAGAGACCGTTGAACGTCAGGCACAGCAGGTCCGGCGCGAGCGTGGCCAGCGAGATGTGCTCGGCGTCGTCGTAGAGAATTTTGTCGTAGATTTCGTCCGCCAACAGGAGCAACTGATGCTTGCGGGCCAGGGCGACGAGACGGGTCAGCACGTCCTTCGAGTACACCGCGCCCGTCGGGTTGTTCGGGTTGATCACGACGAGGGCTTTCGTCCGGTCGGTGATCTTCGATTCGATGTCGTCGATGTCGGGGTTCCAGTCGTTCCCCTCGTCACACAGGTAGTGCACCGCCTTGCCGCCGGCGAGGGTCGTCATCGCCGTCCACAGAGGGTAATCCGGCGCGGGGATGAGCACCTCGTCGCCGTCGTTGAGCAGGGCCTGCATCGTCATCGTGATGAGCTCGGAGACGCCGTTACCCAGATACACGTCGTCGACGTCGAATTCGGGGAAGTTCGGGACCAGCTCGTACCGGGTGACCACGGCGCGACGAGCGGAGATGATCCCCTTGGATTCGGAGTAGCCCTGCGCGAACGGCAGCGACGCGATCATGTCCCGAACGATGACGTCGGGTGCCTCGAAGCCGAACGGCGCAGGGTTACCGATATTGAGCTTGAGAATCCGATGGCCCTCGGCCTCGAGCCGGGCGGCGTGAGCGTGCACCGGGCCACGAATTTCGTACAGAACGTTCTGGAGCTTCTCGGACTGCTCGAAGACGCGGGGGACGCGGTGGTGAGGATGCGCCACCCCGGAGTTCGCTGTCCCGGAGTTCGCCGTCCCGGAGTTGGCAGTCTCGGTGTCTGTCGTCTCTGTGCTCACGCGACCCATGATTCCACCCGCTGTCCACCGGTTTACTCGTTGGCCTCCACGACGTCGGACAGCCGCTCGGCGTCGTCACGCTTGTCGTCGGCCTCCTCGGCCTTGGCAGCGGCTTTCTTCAGAACCTTTTTCTGCGGTTCTTCGCGGTCCTGTTTCTCGCGCTCGACCTCGTCCAGCAGTGCCTCACGCTCGGCTTCTGCTGCGTCGATGCGTGCGTCGGCGATCTTGTCGGCCCGATCCTGCTCGGCTTCCATCTTCTCGGTCGCCTTGCGCCCGGCGTCGATCTTGTCCGCGATCTCGTCGTCGGCCGCCTTGGCGATCTTGTCGGCCGCGTCCTTGCGAGCCTTCTCGGCCTTTGCCTTCGCGGCGGCTTCGGTTTGCTCCTTGTCCGCCTTGGCCTGTGCGCGAAGTCGCTGTGCCTCCAGGTCGAGCGCGACGGCCCGTGCGCGATCTCGCGCGGCGCTGCGCATCGCTTCGCCGCGCTTGCTCAGATCGGCGTCGCCCAGCACTGCTCCGACCACGCCGTCCACGGTGCCCGCGACCTGCTCGTATCCCACCCGTGCGGGGTTCTCGGAGTCCATCTGCCTGATGACCTTGGCCTCGAGTACCTCCCACGGGAGGCGGACGATGGTGTACTGCAGCCGCAGGATGCGACGGGGGAGGCTCAGCGCGCTCATTCGGTTCCTTCGATCTTCTCTTCGGCGTTCTTTCGGGCTTCCTCGGCGCGACGTTCGAGTGCGTCGGCCTTTGCCTTCGCGTCCGCGTAGTCCTTGGTGGCAGCGTCGATCTCCTCGGACGCGCTCAGTTCCTCGTCGTGTCGATCCACGACTGCTTCTTCCATCTTGCGGACGCTCGCATTCTCCGCGGCGACGCGGCCGAGTTCGGCGGACTGCATGGCCCGCGCCTCGGCGGCACGCTTCTGTTCGAGCCGGTCGTTCTGCGCGGCAGCCTCGTTGGCGTCGGTGATGTCCTCGACCGACTGCCTGGCGTCCTCGGCGTCCTTCTCCGCTTCCGCGAGATTCTGATTTGCTTCCTCTGCCTGCACGGCCGCTGCGGTTTCCTCGGCTTCGGCCTCGCGGCGCAACGTCACTTCTGCCTGCTGGGCTCGTCCCTCTTCGGCCAAGTTGTCCTTGCCGGTGATCGCGCCGAACACCTCCTTGGCGCGCCCCTTGACCTTTTCCGCGATGTCCTGTCGTGCCTGCTGTGCTGGTCCGTCCTGGGTCATACGGCTCGGATACCCGAAGAGGCGACGGGCAAACGAGTCATAATGGATCCCATGTGCGGTCGCTACGCCAACACCCGATCCGACGCCGACCTGACGTCGATGTTCGACATAGCGTTGGCGCTCGACGACGAACTGCCGCCCAACTACAACGTGGCTCCGACGAACCCGGTGCGGATCGTGCTCGACCGTGTCCTGAAGGATCACCCAGACGACCCTCCTGTTCGCCAATTACGAACGGCGCGTTGGGGTTTGATCCCGTCGTGGGCCAAGGATCGGAAGATCGGGGCGCGCATGATCAATGCCCGGTCCGAGTCCGTGACCGAGAAGCCCGCGTTCAAGAAGGCCGCGACGTCGCGGCGGTGCATCGTGCCCGCGGACGGCTACTACGAGTGGGAGAAGCGAGACGGCGCCAAGGTGCCGTACTTCCTGCACGGCGACGACGATGTGCTCGCCATGGCGGGGCTGTACGAGTTCTGGCGCGACTCGGCGTCGGGTGAGTGGGTGGTGTCGTGCACGGTGCTGACGACGTCGGCCACCGACTCGCTCGGTCACATTCACGACCGCTCCCCGGTGATCGTTCCTGCCGATCTGCGGACGCAGTGGCTCGATCCGACACTGCCGGATGCAGAGGAGTTGTTGCGCTCCATCCCCGAGCCCACCCTCGAGCCGTACGAGGTGAGCAGCGCGGTGAACAGCGTGCGCAACAACGGGCCGGAGTTGTTGGCGCCGGTGTGAGGTTGTTCGAGAGCCTTCTGCGTGTTCGCGAGCCCTGTAGGGCAATCGAGCCTGTAAACGGCACTCGAACACATCGAAACACGGCTCGGCCGGGCAAGATCACCCGCATTCGCGTCACGTTCGACGCGACCGACTTTCGCTAGTCTCGCCGTGTGACCACTGCGCCCTACGGAACCTGGACATCACCGATCACCGCCGCCGACCTCGCATCCAGCGGACACCCCGTGTTCGGCGCGCGGTTCGTCGGTGACGAGGTGTGGTGGGCGGAATCGCGTCCGACCGAAGGTGGCCGAACCGCCATCAGACGCCCCGGTCCCGTCGACGTGCTGCCGCCGCCGTGGGACGCGCGCACCCGCGTTCACGAATACGGCGGTGGGTCCTGGACCGTCACCGACGACGGTCGCCTGGTGTTCAGCGAGTTCTCTGATCAGCGCGTGTACGTGGTGAACGACGGAGTTCCGACGCCTCTGACGCCCGACACCGGCCGCCGGGTGCGCTACGGCGACTTGTCGACGCGAGGCGACGAAATCTGGTGCGTACGTGAGGCTGTGAGCCTCAACGGTCGGATTCGTCGTGACATTTGTGTCATTCCGACGGACGGTTCACCGGCGCGGTCGGTGGTCTCCGGATCCCGCTTTCTGGCCTACCCTCGCGTTTCTCCCGACGGCCGACGCCTCGCCTGGATCGCCTGGGACCACCCGCAGATGCCCTGGGACGGAACCGAACTGCGGTGCGCCCCCCTCGGTACAGACAGTGCTGCCGGCGATTGGACAGTACTCACCGGAGGCGTCGAGGAGTCCTTGCTCCAGCCGGACTGGATCGACGACGACCACCTGTACGCCATCAGCGACACCAGCGGGTGGTGGAACCTCTACCGCTACGAGGTCGACGGTGGGCATCGCACCCCGGTCGGGATCGTCGATGCCGACATCGGTGCACCGTTGTGGCAGTTAGGATCTCGCTGGTACGCACCGGCCGGCGAGCGGCTGCTCACCGTCCGAACACTCGGCACCGACACTCTCGCGTTTCTCGATCCCGCCACCGGCGAGTTCACCGACGTCGATCTCGGCGGACACACCAGCATCGATCTGCTCGAGGTGGACGGCACGCGCGTCCTGCTGCGGACCGGCGGCGCTGCGATACCGTCGGGCATTCGAGTTCTCGACCTGCCGACGATGGAACTCACCGAGATCAGGATTGCTCTCGACGAGGTTCCGGACGTCGCGTATCTGCCTGTGGCGCAACAGATGACGTTTCAGGGACCGCATCGGGAGGTGCACACCGTCGTCTACCCGCCCCGCAACCCCGAGTTCACCGGGCCGGACGGGACGCTGCCACCGTTCATCGCGTTCGTACACGGTGGACCGACCGCCCATGTAGCGCCGCGACTCGACGCCGTGCACGCGTTCTTCACCTCCCGCGGATACGGGGTCGTGGACGTCAACTACGGAGGGTCCAGCGGTTACGGGCGGGAGTACCGCAATCGCCTGCGCGGGCAGTGGGGAGTCGTCGACGTCGAGGACACGGTGGCCGCCGTTCGCGGTCTGGCCGAACAAGGCGTGGCCGACGGTTCTCGACTCGCTGTCGAAGGAGGCTCGGCAGGCGGATGGACCGTACTCGCCGCGCTCACGTCGTCCGACGTGTTCGCCTGCGGTGCTTCGTATTACGGGGTTGCCGAACTGGAGAAGTTCGTCGAGGAGACCCACGATTTCGAATCGCGATACATCGACGGATTGATCGGACCCGTTCCCGAAGCGGCAGAGCTGTACCGAAGTCGGGCGCCACTGAACAACGTGGACGGCCTCAGCTGCCCGGTCCTACTTCTGCAGGGGCTGGACGATCCCATCGTTCCCCCTGCGCAGGCCGAGCGATTCCGCGACGCACTGGTGAAGAAGGGCATCCCGCACCGATACATCGCGTACCCCGGTGAGGCCCACGGTTTTCGGCGGGTCGAGACCATCATCGATGCACGCGAATCGGAACTGGCGTTCTACAACCAATACCTTTGACAGGAGCTTGCCAGGAGTTTTTCAGGAGCACCGAAAGCCCGAGTTGTGGAATGTCTTGGTACGGGCGCACCGACGGCGCTCGACCAAGGAGATCCGCCATGCGACACATACTCGGTTTCTTGATCGGCTCCGACGCCCTCACGGTCGCCACCTACCGATCCTCCGACTCCTCCGTGCCCTCCATCGACGCGTCGACGTCGCTGACCGTCATCCCCGTGGGTGACGACCCCAGGCTCGGGCACCGCGGGCGGTCCATCAGCTCGCGCGACGCCGCAGGAGCTATCGCCGCGCTGGCAACCGACCGGGCGCGACACTACGACCACATCGTGGCCGTCCACCCCACGCGGTGGCCGCGTCGCGCCCTCGTCGAGGCCTTGTCCGACGCAGGAGTGCCGGGAAAGCCCACCGTGATCTCGCGTGCAGAAGCGGCGGACGTGTGGTTGCGCCGCAGTGGGCAGATCGACGGGCCGACGGTGATCGTGGACATCGATTTCGCCGGCACCGTGGTGTCGGCGGGCGGATCCAACGCCGAGCTGGGCGCAGACGAGTTCGGGGCAGCGTGTGCGGATCGCCTGTTGCTCGACCATCTTGTCTCCGAAGTGCGCCGCGTCGACCCGAGTTACGACCCCAACTGGTGCGCGCTACGCGACCTCACGGTCTCCTGCGTCCGCGCGCGGCATCGTTTGACGGTCAGCACGTCCACGGTGGTCGGCGTCTGTCCCGGTCATCAGGTGCGTGTGACCCGTGACGAGTACGAGGACCTCATCGCCGGCGACGTGAACCGCATGGCGTCGCGCGTCGCAGCCTCGGTGGCGGGGCTCGACACTCGGCCCGAACGAATCATGGTGCACGGTAACGCCGCGACGATCCCGTCGGTCACATCGATCATGGCCATCACGACGCGCACTCCCGTTCTGGTCGCGGCCCAGCCGGCTGATGTGGTCGCGAAAGGGGCCGTCGCACTTGCCTGTTCGGTTCCGTTCGCGCCGGTGGCGAAGCGGTCGTGGTGGGCGAGTTTGGTGGGGGCGTAGCGGGTAGGGCCGCAGAAAGCAGAACACCCCCGCCGGTGAACCGGCAGGGGTGTTGAGCAGTAGCTGTGTCTAGTTTCGCTTGCCCGGTGCTTTCGCGCCCGACTTGAAGCCGAGCCCGCCTGCCTTGGGCTTCGGGGGAGCGGGGGAGTCCGCCTTCGCCGGTTCGGCAGCCGCCGAGCCGTTGGACTCGGCCCCGTTGGACTCGGCGCCTGCGGCTGCGGCTCCGTTGGACTCAGGCTCCGGGCTGCTCGTGTCAGTAGCAGGAGCTTCGTCAGCCTTGGCCGGCTCGGCCGGGGCTATGGGCGCGGCAGCACCCGGAGCCTTGGCGCCCGGCTTCTTGAACCCGGACTTGACCGCGAGGCCCTTGGCCTTGACCGTGGGCTTGACCTCGGACGCAGCGACCTCGGATGCAGGGGCCTCGGTCGTAGCGGACTCAGCCGAGGGAGCCTCAGGTGCAGGAGCCTTCTCTGCAGGTGCCTCAGACGTAGGAGCTTCCGCAGCAGGCTCGGTCGAAGCCGCAGGCTTACCCGGTGCCTTCGCGCCCGGCTTCTTGAAGCCCGACTTCACCGCCAGGCCCTTGGGCTTGACGGTGGGGGTGACCTCGGTGGCGTCAGACTGTGCAGAAGCCGTCGAGGCAGAAGCCGTCGAAGGAGCATTCGACGCCGAAGC
This sequence comes from Rhodococcus sp. 320_ES, assembly GCF_059691855.1. Lineage (NCBI taxonomy): Bacteria > Bacillati > Actinomycetota > Actinomycetes > Mycobacteriales > Nocardiaceae > Rhodococcus > Rhodococcus sp. 320_ES. The sequence continues at coordinate 805,470 of NZ_JCAWAG010000002.1, read as the reverse complement.
CTCCGACGACGGTGCCTCAGCGGCGTCCGAAGCCGGAGCAGCAGCGGGCTTTGCGCCCGGAGCCTTGCCCTTGACCTGCAATCCCTTGGCGCCCGGAGCTTTTGCGCCGCCGGCCATCTTGAGTCCGCCGGCCTTCGGTGCCGGAGTATCGGTCGGTGCCTCGGCCCCGGTGGACGCCGTGGCCTCCGCGGGGGCAGCCTTCGCGCCCGGTGCCTTCGCGCCGGGAGCCTTGGCGAGCCCCTTCATCTTCAGACCCTTGGCAGGCGCCGCCTTGGCGACGTCTGCCGACGAGTCGGCCGGCTCCTCGACGGGAGCGACACGGCTTGCCTCACGCTCGGCGGCCTTGTCCTCCGTGGCGACAGACGCCGTCGCGGTGTTGCCCACGGGCTCTTCCGCGTCGACTGTCGTCACCGTGCTGTCCGCGGCCGGCTTCTCGCGCGGGATCACCTTGATGTTCTGTCCGAGCTGGGCGGCGTCGACACGCGAGATCGACCCCAGAAGCAGCTGCGAGACGTCGATGACCTCGACCGCGTCCGGAGCGTCGGCTTCTTGTCGAGCCGTGACGCCGTCGCTGAGCATCACGCGGCAGAAGGGGCAGCCGGTCGCAATCTTCTTCGGCGACGTGGACAGTGCCTCGTCGACGCGGTCGATGTTGATCCGCTTGCCGATCTTCTCTTCCATCCACATGCGAGCGCCACCGGCACCACAGCACATGGATCGCTCGCCGTGACGCGGCATTTCCTTGAGGTTGGAGCCCGACGCGGCCATGAGTTCACGCGGAGCGTCGTACACCTTGTTGTGGCGGCCGAGGAAGCACGGATCGTGGTACGTGACGTCTTCCTGCACGGACGCAACGGGAATCAGCTTCTTCGCCCGCACGAGACGGTTCAACAGCTGGGTGTGGTGAACAACTTCGTAGCGGCCGCCGACCTGTGGGTACTCGTTGCCCAGTGCGTTGAAGCAGTGGGCACAGGTCACGACGATCTTGCGCTTGTTCTCGGGCGTGCCCTCGAACACGGCGTTCAGGGTCTCGACGTTCTGCATCGCCAGTTGCTGGAAGAGGAATTCGTTGCCGGCGCGGCGAGCGGAGTCACCGGTGCAGGTTTCCTCGGCGCCGAGAACCATGAACTTCACACCTGCAGTGGCCAACAATTCGGCGACTGCTTTCGTGGTCCGCTTCGCGCGATCCTCGTACGCACCCGCGCAGCCGACCCAGAAGAGGTACTCGTAGTCCTCGAAGCTGTCGGCGTCCTGTCCGAAGACCGGAATGTCGAACTCCATCTCGTTGATCCAGTTGAGACGGTCCTTGGCGTTCTGGCCCCACGGGTTGCCCTTGTTCTCGAGGTTCTTGAACAGGCCGGCGAGCTCGGACGGGAACTCCGACTCGATCAGAACCTGGTAGCGACGCATGTCGAGAATGTGGTCGACGTGCTCGATGTCGACGGGGCACTGCTCGACGCACGCACCGCAGTTGGTGCAGCTCCACAGAACTTCGGGATCGATGATGCCGCCGAGACCTTCGAGCGTGGTCTCACCGACGAGCTGACGCTCGGCTTCGTCACGGGCGGCTTGAGAGATCTTGGCGAGCTTGGCTTCGTCCGGCTTGCCGTCGGTGTCGACGAGTCCGATCTCGTCGCCCGCCATGTCCTTACGACCACCGGCCAGAAGGTACGGCGCCTTGGCGTTCGCGTGGTCGCGCAGTGAGGTGATGAGGAGCTTGGGGGACAACGGTTTTCCGGTGTTCCACGCGGGGCACTGCGACTGGCAGCGGCCGCACTCGGTGCACGTGGTGAAGTCGAGCCAGCCCTTCCAGGAGAAGTCCTCGATCTTGCCGGCGCCGAAGGCGTCGACGTCGGGGTCGGCGTCCTCCATCACGAGGACCTTGCCGCCGGACATCATCGGCTTGGCTGCGCCCAGGGCGACGCCGCCGTCGGCCTCACGCTTGAAGTAGATGTTGAAGAACGCGCTGAACCGGTGCCAGGCGACGCCCCACGTGATGTTGCGCCCGACGATCAGCAGCCACACCATGCCGGACATGAGCTTGATGAAGGCGAAGATCGACACCATGGTGACGCTGGCGGGGAGCAGCTTCGCCAGGTTCATGGTGAAGAAGTCGGTCCACGGGTTCGAGTGGCCGTAGGTCGCGATCTTCCCGGCCTTCACGAAGATCATGCCCAGACCCTCGAGCAGAACGACGAACTCGACGAAGTACGCGGCGCGGAAGTTGGAACCACTGAACCGCGAGAGGCGCTCCGGGTTGCGCGGATGGTTCCGCTGACGGATGACCATCAAGGTCACGATGCCTACGACGGTGCCGATGCCGAGGATCTCGTCCATCAGGTGGTAGATCGCCCAATCGCCGAAGATCGGCCAGTGGAACTCTGGGTTGAACGTCTGGCCGTACGCCTCGAACCACAGGATCGCGCCGAGCATGAAGCCGACCATGACGAGCCAGTGAGCCCAGCCGACGCTGCGGAACTTGTTCATGCGCGTGTGCGCAGCGAACTCGATGCACATCTGCTTGAAGCGCGGCACGAACGGACCCATGCGGGTGCGGTCGGGTTGACCCAACGCAATGCTCCGCAGGATCGTGACTACTCCGCGGAAGAAGTACGCCCAGCACACGAGGCTCAGCAGGGCACCGAACGTGCCCAACGAGATCGTCAGCGCATTCATGTGGTCGCCTTTCGTTCTGGCGACGGGCGTCGCCTGGGGTCGGCCTCGAGTGGTCGAAAGCCAACCAAAGTTACCGACCAGTAACAAACGGACGATTACTCATCAGTAACATAACACTCGACGGACGTGCTGCCCAGGTCGGACGACGGAATCAAGCGAACCGAACCGGGCAATGTGCACACGGTATGTGGTGGGTACGACACACCCTCAGTGCAGGTATTCCTAACTTCACGGAACGCCGGCCGACAGAACAGCGCGCGTGGTCGGTCTTTGCTGCTATCGTTCGCCAGACTCGAGACCTCTCGAAACGGACGCGGATACCGATTCCACATCCAATACGAGCATGTGTTTCGGATCGAAACCTCCGTGTTGTTAGTACGTGACCGCACCGATACTGTGTCTGCAGAGTCGGGACGGCTTGCACAAACGAAGAAATGAGAAACACCCGAATGAATCTGCGGCGACTCGTTGCGACCTCTGCCCTGGTGATTGCCTCCCTGGGCGTCTACACGGGAACTGCTTATGCAGACCCGACACCGCCCGCGGCCACCGACGGCCCGAGCAACATCAACTACAGCACCAAGGTCGAGGGTGCAGGCGTTGTCACCACCGTTGACGCGGGCATCTTCAAGGTGGCCGACGACGGCAAGTCGGTCGAGCTCCTCGACAACAAGGACAACACGGTTCTCGTTCTCCCGGTGTCGCTCAACCTGAACGGTATCGAGTTCCCGTTCGAGACCACGATCACCAACGAGGGACGCACCGTCACGCTGTTCCCCAACATGGCAGCGCCGTCCATCGCGCCGGCCGAGACCAAGGTTGCGTCGCCTGACGAGAACCTCAAGGCGCAGCAGGCGTTCACCTCGCAGCTCGGCTTGGCCACTGCGATCGGTGGACTGACCGGAACGATCATCGGCGCAGTTGTCGGCGGAGTCGTCTTCCCCGGCGTCGGACTGGTGACCGGTGCAGGCGTCGGTGGCGTGCTCGGCACGATCATCGCCGGAGGCCCGACGCTCGTCATCGCCGGCATCGACTACCTCAACACCCTGAACGCAGCACCCGGCACCACCCAGTGGGCCACCAAATAACACGCTCCACCCGAACCAACGAAGCCGCCACCGAACTCGTTCGGTGGCGGCTTCGTTCGTCTGTGAGAAGTGCTGTGCCGGCACAGAAGAAAGCCCCGACCCATCGTGAATGGATCGGGGCTTTCTTCGGCTTCACGTCAGGAGTAGCCGAGAAGCTTTCCGGCGTTCAGACCGATGTTCCACGAGTACTGGAAGATGGTCCAACTCAAGTCGAACAACGATGAGCCCATTGCGAATCTCCTAGGTACGTAGGGTTCCGACGTCACGTATCGAAACCCGATCGATGAGAGGTTTCAGGCGGCAAAAACAAACCGATCGTCCACCTCGTACGCGGAACCTTACCCGACAACGGTGGGCTGTGTCCGGTTCACGAGCCCGGCTCCCGACGGTGAATCTCAGGCCGGCGACAACGCCGTTCGGACCGTCGCACCCGTGGCGTCCACGACTCGCTGCACTGGAATTCCGAGACTTGCGGTTCCGCCGTACTGCGCGAGTGCGAGATTGGCTTCCGAGCAGCTCGGGGCGCCACCGCTGTTGGAGCCACTGGTGATTCCCAAAGCCAGTGTCCCCGAGACGATCGCGCCGCCGCTGTCTCCGGACAGTGTGCACGCAGTGCTGGCGAAGCCGTCGATGGTGCGTGACGTCCCGTCTTCCATCAAGAGCTGAGTCTCGACGCGGTCGGCGACGACGACGCCGCACGTGAACGACGACGACTGGCCCGACTTGCAGACCGGCGCGCCCACAACGGGTTCCGCGGTTCCGGTGATGGTCAGCGCCCCGCCGTTCGCGCCGCGCACCGTCGGCCGGTCGAGACCGGCGGCCACGCCGGCGTCGTTCAGCGAGATGGACGCGTAGTCCAAACCGTCTGCAGCGCCGACGCTGGAGCCGTCGAATGTGCCGACGGGCCGGCTCTTGCGAACGTCGCCGTAGTCGGGCAGGAACACGCTGGCACCGCCGGCGCCGGTGCTGTTGTTCGGATTGCAGTGTCCGGCAGTCAAATTGACAGGTCGACCTGCTGCGTCCTCGGCGTTGAACCCGAAGGAGCACACGCCGATGTCTTCGAGCGCCGCGGATTCGATGGGCGAATTGGTCGTGACGTAGGTGTCGCCTCCCATCGCTCCGCTGGCGTTGGGCGTGGACGGAACCGGCGCGAGTACGACCTGCAGGTTGGCGATCAGCGTCGGCAGGTTGAGCACGCGACCGATCTCGGTGTTGGCGACGTCGACCACCACGCGATTGTTCAGGAAATCGATTCCGGCGGAATTGATTTGAGACGAGATCTCGCGAGGCAGAGCCGATGCCCAGCGGTTGAACTGGTCGAGGCTGGCTTCGAGTCCGTCCGCGGACACAGGCGCCTGGCGCGCTCGATAACCGTCGCGGGCCACCTCGCGGGCGGCTTCGTCGGTGGTCACGGCAACGACCGGCACACCGTCGTCGCCGATCCATGCGCCGGCGTAGTCGGAGGGGTGCTGAGAGCGGAAGTCGTCGGCGTAATTACGCAGACGCTGTGCGTCGGAGGCGCGCTGCAGATATTGCTGCGGGGAAATCTTCAGATCGCGAGAGATGGCATCGACCAGCTCGCCCGGCAATTGGTCCGCGGACAACTGCGGAACTTCCGCCGGCGCGGCCGACGCCGGAGCGGCGAACAGGCCGAGCGAGATCAGCGATGCCCCTCCGAGTGCCGCTGCGCGTAGTCGAAACATTCCTGCGGAGCGTGCGGCCCCCGTGTAGCGCATAAAAACCCTTCGTTGCTGTACATCTATGACGCTGGTCAATCGTTCCCGACGATCGAGCATAGGGCATCGGCTGCGCTGGAAAATGCGTTGCGCAAATCGCCGGAGCTCAGCCCCCTGCGGTCGTGGTGGTGGTGGATGTGGTGGTCGTGGTGGTGGGCGCGCTTTTCGTTGTCGTGGTGACGGTGGTCGTGGTGGTCACGGCGGTGGTTGTCGTGACAGCGGGCGGCGGTGTGGTGGTGACGACGGTCTCCGGTGGTGGGGGCGGCAAGGGCGGCGGCGGCTCGAAAGTATCCGAGGTGCTCTCGTAGTACGTCTCGTCGTCGCTCGGCTCGACGGTCACCGGGACGGTCGTCGGCGGAGGCGCCACGGAGGTGGGAGTCACCGTGGTCGTCGGTCGCGCGGTCGTCGTCGTCACGTCGGGGACGTACACCTGATCGGAGGTGGTCGGGCCGGTGTCCTTCGACGACGTGTAGCCCAGGGCTGCCGCGGTTCCGCCGACGGCGAGCAGACCGAACGCGACCGCAGCAACGGCGGTGGCCCGTTTCGACGGGCGGGTGCGGCGGTACGGGCCGGTCCCGGCCGGACCTCCCGGCGCCACGGCCGAGAACGCCTCGCTCACGGGTAGTGCGGGGCCGATGGGCACGATGGCGACGGTGTCGGCGTCGGGGTCGTCGTCGACCCAGTCCGGCTCGACGACGGTGAGGGCGGCCCCGTGGGCCGCGGCGTACTGCTCGACGACGACGGTCGGACCGAAGTCGGCGAAGGCGGCCGACAGCGAGGCGAGTGCTGCGCTGCCGCCGACCAGGATCACGGCGTCGAGCACGGAGCGGTCCAGGCCGTGGGCGAGCAGGCAGTCGTCGACCAGGCCCGGCACAGTGTCGACGGACCGGGCGATCAGCGATTCGAATGTCGTTTTGGCGACGGGAACGTCCATCGTGATGCCGGGCAGTTCCACGGCCACGGAGGTCGCGATCAGAGTCGACAGTTCGATCTTCGCGACTTCGCAGCGCCGGCGTAGTTCGAGCAGGGCGACGCGGGTCGGTGGGTCGTCGACGTCGACCTCGTGACCGTGGTCGGCGACGATTCCCAACACGTGGACCAGCAGCGCCTGCGTGAAACCGTCTCCGCTCGGTGACGAGACCCGCAGGTGTGTGTCGCCGACGGCAGGGGTGCCGAGGAGCGTGACGGTCGTTCCGTCGACTCCGACGTCCACCGCGGCGGCGGCCTCGGCCGACTCCGACGCCGCCGCGGTGGCCCACCAGGTGGAGACGGCAGCGATCTCGGGTACGAAAACGGCGCGGCCGAGACCGACCGACTCGAACGAGTCGGCGAGCGCGCGGAGATCGGCGTCGTCCCAGGCGGGCGGCGCGGCAACGGTGATGGTGGGGGCGTCCTGCAGGTCGTAGAGCGCGGTGACTGTGTCGATCAGCCCGAACGCGACGTTCGCGACGAGGTCCTCAGCGAAGTAGGAATTCCCGTCGGGTAGGAGAACACCGTTGGGATCGCCCACCCGCGAGACGAAGCCGCGAACGGCGGTGGCGTCGTCGCCGAGGGTGACGGTGCCGTCCTCACGCAACACCAGCGCAGTGGGACTGGTGAACACCACGTCCTCGGCGTCGTCCCGCGTTCGGCATACGACGACCGAGGTGGCGTTGCCGATCGAGAGCCCGAGACGAGCTACCACAGCAACGATCACCCCCTGGTGAAGCGGACATCAACTCGTCACGCTACCGCCACGGCGGGTGCGGGGGGCGGCTACGGAGTTTGCGCGCACCCCAGAGGGAAGCACGGCGGGAAGCTGACGCCGGGGCGGCGAGTGGTCGTGACCGGCGCCTCGGACGTCTCCGGATCTTGGCTCACCGTGGGCTGCGTCGGTGGTTCGAACGTCGGAACGTCCGGCTCGTCGACCACGACGGGGCCGGGTTCCGGCGGGGGCGGGGGCGGCAGCTGCGTCGGCTCGGGTGTGTAGACGGGGGCCGGTGAGGTGGCTGCGGTGGTGGGGAAGTTGACCGGCCCGGCGGACGGTGGCGGCGTCGGGTCTGCAGCAGGGGTGCTGCTCGCGGTGTCCGCGCTCTCGATGACCGGAACGGGTGTGTCGGGCGTGTTCGATTGCGAGACCACGCCGATGATTCCGGCAGTCAACAGCAAGCCGGAGAGTGCGACAGCTCCGACGAGAAACGCGGTACGACGGCGGGCGCCGGATGATCGCGTCGGCGTTTCCTCGGTGGGCGCGACCAGCGGCACGGCGGCGTACGCGGCGACGGTCGGCGCCTCCGCCGCTCCCGCGCTGAACGAGTCCGTCATCGGGTCGGCCGACGCCGCGTCGGCGGCGACGAGAGCTGCTCCGGCCGCAGCCGCGACCGACGGGTCGGCATCGGGAACGCTCGACCGCAGGCTGGGCGAATCGGGAGTGAGGGACACGGCCGACAGTCCGATGAAGTCCATCGCCTCGCGCAGAAGCTCGGCCTGCTCGGACGTCCACCCGGTGGGGTAGGCGGCGACCGCGGTGGGTACGTCCCCGTCGGGTCCCGCGAGGTCTCTCAACAGCAGGAACAACGTGGTGGCGACCAGATCCTCGGCGCGCATCGCGACACCCTGCGCGGACGTGACTCCGCTGGGGTCGCCTACTTTGTCGACGAAGTCACGGGTCGAATCCAGGCCCGACTCGGTGGGCTCGCCGAGCGAGGACTGTCCGTCGGCACCGAGGGCGAGAATCGTGGGAACCGTGACGGCGTCTCCCACCGGTTCTCGGGTGGAGGCGTCGATCAGGACTGCCGTCGACGTGGTGTTCGTGACGTGGAGGCCTGCTGCGCGAGCCGGCTGCGGAGAAGTCATGGCGGTCAATCCAGTTGCTTGGTGGGAAGCGGTGCGTTCTCGGACGGCGAGTAGCCCGCTGCGCGAAGCATAGACAACATCTCGGACCGAGAACCAGCCCCGAGTCGGCGCCTGATGCGAGCAACATGATGTTCGACGGTTTTGGCGGAGATATACAACCGCGAACCGATTTCCTTGTACGTGAGGCCGAGGACGAGTGCGCCGGCCACTTCGGCTTCGCGTTCGGTGAGCGGGCCGGTGGATGCGGGGACGGTGTCGTCGCGGTCGGTCGGCGCAGGGGAGGGGTTCCCCACCTGCCGCGCCGTCTGGAGCAGTGTCGTCGCCGACCGCGTGTCCCGTACGCGGAGCGCCGCCTCGCTGGCCAGGCGGGCTCCGTCCCAGGACAACCCGAGACCTTCGAGGGTGCGTGCCGACGCCTCGACCTCCGCGGCGTCCGGCTCACCCTGGAGAACGCGCAGCCAGGCACGGCCCGCTGCTGCGAGTCCGGCCGCGTAGCCGCTCGACTGTGCGGCTACACCCAGCGCACGTGCATGTGGCAGCAGCGCGGACGGATCTTCCGACAAGATGGCTGCCTGGACGCCGTACCAGTTCCAGGTCGACGACCAGACGACCGGTTCACCGAGATCGGCGAGCAATGCCCGAGCGCGGTCGACGAGATGCGCGACACGCGCTGCATCATCGAGACGTACTGCGGCGAGCCATAATTCGCCGAGCGGAAGCAGGGAGAACAGGTCGACCTCGACCTCCGCGACCACGTGCTGAGCGTCGCGCCAGGCGGCGAGCAGAGCGCCGGCGTCGCCTCGTCTTCTGGCCAGTCCGACGCGTATTGCGCTGCTCAGCAACGCTTCTCGATGAGGCAGCGCGCACGTGGTCACTGCGGACACCTCGGTGAACGCGCCGGCGAGGTCCCCGGTGATCATCGTGGTCCACGCCAGCAGCAGCCGGAAGCGGTTCGCGTCCGACGATCCAGCCGGTTCGGCGTCGAGTGCGCGCACGAGAATGGAGCGGGCGCCGGCAAGGTCGCCGGTGTGCAGGCATACCAGCGCGGCCGCCGCTGCAGCCGAATCCGGTTCGGCTCGTGCGGTGTGGCCCGTCCCGGTCATCGATGCGGACCGCAGGAGTGATCCGACGGCGACGGTGGCCGATCCCGTCAACGACTCGGCAACACCGCGGGCGAACAACTGCCCGCGGGCGTTCGCCACGGTCGGCGCGCACTGCGCGGCGGCAGCGAGGAATGCATCGGCCCCCGCTCGATCGCCTCCCCCCAGCAACACCACTGCGGCCAGGGCGGCGTCCGATCCGACACGGTCGACGCCCAGCCAGCGGTAAAGTTCCATTGCGCGCGAGTAGGTTCCGCGCTGCGCGGCGACGACCGCGGCGATGCGCACGGCGCCGCGCAGTGCCTCGTGATCGGATCCTGCGGACCCCATCACCGAGTCGGCCAGTCGTGCGGCGGTGTCGAGGTCGCCGGCCATCACGCTCGAGTCCGCGTAGGGGAGGGCGATGGACTGCGTCGTTGCTCCGGCCGCGATCGCGGCGTCCCACAGGTCCCGTGCTGCCTCGGGCGCGGCGGCGAGAGCGAACGCCTTCAGCGCCTCGGCCAGCCGCGGATCCTTGGTCCCCGATCGTGCTGCGGCGCACGCCGTGTCGGCCTGGAGGACCCCACGGTCGAGTTGCACGCCGACGACCCGGCGATGGACCGCGGTGACGGCATGATCGCCCACGACGCTGCGCAGAGCACGGTCGGCGGACTCGACGAACGCGTCCGACTTCACCAGCAAGCCGGTTCCGCGGGCGCCGTCCACCGCGAGAACGGCCTCCTCGCGCGTGATCGTCGTGTCGGACACGTCGACGACCGTGTCCGGATCCGGCGACACTCCGAGCGCGGCTATCGCGAGAACGGTGCTGACGAGGGGATCGCACCGGCTGATCAGCACATGGAAGTAGGCGGCGACCCCGCGCGCGATCAGCGCGTCCGTGTCGGCGTCGTCGTCGGAATACAGTTCGGACAGAGCCGAATCCACGGCGGCTCGGATGCCGCCACTCGCGCGCACGATGCGTCCCGCCAATGACGGCGACACGGGACCCCGCTGCTGCGAGGTGCGTCCTGCGATGCTGCTGCGTTCGAGAACGGCACCGCGATCGAGCAGCGGTAGCTCCACGATCGGGCTGTCGGCGCTCAGTACGGCGGCGAGCTCGTGCAGGTCGCGGTCGTGAAGGCGGGGCTCCGCGGTGACGACGATCGTGACGTCGCCGCGGCGAGCGATCTCGCGCAGAGACGTGCGGGCGGCGGGATCGAGGAGGTGAGCGTCGTCGATCAGCAGGGCGGCACCCGATCGGATCGGTGTCGTGGGGTCCGAGTGAAGCGTTGTGTCGTTGCGCAGCAGTATGTCTCGGACGGTATCGAGTACCGCGCTCTTGCCGGACCCGGCCACTCCCCGCACGAATCGCAGGCGCGGGCGTGACGGCGCCTCCGCGATCTCGCGGATCAGTGCCTGCGCGGACGGAATGCCCGCGAGAGCGATCTCGGTGCGGGGGCGGGAGAGGGTGGAAGCCACGGCGGATTATCCGCCCCCGAGGATTGCTCCCGGTGCTTGCAACACCTGACCCGCGACTCCGGTGACCCCGTTCACCACGCCCGGAATGATCGGGATGTTGGGGACATTGGTCGGGATGTTCGTCGGAACCTGGAACGTGGGCGGCGTGTACGTCTGCCCACCACCGGTATTTCCGCCACCAGTGTTGCCACCGCCGGTGTCACCTCCACCCGTGGTCCCACCGCCGCCGGTGTTCCCACCGGTCGTACCCGTGTTCGGCGTCCCCGCCGCCGGTGCTCCACCCGAGTTGGGGGCGCCGGTGTTCGGTGCGCCCGTGTTCTGCGTGCCGGTCTGGGCCGTGCCCCCGGAGTTCGAGCCCGCGGAGTTCGAGCCCGCGGAGTTCGAGCCTCCGGCCGGGGCCGATCCGGGTGCGGCCGTGTCGGTTCCGCCCGGAGCGGCGGAGGTGGGTGCGCCCGCGACCGGTGCGACCGACGTCGTCGTCGGAGCAACGCTCGTGGTCGTGGCGACGGCCCCGTCGGTGGTCGGGCTGTCGTTGGAGGTCAACATCGTGCCGACGCCGAGCCCACCGGCTGCGAGGAGGGCGATGGCGGCGACGGTCCCGGCGATGATCGCGACGCGCTTGCCGCGCGACATCGGCGGCTTGTGACGAGACTTCTTGTCGGAGACCGGCAGGGAGGTGCGCAGTGCGCGCGGCGCTGCGACCGCGGGTGCTGCCGCTGCCACGGGAGCGGCCGCGATCGTGTCCAGTTCCGATCCGGCGGAACCGATTTCGCCGGCGAGCACCGCCGCGCCGGCCGCCGACGTCTGGGCCGGATCGTCGTGTGCCGTGACGGGAACGCGCAGCATCGACGAGATCAGTTCGGCGACGAGCGGAATGGACGCCCCGCCGCCGGTGAGCAGCACCCGTGTCACGTCCGACGGGTCCACGCCGCCCTGGCGCAGAGCCTCGCGGACGACGTCGAGCGACGACGTCAGCGGCTCGCGGATCATGTCCTCGAGCTCGGACCGTACGACGCGCACGTCGGTGTGGACTCCCGGAAGCTCGACCGTGACCACCGTGTCGGTGTCGGTGGACAGGGCTTCTTTCGCGGCGGCGCACCGCTCGCGCAGAACGGCGAGAGCGTCGACGGTGTCGGGATCGAACGGATCGAGGGTGCTGAGATCGGCGCCGGATGAATCCAGAACGTGTTGTAGAACAGCGTGATCGAACTGGGCGCCGCTGACGTCTTCGCTGTGGACGGATCGTCCGATCAGTGCGGAGTCCGCGCCGGTTCGCACCAGCGCGACGTCGAGCGCGGAGCCGCCGAGGTCGTAGACCACGACCGTGCCGTCGCCGTCGACACCGCGGGCGCGCTGCAGCCACGCCACGCTCGCGATGGCTTCGGGAACGTAGGTGGCGTCGGTGAGGCCGTGGTGATCCGCGGCGTCGCGGAGTGCGTCGACGGTGTAGCCCTGCCAATGGGTCGGGTAGGCAACGACTGTCGTGGTGTCGGCGCTCGCGTCCGCGGACGAGGCGAGGCACGCCAGAGTCGTGGCGTACAGCTCGTCGCCGGTGAAGGAACGACCGTCGTCGGCGACGAGTGCGACGGGGTCGCCCACTCGGCTCGCGTACCCGGTCAGCGCTCCGGTCCCGGACGCCAGAACGGGCTCGCGGCCCGGTGCGACGTCGAGGGCGGTCCGGTTGACGACGGCAGTCGAATTGCTCGACTCCGAGTAGGTTTTGTCGCCCGAAACAGCCGACACTGCAATGGAAGTGGTGGATCCGACTTTCAATCCGAGCCCTGCGGTCATAGCTTCCGACTCCCGTTTCGTGCACGTGGGCTTGTCGCCCACCCGACCTCTTCCGACGTACGTCGCGCCGCACGACGATGTTGTTACACATCACATACCAATGGCGGCCATTGTGGGGGCCATTCCCCCTGATCCCCTATCGGTTCGCCATTCCCCTATGGGGCGCTCGGGGGATCGAAAGGGGGATCGACCCCGTTGGGCCGGGGCCGCGGGATCCATAGCGTTGGTCTCACTCGCCGGCCCGTGTCGGCACCACCGCGACACACCCCTCGACACCAGGAGCTCACATGGCCACCAACGCAGTCCTCGACTTCATCCTCAGCCTTCTCCGCGACGACAAAGCCGCCGCTGCCTACTGCGCCAACCCGCAGGCGACGCTGAACGCCGCCGGTCTCGAAGACGTATGCCACGCGGACATCGTCGCGGTGGCGCCGATGGTCGCGGAGTCCGGACTGTTCGCCGGCGGCTCCCGGCTGGCCTCGATCGTCAACGCCGGTAACTACCGCGCGGGCGACATCAACATCGGCGGATTCGGTGGCGTCAATGTCGGTGCTGCAGCGGGCGGTATCGCCGTCGGAGGCGTCACCATCGGCGGTCTCGGTGGCGTCAACATCGGTGGGCTCGGTGACATCAACCTGGGTGGCATCAACTTCGGCGATCTCGACCTCGGGGGCTTGAACCTCAGCGGCCTGAACCTCCTCGACCTGGACTTCGCGAGCCAGTTCACCGCGGTCCTCGCGGCAGCACTCGGTGGTGCGCTCCAGCTCGGCGGTGAGCTCGCAGCCGAGTTCGGCGCTGCCTTCGGCGCGATCGTCGACGCGGCCCTGAGCCTGCAGGGCGCGCTCGCTGGCGTCCTCGACATCGACGGCCTGCTCGACATCGGAGCAACGGTCGCCGGCATCCTCACCGCCGGACTCGGCCTCGGCGCCGGATTCGGTGCAGAACTGTCCGCCGCCATCAACGCTGCCATCGGCGCCGTCGCCGGCCTCGACCTCGACGCGCTGCTCGGCATCGGCGGCACCCTCGAAGCGGCACTCGGCGTGGGCGGCGCCCTCGCCGCCAACGTCGGCGCATCGCTGGCCGGAGTGCTCGGCGCGGCCGTCACCGCCGGTGGTTCCCTCGGCGCCGAGCTCGCTGCCGCTCTCACCGCCGGTCTCGGAGTCGGCGGTTCCCTCGCCACCATCGTCGGCGGCGCCCTCGGTGTCTCGGGTGACCTCACGGCGACCCTGGCCGGTGCATTCGGTGCGGCGCTGGACGCCACCGGTGACCTGGCCGCCACCCTCACGGGCCTGCTCGACGCGTCCGTCGTCGCCGCGCTCGCCGGCGACCTCACCGCGTCGCTGTCCGCCGCGCTGAGCAACGCACTCGCCGCCGGCGGCGAGATCGGTGCCACCCTCGGCGCGTCGCTGGGAGCCGTTCTCGGCGCAGTGGGCGGCCTCGATCTGGCCAACACGATCGACCTCGACGGTGTCCTCGGAGTCGGCGGCACCCTCGCCGCGTCTCTCGCCGGTGTCCTCGGCCTGGGCGCCGGAGTCACCGCCCAGCTCGGAGCCGCGCTGGATGCCGCGCTCGGCGTCGTGGGCGACCTCGACCTCGCTGCCGTACTCGCAGGCGGTGCCGACATCGGTGCGACCCTCGGCGCCGCACTGAGCGGTGTCGTCGCAGCCGGCGGAACCGTCGCCGCCAACCTGGGTGCAGCCGTCGGCGCCGTCCTCGGCGGCGTCCTCTCCGCCGACCTGGGTGGACAGCTCACCGGACTCCTGGCCGGCGGACTGGACCTCGGCGCCGCGCTCGGCACCATCCTCGGTGGCGCACTCGACCTCGACGGCGTTCTGGGCCTCGGCGCCGGACTGGGCGCGGGTCTGACGACCACCCTCGCCGCCGCACTCGACGCGGCCCTCGGCGCGGGCGGACTGCTCGGCGCGGACCTCTCGGCACTGATCGGCGCGGGACTCGTCGCCCAGCTGTCCACCGCGCTCGGCGCCACGCTCGCCGCGGGTGGTCAGGTGGCCGGCGACCTCGGTGCCGCCCTCGGTGGCCTGATCGACGCCGGCGCCGGACTGAACGTCGTCGGCGACCTGTTCGCGGGCCTCGGACTCGGAGCCGGTGTCGCCGGGCAGCTCACCGCCGCCCTGCAGGCAGCTCTGGGCGGCGTGCTCGGCGTCGACGCCGGTGCCCAGCTCGCCGCAGTGCTCGCGGCGGGTGGCGCCGTCGCGGCCAACGTCGGTGCGACGCTCGGCGCCGCTCTGGGCACGGTTCTCTCGGCAGACCTCGGCGGGCAGCTCGCCGGACTTCTGGCCGGCGGCGTCGACCTCGGCGCTGCCCTCGGCACCATCCTGGGCGGGGCACTCGACCTCGGCGGGGTGCTCGACCTCGAAGGCGGACTGGCCGCCACGATCGGAACCGCCCTGGAAGCAGCTCTCGGCGCGACCGGTGGACTGGACATCGCCGCTCTGCTCGGCGGCGGCCTGGTGGCCGACATCTCCACTGCTCTCGGTGCTGCCCTCGGTGCCGGTGGCCAGGTCGCGGCCGACCTCGGGTTGGCCCTCGGCGGCGTACTCAACGCTGTGGCCGGTCTGGGCGGCGGCGTCGGCGTGGCCGGCGACCTCATGGCCGGGCTCGGACTCGGACTGGACGGCGCGATTGCCGCCCAGCTCACCGCTGCGCTCCAGGCCGCTCTGGGCGGCGTGGTCGGACTCGACGCCGGCGCTCAGCTCGGCGCCGTTCTGGCCGCGGGCGGCGCGGTTGCCGCAAACCTCGGTGCCACCCTCGGCACCGTCCTCGGAGGCGCTCTCGCCACCGACCTCGGCGCTCAGGTGGCCGGTCTGCTCGCGGGCGGTGCCGACATCGGCGCCGCACTCGGAACAGTCCTCGGCGGCGCGCTCGACCTCGACGGTGGACTCGCAGCCACCCTCGGCACCGCGCTCGAGTCGGCTCTCGGCCTGACCGGTGGACTCGATCTCGGTGCCCTGCTCGGTGCGGGCGTCGTCGCCGATCTCGGCGCAGGCCTGGTGGCGCAGCTGTCCACCACCCTCGGTGCAGTGGCCGGTGCCGGTGGCGCCGTCGCCGGTGACCTCGGTCTGGCCCTCGGTGCGCTGCTCGGCGGCGGCGCCGCAGTGGGCGGTGCGGTCGACCTGGCCGGTGACCTGGTTGCCGGACTCGGGCTCGACGCCGGTCTGGCCGCTCAGCTCGGCGCAGCTTTGGAGGCCGCCCTCGGCGGTGTCGTCGGTACGGACATCGGTGCTCAGCTCAGCGGCGTCCTCGCCGCGGGCGGTGCGGTGGCGGCCAACGTCGGCGCAGCACTCGGCACCGTGCTCGGAGCCGGCCTGACCGGCGATCTCGGCGCCCAGCTCGCGGGTCTGCTCGCCGGCGGTGTCGACGCGGGCGCCGCACTCGGAACCGTCCTCGGCGGCGTGCTCGACCTCGACGGTGTGCTCGACCTCGAAGGGGGCCTGGCCGGCACGGTCGGTGGGGCACTGGAAGCAGCCCTCGGCGCAACCGGCGGTCTGGACCTGGCGGCCCTCCTCGGCGCCGGCGTCACCACGCAGCTCGCCGCCGCACTCGGTGCGGTGGCCGGTGCCGGTGGCGGGGTCGCCGGTGACCTCGGTGTGGCCCTCGGTGCGCTGCTCGGCGGCGGCGCCGCAGTGGGCGGGGTAGTCGACCTGGCCGGTGACCTGGTTGCCGGACTCGGCCTCGACGCCGGTCTGGCCGCTCAGCTCGGCGGTGCTCTGGAAGCCGCGCTCGGCGGTGTCGTCGGCACGGACATCGGCGCTCAGCTCAGCGGCATCCTCGCCGGCGGCGGCGCTGTTGCCGCCAACCTCGGCGCGACACTCGGCACCGTGCTGGGCGGCGTCATCGCCACCGACCTCGGCGCTCAGGTCACGGGTCTCCTGGCCGGCGGCGCCGACATCGGCACCGCACTGGGAACCGTCCTCGGCGGAGCCCTCGACATCGACGGCGGCATCGCAGCCACCATCGGAACCGCACTCGACGCGGCGCTCGCCGCGGGCGGCGCAGTGGACCTCGGAACCTTGCTCGACGGCGGACTCGTCGCCGGACTCGGTGGCGGCCTGAGCGCGCAGCTGGCGACCGCACTCGGCGCCGCTCTCGGTGCCGGCGGCGCCGTCGCCGGTGATTTGGGCGGCGCTCTGGGAGCAGTCCTGGACGGCGGAGTTCTCGCCGACCTGGATCCCAGCGTCATCGTCGGCGGCGACCTCGGCGGCATCGTCGCCGGTGCCCTGGGAACCAGCCTCGGACTCGACACGGGCCTGGTCGGAAACCTCGCGGCCGCACTGAACGGTGCGGTGGCCGGCGGTGTCGACCTGACCGGAGTCACCAACCTCGAAGGTGCGCTCACCAACGTGTTGGGTGTCGGCGGAGACGCCGGACTGGACATCGGTACGGCACTCGGATCGGTGCTCGGCGTCGTCGCCGACGGTGACGGAGCGCTCGACCTGGGCACGACCCTCGGCGGCGCGCTCGGTGTCGGCGGCGAACTCACCGCAGGCATCGACACGGCCCTGGACTCCGCCATCGCGGCGGGCGGCGGGCTGGCCCTCGACCAGAACCTGGTCGGTGGCCTGACCGGAGCGCTCGACGGTTCGGCCGGACTCGGCGGCCTCGGCGCCGTCACCGGCGGACTCGACTCCGGTCTCGCGGCAGTGGGCGGCCTCGGTGCCGGGCTGGGCGCAGCGGCCGGCCTCGGCGGCGGCCTCGCAGCCGGACTCGGTGGGCTCGCGGATCTGCCGGGAACGGTCGACGGCGGCCTGAACCTGCCGGGAACGGTCGACGGCGGACTGAACCTGCCGGGCAGCATCGACGGTGGACTGAGCCTCCCCGGCTCCTTCGGCGGCGGTCTGGAGACCGGAACTCCTCTCGACGGGGATGCATCCGGAAACTTCGACCTCGGCGGCACGTTGTCCGGGACGGTCGAGCAGGCAACCGGCGTGGTCGGCGGCAGCGATCTGTCCTCCACCCTCGGCGGTGTCACCAGCGGCGGCCTGTCCGGTGCGGTGGACAACGTCACCTCGGCGGCGGGCGCGGTCGACGGCCACGCACAGGGAGCCGGCCAGGCGGCCTCGGATTCGGGACAGCAGATCGACCAGTCGGCCTCCTTGGCCGGTGGCGCGAACGGGGCGCTCGGCGCCGTCGGCAACGCCTGGTCGTCCGTCGACCCGACTGCCGCCTTCGGTGACAACGACTCGAGCGGCCTGCACGCCGGCTCGTTGACCGGTGACCTGACCGGCACGGGGGAGTCGACGGTGGATCACGAAACCGAGACCACCAGCACGTCGCATCACGTCGACCTGGGGGACCTGCTCAACCCGTAGGAGTGGAGCCTGCGGAACGACCAAGCTCCGTGGAATGTCGGTTTCCTGAGAGTGGAATCTGCACAGTTGTAACAGCCTCGACCCCGTACGCGCTTAAAAAGTACGGGGTCGAGGCTTTACTGTTGACTCCTGAACTGTTAGTTCTCACAAGCAGATGTCGCACACCGGGTCGGAGCACCACATGCAGAACAACGCGATCGAAAAAGCGGCAGCCTCGAGCGGGAAGGCCGGAGGCCGGTCGGACAACGTACAGGCCGGTCAGCTCGGCGATCTTCTCGGTCGCATGCGTGACATCGCTGCGGAAGCCGATCGCCGCGACCTCGTGGAACGCCTGACCCATGCCCGTGAACGCGTTCTCGATCCACGCGTGCGCATCGTGGTCGTGGGTCCGCTCAAGCAGGGCAAGAGTCAGTTCGTCAATTCGCTTCTCAACCTCGAGGTCTGCTCGGTCGGAGACGACGAGACGACGGCAGTGCCCACCGTGGTGCAGAACGCCGAGGAGTCGTCGGCCGAACTCGTTCTGGCGGAACCGGGCTCCGACCCCGTGCGTGTGCCCGTTCCGCTGGATCAGCTGACGTCGATCACGCCGTCCTCCCCGCTCGCTCAGGGCCGCGACGTCCTGCGACTCGAGGTGCACGTTCCCAGCCCCCTGCTCGCCGACGGTTTGGTGGTGGTCGACACCCCGGGTGTCGGTGGCCACGGGAATCCGCACGCCGCAAGCACTTTGGGTCTCATCACCTCCGCCGACGCGGTGTTCGTCGTCTCCGACTCCTCACAGGAGTTCACCGAACCGGAGGTGGCGTTCCTGCGTCAGGCGATGACGTTGTGCCCGACGGTCGCGGTGTTGATGACCAAGATCGACCTGTATCCGCACTGGCGCGCCATCGTCGAGGCGAACAAGGAGCATCTGCGTCGCGAGAACATCGACGTGACCATGCTTCCCATCTCGTCGATGCTGCGCTCGCATGCTCTGCGGCTCAACGACGATTCGCTGAACGTCGAGGCCGGTTTTCCGCAGTTGTACGACTTCCTGCGGGAGCGGGTCGTCGCCCGCGCGAACGTGACGACGCGCAAAGCTGTTGCGCTGGACATCAGGTCGGTGTCCGAGCACCTTGCTCTCGCCCTCGGAAGCGAACTCGCGGCGCTGCGCGATCCGGAAACCGCGGCCGCGGCCGTGTCCGGACTTCAGAGCGCGAAGGCGTCGGCGGAAGCCCTGCAGCAACGCTCGGCGCTGTGGCAGCAAACTCTCGGCGACGGCATCACGGACCTCGCGGCCGACATCGACCACGACCTGCGAGATCGGCTGCGGCAGGTCACTCGTGAGGCCGAGCAAGCCGTCGACGAGGGTGATCCGGGCAAGGACTGGCCGGCCATCGGCGAATGGCTCGAGGAACAGATCGCCACGGCTGTCGGCGACAACTTCGTGTGGGCGCACGAGCGGTCGATGTGGTTGGCCGAGCGGGTGGCCGAGCATTTCGCCGACGCCGCGCAGGCCTCGCTTCCCGACTTCGACATCGCCGGCATGGACGGCATCATGGACCCCGTCACCTCGCTCGCCGATCTCGAATCCGGCCGGATGGGCATCGCGTCCAAGGTGCTGGTCGGTATGCGGGGGTCGTACGGCGGTGTGCTGATGTTCGGTCTCCTCACCACGTTCGTCGGGCTTGCGCTGATCAACCCGATCTCCATCGGGGCGGGAGTTCTGTTGGGCTCCAAGGCGTACAAGGACGACAAGGAGCAGCGGATCCTCAAGCGCCGCGGTGACGCGAAGGTCGCCATCCGCAAGTTCACCGACGATGTCAGCTTCCAGGTCGGCAAGGAATCGAAGGATCGCCTCCGGCTGGTTCAGCGCGCGCTGCGCGATCACTTCGCGCAGATCGCCGATCAGACGGTGCGCTCCATCAACGACTCGCTGCGTGCGGCGCAGGAGGCGGCGAGCATCGCGAACAGCGAGCGTGCCGCGCGAACGACCCAGTTGGAGAAGGAACTACAGGCGGTGGCCACAATGCGGTCGATAGCCGACAAGCTCGATCCGCTCGAAGTGGAGCCTGCGGAACGAGCAGGTAGCGCAGTGGAGCCGGAACGAGCGGGTGGCTCGGCGTTGGAAGCGGCGAAATGACCGTCGCTCTGGACCGTGCGCGGGTGCTCATCGACGCCGCCCGCCGCGAGTACGCCGATGTTCCGCACGCGCGCGAGCAGTTGGCCGAATGTTCGGCGCGGTTGGACGAGCCGCTGCGTGTCGCCCTCGCCGGGTCGCTGAAGGCGGGCAAGTCGACTTTGCTCAATGCGATTGTGGGACAGGACATCGCGCCTACCGATGCGACCGAATGCACCCGCGTCGTCACCTGGTATCGCCGCGGCGCGACTCCCTCGGTGACGGCCTGGTACGACGGCGACCGCACCATGGAGATACCGGTGATCCGCCGCGAAGGACGATTGACGTTCGACTTCGGTGACCTGACGGCGTCGCGCGTGGACCGGCTGGACGTGGAGTGGCCGGCTCGAACCCTGCAGTCCACCACCATCATCGACACTCCCGGAACGTCGTCGCTCACTCGCGACGTGTCGGCCCGAACGTTCGACATGCTGACCCCGGAGGACTCGACGTCCGGTGCCGACGCCGTGGTGTATTTGATGCGCACCCTGAACGCGACGGACACGGCCTTCCTCGGCCGTATCAACGACAGCGTGGGCGGAGACACCGGTCCGCTCGGCGTCATCGGTGTCGTGTCGAGAGCCGACGAGGTGGGCGCGGGCCGAATGGACGCGATGATGTCGGCCAAGGAGGTCGCGGCCCGGTTCTCCGTCGAACTGGAGCGAACGGGACTGTGCCAGGCGGTGGTTCCGGTCGCCGGGTTGCTGGCGCTCGGTGCGCGCACCCTCAAGCAGAGCGAATTCTCGGCCTTCGTCGCGCTGGCGTCGACACCGCCGGAGGATCTTCAGCTGGCGATGCTGTCGGCGGATCGATTCTCACGGCCGGACGTCGACCTGCCGGTCGACCCCGCGACGCGAGCCGCCCTCGCGGATCGGTTCGGGCTGTTCGGGATTCGCATGGCCGTCACGCTGATACGGCTCGGCACCCGCGACTCACCGAGCCTGGCCGCGGAACTCGTCGAGCGGAGCGGCCTCGGTGAGCTGCGTCAGGTCATCGACGTGCAGTTCGGGCAGCGAACCGACCAGCTCAAAACGCACTCCGCGCTGGTGGCGCTCGAGCGGGTTCTGGTGGAGGAGCCGAGGGCATCGACGTCGGAGATCCGCGCGGAGGCGAGCCGGATGTTGGGCGACGTCCACGGTTTTCGGGAACTGCGTCTCCTGGGTCAGCTTCGAGCCCGCACCGTGCATCTGCCGGAGGAATCGCTGGCGGAGTTGTCCAGAATCATCGGGGCGTACGGGATCGATGCATCGACGCGGCTGGGTCTCGCCCCGGACGACGGACTCGAGCTGCACCGCAAGGCCGCGTTCGACGCGGTTCGGCAGTGGCGGGCAAAATCCGGTCATCCACTCCTGGACCAGTTCACCTCGCGGGCGTGTTCGATCGCGGCGCGCAGTGCCGAAGGCATTCTCGCGGAACTACATTCGGCGTAGCGATCCGTGGCCGCTGAGCCACTGACCGACCGGCCCGGTGAACAGGGGCACGGTTGCGACGATCGCCAGGACGGCAACGACGAACGGCAGGATCGTCGTCGCTCCCGACAGCGCGTCCTTCACGGTGTACCAGAACACCAGTGACCCGGCTGCAGTCACGATCGCCATGACAGTCAATACCGTGCGACCCGTCGAGTTGCGCCCGCGGATCTGCATGATCCCCATCAGTGCGAGAAGAAGGACGAGCAGGGCCACCACTCCGGACGCGATCATGGTGATGTCCACCGTCGACGCAATGTCGTCGGCGCTGGTGTCGGGGCTGTCCGCAGTCAGGGAGTCGCGCAGTGCGGCACGGATATCGCTCTGGTTCACCCACACCAACGCCGCAGTCGCGGCGAGCGCGACCAGAACCGCCGCCCAGACGATCGTCGCCAGGTCCACCGCGCGCGGTCTGTCGTCGCTCACGGGCTCACGCAGCGGATCGACGCGAACTCGAGGGCGTTCCGGTCGTGGCCGGTGCGGAGGCTTGTGATCTGTCACTGTCGGAGCTTATCGAACGGCCACAACCAACCGCTTGGTTCAGTTCACAACGCGCCGAATGACGTTTTGTTACTTGTTAACTCGTTGATCCTGGAGTTGTGGTGCAGGACATTCGTCGTCGTACAGTGAGCGCACTCAGACTCCTCTCAGGTTGAACAGACAGGTGCACGACGTGCGTAGAACAAGAATCTCCGGAGCACTCATGGTGCTCGTCGCGGCGGTGTCGACGGTGATCGCACCCTCCGCGAACGCGGCGGATTTCTATACCCCGCCCTCGCCGTTGCCGGCAGGAGAGAACGGCGACCTCATCAACACGGGCGCGTCCAACCTCGCCATCTCGGTGCCCGGCATCGGTGGGCCGCTGCCCGGCAGCGCAACCCGCCTGATGTACCGGTCGGAGGATTCGAACGACCAGCCCGTTGCCGTGACCGGTACGTACATCGACCCGTCGGCCGCGTGGACCGGTCCCGGCGAGCGCCCGGTCGTGGCCTTCGCACCCGGAACCTACGGGCAGGGCGACAACTGCGCCGCGTCCAAGCTGCTGAACAACCTCATCTCCTACACACCGCCCTTCGGTGTGATGGTCGAGTACGAAATCATCCAGATCTACACCTTGCTCGCCCAGGGCGTCGGCGTCGTCATCACCGACTACCAGGGACTCGGCACCCCCGGTAACCACACCTACGTCAACCGTGCGGCGGAAGCGCACGCGGTTCTCGACTCGGTGCGTGCGGCAAAGAACCTGCGCGGCACCAAGATCTCGCCGACGTCGCCGGTCGGCATGTGGGGCTTCTCGCAGGGCGGCGGCGCGGTGGCCGCAGCTGCGGAACTCGCCCCCGAGTACGCCCCTGAGCTGCCCATCAAGGGCACCTACGCCGGAGCACCTCCGGCCGACCTCGGGGCCACGCTGGCCCAGGTCGACGGCACCATCCTCTTCGGTGTCATCGGCTACACCCTGAACGGCCTGCGCGATTCCGATCCCGAGATCGGTCCGATCATCGACCAGTACACGAACGACCGCGGCAAGGCGATGCTCAACGCCGTCTCGAAGCAGTGCATCGTCGAGACTGCACTCAGCGTCGGCTTCCACCGCACGAACGAGTACCTGAAGGACGGCCGATCGCTGACCCAGACCTTGGGTGACATCCCCAAGGCTCAGGAAATTCTGGCCAAGAACAAGATTGGTAACCGGACCCCGAACTCGCCGGTCTACATCGACTCGGGAACGTCCGACGACATCGTCCCCCACGGACAGGCCGTCGAGCTGGCCGGTGACTGGTGCGCCAAGGGTGCGAACGTGACCCTCAACCGCCAGGTGTACCCGGCGATCTTCCCGGGCCTCGCACTCGGCCACCTGCTGCCCGACTTCCTCGGGTTGCCGGCAGCCAACAAGTGGTTCTTCGATCAGCTGACCAACAAGCCGTCTCGCGGCAACTGCTGATCTGCCCGTAGGCGGCGGCCCCGTTCACTTCGGTGAGCGGGGCCGTTGTCGTTTCTCACGGGCCGAGCGTGCCCCACAGCGGGTCGTCGTACCCGATGTCGTAGGTGCACTGCGTCGGGCGTGGGTCCGGCACGAACGCCCACAACAGGGCCCCCGCCGTACCGGCCGCCCGCTGACCGTCGATCTTGTAGCCGATGTGTGCCGCCCGGTCCCCGGTGTCGCCACACGATCCGGCCAGCTCACCGATCTCACCGACCAGCAGCGGCTTGCCCAGCGAACTCGCCTGGTCGATCCGGCGCGCCAGCCCGTTCCACTGATCTCCCGGCAGCGGCACCCCGTCCGCGCCGTAGTCGTGGTACTGCAGGATGTCGACGAACGGTGATGCGCCCACGAACCCGTATTCGTCGCCCTGTGTTCCGCACTGACCGCCGCCCGTGAGGCCCGCCGTGATCGCAGTGCGGGGGTCGTGACTGCGCAGCAGCGCACCGGCGTCGTCGAAGAACGTGCGAAGAACCTGCGCCGCATCACTCGTACAGGTCCGGGCGTACCAGTTGCACGCCGCGTCGGTGCAGGTGCTCGTCTCCGGCTCGCCCACCAGTTCCCACGCCGCCAACGCCGGGGAGCTCTTCCAGCGGTCGGCCGCCGTCGCGACCCAGTCGTCGAATGCGATGGGCGACCCGGTCGACGGCTGCGTCCACCCGTCGACGTACCACTGTCGGTCCTTGAACACGTCGTCCTCGCACGCCCCGTCCTGCGGTGCCAGAACGGGAACGACCATCTGATCGTGCGCCTCGGCCGCGGCGAAGACGGCGTCCATGGGCCGGAAGTCGAGCTGGCCCGTGAACTTGTTGGTTGCCAGCGAGCGGAACGCGTCGAAGCGCGTGATCGAATGCGGTGGGAGAGCGGAGAAGTAGGTGTCGAGATCGACCATCGCTCCGCAGCCGCGGTTGATCGACCAGTCCGTCGCCAGCTGGTAGGCATTGAAGCCGGTGGGCCACCAGGGCTGTCCGTCCAGGGCGAATCCCGACGCGGACGCGCTCACCCGCGCACCGGGCTGGGGCGCCGCGGAGGCGGGAATTCCCACCGCGGCGCTCGCCACGAGCACCAGTGCCGCCGCGCCGCGGAACATCCTGAACGAAATACGCACGCTGTCGAGCGTAGTCGCTCGCGGGCCCGTCGAATCAGGCCGATGAACCGTTTTTCGTCCATTTCGCAGTCGCGTGCGTCGGCTTTCTCGACGATCTTCGATCAATCGGATTGTATTGCGAGCCAATAGTTTCCGAATCGATCTCGCGGCGTGCGTGACACACTCGGTACGCGTCATACTCTGCGAAAATGAACGCCCGTACCGATTCGGCTCGAACGACAGAAAGCTCCGTGATGAACCGGCGCATCCGCCTTTTTGCCATTTCCGCTCTCGTCGTCCTGGCGTCCTCGACGTTGACGGCACCGACAGCGAGTGCGCAGGACGAGGAGGCTGCTCCCGTCGAGCTGACGCTGTCGGCGATGGGCATCGGCAACACCCTGAGTCTGAGCGGAACCGGCGGACGTACGCAGATGACCGTTCCCGTCACTCCGGGGACGACCCCGCAGACGCTGTTCGCCACGGCCCTCGTCCCGGTGGGTCTCGGCCGAGGATGGCTCGACGTCTCGTCGCAGGGGCGATCCGTGGCGCGTGTCGACCTGCCCGAGGGCGTCACGACGGTTCCCTTCTCCGCTCCGCTGTCCGGGCTCGCGGTTGCCGACAACGCACTGGCTGTGGACATCTCGACAGTCCTGGTCCCCGTCGACGGTTACTGTCTCGCCACGCCCGACGACTCGACGGTCCGCATCGTCGACGCGTCGGTCGGCTTCGCCGGGCAGCCTGCGATTCCCGCCGACATCTCCGAGTTTCTTCCGCCGGTGCTCAGCCAACTCACCGTCTACGTTCCGGACCAGCCGGACGCCGATCAGAGCTCGGCTGCAGTCGCGCTGACCACCGCGGTCATCGATCGCTATGGTGCGCAACCACTCCGAGTTCGGCTGCTGCCCGAAAGTCAGCTCTCGTCCGCCCCCGTGGACGGACCCTTTCAGCGCTCGGTCGTCGTCCAGCCGAACACCGACGGCAGCGCCCAGCTGATCTACCCCACCGAACCGGCGCCCCCGACGCTGTTCGTGAGCGGCTCGGGCAGCGCACTCGACGACCAGGTGCGCATGATCACCAGCAGCCTCTCCGCCCTCGCCGTATCCACGGCCGCGTCCGCCGGCGCGTCCTCCCCGCCGCCCACGCTGTCGTCGGATTCGATGACGCTCGACGACCTCGGCGTCGGCACGGTCACCGCAAGCGGATCCGGCTCCGTCACCGCGACGGTGCCCGTCGATCAGACCCGATTGGGCCGCGCCGCCGGATCGATGTCCGTTCATCTCCTCGGTAGCTACACCCCGCTTCCCGACGATCTCGGCGGATCGATCGTCGTGAGCGTCGGAGAGAAGACCCTCGCCGTCCTCCCGGTCGACAACGCGGGCCGGATCGACCAGTGGGTGGACATCCCCGCCGCGGTCGCGAGCCGCGTCACCGATCTCGCTGTGACCCTCCGAACCTCCACGGGTCAAAACGGTTGCAGCACCGGTGGTTCGGCGACGGTGACCGTGGACGGCGACTCGTCGGTGACCAGCTCGGCGTCGGGCACCCCGTCGCCGTCCGGGTTCGCGTCCCTGCCGCAGGCTCTGATGCCGCGGGTCGACGTTGCTCTCGGGCAGCAGAACTTCGCGGACACCGCGCGCGCCGTCACGCTTCTCGGTGGGCTGCAACGTCTGTCCGCGGTGGCTCTCGCGCCGCGCGTCGTGCCCATGGACGACGCCGTGGACGGCGATTCGTCCGCCGTGGTGGTCGCCGCCGACGACGACGTGCCCGACTCGATCACCCTGCCGCTTCGCACGGACGGTGACACCACCTTCACCGTCGGCGGGCAGGCATTCCGACCGGCCTCCGGCCTGCCCGCGGGATCCGCGCCGTCGGCGTCGCTCACCGTCGACGGCGCCATGCCCTACGGATCGCTGCAGGTGGTCCGCGAGGAGTCGGGGACGACGATGCTCGTCGCGTCCTCACGCAACGCCCCCGATCAGCTCGATCGCACTCTGGGGTGGCTGGATGCCGATCCGAGCAGGTGGTTCGCCCTGTCCGGCGACGTGCTGTTCGCCAGCGGCACCGGCGATCCGGTCGCGCTGTCGAGCGCCGAGCTCGCCGGACCCGCCGACACCGCCGCGCCTGCAGACTCGTCGCAGTCCTCGCCGCCGATCGTGCGCACGCTGGTGCTCGTCGGGGTCGGACTGTTCGTCCTCGCGCTGATCGCCGCCGGTGTCATCGTGTTGCGCTCGCGGGGACGTCGAGAATGAGTACCGTCGAGGCCACCGCCCCGCCCGACGCCGATCAGCCGACTCCCGCACCGGCCGTGCAGTCGGTGCGGTCCATCGCAATTCGGTGGATCGTGCTCGGAGTGTGTCTCGTCGTCGCCTTCTTTCCCACCTGGCACCGGCTGGCGCAGGAAGCACTCGACGGCGCGATCACCGCCTACGTGTTCCTCCTCCCACCGCTGGCGGCGTTGGCCGCGCAAGGCGTCGCGCGTCGACGCACCGCCGAACTCCCGATTCACGACCGCCAGACCGACAACATCTGCGGCGGAATGGGTTTGCTGGTCGCGATCGCGATCGAAGGCCTGTGGCTCCCGCGTTACGCCGATCAGTACGCACTGCTCCATCTCGACGTTCTCGCGGGTGTGTTGTTCACGTTGAGCGGGGCGATCCTGCTGTTCGGACTGCGTCCCGTGGGGCGGTTCTGGTCGGTGTGGGTTCTGCTGTTGCTGCTGACCCCCTTGACCTACCGAATGATCGCCATTGCACTGGGCGGCGGCCGATTCGCCTACGGAAGCGTGATCGTCCTCCTCGCCGGCGTGGCGGGAGGGATCGCCGTCGGGCGGACCCGGCGGCGCGGCGTGATGGGTTTCCTCACCACGGTGGCAGTCGGCTTCACGGTGCTGTGGGTGATGCTGGCCATCTGGCCGACGGTTCACATCGCCGTTCTGCAGACGGTCTCGGCCGTCGGATCCGCGTCGGCGACCGGGGTGTTCTACTTCCTGTACTCGCGCCGCGGGCAGCCGAAACGCTATCTGCCCGGACCGATCTCCAAGATGAGTGCCAAGCGGTCCATCAGTGCCAAGGTGAGCATCGCCGTCGCGTCGATCGTGCTTCTGCTTCTTCCGCTACCCACCACCGCGTCGGCGGCAATTCCGGTAGGGCCGGACCGATCCGCCGGCGCACCGCTCCTGGCTCCGTCCGGGTGGTCGAGCACCGGGGTCGAGACCTATACATGGGTGCGTGCGTTCTTCGGCCGGTCCTCGACGCTGACCCGGCAGGTTCTGCGAGCCGACGAGGGAAACCCCGACTGGGACATCCGATCTCGACCCCGCACGGTCGTCGTCGACTCGTTGTCCACCACCAATCGGGCCAGCCTCGTCGTCTATCCCGAGAGCACCCTGTACCGCCTGACAGATACACGGACCAGTGAGCCGCTGTCGGTTCGGCTGGGTCACGACGTGGTGGGCTCGCTCTACACGTCCGTCGACGACAAGCTGCTCCTCACGTGGACCAAGCTCGTTTTCGAGTGGGAGCTGTCCGGCGTGACGCAGCGCGTGACCGTCATCAGCGTCGACGATCACGACGACGGCGCCACGTTCCCCGTTCTGGCGCCCTCCATGGCGTCCAATCTCGGGTCGAGCATCTCGACGTTCCTGCGCGGCAACAACATCGCGTCGAACTACGACCCGGACTACAAGGATCTGTCCCTGCTCACCGCCGTCGGGACCGCGCTGGTCTCGGCGCAGTGGAACGGCGAGGTCGACTCGTGATCGATCCGCCGCGCGTCGGCACCGAGACGGCCGAGTTCCGGGCAGCCGCGCTCGAGGACGCCATCAACGGTCTGGCGACCCGAGACCCCCTGGCCAGCGCAGCGGTGGCCTTCGTGCCGTGGCAGAAGTACGTCGGATACGCCGTACTGGCTGCCCTCGTCGGCGCGGCCGTGCTGGCACCGATCGGCACTCTGGTGACGGTCAGCGTGATCTGCACGACCGGATACCTGGCCATGATGGTCGACCGATTGCTCCTGTTCTCCCGAGGCCTCGACGCATCCGCGATCGTCACCGTCCGCGACGAGGACGCCCTGGCGCTCACCGACGATCAGCTGCCGAGATACACCATTCTCGTTCCGGCGTACGACGAGCCGGAAGTGGTCGGCGATCTGATCGCCGCGATGTCGGGGCTGAACTATCCGGCCGACAAACTGCAGGTGCTGCTCCTCCTCGAGGAGGACGACGACGTGACCATCAGCGCGGCGCGCGACGCCGGGGTCAGCGACGTGGTCGAGGTCGTGTTGGTTCCGGCCGGTGACCCACGGACCAAGCCGAAGGCGTGCAACTACGGACTGCATTTCGCGACGGGCACCATCGTCACCATCTTCGACGCCGAGGACATGCCCGAACCGCTCCAACTTCGCCGGGTCGTGGTCGCGTTCGATCGGCTGCCCGACACCGTCGCGTGTGTGCAGGCGAAACTGGCGTTCCACAACGGTTCTCAGAACCTGCTCACCGGGTGGTTCACCGCGGACTACGCGCTGTGGTTCGGATACCTGCTGCCCGGGCTGATGAAGAGCAAGTCCCCGATTCCCCTGGGCGGCACCTCGAATCATCTGCGGAGCGACGTCATCGACAAGGTCGGCGCCTGGGACGGGTTCAACGTCACCGAAGACGCGGACCTCGGGGTACGCATCGCCGCGTCGGGATACTCGACGGCCGTGCTGGATTCGACCACTCTCGAAGAGGCCAACAGCGACCCCATCAACTGGATCCGGCAGCGATCGCGGTGGTACAAGGGCTATCTGCAGACATGGCTGGTGCACATGCGGCGCCCGGTGCGGACCATGCGCGCGCTGGGGCCGGTGGGAACGTACCGCTTCACGCTCTTGCTGGTAGGCACCCCCGTGACCGCGTGCATCAACATGATCTTCTGGTTCACCACGGCCGCATGGATTCTAGGCCAGCCCGCGCTGATCGAGGAACTGTTCCCGCCGTACATCTACTACTTCTCGTTGGTGTCGATGATCGTCGGCAACGTGGCGACCATCTACATGTACCTGGTTGCGAGCAGGGAGAGCGACAACGCGTCGCTGTTGATTCCCAGTCTGACGATGCCGCTGTACTGGGTCATGATGTCCGTCGCCGCACTCAAGGGGCTGTGGCAGCTGCTGCGTAACCCGTCGTACTGGGAGAAGACGTTCCACGGGTTGTCGGCGCCCGCACCTGCGGACGACAAGATGACCGACAGCGCAGCATGATTCGGCTTCGCGCATCGACCGTCTGGGCTGCGTCCTTCGCCGGATACTTCGCCGTCGGACTCACGCTGTCCCTGCACTACGGCTATCTTCTCGGCGACGCGCTGAGCAGAACGTCGGCGGCACAGGCGGTTCTGTTCAGCCGGGACCCGCACGTGTCGGCCATCGGCTTCATCTTCACCCCGTTGACTGCTCTTCTTCAGCTGCCCATCGTCGCGTTCTCGCCGCTGCTGCCCGCGCTCACGCGGTACAACATCTCCGGCATCGCCGTCTCCGCGCTTTTCATGGCGGGTGCGGTGGTCATGATCCTGGAAATCTGTCGCGACCGTGGGTGCTCCGGAACTCGAACTGCCGTTCTGACAACGCTGTTCGCGGTGAACCCGATGATCGTGTTCTACGGCGCCAACGGCATGAGCGAAGCAGTCTTCCTGTTCTTCGTCTGCTGGGCCGTCCGCCGGCTCCTGCGATGGGTTCACACCGACGACGTTCACGATCTGCTCGTCGCCGGCGTCGCGCTCGCGCTCGGGTACCTCACGCGATACGACGCGGTTGCCGCCATCGCCGCAGCAGCCGGGCTCGTCTTCGTGGTGACGCTGCTGCGACGCGGGCCCGCCCGGTGGCGCACGATGCAACGGCGCGCGATCCTCGATGCGGTGCTCGTCGCCAGCCCGGGCCTGGTCGCCTTCCTCGTGTGGGCGGCGACGAGCTGGCTCATCACCGGAGAAGCGTTGGCCCAGTTGTCCTCGAGCTACGGCAACGCGGCCATCCTCGCTCAGTCGGGCGGGTCCTCGGGGTCGCCGTCGAGCAACGCCCTGTTCGCGTTCACGGCGATTCTCGTTCTCGGCCCGGCACTTCCGATCGCGCTGCCGATCGCCGCGGCCCTGTCCTGGCGACGCCGAGATCTCGAATTCGTCGTCGCGCCGGCACTTCTGGGCAGCGTTCTGCTCTTCCAGACACTCAGCTTCGCGTCCGGGTCGACGTTCGGATTCCTCCGCTTCTACATCTGCGCCATCCCCCTCGCGGTGATCGCACTCGTTCAATGGGCTCCGGCACGGGGGACGGTGTCGACCCGACGACCGGGGGCATTCACGACGGTTCGACCGGACGCACCGCGATCCGGACGGGTGGCGGCGGTCGCCGTGGTAGCGCTCTCGATCGTCGCCGTTCCCGCCACCGCCGTCGCGCTCGTCCAACCGAGCCTGTCGAGCCAGCAGTACGCGCTCGGCTGGTTGCTCGATCCGGAGCCCACGTCGGCGGACGGCGCCGCGGCGCGAGCGGTGATCGCGTCCTTCTCCACCGAGCGAGCCCTCGCCGCCTACCTCGACAGCCAGAACCTGCCGCGCGGATCGGTGCTGACGGACACCGTCTACGGGTTCGCGGTCGTCGCGGCGTCCGACCGCCCGGACACGTTCGTCGTACCGTCCGACAACGAGTTCACCAAGATTCTCAACGACCCCGCCGAGTTCGGTGTCCGCTACATCCTCACGGTCCCCAACATCGGTCGCGGCGAGTCGGACGCGGTGAACCGGCGGTATCCGACCATCTGGGACAACGGCGGGGGAGTGGCCACCCTCGCGTTGGAGGTGCCGAACGACGGTGCGGACCAGCCTGTCTGGCGGGTGTACGAGGTGCTGGGGAGGCGGGACTGAGAGGTTTCAGCGCAGCTCCTGTACCGCCCGCTCCGCTTCCGTGACCTGCTCGTCGGCCTCGTCCCGCGCAGCCGTCGCCTCTCGTAGTTGCCCCTCGGCGCGGTCGAGCTCTTTCTCCGCCCGACGCAACGACGTCCGAAGTTCGTCGACACGCTCCCGAATCGAGTCCGCAGTCTCCGCAGCGTCGTCCAGTGTCGACTGAGCCTGCGCGAGAGCATCTTTCGCCTCGTCGAGGGCGTCACGTGCGGCGCGTCGATCGTCCTCCGACGTGTCGGGCTCCGGCTCCGGTTCCGGCTCGGGTTCGGGGTCCGGCACCGACGCCAACAACGCCGGCCCGAACCCGCTGTACTCGATGGCGGACAGCACCCGTCCCTGCCGAACCAGCTCCGCCACGTCGGGATCCGCGAGCGCCGCGTTGAGCGTCTGCCCGATCTCGCGCACCATGTCCTCGGTCATGGAGACCTCGCGCTCCGACGCCAGCTCGCTCGCTGCACCGGCCAGCCCGCGCACCGCGGCGTGGCGCTGCTTGGTGAGCGTCTTCAGGGCGGCGCCCGACAAGTGTCGCTGCGCCTCGACGAGGGCCTCGCCCAGATCGAGCAGGTCCTGCACCTCACCAGGCCGCTCGTGCGCCAGCAGGTTGACGGCCCAGCCCACAGTGGTCGGTTTGCGGAGTTTGCCGATCGCGGCGGCGAGTGGGCGGTCCTTCGCGGCGCGCGCCTCCTTCACCTTCTCGGTGCGCAGGGCGACGAACTCGGACAGGTCGACGCTGTAGAGCTCGTCGGCGACCTGATCGATGTCCACCCCGGCCACTCTTCCTCTCGTACGGCAGACCGTCCAGCGTTCGGCAGACGCTGCGGGGTCCGCCGAACGCTGGACGGCCTGCCGAAATCGTGCGAGAGGGGCTCGGGAACAAACCGCGAACCTCCTCCGTTGGACGTGTCAGCTGCATTGAGTGAGGCAGGCTCAAGTCTTGACTTGACTGGAACAACGGTCATGAGCAAACTTGAGTCTTGTTCGCTCAGGGAGACCCTGAACCCGTTATATCTAGGAGGAACACAATGGCTCGTGCGGTCGGAATCGACCTCGGGACCACCAACTCGGTCGTGTCCGTCCTCGAGGGCGGCGAGCCGGTCGTGGTCGCCAACTCCGAGGGCTCACGCACAACCCCGTCGATCGTCGCGTTCGCGAAGAACGGTGAGGTCCTCGTCGGTCAGTCGGCAAAGAACCAGGCCGTCACCAACGTCGATCGCACCATCCGTTCGGTCAAGCGCCACATCGGCACGGACTGGACCGTGGCCATCGACGACAAGAAGTACACCTCGCAGGAGATCAGCGCGCGCACGCTGATGAAGCTCAAGCGCGACGCCGAGGCGTACCTGGGCGAAGACATCACCGACGCCGTCATCACCGTCCCCGCCTACTTCGAGGACGCACAGCGTCAGGCGACGAAGGAAGCCGGCCAGATCGCCGGCCTCAACGTCCTGCGCATCGTCAACGAGCCCACCGCGGCAGCACTCGCGTACGGCCTGGACAAGGGCGAGAAGGAACAGACCATCCTTGTGTTCGACCTCGGTGGCGGCACGTTCGACGTGTCCCTCCTCGAGATCGGCGACGGAGTCGTCGAGGTCCGCGCCACGTCCGGTGACAACCACCTCGGTGGCGACGACTGGGACGAGCGCATCGTGACCTGGCTCGTCGACAAGTTCAAGGCTCAGAACGGCATCGATCTGACCAAGGACAAGATGGCCCTGCAGCGTCTGCGTGAGGCTGCCGAGAAGGCGAAGATCGAGCTGTCCTCCAGCCAGAGCACGTCGATCAACCTTCCGTACATCACGGTCGACGGCGACAAGAACCCGCTCTTCCTCGACGAGCAGCTCTCCCGCTCGGAGTTCCAGAAGATCACCTCGGACCTGCTCGACCGCACTCGTGCGCCGTTCCAGGCGGTGGTCAAGGACTCCGGCATCGCCGTCAAGGACATCGACCACGTCGTGCTCGTCGGTGGCTCGACCCGCATGCCCGCCGTCTCCGAGCTGGTCAAGGAGCTCTCCGGTGGACGCGAGCCCAACAAGGGCGTGAACCCGGACGAGGTCGTGGCCGTCGGCGCCGCTCTGCAGGCCGGTGTGCTCAAGGGTGAGGTCAAGGACGTTCTGCTCCTCGACGTCACGCCGCTGTCCCTCGGTATCGAGACCAAGGGTGGCGTCATGACCAAGCTCATCGAGCGCAACACCACCATCCCGACCAAGCGTTCCGAGACCTTCACGACGGCCGACGACAACCAGCCGTCCGTGCAGATCCAGGTCTTCCAGGGTGAGCGCGAGATCGCGTCGCACAACAAGCTCCTCGGATCGTTCGAGCTGACCGAGCTGCCGCCCGCCCCCCGCGGCGTGCCGCAGATCGAGGTCACCTTCGACATCGACGCCAACGGCATCGTGCACGTCACGGCCAAGGACAAGGGCACCGGCAAGGAAAACACGATCAAGATCCAGGACGGCTCCGGCTTGTCCAAGGAAGAGATCGACCGCATGGTCAAGGACGCGGAGGCGCACGCCGAAGAGGACAAGGCCCGCCGCGAGGAAGCCGAGACCCGCAACCAGGCCGAGTCGCTCGTCCACCAGACGGAGAAGTTCGTCAAGGACAGCGAAGACAAGATCCCGGCCGACCTCAAGGAGCGCGTCGAGACGGCGATCTCCGAGGCCAAGACGGCGCTCGACGGAACCGACATCTCGGCCATCAAGACCGCGGTCGAGAAGTTGAGCACCGAGTCCCAGGCTGTCGGCACCGCGATCTACGAGGCCTCCGCGGCCGAGGGATCGGCCAACGGTGAGGCCCCGACCGACGGAAGCGACGACGTCGTGGACGCCGAGGTCGTGGACGAGCCCGTCGACACGGACAAGAAGTGAGTGGTGCAGAAACCGAGCACGAGCCGGTAACCGGCGAGGTACCGGCCGAGGACGTCGTGGAAGAACCCCTCGCGGGAACTGCCACGGCGCCCCAGCCGGGCTCGGTGGACGACGACGTCACGGTGGAAGAGCCCGAGCCGGAGCGCGACGAGCTGGCCGAGCGGACACTCGATTTGCAGCGGATCAGCGCGGAGTACGCCAACTATCGGCGTCGCGTCGCGCGGGACAAGCAGACCGACATCGAGAATGCCAAGGCATCGGTTCTGACCGAATTGCTGGCCGTTCTCGACGATCTCGACCGGGCGCGTGCCCACGGCGATCTCGAGACGGGTCCGCTGGCAAGCGTTGCGGCCAAGCTCGAATCGATCTTCACCGCGCAGGGCATCGCGTCGTTCGGTGCCGAAGGCGACGCCTTCGACCCGGCCGTTCACGAAGCCGTGCAGCACGACGGTGACGGTCACAACCCGGTCGTGGGAAGTGTGTTCCGCAAGGGTTACAAATTGCGCGACCGTGTACTGCGCACCGCGATGGTGGCAGTGACGGACGGCGAACCGACAGCCGACCAGGCATAGTCGGAAATTACAGAGACAGTGCGAAAGGAGGAGGCACCCAAGTGAGCCAACGGGAGTGGATCGAGAAGGACTTCTACAAGGAGCTGGGTGTCTCCTCCACCGCATCGTCGGACGAGATCAAGAAGGCGTACCGCAAGCTGGCACGCGACAACCACCCGGACGCGAATCCGAACAACAGCAAGGCCGAAGAGAAGTTCAAGGCCGTCAGCGAAGCCCATGCGGTGCTTGCCGATCCGGCCAAGCGCAAGGAGTACGACGAGGCGCGCGCTCTGTATTCGAGCGGCGGATTCGGTCGCGGCGGCTTCTCACCCGGCGGAGGGTCCAACTTCGGCGGTGGCGGCGGCGCACAGGGCTTCGACCTCGGTGACCTCTTCGGAGGCGGCGGTTCCTACACCGCCGGTGGCGACTCCGGCCTCGGCGACCTCTTCGGTGGACTGTTCAACCGCGGGGGCACCACAGGGCGGACGGGCG
The DNA here is from genome assembly GCF_059691855.1 of Rhodococcus sp. 320_ES. Classification (NCBI taxonomy): domain Bacteria; kingdom Bacillati; phylum Actinomycetota; class Actinomycetes; order Mycobacteriales; family Nocardiaceae; genus Rhodococcus; species Rhodococcus sp. 320_ES. The sequence continues at coordinate 769,937 of NZ_JCAWAG010000002.1, read as the reverse complement.
CGTCGACGAGGCCGAGCCGCGGGCAGGACCTGTCGGCGGAGATCACCCTCGACTTCCGCGACGCGGCCACCGGAACTGCTGTGCCGCTGAGCATTACGAGCCCGTCGTCGTGCACCACGTGTCACGGCAGCGGTGCCAAGCCGGGAACCAGCCCTCGGGTGTGTCCCAAGTGCAACGGTGCGGGCGTCGTCAACCGGAACCAGGGCGCGTTCGGCTTCAGCGAGCCATGTGACGAGTGCCGTGGAACCGGATCCATCATCGACGACCCGTGCCCCGACTGCCGCGGAAGCGGAGTGCAGAACCGCACCCGCTCGGTGACGGTGCGCGTGCCCGCCGGTGTCAGCGACGGCCAGCGCGTTCGCGTGGCCGGGCGCGGTGAAGCCGGACTCCGCGGCGCTCCCGCCGGTGACCTGTTGGTCACCGTGAAGGTGCGCGCCGACAAGGTGTTCGGACGGTCCGGCGACGATCTGACGCTCACCGTTCCGGTGGCGTACAGCGAACTCGTCCTCGGCGCGACGCTGTCGGTCCCGACTCTGGACGGCCGTGTCGGCGTCAAGGTCCCCGGCGGGACCGTCGACGGGCGTACGTTCCGGGTCAAGGGACGCGGAATTCCGAAGAAGAGCGGCACCGGCGACCTGCTGGTGACCGTGAAGGTCGCGGTGCCGCCGAAGCTCGATGATGCTGCGACGGAAGCACTCACAACGTATGCGCAAGCCGAGAAGGCCAGCGGATTCGATCCGCGCGCCGGCTGGCCGGGCGCGTAGAAGAGCCTGCGAAGGGAGAAGGAAGTGGTGGACGCACGAGAATCTGCCGCGGATCCCGATGCCCGTATCTTCGTGATCTCGGTGGCGGCCGAACTGGCCGGAATGCACGCGCAGACGTTGCGCACCTACGACCGTCTCGGTCTGGTGACGCCGCACCGCACCACGGGCGGCGGTCGGCGATATTCGCCGCGCGACGTGGCGCTGCTCCGTGAGGTGCAACGCCTCTCGCAGGACGAGGGCGTGAACCTTGCGGGCATCAAGCGCATCATCGAGCTCACCAATCAGGTGGAGGCGCTGCAGATGCGTGCCACCGAATTGGCGACCGAGCTCGCGCAGGTGCACGCGGGATATCGGCGTGACCTGCTTCCCGCGCCGCGCAACAACGCGCTGGTGGTGTGGAAGCCGCGCAATCAGCGTCAGCCGTAAAACAATCTTATTACCGGTTTTCCGTGAATTAAAAGCACGCAACGTCGGGATGATGAAACTGTGCTCCCTGAAGTCGATAATTGCCGTTAGAATTCGCTGAGCAGGCATTATCGACACGAGGGGACGCACATGGATTCACGGGCGATATCCCTCGTGCGCACGTCGTTCAAATCGGTTGCGGCCGTGGACGGTGGGCCCGAGAAATTGTCCTCGTCGTTCTACGCAATTCTTTTCGCCGACAATCCGGAAATTCGCGACTTCTTTCCAGCCTCGATGACGGGCCAGCGCGAACGTCTGGTGACGGCCATCGCGTACGCGGTGGATCATCTCGACGACCTCCACGCAACGCTTCCTTTTCTCGAGCAACTCGGCCGTGACCACCGCAAGTACGGAATCGTCGACGCGCACTACGCGGCGGTGGCCGCAGCTCTGACGACGGCTCTGCGGCGTTTCGCGGGCACCGAAATGTGGACCGACGACGTTGCGGAAGCGTGGGGCGACGCGATTGCGATCGTCGCCGGAACCATGATGAACGCGGCCAACGCGGAAACCGGTCCTGCCGCCGTGGGTGCGACCGTCGTCCAAAAGTCCGAGGTGCTGCGCGACGTCGCGATCATCCGGCTGCAGCTCGACGAACCCGTGAAATACGAAGCGGGACAATACCTCAGCGTCCAGATACCGAGCCGGCCTCGGATGTGGCGCTACCTGTCACCGGCCATCCCTGCCAACGAAGTCGGTCAGATCGAGTTCCATGTGCGACGGGTGTCGGGCGGGTGGGTCAGCCCGGCGATGGTGCGCCAGACCAGCATCGGGGAGCGCTGGGTGGTCGGGTCACCTCTCGGGGCATTGGGAATCGACGGCGCCGGGGGGCGCGACATGCTCATGATCGGATCGGGCACCGGGATCGCGCCACTGCGGGCTCAGATCATGGAAATGTCCGCCCGATCGCACAACCCGAAGGTGCACCTGTTCATGGGCGGTACCTACCCGTGCGATCTGTACGACTTCCGCACCATGACCGATATCGCGCGATCGAATCCCTGGCTCACCGTCGTCCCGGTGTCCGAGCACGACAGCGACCCGTGGTGGCACGACGGCGACGTTGCCGCTGTGCTCTCCCGTCAGCTCATGCCGAGCCCGGTCGGGGTGCTCGCCGCGTCGTTCGGTTCGTGGGCCGAGCGCGACGTGCAGATCGCCGGATCCCCATCGATGATCGGCAAGACTGTCGACGCTCTGCTGGCCGGCGGAACCCCGGCGGAAAACATTCGGCACGATCCGCTGATCTAGGCGGTCAAGGATCTAGGTAGCGATTGCCTCGGCGGGCGTCCCCGTCGCCCGCAGCGACCGCACCGTCGCGTCGACCATTCCGGGGGATCCGCAGACCAGGACCTGACGGTCCCGGAACGGCCCGAACGACGCCGCGACGTCACCGACCCGGCCGACCACCAGCTGGTCCTCCCGAAAGCCGGACCACGGCGCCTCGGCCCGACGTTGCCGGTCGGCCTGCGCGAACCACTCGTCTGCGAAGGGCGGGTCCGCGAGAGCGTCGACGACGGGTGTGATCGTGAGCCACGGAGCGTGCGCGGCCAGCAGCGACAGCATGTCGGCCGCGTAGAGGTCACGCGGTGACCGTCCGCCGACGAACAGGTGCACCGAGGGCGGACGCTCCCAGCGCGCGAGGTCGAGGATCAGCGCGCGCATCGGTGCGAGTCCCGTTCCGCCGGCGATCATCACCACGTCGCGCCCCGAATCGTCGACGAACAGCTCGCCCTCGGGGGAGTCGATGCGCCACACGTCGCCCACTCGGGTCTCCGCCACGATGGAGCCGCTCACCCAACCCGCCGGGACGGCGCGCACGTGAAACTCGAGCTTGCCGTCGAGCGACGGGGGAAGAGCGGGGGAGTATCGGCGCGGTACGCGCGGACTTTGCGGAACGGTCACCGACACCGATTGGCCGGCGTGAAACGGCACGTAATCGCCGACGAGCCGCACGACGGTGATGTCCCGCCGCAACCGATGAACCTGAACAACCCGAGCGTCCCCCACGCCGCCTATTCTTCCCCAGCTTCTCCGATCTCGCGGTTGGATACGAGGTGGCTGGGCACGTCGTCTCCGGTTCGGTTCAGTGCGGACAGGAACGAGCGAGCCCACCGGTCCACGTCGTGCGCGAGGACCTGTCGACGCATCGCGCGCATGTAGCGTCGACCCGTCTCACGGTCCTGTTCGATCGCCGAGAGCATCGCGTCCTTGACGCTGTTCAGATCGTGCGGGTTGCACAGGTACGCCTGCCGCAATTCGGCTGCGGCGCCGGTGAATTCGCTGAGCACCAATGCTCCGCCCAGATCGCTGCGGGTCGCCACGTACTCCTTGGCGACCAGGTTCATCCCGTCGCGCAGGGGAGTGACGAGCATGACGTCGGCGGCCAGGTAGTACGCGGTCAACTCGTCGCGAGGCACCCCTCGGTGCATGTAGTGCACCACCGAGTGGCCGACGCGACTGAACTCGCCGTTGATGCGCCCGACCATCGATTCGATCTCGCCGCGCATGTGCTTGTAGCTCTCGACACGTTCGCGGCTGGGGGTGGCGATCTGGATCATCACCACGTCCTCGGGGTCGACGCGTCCCTCCGTCAACAGTTCGAGGAACGCGTTCAGACGGACGTCGATGCCCTTGGTGTAGTCGAGACGGTCGACGCCGAGCATGATCGTCTTCGGATTGCCCAGCTCGCCGCGCATCTGGTTCGCGCGATCGCGGACGTTCTTGCGGCGCGATTTTCCGTCGAGGTCCCCGGAGTCGATGGAGATCGGGAACGCGCCCACACGCACGTCGCGAAATCCGACCTGCACCACGCCGAGCTTCGTGCGAACGCCGACGGTTCCGCGCGACGTGGGCTGGCCGGCGAGTCGACGGGCGAGGTAGAGGAAGTTCTGGGCGCCGCCGGGGAGGTGGAAGCCGATGAGGTCCGCCCCCAACAACCCCTCGACGATCTCCGTGCGCCACGGCATCTGCATGAACAGCTCGACCGGAGGAAACGGAATGTGGAGGAAGAACCCGATGGTGAGGTCGGGTCGCAGCATCCGAAGCATCTTCGGAACGAGCTGCAGCTGGTAGTCCTGCACCCAGACCGTCGCGTTCTGCGCGGCGGTCTTGGACGTCGCTTCGGCGAAGCGACGGTTGACCTCGACGTACGCCTCCCACCACGTCCGGTCGTACACGGGCCGGACGATGACGTCGTGGTACAGCGGCCACAGCGTGGCGTTGGAGAATCCCTCGTAGTAGTCGGCAACTTCCTGCGCCGACAATCCGACAGGAACGAGCTCGAGTCCCTCGTCGTCGAACGGATCGACGTCGACGTCGGGAATTCCGGGCCACCCCACCCACGCACCGTGATTGCTGCGCAGAATCGGCTCGAGCGCGGTGACGAGCCCACCGGGGCTCCGCTTCCAGCGCTGTGTTCCGTCCGGGGCGGTGTCGAGGTCCACGGGCAACCTGTTGGCGACAACGACGAAATCGGAACCTGCTGAAGCCACGCTGAATTCCTTAGCTGAGGGGTAGGGCGAACCTAGTCGGTCTTGAGGGCGGGACCGATTCCGAGCATCGAGAGCAACATGCGGCACTCGTCTGCGTCGGCGGCGTAGGCGGCGACGACGCGCTGGGCGTCGCGCGCGGTCTCGTCGGCCAAAGGTTCGATGTCCTCGTCGGCGATATCGGTATCGGATGTCTTGGCGACCATGGGGTACTCCGTACGGTGAGCGGTGTGTGCTGGTGATTACCTGGTACCCGAACCCTATGTAAATACTCGCCTGTCCTGCAAAGTCACACCACAATCTCTGAGCACCGCCCGAAGAAGGAGAGCGCACCGCGATGCCGATCGGCACCATCAACGGAATCAGGTTGAACTATTCGATCACCGGAGCGGGCCCGCTCGTGGTCATGATCATGGGCACGGGCAGCCCCGGTCGGGTCTGGCAGCTCCATCAGGTCCCCGCGCTGACGGCAGCCGGCTACCGCGTCTGCACCTTCGACAATCGCGGCATACCGCCGACCGACGAATGCGTCGGCGGCTTCACCATGGCCGATCTGGTGGCGGACACGGCAGCGCTCATCGAGCGCGTGCGTGAGGACGACAAGCCCGCGATCGTGATCGGTACCTCGATGGGTGCGCGGGTGGCGCAGGAGCTGGCGCTGAGTCGTCCGGAGCTGGTGGACAAGGCAGTGTTCCTCGCCGGCCACGGCCGCCTCGACGAGTTTCAGAAGGTGCTCGGGCAGGGGGAGAAGGACCTGGCCGACGCCAAGGTCACCGTGCCCCCGAAGTACGCCGCCGCCGTCACCGCTGCTCTGAACCTCTCGCCCGCCTCGCTGAAAGACCCCGCGCAGGCCCGCGACTGGCTCGACCTGTTCGAGTTCTCCGCGCAGCCGACCACGCCGGGCCTGCGCGCACAGCTCGATCTCGACGACGATTTCAACCGCGTCGAGGCCTACCGGGGCATCACCCGGCCCTGCCTGTCGATCGGGTTCGCCGACGACCGCATGATCCCCGCCTACCTCTCCCGCGAACTCGCCGACGTGATCCCGGGCGGCCTGTACCTGGAGATCGGCGACGCGGGGCACTACGGGTATCTGGAGAAGCCGGATGTCGTGAACTCGGCGATCGTGGAGTTTCTGCGGGGGTCTCGCGCCTGACGGTGCCGATCGCGCGCATTTGTTTGGGTAGCCTATCGTTAGTCGGGTTCCACCCCCGACGAACGGATCTCGATGCCGACTCGCACCACCCTCGCGCTGACCGCTGCTCAGACAGAGGTCTGGGTTGCGCATGCGCTGTCGCCGTCGGCATCGCTCTACAACATCACCCTGATCATCGAGGTGACGGGACCGCTCGACATCGAGCGGGTGCGACGCGTCGTGCACAGCACGGTCGACGACGCCGAGACGGTCCACATGCGGTTCGACCTCGACGCCGAGGTGCAGTACCTCCAGCGTGAGGAATGGGAGGTCGAATTCGTCGACCTCTCCGCCGAGTCCGATCCGACGGCCGCCGCGCACGCCTGGATGGAAGCCGATCGCACCACTGCACCCGACCCCTCCGGCCGACTGTTCGCGCAGGCCGTTCTGCGACTCGACGACGAGCGTCACTACTGGTACCAGCGCTACCACCACAGCGTCATCGACGGGTACGGCGTCTCCCTGATCTTCGAGGAGGTGCGGTACCGGTACGACAACGACATCGAATCCAGGCCCCTCGCTTGGTCGTTGGCGCCTCTGATCGATGCCGACAAGGCATACCGTGAGTCGCCGGCCTTCGCGAAGGATCAGGCGTACTGGCTCGGGCGAGTGCTCGATCAACCCGAACCGGCCATGCTCGTGCCGGATGTCCCGGTGACCGGCGAGTCGATCCTCGAGCGGTACGAGCTGAACTTCGAGAGTGCGAACCGGTTGTACGAGTACGGTTCTCGTGAGAATCTGCGGCGAACACGTATCGCGGTTGCCGCCCTGGTGTCGTACATCTCGGCGGCCACCGGACGGTACGACATCGTCCTGTCGTTCCCCACCACCGCGCGAGTCGGTCGGCTCGCTCGCTCGACCCCGTCGATGGCGTCGACCATTCTGCCTGTGCGCGTGCCACTCTCGCCGTCGATGACTCTCGCCGACGTCGGCCGAGCCGTCGAAGCGGCTCTGGTCGGTCTGGTCCGCCACGGGCGGTACCGCGGCGAGGATCTCGCGCGCGCGGTGTCCGAGGCGGACCCCGAACGACGCGTCTTCGGTCCGGGCATCAACGTTCTGATGTTGGCCACGGCCAACACCTTCGGCGGCAGCCCGGCCAAGATGCTGACCCTGCACACCGGTCCCGTGCACGACATCGACTTCACCCTCACCGGTGGGCACGACGGTGAATCGCTGGTGTTCGACCTGCGCGCCAACGCCGGTGTCGAGGCCGAACTGGCCGATCATCGTCGCCGACTCGCTTTCGTTCTCGAGCAGATCGTCGAGCGCCCCGACCGCTCCCTGTCCTCGTTGACGACGATGCCCGCCGACGAGCGCACGTTGATACTCGAGACGTGGAACGACACCGCCGCTCCGACCCGGTCCGAATCCATCCCCGAGCTCTTCGCCGCACAACTCCCCCGCACCCCCGACGCTATTGCCGTCCGGGCTTCCGGGCGGACACTCACCTACCGACAACTGGCCTCTCACGTCGCCCAGTTGGCTCACGCTCTTCTCGGGGCGGGCTTGACACCCGAAGGCGTGGTGGCCATTTCGGTTCCTCGCTCGCCGGAGATGGTGGTCGGCGTGCTCGCCGCAATGGTGGCGGGCGGTGCGTTCGTGCCGCTGGATCCGTCGTGGCCGCAGGATCGGCGCCGTCGGGTGCTCGAGGAGTCGCGCGCTCGGTTCGTGCTCGGTGGGGACGGTATGCCGCTGGACCTGGACGACTGGGCGTACTCGTCGTATTCGGACACGTTGCCGTCGTCGACGATCGAGGGATCGCGTCTGGCGTACGTCATCTTCACCTCCGGTTCCACGGGCACGCCGAAGGGCGCGATGATCCGCCACGAGGCCATCTGCGCGCGTCTGCGGTGGCAGGCGGAGGAGATCCTGGGCTTCGGACCCGGGGACGCCACGTTGTTCAAAGCGCCGCTGTCGTTCGACATCTCGGTCAACGAGATCCTGCTGCCGCTCGTCACGGGCGGCACGGTGGTGATCGCGGACGACGGCGGCGAGAAGGACCCGCAGTATCTCCTCGACACCATCGCCGAGCACGGCGTCACCTTCGTCTATCTGGTGTCGTCGATGCTGGACGTGCTCCTCGACCTCGCGCGCGGCACCGACCGGCTGGATGGATTGATCCACGTGTGGTGCGGCGGTGAGGTTCTGACGCCCGCGCTGTTCCGCCGTTTCCGCTCCCAGATGGCGGCCACGCTCTATCACGGGTACGGCCCCGCCGAGGCCACCATCGGCGTCTCGCACGTCGTCTACCGCGACGATGCCGACCGTATCGCGACCTCCATCGGCCGGCCCAACCCCAACACGCAGCTCTACGTTCTCGATTCGCGTCTGCGGCCGGTCCCGGCCGGCGTCGGCGGCGAGCTGTACGCGGGCGGATTCCTGCTCGGCCGCGGGTACGTCGGCGCACCCGCACTGACCTCGAATCGCTTCGTCGCCAACCCGTTCGGATCCGGCGGCTCCCGCCTCTACCGCACAGGGGACCTCGCACGCTGGATGCCCGACGGCACCCTGGACTTCCTGGGGCGTATCGACAACCAGATCAAGATCCGGGGCATGCGCCTCGAACTGGAAGACGTCGAGGCAGGGGTGTCGTCGCACCCGCAGGTCCGGCACGCCGCCGTCGATCTCCGCGTGACCGACACCGGCGTCAAATACCTGGCTGCCTATGTCATTCCGGACGGGCCCCTGGACGTCTCCACCCTCCAGGCCCACGCAGCGTCCGTCCTGCCCGAGTACATGGTCCCGACCGCGTACGTCGTCCTCGACAGCTTCCCGGTGACCGCAAACGGGAAGCTCGATCGAAAGGCTCTGCCTGAACCGGTCCTCAGCGGCGAGGGAGTGGCCGCGCGCACCGATCTCGAACGCACCGTGTGCGAGATGATGGCATCGGTCCTCGGGGTGAGCGAGATCGGCGTGACCGACGATTTCTTCTCCCTCGGCGGGGACAGCATCGTCGCCATAGCGCTGGTCGGCGCAGCTCGCCGACAGGGGTTCGATCTCGGTGCCCGTGACGTGTTCACCCTGCGCACGGCCGAGGCCATTGCCGCAACCCTCAAAACTCGCAGCGCTACAACGGTGGACGAGGCGGACGAGCCGTACGGCGAGGTTCCCCACACGCCGATCATGGCCCGCACTCGCGGCCGTGGAGGCTTCGTCACGGGATTCCACCAGTCCGTCGTGCTGGACACCACCGATGACCTCTCCACCCTCAACACCGCGCTGAATGCCGTGCTCGAGCGTCACGATGCTCTGCGCGCGCGGCTGACCGACAGCTGGCACCTCGAGATCACCGACCGCGTGGTCACCGACGTGATCGCCGACACCGCAGTCGATCCCGTGACCCGTCTCGACGCGCACGCCGGCGTCATGGTCGCCGGCTCGCTCTCGGGCGGCCGCCTCGCGTTGGCCGTCCACCACCTCGTCGTCGACGGTGTCTCCTGGCGCATTCTTCTCGGTGACCTGGCCGCCGCACTGTCCGGAGCCGCACTACCTCCAGTAGGAACGTCGGTGCGACGCTGGGCGGAGCTGGTGGCCGCAGTCGACGTCGATTCCGAGCTCGACTACTGGCGCGAGATCGCCTCGCACACCGAAGAACCCATCGGGTCCGGCGTTCTCGACGCCACCGAGGCCGACGTCGAGTCGCTCACCGTGACTGCTCCCGACACCCTGACCGCGACGGCCGACGCGTTCCGTACCGGACCGGACACCGTTCTGCTGGCCGCGTTGGAGCGAGCCCTCGGCGCGTGGCTCGGTCGGACACGGATCACCGTCGACGTCGAAGGCCACGGCCGCGACGAAGACCTCGTCGCTGCTCGCGTGGATCTGACGCGCACCGTCGGGTGGTTCACCACCATCTATCCCGTTGTCCTGCAACCCGGTAGCGACACCTCGCACGCCCTGGCCGCATTGAAGGACCGCATCAAGGCGATCCCGTCCGGCGGTTTCGGCTTCGGCATCGCGCGGCACCTGCACCGCGACCCCGTTCTGTCGACCTGGTCCGGCCCGCAGGTCCTCTTCAACTATCTCGGCCGTATGGACGCAGTCGGCGCCGAGTTCAGCGGCGGCAACGACCCCGCGATGCCCGCCGACCACGCACTCACCATCGACGTGATCGCCACGGACGAGGGATTGCGTACCACGATCAGGTGGGCGCGCACGGTGCTGACCCGCGCCGACGTCGACCGCTTCGCCGAACTCTGGACCGACGCACTCGCGACTCCGCCGAGCCGGGTCGTGCTCTCGCCCAGTGACTTCCCGTTCGTGGAGCTGACTGCAGCAGACGTCGAAAATCTCGACGCCGAGGACATCCTCCCCATGACCGCGCTGCAGGAGGGTATCCACTTCCACAGCACGATCGCCGACGGCAACGACCCCTACATCGTGCAGCAGGCCATCCAACTCTCCGGCCCCGTCGATCCCGATACGTTGCGCATCGCAGCGGAACGGCTGGTCGCCCGACATCCCGCTCTGCGCACCGCGTTCCGGGCACTCGGCAACGGCCGGGTGGTGCAGGTGATCGCTCCGTCCGCGACGGTTCCGTTCACCGTTCTGGCCACCGGTGATCCGGACGAGCTCATGCGCTCGGACCGACAGGTCGCGTTCGACCTCGAATCGGCCCCGCTCGTCCGATACACCTACATCGAAGACAGTCGGACCCTGCTCCAGTCGATCCACCACCTCGTCGCGGACGGCTGGTCGGCTCCGATCATGTTGCGCGACATGCTCTCGCTCTACGGCAGCGACGCTCTTCCAGCGGCTCCGTCGCCGGCCCGCTACGCGGAGTGGGCTGCGCGACAGGACCACGCGGCATCGCAGGACGCCTGGCGCGACGCACTGGCCGGTCTAAACGAGACCCCACTTCCGGGGCGCCCCTCACGGCCGGGCACGCACACGAGCACGGTGTCGCTCACCGACACGGACACCGCGGAGCTCATCGCTCGCTCCCGCACCGCCGGCCTCACCATCAGCACTCTCGTGCACGGCGCGTGGGGAATCGTGCTGGGCCGCATGATCGGCCGCGGCGACGTGACGTTCGGGTCCACCGTGTCCGGTCGTGGCGTCGACGTGCCCGGTATCGAATCCATGGTCGGACTGTTCATCAACACGCTCCCCGCACGTCTGCGGTTCCACCCCGACGAGACCGTCGCCGCCGCACTCGCCCGTTGGCAAGGGGAGCAGAGCGGGCTGCTGGCCCATCACCACGTCGGTCTCCCGGACATTGCTCGGATCACCGGTGTGCGAACGATGTTCGAGTCGGCCGTGGTGTTCGAGAACTACCCGCTCGGCGAGGGCGCGGTCAGCGATCCGTCCGGCACCGTCTCGATCACCGGCGTCCGCTTCGACGAAAATCCCGCCTACCCCATCACGATCATCGTCATCCCCGGCGACACGTTGACCATCGAGCTCACAGTCGACACCTCCCGCGTCGATGCGGACACCGCCGACGCGCTCGCAACCGGTATGCAGAAGATCCTCACCGCACCCGCGGACGCGGTGATCGGCCGCATCGCGCTGAGCACTGCAGACCTCGCGCACAGCGGCAAGGTCGTCGATCGCGCGGAGCGCACGCTCGTCGACCTGCTCGACGACCGGCGCCGCGACGACTCCACCGCAGTTCTGTTCCAGGGCACGGCCTTGTCGTACGCCGACCTGCACGCCCGCGCCGATGACTTGGCCGCTGACCTGCGCTCGCGGGGCGTCGGACCGGAATCGGTGGTGGCCGTGCAGATGCCGCGGTCCCTGGACCTCGTTGTGGCCCTCGTCGCGGTGGTGAAGGCCGGTGGCGCGTACCTTCCGATCGACCCGGGATACCCGTCCGAGCGCATCGACTTCATGCTCGCCGATGCGAACCCGGTATGCGTGATCGGTGAGGGCTTGGCCATCACCGGATCCGCGGCACCCGTTGAGCCAGAACAGCTCCATCCCGATCACCCCGCCTACGTTATCTACACGTCCGGATCGACCGGTCGCCCGAAAGGTGTCGTCGCCACACACCGCGGCATTGTCAACCGGCTCGAGTGGATGCACGACGCGACGCCGCTGACGTCGTCCGACCGAGTGCTGCAGAAGACGTCGTCGAGCTTCGACGTGTCCGTGACCGAATTCTTCGGAACCCTCACGGCCGGAGCCACCCTCGTGGTCGCCGAACCGGACGGGCACCGCGACACCACCTACCTCGCCACCCTGATCCGCGACGAGGCGGTCACCTGGGCGCACTTCGTCCCGTCGATGCTGGACGTCTTCCTCGCCGATCCTCTTGCCGCCGACTGCACGAGCCTGCGCGTCGTCGTCTGCAGCGGCGAAGCCCTGCCCGCGGCCACCGCACGCCGATTCGCCGAGGTTCTGCCGCACACTCGCCTGGACAATCTCTACGGCCCCACCGAAGCGGCGGTCGACGTCACTGCGGCACAGGATGTTCGCGGACCGGTCACCATCGGTACGCCCATCTCGAACGTGCGCGTGCTGGTTCTGGATTCGTGCCTCACCCCCGTCGCGCCCGGCACCGTGGGCGAGCTCTACCTCGCCGGCCCCGCCCTCGCACGCGGATACCTCGACCGCCCCGGGGTAAGCAGCACCCGTTTTGTGGCCGCACTCGATGCGCCGGGGGAGCGGATGTACCGCACCGGCGACCTCGTCGTCTGGGACGAATCGCTGCACTACGTGGGCCGCGCCGACGGGCAGGTCAAGGTCCGCGGTATGCGCATCGAGCTCGGCGAGATCGAAGCAGCTCTGCGCGAACATGATTCGGTGGAGCGCGCCGCCGTCGTGGTGCGCAACGACCGCGGCACCGATCAACTGGTCGCCTACGTCGTCGGAGCCTCACTGACGGCCGACCCGTCCGCAGATCTTCGGCAATTCCTCGCGCAGCGGCTTCCCGACTTGATGATCCCCACGACCATTGTGGAAGTCGATTCGTTCCCCACCGGACCCAGCGGCAAGCTGGACAGGAACGCGCTCCCCGCCCCGCAGACGGCCCCGGCCGCGCCCTCGTCCGCCGACGGCCCCGCGCAGACCATCGCCGCCCACTTCGGCGAGATCCTCGGCGACCCTGCCATCGGACCCGACGACGACTTCTTCGCCCGCGGCGGCGACAGTATCCTCGCGATTCGCCTGGTGAATCTGGCTCGTGCGCAGGGCATCACGCTCACACCGCGGCAGATCTTCGAACTGCGGACGCCTCGGGCTCTGGCCGCGGCCGTACCCACCGCGCCGACGGCCGAGACCATCGCCGACGACGGCGTCGGCGCGCTTCGGCCTCTGCCCGCCGTGCACCGCCTGTCCGAATGGTCCGGCAGCACCGACCGTTTCAACCAGGCCGTCCTGTTGACCGTGCCGCCCGCGGCGTTCCCCGAGACACCCGAATCGGCGGTCCGCGCCGTCGTCGACAATCACCCGGCACTGCGCTCGGTGCTGACCCGGCACGCGCCAGGGGTCTGGACGGTGGACGCCGCCGCCGTCGGTGCCCCGGTGTTCCGGCGGGCCGACGATCTCGACATCGAAGCCCAATCCAACTGGGCAGCAGGCCAACTCCGCCCCGAGGCGGGCACCACCGTCGTCGCAGTCTGGTTCGACCGAGGTGACGAGCCGGGCCGCCTGCTCCTCGTGCTGCACCACCTCGTCGTCGACGGGGTCTCGTGGAGCATCCTCACCGAAGACCTCGCAACCGCCTGGATCGCACTCGATTCGAAGCAGACCCTAGTCCTCGAACCCGAGCGCACCACGCTCAAAGCCTTCGGTCGACTCGTCGACGACGACGCTCACCGGCCCGCCCGCATCGCCGAACTCCCGCTGTGGCAGCGGGTGACTGCGCCCGGGGCCCAGCTCGTCGCGTCCGACAACGCGGTCGCTGCCATCGGGTCCGGCGCCCACCGACAGGTCAGCGTCGACGCCGACACCACCCGCGCGCTGCTGACCTCCGTGCCGACGATGATTCGCGGCGACATCACCGACGTGCTGCTCGGCGCGTTCCGCGTCGCGGTGTCACGGTGGTTCGCGCACACCGGCCGCGACCGCGACGCCGACGTCCTGGTCGATCTCGAGCGCCACGGCCGCACCGAACTCGACGCCGACCTGTCGCGTACGGTCGGGTGGTTCACCTCGTTCGTCCCGGTACGTCTGCGTGGACGGGGCGACACCCTGGCCGCGGTCGTCGAGGTCAAGGAACGCCTGCGCGACGCGCCCGACTCTGGTATTGGCTACGGCATGCTGCGCTACGGAAACGCTCGCACTGCAGCTGTTCTCGCGGCCGGTGAACCCTCACAGGTGCTGTTCAACTACCTGGGCCGCATGCCCGCCGCCGGCGACACGGCCTGGATGCCCGCACCCGAATCCGACCGTGTGCAGGCGCATCCCGACGCAGACATGGCCGCCTCTTACCGTCTCGTCGTGAACGTCGTGTGCGAGGACGCCCTGCGCGCCGACTTCGCGTGGTCCACCGACGACCTGACCGAGCGCGACATCGACATCCTGACGCGGGAATGGGTTGCGGCTCTGCAGGAATTGGCCGCGCTCGACGGTCCCCGCATCATCAGTCCGTCCGACGTTCCGTTGGTGGACCTCGATCAGGATGCGCTGGACGACATCGCCGCCCTGGCCCCCACCGGGGTGGAGACCGTGTGGCCCCTGACTCCCCTGCAGGAGGGGTTGTACTTCGAGGCGAGCACCAACGCCACCGACATCTACACCGCTCAGTTCGCGCTCGACATGGGTCACGTCGACATCGAGCGGCTGCGAAAAGCTCTGCACGCGTTGCAGACCCGCCACCCCGCGCTGCGTGCGGGATTCACCGGAACTCCGCCGGTGCAGTTCGTGCCGGTGACGGCCGACGTTCCCATCACGGTCGAGGACGCCATCGGGGCACCCGACTCGGTCGTCGACGACCTGATGCTGCGCGACCGCACCACGCCCTTCGATCTCGCATCGCCGCCGCTGTGGCGCGTCATGGTGATCCGGTTGGCGCCGGACCACGACAGGCTCGTCGTCAACCGCCAGTTCCTGCTGTGGGACGGCTGGTCCAACGGACTGGTGATCGGTGAACTGCTGGCGCTGTACGCCGATTCGACAGCCGCCTCCGCCCCGTCGGATGCGTTCGAGAAGTACCTGCTGTGGTTGCGTGATCGGGATTCCGCCGCCGCCCGGCGCTTCTGGTACGAGGAGTTCGCGGGTCTCGACGAACCCACTCTTGTTGCGCAACGACAGGTTCCGCCGGTGGGCTACCCCGACCGCATCGACACCGTCCTGGACGCCGACACGACGGCAGCGCTCACCGACGCAGCCCGAGGTGCCGGCGTCACCCTGAATGCCGTGGTGTCGGCGGCGCTCGCGCTGACCATCGGCGCAACCGTCGGACGAAGCGACGTGGTCTTCGGCATCACCGACGCCGGCCGTCCGCCCGAGGTCCCCGGCCTCGACACGGCGCCCGGCATGTTCCTGTCCACGGTTCCCGTGCGCGCACGGCTCGACCCGCGCGAGACCGTGGCCGCCCTGGCGCGCAGACTGCAGTCCGAGCGCCTCGATGCGCAGGCCCACGATTTCCTGGGTCTGGCTGCCATTCAACGGGAATCGGCTCACCGACCCCTGTTCGACGTCCTCTACGTGCTGCAGAATTTCGTCGACGAGAAGTCGGTGTCGGCGCTGGAATCGGCACACGACATCAGCGGCGGAACGAGCATCGACCACACGAACTATCCGCTCACCGTGGTGGTGACGCCGGGAACGCGCACCGCGATCAAGTTCGAGTACCGCTCCGAGGCACTCGATCCCGATCGCGTGCAGCACATGCTGGCGCAGTTCGTGCAGCTGCTGACCTCGTTCCCCGAACGTGCCGATACCCCCGCCGCCGCGGCACTGGTCACGAGCCCGCCGCCGCATACCGAGGCGCGAACCATCCCCGACCGGACCATCGCCGAGCTCCTCGTCGACAAGGCCAACGAGACCCCCGACGCCACCGCACTCGTGTTCGGTGACACGGCACTGACGTACCGCGAGTTGTCACTGCGGATCGACCAAGTGGCGCGACTGTTGATCGGGCGCGGCGCCGCCCCGGAAACGGTGGTGGCGCTGGCCCTTCCACGATCCATAGACATGGTGGTCGCGCTGTTCGCGGTGCTGCGCACCGGTGCGGCGTACCTACCGCTCGAGCTCGAACACCCGGATGCGCGGCTGCACACCATCATCGCGGACGCGTCACCCATCGTGCTGCTCACCGAGGCGCCCGAGCGGTTCGCCGCGACCGGAATCGACATGGTGTCGGTGTCGGCCGCCGGTGACGGGGGACTGCTCACCGACGACGAGCTGCGCCGGTTCCGGCCCGGACATAACAGACTTCTGCACCCGGCCTACGTGATCTACACGTCAGGGTCGACGGGAGTTCCGAAGGGCGTCGTCACCCCGTATCTCGGCCTGACCAACATGCAGCTCAACCACCGCGAGGCCATCTTTGCGCCCGTGGTGGCCGCAGCCGGGCGCACGTTGCGCATCGCGCACACGGTGTCGTTCGCCTTCGACATGTCGTGGGAAGAGTTGCTGTGGTTGGTCGAAGGTCATGAGGTGCACATCTGTGACGAGTATCTGCGACGCGACGCCGAGGCTCTCGTCCGATACGCCACCACTCACCGGATCGACGTCGTCAACGTCACGCCCACGTACGCGTCGCACCTGATCGAGCAGGGCTTGCTCGACGCCTACCCACCCGCCCTGGTTCTGCTCGGCGGCGAAGCTGTCGGCGATGCGGTGTGGACCGCTCTCCGTACCACCGACGGAGTGCTGGGCTACAACCTCTACGGGCCAACGGAATACACGATCAATACCCTTGGCGGCGGCACCGACGAGAGCGCCACCCCCACCGTCGGACGTCCCATCTGGAACACCACCGCCTCCGTCCTCGACGGATGGCTCCGACCCGTCGCCGACGGGATTCCCGGTGAGCTCTACGTCTCCGGGGCTGGCGCGGCACGCGGATACCTGGGTCAACCGGGCCAGACTGCCGTGCGATTCGTCGCCGACCCGCTCGGTGACGGCGAACGGATGTATCGCACCGGAGATTTGATGCGGCGCAACCCGTCCGGGCACCACGACTACCTGGGCCGCACTGACGATCAGATCAAGATTCGCGGACACCGCATCGAGCTCGGCGAGATCGAATCCGTTGTCGGCGCAGTGGACGGCGTGCGCAGTGCCGCGGTGATCGTCGACGCCAACCGCATCGTGGCGTACGTGACGCCTGCGCAGCTCGATACCGCTGCCGTCCGCCGGTCCACGGCCGCAGCACTTCCCGACTACATGGTCCCGACCGTGGTGATGGCCGTGGACAGCTTCCCGATGACGGTCAACGGCAAGCTCGACGTCGCCGCACTGCCCGCACCGGAGTTCGAAGCGACGCTCTCACGCGGACCCGCCACCGAGGCCGAGCGCGTGATCTGCGACGTGTTCGCACAGGTGCTCGAGGTCGAGACCGTCGGCGCGCTCGACAACTTCTTCGATCTCGGTGGCCACTCGTTGCTCGCCACCCGCGCCGTCGGCCGGGTCCGCGCCGCTCTCGACGTCCCGGTGACGATCCGTGACCTGTTCGAAGCGCCCACCCCGGAGGCGTTGGCGCAGAACCTCGATCGGCATACCTCGACCGATCGACGCCCCGTGCTGGAGCCGCGCACGCGGCCCGAGCTGGTCCCGTTGTCGTCGGCGCAGAAGCGTCTGTGGCTCATTCAGCAGCTGGACGAGACGTCCACGGCGTACATCATTCCCACCGCCCTGCGCGTGCGGGGAGCGTTCGACCTCGACGCGTTCGAGCAGGCCGTGGCCGATGTGGTGATGCGGCACGAGTCGTTGCGCACGGTCTTCGGATCGGTCGACGGCGAACCGCATCAGATCGTCACCGCGCGCACGCCGGCCGTCGAACGCGACGTCACCGATATCGAGCACTTCGTGGGCCGAGCATTCGATCTCGCTCGTGACATCCCCATTCGCGTTGCGGTGCATCGCATCGGCGACGACGAGCACGTGCTGGTGTTCGTCGTCCACCACATCGCGACGGACGAATGGTCCGACGTGCCGATGCTGCGCGACCTCGTCGCTGCCTACGGTGCGCGGCTGCAGGGCAACGCACCGGAGTTCGCTCCGCTGCCCGTGCAGTACGCCGATTACGCACTGTGGCAACGCGATCTGCTCGGCGACGCGAACGACGCGTCGTCCGTGGCCGGGCAGCAGCTCGCCTACTGGACCACAGCGCTGGCCGCGATCCCGGACGAGGTGTCGCTTCCGGCAGACCGCCTGAGGCCGGCACGGCCCAGCAACGTCGGCGGTGTCGTCGAGTACGAACTGCCGGCGGCAGTGGCCGACGGTGTGCGGCGCATCGCGGCGGACACGGGCAACAGCGTCTTCATGGTGTTGCATGCCGCCACGGTTGCGCTCATCAACAGACTCGGGGGAGCGCAGGACATCCCGCTCGGCGCACCCGTCGCCGGTCGCGGGGAGGAAGGCGTCGAGGACCTCGTCGGCTTCTTCGTCGGAACGGTGGTGCTGCGGACCGATGTGACGGACAACCCCACCTTCGACGCTCTGCTGGCGCGTGTCCGCGAGACAGACCTCGCCGCCTTCGCGCACGCCGACGTACCGTTCGAAACGGTGGTCGACGCCGTGGCGCCGGCGCGTAGTGTGGCGCGAAACCCGTTGTTCCAGATCATGGTCAGCCACCACAACCGCACCGAACAGACGATGACACTGCCCGGCCTCGACATCGAACCGCTGAACACCGACCAGACCACTGCCATCTTCGATCTGGTGTTCGGGTACGCGGAGTACCTGGACACCGGTCGCATCGTGCTCCGTCTCGAGTACGCGGCAGACCTGTTCGATCGCTCCACCGCGCAGACCATCGCCGAGCGGCAGGCACGGTTGCTCGGGGCCGTGGTCGCCGACACGACGACCACCGTTGCCGAGATCGACATGTTCCTTCCCGCCGAGCACGATCAGGTTCTGCACGAGTTCAACCGCACCGACCGCGACGTAGTGGAGGAGTCGCTGATCGACCGGTTCGAATACTGGGTGACCGCCACGCCGGACGCCGTTGCGATCGTCGACGACACAGTCGCCGTCACGTACGCCGAACTCGACGCGCACGCAACGTCTCTCGCCGTGGCCCTCGCCGAGCAGGTGGGCGCGGAATCGATCGTGGGCATTGCGGTACCGCGATCACCGCTGATGGTGGCGGCCACGCTGGCGGTCCTGAAACTCGGCGCGGCCTACCTGCCGCTCGACTTGAAGCACCCGTCCGAGCGCATCTCTTACATGCTCTCCGACTCGGGCGCCGCGGTGGTCGTGACGACGGAGGCCGTGGCGGACCGGGTCCCGAGCGAGCTACCTCGGATCTACGCCGAGGCCGTCCCGGAATCACGACCGACGCTGCCCGCACGACCGGCATCACTGGACCTGGCCGCTTACGTCATCTACACCTCCGGTTCCACCGGAAGGCCGAAAGGCGTTGTCCTGAGCCACGAAGGAATCGGCTCGCTCGTGGCAACCGCGGAGGATCGCATGCGGCTGCACCATGGGTCCACGGTGATGCAGTTCGCGTCACCGGGATTCGACGTCGCCGTCTTCGAATTGTCCATGGCGCTGTGCACCGGGTCGCGGCTGGCGATCATCCCCGACGATGCCCGCGTGGCGGGGCCGGAACTGACCGAGTTCGCGCACCGGCACGGCGTGACACACGCGATCATTCCGCCGTCTTTGATGGCGGCGCTGCCGCCCGGATGTGCGCTGCCCGAGGGGTGCACCGTCCTCGTCGGAACCGAGGCGGTCCCGCCGGCGGTGATCGCGACGTGGAGCGAGCATCTGAATCTGCTGGCCGCGTACGGACTGACCGAAGCCACGGTGAACAACACCCTGTGGCAGGCCGAACCCGGCTGGACGGGCCCGGTCCCCATCGGTGTTCCCGACCCCAACGAGCATGCCTACGTTCTGGATTCGCGGCTGCAGCCGGTGGCGCCCGGTGTCCCGGGGGAGTTGTACATCGGCGGACGCGGACTGGCACGCGGGTACCTCGGGCAGCCGGGGCGCACCGCCGACAGGTTCGTCGCGTGCCCGTTCCGGCCGGGGCGGATGTACCGCACGGGTGACCGCGCGCAGTGGCGTACCGATGGAAACCTCGACTTCCTCGGACGCGTCGACGATCAGGTGAAGATCCGCGGTTTCCGAGTGGAGCCGGGCGAAGTCGTCGCCGCTCTCGCGCAGCACCCGGATGTGAATCAGGCTGCGGTGGTGGTCAACTCCGCGCGGCTGATCGGGTACGTGACGCGCACCGCCGGTGTCGAGGACCTCGACGGATCCGACGTGCGCGCCTTCGTCTCCGACGTCGTCCCCGACTACATGGTTCCGTCGATCGTCATGGTGCTCGACGGATTGCCGCTGACTCCGAACGGAAAGCTCGACCGCGCCGCGCTCCCCGAGCCACAGTTCTCGACCGGGTCGACGCAACCCCGCACCGACACCGAGCGCCTCCTGGCGGGGATCTTCGCGGCCGTTCTCGCTGCTCCGTCGGTGGGGATCGAGGACAACTTCTTCGATCTCGGCGGTCACTCCATGGCGGCCATGCAGGTGGTGGGCAAAGCGCGCGCACTCGGCCTCGAGGTTGCCGTGCGGGACGTCTTCGATGCTCCGTCGGTCGCCGAGCTGGCCCTGCGTGTGGTCACCACGTCGTCGAGTCCGACCCTGGCGCGCCGCGAGCATCCCGATCTCCGAGTGCTGGCCCCGGCTCAAGTCACCCACCTGCGTCGAGAGAACGGGTCCGCGGATCACGCTCTGGCGCTGTACCGTTCGGCCGACCTACCGCGCCCCGACGCGGACGTCCTGGCTGCGGCGGTCGCCGACGTCGCCGCACGACACGAGCCCCTACGGTCCGTGTTCGTCGACGGCGGTGTTCGGCTGACCGGCACCACCCGGCTCGAAACCGTCGACGTCGACGGTGACATCGGCCGCCGGGCCTTCGAGATCGCGCAGGAGGCACGCGATCTCACGACGCACACCGGACTGCGCGTCGTACTCCTCGACAACGGCCACGAGCAGGTGCTGTTGCTGGTCATGCACTATCTTGCGGTCGACGAATGGTCTGTCGTTCCGTTGGTTCGGGACCTGTTGTGGGCCAACGAGTCACGAGGGCGCGGTGAGGTACCGTCGTGGCCCGCGCTTCCCGTCGAGTACAGCGACTACGCGCAGTGGGCCGCGGACTCCGTCGACACGGATTCGTTGCCGTGGTGGTCCGATGCCCTACGCGGGATGCCCGCCCGAGTCGAGTTGCCGTGGGCGACTGGCCAGCAGGTGACGGGCCAGCGGGTGACCGGAACGGACGCGATACTTCTCGACATCGATGCCGACCGCCACCGGCGCATCGACGAGGTGGCCGCGGCGACCGGCACCAGCCTCTACATGGTGCTGCACACGGCGTTCGCGATGGCCGTGGCCGAGGTCACGGGATGTGCCGATCTCCCCATCGCGGTTCTGACGTCGGGGCGCGGTCCGGACGAGGTCGACGACGTGGTCGGCTGCTTCGGAGACCTGATCCCGATCCGCACCGATACATCTACTCGCGACGTCCTGCAGGGGGTTCGGTCCTCCACTCTCGCCGCTCTCGACCACGCCGGCCCGGCCTATGCCGACATCGTGGACGCGGCGGGACTGCCGGAGCTTCTGCGTCCGCAGCTGTCGGTCGTCCATCACCAGCAGGCCGAACTCGGCAGCGCGGGAACGACATTGGGAACAATCCTGCCAATCCCGGTGGGCGCACCACTGTCCGATCTGACGCTCACGTTCCACGAACCGCCCGGCGACGGACCGGTGTTCGCGCAGGTGCTGTTCCCGCTCGGGGGCGTCGACCGCCGGGCGGTGGAGGCGTTCGCGCACAGACTGATCGGTCTGATCGACGAGGTTGGCAGGGAGGGCAACGGAGGTTAGGCTTGCCTCTGTTGTACCCCTGGAAGAACGGATGGATCGCGATGACGGTATTCGATGTGGTGGGCGTGGGTTTCGGACCGGCCAACCTCGCTCTGGCCATTGCGATCGAGGAACACAACGAGACCGCCGCGCCCGCGGACCGCATCACCGCGGCGTTCGTCGAGCGTCAGGCCCAGTTCGGCTGGCACCGGGGCATGCTGCTCGACGGTGCCACGATGCAGATCGCGTTCCCCAAGGATCTCGCGACCTTCCGTAACCCGCGCAGCTCGTACAGCTTCTTCAACTACCTCTTCGAGAAGGAACGGCTGGTCGATTTCGTCAACCACCAGACGTTCTTCCCCACCCGGCACGAGTTCCACGACTACCTGTCCTGGGCCGCAGGTCGCGTCGGCGCCGACGTTCGGTACGACACCACCGTCTCCTCCGTCGATCCCGTCGAGGACGGCCGGTTGCTCGACGTGCGGTGCAGCGACGGGACCGTCCTGCGCGCTCGCAACGTCGTCGTCGGCGCGGGACTGAAGGAGCGCATCCCCGAGTGGGCCACCCGATCGCTGCGCTGCTTCCACAATCATCAGTTCCTGCACCGCATGGCCGAGCTGCCCCAGCCGACCCACAACCGCTTCGTCGTGCTGGGCGCCGGCCAGAGCGCCGCCGAGGTGGTGCAGTACCTGCATCGCGAGTTCCCGCGAGCCGAGGTGCACAGCGTCTTCTCTCGGTACGGATACAGCCCGGCCGACGACAGCCCGTATGCCAACCGCATTTTCGACCCGTCGGCCGTCGACGAGCTGCACCGTTCCCCGGACGACGAGCGTGCGCGCTTGCTCGCACTGCACCGCAGCACCAACTACTCCGTGGTCGACATCGAGCTCATCGACGAGCTCTACCAGACCGAATACCGGGAACGGGTGAGTGGACGTCGTCGACTCTTCATGCGTCGCGCATCCGACGTGCGCTCCGCCGTCGAGACCGCGGACGGCATCGAGGTGTCGATCGTCGACCGGATCGACGGCATCGCCGAGACCGTCGATTGCGACGCGTTGATCCTCGCGACCGGGTTCACTCCGACGCCGCTGGGCGCCATTTTCGGTGACCTGGTGCCCGAAGCCCCGGAGCAGCTACACGTGCAACGCGACTACCGACTGGTAACGTCGTCGCCGGTCACGGCAGGCATCTACCTGCAGGGCGGCACGGAACGCACCCACGGAATCACCGCGTCCCTGCTCTCCAACGTGGCCGTACGGGCGGGGGAGATCCTCGGCTCGGTGATCGCCTCCCTCGGCGAACACCGCGAAGTTGCTAAGGTCGACTCCACGCTCCAACAGGCCAACACGACGTTTGCAGTAAGTGAGGCACGATGAGTACCAACCCGTTCGACGACGAAGACGGCCGTTTCTACGTTCTGGTCAACGACGAGGACCAGCATTCGCTGTGGCCGACGTTCGCCGAGGTGCCGCAGGGCTGGCGCGTTGTTTTCGGCGAAGAGAGCCGCGCCGCATGCCTCGAGTACGTCGAGAAGAACTGGACCGACATGCGTCCCCGCAGCCTGCGTGAGGCCATGGAAGAGGACGCCGCGGGCCGCCACCGCGTCGACAACCCGTCGTAATCGGCTAGGGCGCCTAGCGCCACCTGTTTCGTTTCGCACGCGCCGAATCGCTGTTGCTCCGCCTGAAGATGGGCCGGACCAGCGATTCGGTGCGTTGCATTATGCGGGGCCGCCGCAGTGTTCGTGCGCCCCATTCACCCAGCGTGACGCCTCCCGCGAGCGCGCCTCCGGTTCCCACCGCCGCCAGCAGCGAGCTCAGTCCGAGCAGCGTCTGATCCGACAGCAGCGCGAACAATCCCCGGTACACCGACAGACCCGGCAGCAGCGGCGTGATTCCCGCGACAGCCACGATGAGCGGTGGGATCAGCGCGCGACGGGCCATCAGACCACCGGCGAAACCCACCACGGTGGCCGCGACCGCGGCTGCGAGCACCGGTCCGAAGCCGATCTGCTGGGCCACCAGGAACACCAGGGCTCCGGCGAAACCGCCGATGAAGCCCGCGGTGAGGGCACGGCGCTCTGCGTAGCAGGCCAGGGCGTAGAAGAGTGACGCGAACGCACCGGCCAGGATCTTGGTGGGCAGCTGGGCTATGTCCGGCGGCGCCGCGTTGCTCAGGATAGGGAGTTCGGCACCGAGGAGCGCTGCGATGCGCAGACTGGTGGCCACGCCGGCGATGATTCCGCCGGTCATCATCATGAGTTCGAAAAACCTAGCGGCAGCCGTGATCGGCGCCCCCGTGATGGCGTCCTGCACCGAGCCGACCAGCGACAGACCCGACAGCAGCACCGTCACCCCGGCCGCGATGACCTGCGACGGCGATATCTGCACGCCGAGCTGATCCTGGAAGTTGTAGAGCGTCAGAGCCGGAGCCGACGCGATCAGGCCGCCCACCACCTGCTGGAAGAAGAACGGTAGGCCTGCCCTGTTCAGGACGCGTCCGACCCGGTCGATCACCATCGTCGTCAGGAAGCTCACCAGCGCGACCAGCAGCCCACCACCGAGCAGGACGGAGATCGCCGCAGCCATCCCCGACCACGCCAGCGTCGCGATCCAGCGGTTGTACGGGTGGGGAGCTCGGATGATCTCCGTCAGCTCCGCGAGAGCTTCCTTCGGCGTCGGGACTTCCACGCGGATCTTGCGGGCCAGCGCGTCCACGTCGGCGAGTCGTGTGAAATCCATCGAGCGGTATTGCACGATGCGCATCGTGCTCGCCGGCGGCAGCGTCGGGCCGCGGTAGGCGCTGATGACGATCGAGTTGTAGGTGACGTCGACGTCGCAGCGATTGAGTCCGTAGGTCGACGCGACGAACAGAACTTGGTTGGCGGTGTCGATCGCGCCCGTCCCCGCCGCGAGGTTCACCTCGCCCATCCGCAGAGCGAGATCCAGAACTTCCGTGACGCTGGCGTCGTCGGTCAGGTCGATCGGCTGCAGGGGGCTCGGAGCACCCATCGCGGTGTCGACGATCGCGCGTCGCTCGCCCGTCAGCCTGCTGAGCGTCGAGCCCATGTCCTGAAGGAAACCCATACCCCGCTCGGTTCGCTCGTGTTCGTGGTTCCCGACGAAGGTACCGGGTGTGGGTGGCCTGTCCGGTTCGAGGTGTTGGGCGGCGGTGCACGCAACTGCGAAGTGCGTTGAGGCAGAAACCGTCTCAACGTTTGTTGCATTAATGGGTTCAAGCTTTTTGTTCGAATAATCGTCGCTTAGCAGGGATGTGTGAATACGATGCGAACAAATGGTGGAGCGGGGGCCCGCTGAGCACAATGCCCGTCATCGATGCAAGGCTGAGTTGAGTGCGCGTTCTCCGTGAATGGTGGTCCTCGGACATCGACTACGCGTGGGTCGCCAATTACCACCGCACCCACGCCTACCTCAGTTCTGCTCCCTACCTCATCGCTCTGGCGTCATTGTTGCTTGCGGTGAAAACGGTCACGGACATGATGACCTGGCGGGCGCAGGGCAACAGTGGTCCCCAGACGTTCGTGTATCTGGCCGCGACCGCCGTGTCGATCGTTCTGGCCGTCATCTGGCTGCGCGGCAGGTTCCTCACCCGCAACGGCTCCCTTCGCTTCGTCATCGTCAGCGACGTCACCATCGCAGCCGTCCTTCTCGTGCACGCACCGTCGCAGTCCGCGGTGCTCTCGTCCGCTTTGCTCGTCACGGTCGGCAGCTACGCCAACGCGTTTCACGGTGTCCGCGTCTTCGTCGTTCACGAGATCTGGGTGGTCGGCGTCGCCCTCGCCCTGTTCGCACGGCTGGTCATCTCCACCGACGTGGGCATGCCACAAGCCGTGTCCACCCTGATCACGGTGCTCGTCGTCATGTTCGGTGCCTCCCCCCTCAACCACCTGTTCTTCACCGCTCTGCGCGACGACGCCGCCCGCGCGTTCTACGACCAACTCACCGGGCTGCGCAACCGACGCGGCCTGCTCGTCGACGTGCGGTCGATGCTGCGCGACGCGCGACTCGCACCCGGGGCCGACGAGACCGTCGTCTCCGCCGTCTGTCTCGACATCGACGCCTTCAAATCCGTCAACGACCGCTTCGGCCACACCATCGGAGACGAGGTCCTGCGCCGCGCCGCCGAGCGCATCGGCCGGGCGTCTGCCGACGCCGTGTCCGCCCGTACCGGGGGCGAAGAATTCTTGGTGGTCGCGGTCGGCGACGCAGAACGCGGCGCCGCTATCGCCGACGAACTGCTGCGGGCCATCAATCGAACCGACGACAGAGCACCGGTCTCGGCCTCCATCGGTGTGGCGTCGATTCCCCTCGACAGCGCCGGCGGCGACACCGCGGAGGTGTTGAACACCCTGCTCGACCGCGCTGACACGGCCATGTACGAATCCAAACGCCAGGGCGGAAACCGCATCTGCATCGCCGACCCGCAGCCGCCGGCCGACCATGACGGGGTGGGCGGACGCCGAGCCGGTGAGGCCTCGTTATGATGGTCGCGCCCGGTTGCCCGGGCACGCCTCCTTAGCTCAGTGGTAGAGCACTCGCCTTGTAAGCGAGCGGTCTTCGGTTCAATCCCGAAAGGAGGCTCCGATAAGCCTCTGAGCAGCACAAACAGCCTCTCGAGCACCGAATTATTCGCCCGAATTAGGGCACATCCCATGCGTTCGCCCAGGTCCGCGACGGTTCGCCGTCGTCTGGTGACCTGGGTTTTCTTAGGTTCTAGGGCTCGGTGTCACAGAATGTCACAACTCATCCATAACTCCTCCAGTGGACGCGGGTGGATTCAGGTGCACGTGTGCGAACGTATGCCAAGTGCGACGTATCAGCGGGTTCTGGACTTCCAGGGACGTCGGTGAACGGGACCGCTCGCTTACTTTAGCTGGCCTCCCTGACTCGGACGTGGGTGAACGGGTGCGAACGCTCTCCGCTTGTTCCGCCTCGATCGAGCGGGTCTATCGCGTCGAGAAATCACCTGATCGCCGTGTGCTGTTGTCCTGCTCACGCTTTGAGGTCGAAGGCGCCGCCGAGAGTTCTTTCGGAGCAACCGGTCGGCCAAGTTGCGTTGGTAGTGAACCTAGACTGCTGGGCGAGAACTCACCTGTGTGGCTTCGAGAAGCACTGAAACGCAACGGGTTCTGACGTCCGACGTTACGGACTGGCGCGCCCTCGGGCCCGTCAGGATGAACGGCGACACCTGAACTCCGGGTGGGTGACTCGATGCCGCAACGCAAGGGTTCGTCGGCACGCTCGACGATGGTTCAGGCACGGTGTAGCGCGAGACGAGACATGTGTTCGAGCGAGCCCTTGACACCACCCTATCGGTAAGTGAAGAGTTACCGTTCGTGACGGCTGACCGACCGACCATGACGGCGTGGGACGTACTGGGCGATGAGTCCCGGCGCGAGATTCTCACCCTGCTTACCGTCGGCCCGCTGCCGGTCGGGGAACTGGCCGACCGGCTACCGATCACTCGGCCCGCGGTCTCGCAGCATCTTCGAATTCTCAAGGAGGCCGGGTTGGTGGTCGACGAGGAGCGCGGCACCCGGCGGATCTATTCGGTCGACTCCGTTGCGCTGTCGGCCTTGCGCGATCAGCTGGACACGTTCTGGGGACGCACCCTGGCCGCGTTCGGCGAAACTGTAGATCTGTTGCAGCACAACGATTTCGATGACGGGGGTAAGTGATGACCGATACCAGCGTTCGCCGCACGGTCACTGTTCCTGTTCCGCCGGAGACCGCGTTCGCAGTCTTCACCGGTCGACTCGGCGACTTCAAACCGCCGGAGCACAACCTGCTCTCGGTGCCGATCGCGCAGACGGTCCTCGAGCCGAGGGTCGGTGGTTCGATCGTCGACCGCGGCACGGACGGCAGCGAGTGCCGTTGGGCGCGAGTGCTGGTCTTCGACCGTCCCGAGCTGCTGGTCTTCAGCTGGGATATCGGACCCACTTGGCAGATCGAGACCGACCCGACTCGAACCAGCGAAGTCGAAGTGCGGTTCGTCGCCGACGGTGACACGTCGACTCGTATCGAGCTCGAGCATCGCCATCTCGATCGTCACGGCCCCGGCTGGGAAGCGGTGCGCGACGGCATCGGCGACGACACCGGCTGGACCCTGTATCTCAGCCGGTATGCTGACCTCTCCGCGCCCGGGGGCACATTGTGACCGCCGATTCGCCGCTGGAGATGGCGACGCGCGAACGCGAGGACCTTGCCGACTATCTTGCGTCGCTGACGCCGCAGCAATGGGCCTCGCCGAGCCTGTGCACGGGGTGGAGTGTCAAAAATGTTGTGGCACATATGATTAGCTACGACGAGCTCGGTGTCGGCGGACTGATCGGGCGGTTCGTCAAAGGCCGTGTCGTCGACGCCAACGAGGCTGGCATGCGTGAGTACAGCGCACTCTCCGACACCGAACTGCTCGACTTCCTCCATTCGCACACCCGCCCGAAGGGACTGACCGCCGGACTCGGGGGAATGATCGGACTCGTCGACGGCACCATCCATCACCAGGACATCCGCCGCGCGCTCGGCGACCCTCGCAGCATCCCCCACGACCGGTTGGCCGTGGTGGTGCCGTCGATCCCGTCAAACCCACGACTGGGTGCGCGCAGGCGCATCCGCGGCCTGACGATGCGCGCGACGGACATCGAGTGGACGCACGGGCGCGGCCCCGAAGTCGTCGGGACCGCCGAAGCGCTGATGATGGCGATGTCCGGACGCGCTGATGCCATGAGCGAGCTCGACGGGGCCGGTGCGTCCACCCTCGCGTCTCGACAGCCCGGCTGACCTCTGATTTAGTCCACGCTGTCTCGCGCATATTGCACGCGCCGGTTCAATACTCATGCAGCGAGGGAGGGTGACCCCCTGCGGAGGCCCCACTACGCGACGGTTGGGGACGGTACGGCTCTCCGGTTCGGTGCACCCGGGCATCTTCGAACCTGCGTTCGAAATCCTGCGTTGTCCTGCAAGGGCGTTGAGATGGATCAAGGGTTCTCTGCACGCAGCCCAGCGCAGTGGAGCCCAGTTCGCCGGCGCCGGGCCGCGAGACGGCGTGATTACCCCCTGGGGGTATTGGGTAGACTCGGCCGGGTGAAACGCCTCCATCCGAGTAGTCGGCGACGCTGGTTCTCGGCGCTCGTGGTGCTGCTGGGCACGGTGGTCGGCGTGGTGTTGATGCATTCGGTGGTGACGATGCCCGCAGCCTCCTCGCACGAGGGTATGAGCACGGTCGCCGCCGCGATGCCGAGCGTCGGCCATGACAGTCACGGATCCGTGGCTCCCAAGGTTGCCCTCGATCGTCGTCACGACGTCGGTGAACACGACGCCGTGTCCGGGGAGCGGGTCCGTGGGCTTCCGTGTCCGGGTGGCCACGACATGATGCACCCGTGCGTGGGAACGATGTCGTCGTGGCCGGCGTTGACGGCGCCGGCTGCTGTGATCGGACGCGTGACCTCCGACAACACGAGCGCCGGGAGCCGATGTGCCGCGACGGCGGCTCTCAGCCGAGCTCCACCCTGTCCAATCCCCTCGTTGGACAGATCGGTGATGCTGCGCGTGTGACAGGGAGCCCGGGGCTGCGCTCCGGCTGAGCGAACACAGCTCGATCCCCCTCTGTCACAACGCAACAGGAGACTTCACCATGCACACGAAAACCAGAACAGCCACCGCCCTCGCCGCCGCAGCGATTGGGGTGATGATCGTCGCCGGGTGCAGCGACGACGGTTCCAGCACCTCGATGGAGGGTCACTCGATGGGCTCGTCCACCTCCGCGTCAACGACGGC
The DNA here is from genome assembly GCF_059691855.1 of Rhodococcus sp. 320_ES. NCBI lineage: Bacteria > Bacillati > Actinomycetota > Actinomycetes > Mycobacteriales > Nocardiaceae > Rhodococcus > Rhodococcus sp. 320_ES. Next base: position 740,302 of record NZ_JCAWAG010000002.1, on the reverse strand, counting down.
GGGAGCCGCTCAGTTCGGCGACGCCGACGTCATGTTCGCCTCGATGATGTACCCGCACCACGCCCAGGCTGTAGAGATGGCCGCGATTGTCGATGGCCGGACCACGAACCCGGATGTGATCGCTCTGGCCGGTGAGATCGAGAGTACGCAGAAACCCGAGATGGACGAGCTCACCTCATGGCTCGGCGAGTGGGCGCAGCCCGCGCCGTCGGCCGACATGGGGTCGATGGGCGGGATGGACCACACTTCCGGATCCGGGATGATGTCGGCGCAGGACATGGATTCGTTGATGACCCTCTCGGGTGCGGACTTCGACCGCCAGTGGCTCACGATGATGATCGAACATCACCAGGGTGCGGTCACGATGGCGCAGACCGAGATCGCGGACGGAACCAATCCCGACGCGATCGCGTTGGCCGCGACCATCGTGGAGACGCAGAACGCCGAGATCGCCCGGATGCAGCAACTTCTCGGCTGATACCGGGCGTCGCTCCGAACCGAGCTGCGCGGCAGAACAGCAGCCCCGCACCACACGGCGCGGGGCTGCTGGTGTCTCCGGGCGGCAGACGACCCGCCATTGCAGACCAATAGCGAATCCGCCGGTCCGTGAAAGCTGTTGACGAACAACGGCTCACGGCCCACTATGGCCACCTGGTCGTGTGTGCTCGATGGTTTCGGGGCGGACTTTATAACGGTGAGCTGAACGGTCAGCGAACTGGACGGTCGCGCTCAGGCGAGTGCGAGAAACAGCTTCTCGAGTTCCGCTTCCGTCATGGGTTCCCTGTCGTCGGCGGTGGCGCCGGTCATGCATTCCCGCAGTCCGGTGGCGACGATCTTGAATCCTGCTTTGTCGAGTGCGCGGGACACTGCTGCGAGTTGGGTGACGACGTCCTTGCAGTCGCGGCCGTTCTCGATCATCGAGATGACGCCGGTGAGTTGGCCGTTGGCGCGGCGGAGTCGGTTGAGTACGAGTTCGATGCTGTCCGCGTCGCCGATCATGGTGGTGCCCCTGTTCAGTGGTGTCGATGTCGTGTCCCATGGTACCCCTGGGGGCATTTGAGCTGTCGGTACTTCACTTGCGACAGCAGACACTTGGTCAGCAGGCGGCGTCCAGGCTCCGACGACAGCGCCGAGGGCCGGCCCCAGTGCCAGCGTCATCGGGTCTGGGTGTCCCCGTCGCCGCCGAGTGCGGTGATCGCGGCGCGCAGCATGGTCGCGGCGTCGCGGGCGACGTCGCCGAGCGCGGGCTCACCGGTCGCGGCGACCATGATGTCGGGGTTCATGGCATCGACGATGATCGAACCGGCGTTGTCCGGATCCTCGCGGACGACGACGTTGCACGGAAGCAGCAGGCCGATCTGACGCATGACGCCGACCGCACGGTGGGCCAGCGGCGGGTTGCATGCGCCGAGGATCAGGTAGCGCTCCATGTCCTCGCCGAGCTTGGCTTTCAGGGTGGCCTGCATGTCGATCTCGGTGAGCACACCGAATCCCTGCTCTGCGAGGGCGTCGCGGGTGCGCTGGACGGCGGTGTCGAAGTCGGTGTCGGTCAGGGTGGTGGTCAGGGCGATGCTCATGAGGGTGGTTCCTTCCGTTGGCGGTGCGTTAGTTCAGGTGATGGGGAGTCTGGTGCTGTGGGGAGAGTTGCCCGCGGCCGGTGGTGCGAAGACTGCGCGCCCCGATCCGGGCCAGGAGCAGGCTGGGGTGTGTCAGTGCGAGAAGCTGATGGACGGGAGAGCGCGGCGGAGCCAACTCGGTGACCACCAGGCGGCAGAGCCGGTCAGTCGCAGTAGGACGGGTAGCAGGATCAGCCGGATGAGTACTGCGTCGAGGAGTACGGCGACGCCGAGGATGATGCCCATCTCCTTCGGCGGGAGCGGGTCGGCGAGGGCGAAGGTGAAGAACACCGCCACCATCACCGCGGCGGCGGCGAAGATGACACGCCCGGAGTGGGCGAGACCGTCGACCATCGCTGTCGTCGCGTCGCCGGTGCGCTCGAAATGTTCCTTGGCAGTTGCGAGGAGGAACACGGTGTAGTCCATGGCGATGGCGAAGATCATCGCGAAGAAGAACACCGGTCCCCACCCGTTCAGGAAGCCCTGTGGTGTGAAGCCGAGCAGCGAGGCGCCGTGCCCGTCCTGGAAGATCAGCTTCGCGACGCCGAAGGCGGCGGCGGTGGAGAGCAGGCTTACCGCGGTGCCCAGGAAAGCGATCAGCGGAGCTTGCAGTGCGACCAGGAGCAGCACGAATCCGAGGATCAGGATGATCGTGACGACGAGCGGCAGGTGGTCGTTCAGGGCCTGCTGCAGGTCCAGGTTCTCCGCCGGGGCTCCGCCGACCAGCGCCGAATTCGGGAGCTCTCCGCGTAGGTCTGTGAGGATGGTGCCCATGGACTCGTCGGACGGGTCGACCGTCGGGATTGCTTGCAGCAGTGCGTATCCGGATCCGTCGGTGGCGGGTTGGGGTGGGGTCACCATGGCGATGCCGGGCACCTGCGTTGCGGCGGTTGCCGTGGCGGCGGCGTCGCCCGAGGGGACGACGATCTGCAGTGCGCCGGGGGCGCCGTCACCGAACTGCTGTTGAACGAGGGCGTAGCCCTGCCGCACGGGCGCGTCCTCGGGGACGACGGAAATCGACGGCATGGCGACCTTCAGGCTCAGGACCGGAATAGCCAGTGCGACGAGGACGCCGATCGAGACGAGCGCGAACGGCCACGGGTGCTTGTGCAGGAGAGCGCCCCACGCGGCGAACATCGGTGAGCGGTGCTGCTGACGCTTGGCGTAGGGGAGGGATGCGGCGTTGACCTTCGATCCGAGTGCGCCGAGGGCTGCGGGGAGCAGGGTGAGGGTGGCGAGCAGAACGAAGGTGACGGCGAGCATGATGCCGACGGCCATGGTCCGCACCGCGGGGGCGGGGACCATCAGCACGGCGGACAGGCTGACGAGCACGGTGAGTCCGGACAGGACGACGGCCTTGCCGGCGGTGTCCATTGTCTCGGCGACGGCCGCGCGGGGGTCGCGGGAGCGCAGGGCGTCGCGGAAGCGGGCGACGAGGAACAGGGCGTAATCGATGCCGAGGGCGAGGGCGAACATCATGGCGAAGTTCATCGCCCACACCGAGATCGGGGTGATCTCGTTGAGCAGAACCAGTCCGCCCGCGGAGGCGACCAGGCCGGCGATGGTCAGCAGCAGCGGCAGTCCGGCGGCGACGAGCGAGCCGAACGCGAGCACCATGATGGCGAGAGTGACCGGCCAGGAGATCAGTTCGGCCTGAATCATCGCGTCGTGGTTGGCCTTGTTGAAATCCGACCACAGCGCGGAGGCGCCGGTGGGGTAGACCTCGACACCGTCGCTGGAGAGCGCGGTGAGCTGGTCCTTGAGATCGTCGACGGCGGTGACCATCTCGTCGGTGGTGCCTTCGGCGCCGGCGATGAGGATCCCGGTTCGCCCGTCGGGGCTGATCGTCATCCCCGGCTGCGGGGGCACGATCTCCCCGAAACGGGGATCCTCGTCCAAGATGGCGGTGGCCCCGGTGAGGGCGGCGGTCGCTGCCGGGTCGCTCAGAGATCCGGACTCGCTGTGGACGACGACCTGCACTGCGGCGGAGGAGTTTCCGCCGAAGTGCTCCTCGGCGAGTTCGCGGACCTGGACCGATTCCGATCCGTTCGCCTGCCATCCGGCGCCCGCGAGGGACGAGAACACCGAGGGCGCTGCGGATCCGAGGGCGATCAGCAGTATCAGCCACGTGCCGAAGACCCAGCGGCGGCGGGTGACCATGGCCGCGCCCCACCGGCCGAGGCGGCCGGGGGTGCTGTCGTGGTGGTCGCCTGGCCGCGGCTCGGCGACGGTGTCGGACTGGGACACAGTGGACTCCTATACGGGTGGGGGTATCTGGAAGGCCTGAAGCGGCCATCGTCGAAAAGTGGTGTGTGGGCGGTCAGCGGCGGAACAGGGAACGCAGGCCTCCGGATGGGCGAGGCGCTACGTGGGGGTCACACGTGCAGCGTTGCGACCGAGGGACCGTGTCCATCACGCTGTCGACGTGTCGGCCGCAGCCCGACCACGTGGTCTTGCCGCACTGCGAGCACTCGACGGGACTGCACACGGGGTACTCCTTCTGGGTTCGATCAGCCGGACGACACCTACCGTGTCACATACGAGGGGGGGTATGCAAGTACCCCAGGGGGTATAGGAACGAGCACAGCAAACCGTGGCCGTGACGAGCAACTCCAGGCGGGAAGTCCCGGCGACGTAGGGGACTCGCAGCGCGAGGAAGGCGGGGCGTCTGGACAGCACCGCGTGTCGAGCGTCCGATGAGGCAACCTCGAGGTCGCCCTTCGTTGTGGCGAGCGACTGTGCGTTCGAGCCGATCTATGGACGCCAAGTAGTCTGCCGCACAGCATCTTACGAGAACTGTCCTTGCTGAACTGCAGCCGCTCGGTGTCACGAGAGTGTCACAAGTCGGTACGAACGGAGGTGAACTGAGACAGACGGCTACGGACGAAAACGCCTGCTCAGGCGCCTTGTGGTGGGTTCAGGTGAACGCACTTGTGCTGGTCTGCATAGCCTTGTAAGCGAAAGGTCCTCGGTTCAATCCCGAGAGGAGGCTCCAGTAAGCGTCTGACCAGCACAAACGGCATCTTTGACTTCAAATTCTTCGCCCGAATCAGAGCGCATCCCACACGTCCGCCCAGGTCCGCGACGGTCCGCCGCCGTCCGGTGACCTGGATTTTCTTCGTTTCTGGGGCTCGGTGTCACAGATTGTCACAACTCATCCGGAACTACTGCAGTGAACGTTTATGGGTTCAGGTAAATGTCTGCGGACGTGCGCCCAGTCTCACGTATCGACGGTGCCGGACTGTCATGGACGTCGGTGAACTGGGGACCGCTCGCTTCACATCGGTGGTGTACCTGTCTCGGACGTTCGTGAACAGGTGTGAACGCATTCCACTCGTTTGGTCGCGGATGGTCGACAGCATGGTCAGCTAGAAAAGTGTCATGCACTTACCCCAAAGTGTCGTACACTTATAGGGTGCGGATCGAGGTCAAACTCAGCGCGATGCGTCATGCCATCACTTCCGACGAAATTCGCTCTGTGGTGGCCTACCCCATGGTCACGGTCTCGATCGCAGCACGCGTTGTCGGCGCCCGGCCCTGGCTCTTTGTCGGCCCCGCTGCCGACAACGAGCCTTGGATCGAAGTCATTGCTGACATGGCAGATCCGCAGGTGGCAGTTGTGTTCCACGCAATGATGTTGCGCCGCACAACAGCAAGAGCGTCAGGGATCGACTCGTGGCCAGAAATTGAGTACGGACCACAACGAGCGTGAGGAGGTTATTACAGTGCCCCGATTGAGTGATGCCGATTATGAGTCGATGGCCGACAGTTACGAGTCAGAGCCATTGACCATCAGTGAAGTGTTGTCCGTGGAGGTGCGGATGGGCAGGCCGCGCGCCGACGAAGCACGCAATGGCGTGAGTCCAAGCATGTCCGTTCGTTTTCCTGGCCCGGTACGCAGCCGCATCAAGGAGCGTGCGGTCTCGGAGTTCGGCGGTAACGAGGCCGACGTAGTTCGGGCAGCGGTCTTGCAGTTTCTCGGCGCCGCGCTAATCGAGGATGCTCACTCGACGGAGCGTCTGAGAGAAGCTACAGGTCCTTCAGAACTTCCAGCCCCCGAGAACGAACAGGCTCAGATCGACGAGTCGCAGAAGGTACACGGTCGACGTCCCGTCGACCCGAGCAGTCGTGAGGTGGTTCAAGAACGCACCGATGGTAGGTGGGAGGTCCGAAGGGTCGGCGCTCGTCGGGCCACCTCGGTTGTCTCGACCCAGGTTGAAGCAGTCGACCGGGCTCGCGCAATCATCGCCCGCCACGGAGGTGGGGAGCTGCAAGTGCTAGATAAAAACGGACGGACCCAGGCGCAGGATCTCATTCCCCCGAGCGTGCGATAACACCGGTTCCCGGCGTGCGTGTAGACGCCACGAGCTGAACCGCGTGCTCCACGAGGTCTTGAACGCGTCGATTCGTCGCGATAACGAGTGGGCGAGAGTTGCTCTGCGACTAACGCTCAAATGTTACGAAAGCTGCTGGCGGCAGATAACGAGCTGCTTCCGCCTCGACTGCGTCCCGATAAGTCAAGGCGACACGCCGAAGAGTCTCGCCGCTCAAGCCTCCGACCAGGGATTCCATCGGTGTCATTACGCTTGTGTCATACAAACTGTGGTGTTGCCTTGCGATGTCGGACACTAGTTGTAGTGTTACAGACACCAACAGCCCCGGCACAAGTCCGATGGGATGGACTGGTGCGGAGCTAGTCGGCTGAACTCTTGGCGAGGTTCTCAGTCGAACCTAGTGCCCTACCAACGAGCTTCGCAAAGAATTGCGGAAATCGTGTGACTTCCCACAGTGCGGTTGGTAGAAGGGCTCAGCGATGAGTGGCAAGAAGAATATCCATGTGGTGCCCCGTGGCACCGAGTGGGCAGTGCAGGTCGAGGGCAACTCCCGTGCAAGTGCCCTTACTGGCACACAGAGGGAAGCCATCGCCCGTGGTCGCGAACTGGGGCATAACAACCCTCAGGGAGCGGAACTCAACATTCACGGCACCGGAGGTCAGGTGCGGGCCAAGGACACGATCAAGCCCGCTAACGATCCTTCCAACGTGAAGGGATGACGACGATGACTTCTCCCGTGTTCCGCGTTCCTCGTATCCCGACCCTCCCTCGGGTTCCTACGGCGCCGAGGGTGCCATCGATTCCCCGAGTTCCGCAGGTTCCGCGTATCCCGTCGGTGCCCCGCGTTCCGTCGGTTCCTCGGGTTCCTCGGGTTCCAAGTGTTCCTCAGGTGCCCAAGGTTCCCACGGTTCCTCGGGTCAAGCCGCTTCGACCCAGGGTCAAGTAATCGTGGCCGGGTCGAAACAGAAGCCGCCCCAGGTTCCGAAGAAGGGTGGCGGTACTCAGGAACGGGACCGCAACAACAACGGTCGTTGGCGTGAAAAGCGCGACGACGCGGGCAAAAAGCGGTAGCCCGTAGCTGCATGGGAAGGGGCGCCGGTCTTCGGATCGGTGCCTCTTCGCTTGGTCGGTATGCCGTGAGTGGACCTTGACGGAGCAGTCGGCACACAGTGTCGGTGTCGTGGATGCGGTCGGTCCAGCCGCGGGTGTCCGCGGCATCTTCGAACTGGTCTCGGGCGTCGGTGAAGATGTTTCCGCCGCGGGCGGTGAAGAAGCCGAGGTCGTGGGTGGGGCGGGTGGTGAGTTGTTGGGCGAGCAGTGCGGCGCCGCCGGCGAGGAGGCGGCCGTCAGTGGCGTGGAGCGTGAAGAACAGGGCTGCGCGACTGTGGTCTGAAAGTCTTTTAGCACGATCAGTTTCCGGGTCGTCGGTGTGTGGCGCTCATAGAGGGCGGTAGTTCTCGATGGTCGGCGACCACGCACTTCGGAGGCTGCGGGGCGGCATCTGCTCCCGTAGTGCGCCCGTCGCGATCCACGGAGCTTGTGACAATGTGGAAGGCCGAAGTACGCGACTCAGCATCGGAGGAACCGCTGTGGCCCCCAAACGGCCCGATGAGACGTGGCACCGACTCCGCGACTGGACACACGGCAGCACGCTCGCCGAACGCCTCGCCGCACAGATATTGTTCGCCAGCGACTACACCGATCTCGACCCATCGCACCCACTCGGCGGGCCCGACGGCGGTAAGGACGGAATCGCGAACAGGGACGGCAAGAAATGGGTCATGGCCGTCTACTTCCCGCTCGACCGGGTCAGCTTCAAGCAATTAAGAACCAAGTTCCTCGGGGACGTCAAGGGTGTCTCCAATAACAGCGCCGACGGTATTGCATTTGTTACCAATCAGGCGCTTTCCCTCTCTCAGCGCGATGAGCTAGAGGCGTTGGCCCCATCGGGTTGCCTAGTCGACCTGTATCACCTCGAACGCTGCCAGACCATCCTCGATCGCCCGGTCATGGGCACTGTGCGGCGACAGTTCTACTTGGAAGACGAGAACGAAGCTGACCGGATCATCGGCGCTCAAACGGGTGGCGACCCCATTGGTCAGTTCATGCTCTACCACTTTGATATGACGCGAGCAGTTGCACAGCAGGTGGTTTTCATCAAGCACGGCGCCCACCCGTTGTACGACGTGAGCATGCGCATAGTGGACATGGACGCCGGCACGGGTACGAATCTCTACCAGCAAAAATGGGAGAACATAGTCGGTCCTGCCGAGTACTACGCGACACCCGTTGAGTTGCCGGATTCATTGTATTGGCGCATCTTTTTTATAGCCCGAAATGGGCAATGGCGCCAGGATCTCATCCTGAACCGGTCCGACATAGATGGCTGTTGGCTCGCGGCCACCATAGTGTTCGGATTGCAAAACTCGCCGCAGATAACGCACATCGACGCAGAATTCACGAAGCGCTCCGGTGCCCCAACGTGGCGTCCGTAATCCTGGTCGATGCCCTGCATCCGCACACTTCCAAGCGCATGACGTGCGAGAAGAACTAATTTCCTAGAAAGCACTGCGTGCTATCAAGTGGCCGCGAACGCTTCAACTACGTTCGACCAGCGCTACCGCGGCCCGCGGGACCTGGTCGGTTTCCATCGCTCCCGCATAGTCAGCCACAAGCGTGTTCGGGTGGAAGGTGGCAGCTCGGGGAGTGGGCGTCGGTCTTCGGTCGCAAGCCGGCCGTGACCGGCCGGGCGCCGGGCCACCCTGCGGGCGTCCGCCTGAATGGAGTTTCGCTGCGCTCCGCATCGCTGAAGGGTGTCGATCTTTCGGCACATCTGGCTACTCCGATTTTGCGTCACCCGTGCCCGTCTTACCCACACCCGACCTCCACTGCGCTCCTGCTCCTGCGGGGTCCAAAACTTCTCAAACCGTCTCCGGCTCAAAAATTTTCGTTCCGGGTGCAGGATGCCGTTCCCGTGCACCGCCTCCTCTTCGCCACGCCAGATGACGGCGAAAGAACGTGGGGAGGGCAAGGACCCGAGCCACACGAGTCCCGAAGGGAAGCACCAGTCATGTGCGCACAGCACAGCTCCACTGCCGACGAAGTCGACATCCTCGTCCACAAGCAGGGCGCACCGAAGATCCGCCGCACCGTCAAACGCGCCAGCGCCCGCTATAACCGCCGTAACGCACGCCGCGCACTCCGATCCTGACCGTCCCCCACCCACACCACTCGAAAGGTTCCACTCCCAATCTCCGCCGCAGTAGGTATCTGATCGGATACTCCGTCCTGTCTCAGAGTGACAGATTTCGTCACTTGCGATCAGCCTGAAGGCTCGCCGCAAGATGGCCACCCAGGTGGAGGATGCTCGGGCAGGGCAGATTGATCGGGCGAGGACGTCGGCCCCAAACGGATGAGAGGATTCGGCGATGTCTGCCGTGACAACGACGCATTACATCGCCCTTTCGTTTGCACTTCCGGAGTACGTCTATTTGGAGACAGTCACGATGATGCGGGTTGATGAAGAATTCCTAGCGACCCACGGCTTCGGACCCGACACGTACGACGATCGATGGATGGCCTTGCCCCTCGACGTCCAGGTCGGCTGGAGAAGGGTCGACAGGCCCGTCCACCGTGCAGTCGAACTCACCTTTGCGGCGTCGGACGCTCTTGACTTGTTCGTCCGACACGAGCGGAAGGACGCCATCGGAGACGCTTCTCCCCAGATCCCGGAAGCCACGAGCGTCGCGGTATGCGTAGTCCCAGTGCTTGATTGTGAGGCGTCGAGGCAGCAAGTGGATGGACTGCTGGACGTCATGACCCTCGCGCACCGCATAATCGCTGACGCTGTGCGATGTGTGCGTCTTACCACGGGCATACCGTTACAGGACCTGACATACAGGCAACTTTCTCCGATTGTTCCCACCCTCGCAGGAAACGGGCAGCCGGAGTGCGCGGTCGTCTGGGGAGACGGTGCCGTTGTGATGCTGCAGCACCATATGGAGGCGTTGGTGTCGGGTGAGCACCTTCCCGAGGAGGCCGTCGAGCTAATCGGCCACGCGATGCACCAGCTCACAGTTATGAGGCCGGCCGTCGTCGTGAGAGATCACATCGGGCGCGCTGGTGCCCGCGTCGAGCTGGGAGACCACGCAGGAGCGATCGTCGCTTTCGCTACCGCGTGCGAAGTGTGTCTCGATAGTTTGCTGTCTGCATTGTTGTGGGAGTCCGGGCAGTCTCCTTCCGAAGCTGCCGAGGGTTGGAGCAACTCAGTAGTTAAGCGTGCGAAAACCAGGTTCGCGCCCCTGCTCGGCGGAAACTGGAGCTTGAACACGTCGGTGCCCTTAAGGGATTGGATGCAACACGTGGCGAAGCCGCGTCACCGGATTGTTCATGCTGGGGAGGGCGCGGACGGCACAGCCGCCGACAATGCGCGCCGCGCGACCGACGGCCTCATCGCGTTCATCGCTGAGTTGCTGGTCGGCCGCGGAATCGACTTCCCCAGAACGGTCTCATTGATGCTCGGACATAACTCTATTCATCATTTCGGGGGAGCGCAGGTAGACGAACTGCTCGCTGCGCATGAACAACACAACGACACGTGGGAGCGTGAGTTCCGAGATTGGCGGCGAACTTGGCTCGATCACATCTGGGGCGAGGGCTAGGCCTGAACTTGCTTCAGGAGCCGGGGCTCATCGGATGCGGTCGTGGCGAGGTTCGAATCTCGTATAAATCCCACCCGCGCAGCACCACGCGGCGAGCCACGCCAATGAAGGTCAAGAATAGCTCCAAGTTTGCTACGCGTCCGCTCATGACGCCGTGCTCGTAGAGTTCGGTGCTCTCCACCTCGATAGTCACCGTCTTCATGGCCCACGTCTTCGCGTGGCTGACACCCGAACTCACGCGCCAAGCGGTAAGCATCGATTCCGGTTCGCCGGGCAGGTCTTCAATCGACCTGATTAGATTCTCGAATCCGCCGGATTTACCCTTCTTCAAGTCGATGTTGAGTTCTGCAGCGATATTTTGGGCCCACTCACGCCTCTCCTGATGCTCGCCATCGTCGTCGAGAGGGGTTCCCTCGAATGCTCTGGCCGAGAACCTCCACGATTCGTCGTGCTGCCACAGAAGACGGGCCAGTCGTAATTCGGGGTCGTTCGGTTCCAGCAACCACACTGCGGATCCGGCGGATTCGTAGGCCGCGCGCAACAGCGCGAACTGTGGAAACAGCCAATTCGAGTTGAGCATCAACGCCGCACTGGCTTGGATGCACTCACAAGCGTGCTTGAGGCTCCGCCGGGCAACGCTCGCTGCCCAGATGTGGGGGAATCGGTCCTCATCCGCCGCCAGATCGCTTCCAGCGGCAGCGTGCCGAGCCGGATTCACTTCCAGAAACGTGTTGATCTTGTCGACGTGAGCTAGCTCTGCCTGAACTGCCCCATCGAAGTCGGCGTCGTTCATGTAACTATCTGTACCACCTCCTCGGGCCGAATCGGCCTCACGCAGATGGCAGGCCTGGGTATTCCTGCTATCTGGTCCGTTGTTTAACCGGCCGGGTCGGCGCCTTCGTACCGGACCCTCTACTTTGGCCTGCCGGTCGGGCGATTATCAGATTGCCGAAGTCCCACATACCTGACCTTTGTCTTATTGAGTGAAAGGCGTTGCAATACATAGGGGTACAACCAGATGTGTGTGTGGCGTTCGAGTCTCGGTGTCACGAGAGTGTCACAAGTCGGTACGAACGGGGGTGAATCGATACGAACGTCCACGGACGAAAACGCCTGCTCAGGCGCCTTGTGGTGGGTTCAGGTGAACCCGCGTGAACGGGTCTGCATAGCCTTGTAAGCGAGCGGTCTTCGGTTCAATCCCGAAAGGAGGCTCTAGAAATGCCTCTGACCAGCACGAATGCTTCGAAGTAGCCTGATCTGACCTCTCGTTTCGCGACTTCCCCCGATACGTCCGTGCAGGTCCGCCACGGTCCACGGGCGTCCGGTCACCTGCGAATTCTCTCGAAACTCGGCTCGGTGTCACGAGTTGTCACAACTCATCCGTAACTCGTTCGATGGACTCGGGTGGACGTGTGTGGCTGTGGGTGGACTTCTGCGTAGTCGAGTCGGCGACGGTCTGCGGACCTCCGGGGACCTCTGTGGACGGGAACCACTCGCTTCACGTCCGGTTGCCAAGGGCGTGGACGTGTGCGGACGTCAGTGGACGTGCGACGTTCGATTGCCGGAGCCTGGATCAACCGACAGTCACCGGGCCGAGCCATGTGGGTGGTCGTTGCTGTGACCATTGGCAATCATTCGCCACGGCATAGTTGATCGGGTGTCTGAAAACCGTTGTGCAACAGCAGATTTTGTGTCACTGGCGAGAATGGCGACAAACGTGCCTCGTTGGGCGCCGCAGCTCTACCGCCGGACGAGGTCACCGCACAGACTCTCGGGGACGACCACGTCACCCACTCCATGATCGACCGACTCGCTCGGATGCTCGGCAGGGCACCGTGGCCGCCGACACGCTCGTCCGGCGACACCAGGACAGCGAGGCGGTGAACATCGCCATCGGGATCCTCGCCGCCCGGCACGGCTGCACCGTTGCGGTGGCCTCGGCGAGGTCTCGCCGTCGGGAGTCGTTGTGCCGACGGGTTGTTCGACGAAGTCCTTGACCAGGGAGTCCTTCAGACCGAAGACGGTGTCGTGGCCGAGAAGGTCGTCGCCGCGGCCGAAGATGTGCGTGTCCTGCGTTCGGGGCTCGGGAGATGACGAGCCAGAGGATGAGCGCCACCTCCGACAGGATCGTCGCCGCAAGAACGGCGCCATCCGCCCATGGTGTCGGCGAACGACCAGATGGTGCTGGTGGACAATGCGAATGCGCCGGTGGCGAAGGCGCCGATGAGCTGGTCCCTATCTCAGTGACACGCGCAGCGGCAGGGATTTCCAGGATCGCATCGTGTTGTTGAGATGTCGCTCGGTTTCGCCCGCAAGGCTGATCGTGGAGATCCTCGCGGCCAAGGCTGTCAGAAGGACTTCGGCTTCCAGTCGGGCGACATGTTGCCCGACGCATCGATGGATTCCCATCCCGAAACCGACATGTCCTGAAGGATCTCGGGTCAGATCGTAGCTGTCGGGCGAATCCCACCGACGGGGATCGTGGTTCGCTGCACCCAGAGACAGTAAGACTTTGGCTCCGTCCGGCACATCTGTGCCGTCGATCGACATGTCGCGCGTCGCCGTTCGATGGAAGGTTTGAACAGGAGAATCCCATCTGATTGCTTCATCGAACGCCGTGCGTGCTCGAGTGGGGTCGTCGCGCAGACGCATCCATTGCTCAGGATGTGATGCGAGGGCGTACAGAACTGCCGCCAGACCACTCGCCGTGGTGTCGAACCCAGCTGACAGCAGGGACCGTACAAGGATCGGCGCCTGCTGTTCGGTGATGTCCCCGCGGTCGGCAGCGGACCACACCTGCGCGCCGAAACCGTTGTCTGTGAGGTTCTCGCGTCGGCAGTGAGCCATCGTCCACTCCACGGACCCAGCCTCGTGGACCTTCTGTGCACTGGCTTTCATCAGCGCGCTGTCGAGAGGTCCAACGGAGTTGAACACGAAGTCGCCCAGCGGCAGGAGATGTTCACGACCTGTATCTGGTATGCCGATCTCGTCGGCAAAAATTTTCAGTGGCAGCGCGTTCGAAAGAGCATCGATTCCGTCGAATTCCGTGGAGTCCGAGAGTAGTTCGTCCACCAAGCTCTCGGCGGCGATCGACCAGCTTGCTCGAAGTTGCTGGACGGCAGGTGTTCCGAGAATCTTCGACAGCACCAGGCGGGGCGCATCGTGGCGAGGCGGGTCTGCCTCGAGAAGGGGGCTCGGCGGTCGGATGGGCTTCTCGAAACGGAAGTTCGCAATGCCGACGCCGGCTGACGACTGGTACGACTGCCAGTCCGTGAGTGCTGCACTCACGTGGTCGAATCGACCCATTGCATAGACACCGTAGCGCTCGAGATAGACGACCGGGCCGGTCTCTCGCAGATGGCGATGGAATGTGGACGGATCGGCCAGGATCTCGAGGTCGTACGGGTCTGCGTCGCTCACCGGCGCTCGGGAGGATGTAGACATACGGTCACGTCCTTTCTGCTGTTGTCTCAGAGGTCCAGCACGAGCTTGTCGGAACAGGAACTGGAGACGCACACGAACATCGAAGTCTGAGAACGGTGTTCGTCGTCATCGAGAATCGAGTCTCGGTGGTCGGGACGTCCCGCGAGGACAGTCACCTGGCACGTACCACAGGTTCCTTCGCGACACGAGGAGAGAACGTTCACCCCGCACGCGCGGACGGCGTCGAGGATGCTGCTACCGGGCCGGACCGTCACGGTTCGGCCTGAACGGGCGAGTTCGACGTCGAAGGGCGCACTGCGGACCGGGGCGCTGCGTTCTCTCGGGACGAAGCGCTCGGTGCGGAGCGTACCGAGCGGCCTGCCGGTGCAGAGTGCTTCCACCGCATCGAGGAGTCGGCCCGGCCCACATGCGTACAACTTCGTGTCGAAACCGGCTTTCTCCGATATCCACTCGGCCAGAGGGAGCAGGCCACCGCGATCCTCCGGGACGATCGTGACATCGCCACCCATATGAGAGATGTCGTCCAGGTACGCCATCGCTCGGCGAGTGCGCCCACCGTAGAGCAGTCGCCACTCCGCGCCGAGTACCTGCGCTTGCCGGATCATCGGCAGAAGTGGCGTGATGCCGATGCCTCCGGCGATGAACGCATATTTCTGTGAGGGCACCATCGGAAAGTTGTTCCGCGGTCCTCCGATGCCGATATGGTCTCCCACTTTCACGTGGTCGTGGATCAGAGCGGATCCGCCGCGTCCCTCGCTATCTCGCAGAACTGCCACGCGATAGCTGTAAGGGTCCCACCGATCTCCGCACAACGAATACTGACGGGTCATTCCGTTCGGCAATATCAGGTCGATATGCGAGCCAGGCGTCCAGTCCGGCAGTCGTTGTCCGGAAGCGTGGCGGAGCGTCAGGGCGACGACATTCCGTGCGACCGTTGTTTTTTCGCTCACGACATAGGGCGACTGCGCGGTCACGTTGCTCTGGAGTTTCAGGTCCATGTCGGATTCCCCTGGTGTTCGAAGACATGTGGAGCGATCAAGTCGAAAGACCTGGATCGTGCGATGAGAGATTCGGCAACAGGCGTCGCCTTTCGTGTGACGTCCGGCCGGCAGCGACGCCGTGCTGCCCGTTTCGGTGGACCGGCACTGCCGTCAGGGCGCGAGGACAGACTGTGTCAGGAATACAGCGATGTCCTGTCGGATCTGTGCGGCCACCGCAGCGGGGCGCGAGAGGAACGGATTGTGTCCGGCGTCGAATCTGGTCGTCTTGGTGGTGTGCTCACTCATCGACTGTTGAATCGAGGGGGGCAGCGCACGGTCCTGTTCGCAGAGAATGTAACTCGTGGGGACTGACTTCCAGATGGCATCCCGTAGGGGGTGTGCGGCCGAATCGAGACTCTGGTGGGTCAGTCGCCCACTGTGTTCTGCAGCCCGCTCCGGGGGGAGGTCGTGGTAGAAGACCTCCTCCGGGTGGAGTGCATCCATGTACCCCTCGCTGGGGTGGACATCCCACCAATCCGGAAGCCCGTGTTCCCCGGCGAGGTCTGCCACGGACTGGCCTACGTCCAGCACCCATGCAGCGATGTAGACCACCCCGATGACGTTGTCCAAGCCGCACAACGCCTGGGTTGTCGGTAGTCCTCCGTACGAGTGGGCGACCACGACCACCGGTTCGGTGATCGATCGGACCATCGAGCGAATGGCGTCGACGTCGTCGTCGAACGACCCGAGTTTCGCAGGGTCGTGTCCGGACGAGGGGAGTTCGACAGCGTCGACAGTGTGGTCGGTCATCTCGGCTCGGAGGTCGTCCCACACCCACGCGCCGTGCCACGCGCCGTGAACGAGAACTACGGTCGGATTCTTCTGATCGTGCGTCATGACAGTCCTTTTCCTAGGGGCGAGGGGATGGTTGCGGTGCAAGGCTTGCGACATCACGTCGCGACAGCTGCGATGGTCAACCGCGTGAGTGATCGACGGCCGTCGCGACTGTTCTGTTCGATGTCGCGGCCGGGCGCGGCGCCCGGACAGCGTCGAGGTCACGGCCGGAGCGCTCGGGCAACGACAGGGCGGCCCATGCACTCGCTACCGAGATCACCACCAGGAACAACGCTATCGGCCAGGTGTTCGTGCCGCCGCCCGCGGCTGCGAGCAGCGTTGTGGCGATGAGCGGGGAGAATCCGGAACCGATGGTCTGCGCGAGTTGGTAACTGGTGGATACTGCGGTGTACCGAACCTCGGTCGGGAACAATTCGGTGAGCATCACCGGTGCGACCCCGTTGACCGACGTCATCACGAATCCGAGATAGAGCGACACGGTGATGACCATCGTCGCGGTGCTACCCGTGTTGACGAGGTGGAAGATGGGGAAGGCCAGGACTGCGGTTGCAGTGATCCCGGCGATGATGACCGGGCGACGTCCTATCTTGTCGGAGAGCGCGGCATAGACCGGCGTCATGACGATGCTCGACAGGGTGCCCAGGAGTACTGCGGTCAGAGCAGCGGAGCGTGAGTGCCCGATCGTCGGCGTGTACGAGAGAAAGAAGATCGCGAAAACGCCCATCCCGCAATAGGGTCCGATCTGAAACAGGATCGACTTCAGCAGCGTGGCCGGCTCGGAACGGGTCAAGGCCAGGATCGGGGTTCCCTGTGCGGGAGCCTTCGTGGCCGAGCGGTTGTCCTCGAAGACCGGGCTCTCGGAGATGCGAGCCCTGAAGTACATGCCCAGAGCGAGCAGGCCGAAGCTGCACAAGAAGGGTACCCGCCAGCCCCAGCTGAGCATCTGATCCTCGGGCAGCGAGGCAACCCACAGCATGGCTCCGGTGGCGAGGACCGATCCGGTAGGGGCTCCCATTGCGGCAGAACTGCTTGCAAGGCCTCGCTTTTCAGTACTCGCATGCTCGGACACCATCAGGACCGCGCCGCCGTACTCGCCGCCGACCGCGAAGCCCTGCACCAGGCGCAACATGACGAGCAGCAGCGGTGCCGCCGCGCCTATGCGGTCGTAGGTCGGTAGCAGGCCGATCGCACCACTGGTGATTCCCATGGTGACCATGGTCGCCACCATCACGTTCTTTCGGCCGAAGCGGTCTCCGAAGTGCCCGAAGACAATGGCGCCGACGAACCGGGCCGCGTAGCCGGCGGCCAATGTCGCCAGAGCGACGAGAGTGCCGACGACCGGGCTCAGGTTCGAGAAGAAGACTCGATTGAACACGAGGGCAGCGGCGGTGCCGTAGAGGAGAAAGTCGTAGTACTCGATCGTCGTCCCGAGGTAGCTGGACAGTGCGACGCGGCGGACGTACGAGGGTGATCGATCTGGTCCGAGGGTGCTCACGGGCAGTCCTTCCGAAGATCTGGGTCGGCGTTGCAGCCGCTACTCGACGCGTGATGTGACTCACATTTGTCGGCTGCGAGCAACGTACATCACATGCAATATTGAATGCAATAGACAGTTATGCCGACCTTGTCTTCTAAATAACTGCAGCTCAGAGCTATTGCATTCAATCTTGAATGCAGCGTATGGTTCAGATCACACGATCGGTCGTCTGTGATCGACGCCCACGAAAGAGAGACACATCGATGGTTGTGACAGCTGCCGAACGCACACCAGCCACCGGCGCGACCCCGACCGAACGCTTCTCCGCTGCCACGGCGCACGAGGCGGCCGGCCGGATCGGCGCGCTTCCGGCCCGGATTCGGCCCGCCTACGACGGTGCGGAGATCTACGGCCCCGCCTACCCGGTGCTGTGTCCGGTGGGGGACAACCTGTGGCTGCACCGCGCTGTCGCCGAAGCGTCTCCGGGAGACGTGCTGGTGGTTCAGACGACCGCCGGCGCGGAGTACGGCTACTGGGGCGAGATCCTCAGCGAAGCCGCGCGCGCCCGCGGCTTGGGCGGACTGGTTCTCGATGGAGGTGTCCGAGACGTGGGCGCTCTCGCGCACGTCGGCTTTCCCGTCTTCTCCTCGTCGATCTGCATCAACGGCACCATCAAGGATCCTGATGCACCGGGCAGGTTGGGTGGCCCGATTCGACTGGGCGCCTGCCGAATTGCGCGCGGCGACGTCATCATCGGTGATGTCGACGGTGTCGTGGTCATCCCTCGGGATCAGTGGCCCGAGGTGCAGAAAGCCTCGCGGGAGCGTGAGGAGAAGGAGGCCGCGATCATCGCCGAGATTCGATCCGGCGCCTCCACCCTCGACCTGTACTCCTTGCCCCGCTGACATCCCCTCCCCGCCGGTGGTCGGTGCACCGACGCCGAGTGTCTCACTCACGAAAGAGGTTTTCCGTGTTCATGTTTCACGCTACAACAGTCAGAAACGAGGTCGATGCACGATGAGTCGAAT
Source organism: Rhodococcus sp. 320_ES (assembly GCF_059691855.1). Taxonomy (NCBI): domain Bacteria; kingdom Bacillati; phylum Actinomycetota; class Actinomycetes; order Mycobacteriales; family Nocardiaceae; genus Rhodococcus; species Rhodococcus sp. 320_ES. The sequence continues at coordinate 721,907 of NZ_JCAWAG010000002.1, read as the reverse complement.
CGTGGCCGTCGTCGGCACTTCTCACAGCCCGATGCTCGGCATGGAGCCAGAGCGCATGTGGAATCTGCGTGCCGAGAACGACGCGGCAGGCGAGTACGACCTGTACGACCGCCGGGGAGCTGTTCGCACCTTCGAGGAACTCGTCGCCGCGGCTGACGGCCGATACGACGACGAACTGTCCCTCCAGACCTGGAACGCGAAGTACGACGCAGCATCGGCCTGTGTGGACCGCCTTCGCAAGGACCTGATCGCGCTCGAGCCCGACCTGCTCATCGTCATCGGCGATGATCAGGAGGAACTGTTCACGGCCCGAAACCAGCCTGCGATCGCGGTTTATCACGGCGAGAAGATCGAGACGCACAAGCCGATCGAGATGGGAAACGCTCTGCTGAGCCAGGTTCAGCGCAACCTCGGCATGGACGGCGAGATATACCCTGCACATCCGACGGCCGCGCTCCACGTCATCGAGGAGTTGATCTCCCGCGATTTCGACATTGCGTCGAGCTCGGAAACCGAGACCGAAGGTGGCTTCGGCCACGCCTTCGCGTGGGTGGTGGGCAAGATGCTGAAGAACGTCACCATTCCGATGGTGCCGGTACTGATCAACACATACTTCCCGCCCAATCAGCCGACCCCAGGCCGGTGCTACGACCTCGGCCGTGCTCTGGCCGGTGCGGTCGACTCTCTGCCCGGTGATCTTCGAGTCGCCGTCGTCGCCTCGGGCGGGTTGAGCCACTTCGTGGTCGACGACGAGCTCGACCGTCGCATCCTCGACGCCATGATCGACCACGACGAAGCTACTCTGCGCGCTCTGCCTGTCGAGCAGCTGAACTCCGGTACGTCCGAGGTTCGCAACTGGATCGCCGCTGCCGGCGCAGCACAAGATCTCGACCACCGCTGGAGCGAATACATCCCGGCATGGCGTAGTCCCGCCGGCACCGGTATCGGTCTCGCGTTCGGGCTCTGGACATGAGCGAGTGCGGACGGCTTGCCGCGCTCGACACCTGTGCGGTCTCGGACGCGCTCGACGCGCTACGACTACCGGGTGCGGCACTGGGTCTGCATGCGGTGTCCGGTGAGCGTCGGATCGCGGGACGCGCCGTGACTGTCGATCTCGTCGAAGCAGAGGGTGCCGGCGCCGCGCCGAGGCATCTGTGCACCGCCGCAGTAGATGCCTCCGGACCGGACACGATCATCGTGGTCGCGCATCACGGACGCTCACACGTCGCGGGTTGGGGCGGCGTGCTGTCCGCCGGAGCCGTCGCTCGCGGTAGCGAAGGCGTGATCGTCGACGGTGCAGTACGGGACCTCGATGAGGCCCGCCAGTTCGGACTGACCGTGTACGCGGCGACGTCGGTACCCGTCACCGCACGCACACGCATCGTCGAACGAGCGTGGGATGTGCCGGTCGAGATCGCCGGCGTCCGAGTCGAACCGGGCGATTACGTACTTGCCGACGGCAGCGGAGTGGTCTTCGTTCCGCGCGATCGTATCGACGAGGTACTCGCCATTGCCGAGAGGATCGCCGCCAAGGAGGCCCTCATGCTCGCCCGTGTCCGAGAGGGCGAATCGATGGCGACTGTCATGAGCGCCGACTACGAAACCATGCTCGATCGAGAGGCAAGCCGATGACCGACCATGCGCAGATCACCGAAGACCTGTCCGCGCTCGACACGAGTCACCTCAGCGACGCACTGGACAAACTCGGCCTCGCCGGACAGTGCGCGGGGCTGCTCCCCCTCGATCGCACGGTTCGTCTCGTCGGTCGGGCCTTCACCGTTCGCTATGTCCCGGTGGGGGACGATGGCGGAACAGTCGGTGACTACATCGACGACCTCGACCCCGGCACCGTTGTCGTCCTGGACAACGCGGGGCGCCTCGACACGACAGTGTGGGGTGATCTCCTCACCGCGACCGCATCTCATCGCGGTGTGTCCGGGACCGTCATCGACGGAGTGTGCCGTGACTCCGATTGCGCAGTAGAGCTGAACTACCCGGTGTTCAGCCGTTCGCGGTGGATGCGAACCGGCAAGGACCGCGTACGGGTGGACGGCTACAACGTGCCGGTGTCCGTCGGCGGGGTACGGGTCGAACAAGGGGACTGGCTCGTCGGCGACGCCGACGGGGTCGTCTCCATCCCGCTCGGCCGGGTCGGCGAGGTCATCGACCTCGCGTCCGGAATTCGCGACACCGAGGACGTCATTCGACGCGCCGTCCGATCAGGACAGTCGCTGACCGACGCGCGCCGCGCGCACGGATACCACACTCTGCAGACCCGACGGAAAGGCTGACCGGCATGGCTCTCGCCGACATCGCCGATGTCGTGATCGTGGGCGGTGGCCCTGCGGGGTTGACGGCCGCGATCCAACTCGCGCAACTGGGAATCGACGTCACCGTCTACGAGCGACGTGCCACCACGTCGCACCTTCCGCGAGCACACCTGCTCAACCAGCGCACGATGGAGATCTTCGACGCGATGGGGGTGGCGGACGACGTGTACGCCCTGTCACCGCCCGAGGACCGATGGCACCGTGTCGGCTGGTACACCTCGCTCGCCGGCGACCGACCGGGACAAGGCAAGGAAATTGGCCACATCGACGCCTGGGGAGGGGGCGCGGACCGCGAGCGGTATGCAGCAGCCAGCCCCAATCGATACGCCAACGTTCCGCAGATGCGCCTCGACCCGCTGCTCCGCACACACGCAGACCTGCACTGCGCGGGCAAGATCCACTACGGACACGAGGTGCGTGACCTCCGGCAACGCGATGGCTATGTCGAGCTCGACATAGTCGAGATGGCTTCGGGTTCCACGCACACGGTGCGAGCTCGTTACGTCATCGCCGCCGACGGTGGGCGAGTGTGCTCGACGCTGCTCGGCGTGTCGATGGAAGGGCCGACACAGCTTCTGGACATGGTCAGCATGCACGTCACCGCAGACCTGTCCTCATGGGCCGTCGACGACCAGGTACTGCTCTACTACTTCGTCGATCCCAGTGGTTCGGGTTCCTTTCGAGGGAGCATCTGCGCCATGGGGCCCGACACGTGGGGGACAGAATCTCGCGAGTGGGCATTCCACCAGGCGTTCTCCTGGGGAGACCCCGCAGCCAAGGACACCGACACCCTCGTCGCTCGCGTTCGGGACATGCTGGGTATCCCGGATCTGCGCTTCGATGTCCACGCCATCAGCCATTGGGAGTTCGAAGGAGTGACTGCCGCGCAGTACCGTGTCGGCGACGTGTTCCTGGTGGGCAATGCGGCCCACCGCCATCCGCCGACCGGTGGGCTCGGACTCAATACCGCGGTGCAAGACGTCGACAATCTGGTCTGGAAGTTGTATCAGGTACTGCGCGGTCACGCCGGCGACGAACTGCTGGACACCTACGACGCAGAGCGCCGCCCGGTCGGCCTGTTCAACGTCCGTCATTCGCTGGAGAACGTCGGCGGTCATCGACGCGTCGCAGCAGCACTGGGATTGAGTGCGGGCATCTCGACCGACGAGGGCTGGGCCGCCATCGACGCGTGGCTCGCACCGGGTGCCGAAGGGGAGCGGCGCCGCGCCGATGTCGCCGATGCGGTGGCCTCCAACGCAGACGATTACGGCCAGCTCAATGTCGAACTGGGCTTTCACTATTCGGAAGGCGCTGTCGTCCCCGACGGCAGCGCCCCACCGGTCCCGAGCAACCCGTTACGGGACTACATTCCGACCAGCCGGCCGGGCCACCATCTGCCGCACGCACGGATCGACCAGAGCGCGTCGGCCGGGTCGACTCTCGATCTGATAGATCGCCGGCGGTTCACCCTGCTCGTCGATCCTCGGACCGCACAGATCTGGACCGATGCCGTCGCCGCACGACACTTGCCCGTCGAGGTCGTCGCCATCGGCGGAGACGGCTCGGACGAGCAGCCGGGAAGTTGGACACGACTACGCGAAGTGGATTCCGGCGGTGCAATTCTCGTTCGTCCCGACCGCCATGTTGCATGGCGGGCGATGACACTGCCGTCCGAACCGGGATCCGACCTTGCTGCTGCGCTGCACACACTCACACGCACGGAAGGAGCGCTGGCATGAACCACTCGGTCCCTGTGATCGATGACGTGATCTCCGCCCGTCGACATTCGGTGGCAGACGTCCTGCACCGCACCGCGAGGCGAGTCCCGACCAAGACGGCACTCGTCAGCGGCGATCGCGTCATCGACTACCGCGAACTCGACACCTCGGTCGATGTGGTCGCCGGGGCACTCCATGCCCGTGGTGTCCGCCGCGGCGATCGAGTTGCGATTCTTTCGCGCAACAATTGGCAGTTCGTCGTGCTCACCTACGCCACAGCGCGGCTGGGTGTCATCCTCGTCCCGATCAATTTCATGCTCACCGCAGACGAGATCGCGTTCATCCTCGGCAACAGCGAGATCGCAGTCATGGTCACCGAACCGGCGTTCGTACCGGCTGCCGAGCGAGCACTCGCCGTCTACGATCGGCCTCTGGCGGCGAGGGCAGTCATCGGAGCCACCGACGACCACACCGGCTGGGAGCCATTCGAGTCCTGGCTCAGGGTAGGCGACGTCGCTCCCGATGTGGTTGTCGGAGACGATGATCCGGTACGGATCATGTACACATCGGGTACCGAGTCGCGTCCCAAGGGCGCACTGTTGTCCAACCGCGCGCTGATAGCGCAGTACACCAGTTGCATCATCGACGGCGGAATGGCGAGCGAGGACGTCGATCTGCACACCTTGCCGCTGTATCACTGCGCGCAACTCGATTGCTTCCTCGGCCCCGACATCTACCTCGGAGCCACGAGCATCATCCTTCCCGCGCCCGACCCCGACAAGATCCTGGCGGCGATCGAGACCCATGGTGTCACCAAGTTCTTCGCACCACCGACGGTGTGGATCTCGCTGCTGCGATCTCCGAACTTCGATCGAACGGACCTGTCGTCTCTTCGCAAGGGGTACTACGGCGCATCCGCGATGCCCGCCGAAGTGCTGCGAGAGATTCTCGAGCGCTTACCAGACGTGCGGCTGTGGAACTTCTACGGACAGACCGAATTGGCCCCGGTCGCAACGATCCTCGGTCCCGACGATCAGGTGAGTCATCCGGGTTCCGCCGGCCGCCCGGTGCTCAACGTCGAGACCGTCGTCGTGGACGAGAACAACACCGTTCTTCCGGTCGGAGAGATCGGGGAGGTCGCTCACCGCAGTCCACAAGCCACCCTCGGCTACTGGCGTGATCCGGCGCGCACCTCGGAAGCGTTCCGCGGCGGCTGGTTTCACTCAGGTGATCTGGGCTACTTCGACGCCGACGGCAGGTTGAGCATCGTCGACCGTAAGAAGGACATGATCAAATCCGGCGGGGAGAACGTCGCCAGCCGCGAGGTCGAGGAAGCGATCTATCTCCATCCGGGTGTCGCCGAGGTCGCCGTCTTCGCGATCGCGCATCCGAAGTGGGTCGAGGCCGTTTGTGCGGTGGTCGTTGCCAAGCCGGGAACCGTCCTGGACGAGGAGTCGGTGCGCGCGCATTGCTCAAAGCGGTTAGCGGGCTTCAAGATTCCCAAACACGTCGTGATCGTCGACTCCTTGCCGAAGAACCCGAGCGGAAAGATTCTCAAGCGCGACCTGCGCACCACCTTCGCCGACCTCGCAACCACAGCCGACCTCGCAACCACGGAGAGATGACCGATGACACGTCGATCGATCGAAATTCCCGGCCTCCACCACGGCAGAGCCCCCATCCCGCAGGCCTCGCTGGTGGGTCCGTTGTTGACCTCGAGCGGAATCAACGGACTCGACCCCGACAGCGGAGCCGTACCCGAGACCGTGGACGCACAAGTAGCGCTGATCTTCTCCAACATCGGCCGCATTCTCGACAAGGCGGGCGGCACCACGGACGACATCGCCAAGCTCACGTTCTTCGTGCGAGACCGGGCGGCACGGGCGGTCATCGATCCGCACTGGGTGGCGATGTTCCCCGACGAGGTCAGCCGCCCGGCACGGCACACCCTCGAGTACCCGCTTGCCGACCCGCTGCTCATCCAGTGCGAACTCATCGCGTACGTCGGCGACGCCTGACACCCCGCGTGACCCACACGATCGAACTACCCCCAGACACGAGGAACATGATGATCATCGACTCACACGCCCACATCGTGGCACCCGACGGTTTGTACGCCTTTCGTGCGAACCTGATGGCCGACGGTGGGTATCACATCGGGCAACCCAAGATCAGTGACGACTCACTGGCCGCGTGTGCGCACAGCAACGTCGAGACCATGGACGCTGTCGGCACCGACGTGCAACTGCTGTCCCCGCGCCCGTATCACCAGGGTCATTCGATGAAACCCGCACGGCTGGTGGACGCGTGGATCCGCGCGAACAACGACGTCATAGCGCGCACCGTGGAGATGCACCCGACGCGGTTCGCTGGTGTGGCCGGTCTGCCCATCACACCCGACGAGCCGGTCGAACGTGCATTCCCGGAACTGCGCCGTACCGTCGAGGAGCTCGGATTCGTCGGGGTGACCGTGAATCCGGATCCCCACGAAGGCACCGGCACAGCGCCGGCCCTCGGCGACCCCTACTGGTATCCGCTGTTCGAGCAGCTCGTTGAACTGAAGGTTCCGATGCAGGTGCACTCGGCCGGGTGTTACAACGGCCGTGAGACCTACAGCGAACACTTCATCACCGAGGAATCGGTCGCGATTCTGTCGATGATCCGGGGAAAGGTGTTCGAACGCTTTCCGACGTTGAACGTGATGATCTCGCACGGCGGTGGCTCCGTGCCGTATCAGCTCGGTCGATGGCAGGCTGAACATCTTCATCCCGGACTCGGCGGCGACCCGCACGCGCCACGCTTCGAAGACCACCTGAAGCATTTCCATTTCGACACCGTTCTGCACTACTCACCTGCACTCGAGCTGCTGCTCAAGACTGTCGGGTCAGACCGAGTGCTCTTCGGAACGGAACGTCCCGGTAGCGGCTCGACCGAGAATCCTGAAACGGGACGCCCTTTCGACGATTTGAAGCCGGTCATCGAGGGCTTCGACTTTCTCGACGAGACCGACCGCAGAAGAGTGTTCGAAGAGAACGCGCGACGCGTCTTCCCACGGCTGAAGGTCTGAACTGCGCGGAGTGCACCTCCTGTCGGACGAGGGGCGTGATCTGCGATTAGGCTGCAGGTCACGCCCGTCCTGCAGGGACGGGTTCGGACCGTGGAACGGATGACCTCGGGCGAGGAGGATGGGATGGCGTTGCGGACACGGCTGGGTACCGCCGCAATCATCGCCCAACTACGCAAGCTGATCCTCCTCGGAGAGCTCGTCCCTGGTGAGGCGCTGCGCCAAGAAGAGCTGTCACAGCGACTCGGCGTCAGCCGCGTCCCCATTCGCGAAGCATTTCTCGTCCTGGCCAACCAGGGGCTGCTGGTGCACCGCCCGAACCAAGGTTTCGTCGTGGCGAAGCGAACAGCGTTCGAGCTCAATCAGTTGCACACCTTGCACACTCTCCTCGAGACCGAACTCAACTCGAGCATTCACTGGCCGGGTGCATCCGCACTCGAGCACCTGCGCAGCCTCAACGCCGAGATGGAAGTCAAGGACGACGACGGCGATGTCATCGGGTTCATCGACCTCAATCACGAGTTTCATCGGTCAGTGTGGAGTTTGTCGCCCCACAACCTGGTGATCACCGAGGTCGAACGCATCTGGACTCTGTCGGATGCATATTTCGTCAGCAACTACGGGTCCTCGGAGCGACGACGGCACGCTGTCGAGCAGCACGCTCAGATCATCGACGCCCTCGCCGCCAAGGACATGTCACTGTTCCAGAAAGTGTCGGCCGAGCACCGTGACGACACGCGCGGGGGAGCCGACGACGCCCTGGCACACGCACGCCCCTGAAAGGGTGTTCGATGGCCGCCCTGTCGATCAGGTGTTCGGTGCGCCGGTGTCTGTTCGACTGCGGCGGCGGCCCGTTCGGCGACGTCCGCCGGAACGTGCATCACCGCGTCCGCGCGCACTCCGACGCACCGGTTTCCGAGCAGACCGGCGATGCGATCCGCGGTGTCCCGGCGGCCGGGTGAGCAGAGCATCAGCACCCGGTTCAGCCCGAGCAGGTCGAGTTCCTCGGGCAGAGACGCCAGCGCGCCCGACCCGAAACGCACCCGCATGGGGTTCGCGTCGTACACGAAGTCGTGAGTCATGGTGTCGCTTTCCTGGCCCTCGATGGATGGTGTCGGTCGTCGACCGGGAGTGCGCGCCGGTCGACGACCGTGATCAGAGGGCGCTCACGTCGAGCTTCTCGTTTCTGAATTCGCCTTTGTAATAAGGGAACTGAGCGACGACTGCCCGGATCTCGATCTGGGGGTGGCCCACGTCGCCCCACAGGACCGTCACCTCGGTGCCCTCGTCAGCGAGTTCACGGTCGAGGTAGGCGAGTGAGATCATCGTGTTCTCGATGAACGCGGGAGTGCGGCCCGTCGCGAGACCCACCTTCTTGCCGTCCTTCAGGACGTAGTCGATGCGCATGCGGCCCTTGTGATAATCGTCGACGGAGATCACCGGGTCGTTGCTCATGGGGTCGTAGACGACGGCGTCCGCGCCGCGGAACTGCGACGCGTACACCGCGCCGATGTCGTCGGCATTCCACTCGAGGGTGACGGTGGTCCGCTTCGAGCCCTCCGCCTTGATCTTCTGCAGTGCGGCCTTGCCCGGGAACTCGTGGTCGAAGTTGACCAGGTAACCCCAGCGGACGTCGAACGGGGTGACCCACGCATTCTTCGGATCGTCCGAGGCGCTGCCGTGCAGACCGATGTCGAACGGGATGATGTGCGCGATGTACTCGGTGAGCTCGGGCCAGCTGTCCTTCACCGGGTCGATGAAGTGAATGACTTGGTTCGGGTAGCCGGCGACGGTGTGGTTGACCAGGGAGTAGTTCCAGAAGCCCTGTGGCTTGCCGCCGACGGCCTCGACCTCGGAGCGCAGCTGCCGGTAGGCCTCGCGGGCGTGGGTGGAGGGCCCGTGGATCTCGTAGGCGAGGGCGCCGGACATCCCGAGCCGGTGCACGGTGGCATCGGCGCCCGCGAGTGTGATCACCTTGTTCTGCGCGAACTTCAGGTCGCTGAGATCGGCGCCCGTGACCTTCTCGATGATCGACTTCGACTTCGGCCCGTCGATCTGGAAGAAGTACTCGTCCTGAACCCACGTGCCGTGAACGTCGAGGTCGGACTTGTCCAGGAAGAACGCCAGCACGGGGGCGAGCCAGTACGTGCGGAAGTGATTGTCGTCCACCTTCAGCAGGACGCCGTCGGCAATCATGTAGCCGTCGTCGTTGCAGATGACGACGTGCTTGGACGAGCCCTGCTCGAGGAGGCCGAAGTCCTTGTTGACACAGACCGAGTTGAGGAAAGTCGCGGCATCCGGGCCGGAGACGTCGTAGACAGGGCTGTTGCTGAGCACGAAGCCGATGGACGCTGCGTCGCGCGAGGCGAGGAATTCCTCACGCGTGGTGGAGTACTCGGCTGGTACCAGCCCGAATCCGATGTCGGTGAACACGTTCGCGCCTTCGAAGATCGGGCTGTCGGGCGTGAACAGGACTTGGTGAATCGGTGTGCCGGGAGCGACCCCGTCGATCGAATCGGATTGTGCGCTTGCGGGTTCGGTGATTGTCACAGGGTTCTCCATCTGTTGTTCGTCAATTGTGGGGGAGGCGGTCACGTCAACACCCGACCCTCGAGATCGTCGTTGCGGGTTTCGGCACCGCCGATGGTGACACCGCCGTCGACGCTGAGGCTGTGCCCGACGACGTAGCTCGATGCCTCCGATCCCAACCACAACACGGCCTGCGAGATCTCGTCGGTCCGGCCGAGCCGTCTGATCGGTACACCGCCCAGTAGCCGGTCCGTCCAACTGGTGGGGAAGGACGAGATGAACGGTGTCTCGATCGGACCGGGGCACAACGCGTTGATGCGAATTCCCCGCTCGGAGTACTCGTTCGCCGCCGCCTTGGTGAGCCCGATGACGCCGTGCTTGGCCGCGACGTACGGGGTGAGTCCGTACGCTCCGATCAATCCGGCCGCCGAGGCCGTGTTGATGATGGAGCCACCACCCGAGGCGAGCATGTGTGGGATCTCGGCCTGCATGCAGTAGAAGACCGACGAGAGGTTGACGTCGAGAGTTCGTCGCCACGAGGCCGGATCCTGTTCGAGCATGTACCCGTGCTGACCCTCGGCACCGGCGTTGTTATGCGCGACGTCGAGTCGACCGAATCGGTCGACGACCGTGTCGACGGCGCGGTGCACGGCGACGTCGTCGGCCACGTCGACCTCGACGAAGATCGCTTCGCCGCCGGCCGCCTCGATCTGCTCGACGGTCTCGCGCCCGGCGGGGGCATTGATGTCCAGGACGGCGACGCGAGCACCAGCCCCCGCAAAGGCCGTGGCGCTGTCTCGGCCCATGCCGCTTCCGGCGCCGGTCACGAGAACGGCTTTGCCCGTGTAGTCGAATGTGACGCTCACTCGGTTCCTGCTTTCTTTGGTCTTTCCGAGAAGAGTCGTCGTCGGCGCCACGTGGTCGCATCCATGAGTCCACCGGTTGCTGTGACCCAGGTCATCTACCCTGGTGCCGTGACCACCGACCTTCCCCGCGTGACCGGCCGCGAGACGGAGGTCGGTCAGTTGGGCGAGGCGCTCGACCGCATCCGCGCCGGTGTCGGCGGCGCGGTGGTGATCGTCGGCGAATTCGGTAGCGGCAAGAGCGCTCTCGGCCGAACTGTCGGTCCGTTGTCCGGGCTTCCCACGCGGTTCGTACGAGCGCGGGTGGGTGAGCACGCAAGGGAGTTGTCCGATCGACTCTTCGGAACGACGCTCGTGGGCGACGACGTCGACGATGTCGCAGCCGTGAATTCCGCTCTGGATGCGCTCGAGGACTCGGCCCGCGGTGGACCCCTCGTCGTGGTGGTGGACGATCTGGACCGTGCGGACCCGTCGGCACGCAGACTCCTCGGAATCCTCGCCCGGCGGATCACTCCATTCCCTGTGTTGCTCGTGCTGATCGGGTGGCGACGCGGTGAGGCGCTCCCGTCCGGTGCGAGAGTGCTTCGGCTACACCCACTCTCGACCGGCGACAGTGCAGCGATCGTTCGCGGCGCCCTCGTGCCCTCGGCACCCGACTCCGTTGTCGACGACATCGCTGCTGCGTCCGGAGGCAATCCGCTGGCTGCACGGGAGATGGCAGCGGCCCTGACATCCGACGAGGTTGTCGGTCGTGCCGGCCTCCCGGTGCCGCCGCGGCCCGGCACCGGATGGACAGCGCGGTGGCGCGTCATCGAGGAGGGCCTGTCCGAGACAGCTCGGGTGGCAATGCTCGTGGTTGCGGCGGGCGACGGACTCCCGATCGGAGTGGTCGCCCTGGCGTGTATGCGTCTCGGTCTCGGGAGGGACGACGTCGACGTGCTCGAGAGCCGCAGGCTGGTACGGGTCGACGAGTCGGACCGCGCCTGGTCCAGACGGCCCCATCGCAGCGCCGCGTTTCATTGCGCGGACGCGGTGCTCAGACGCGCGGTGCATCGCGCTCTCGCCGACGAACTGCAGGACAACGCGGACTTCCGTCTCCTCAGCGCCCTTCACCGCTGCAGTGCAGAAGACGGATCCGCCGAGGACGTCGGCGACGAGTTGGAATCGATTCTGCGGAACGTCGAGGCGTCACCCGACGCGCTGATCGGCTGGATTCGCGCCGCCGAACTGACCACGAACCACGACGTCCGGGCTCGTCGATTGGTGTCGGCCGGACTGGTCAGCTGGGTGATCGGGCGGCCGGCTCAGGCCGACTGGCTGGTCACCCGCGCCGGACTCACCGGTCGTGACATCTCGATTGCCGGGACAGCAGCGCAGATCCGCGGAGCCGTCGCATTGAGCCGCGGATTGCCCGCCGACGCGTTACGCATCCTCGTCGACGGCGCAGGAGCGGCGGTCCGACGGGATCCGCGGCTGGCTGTCGATCTCGCCGCTCGCGTCACCGGCCTGGCGTGGTGGGGCGGGCGCGCCGACTGGGCCGAGAAGGCGTCGACACTTGCAGCGTCGCTCGGAGACAGCGCCGTCGAGGGCAGCAGTGGACTGTTCACCGCGTTGGTGCGAATGGCTGCGCCCGCCGGCGTGGCCGTCATGCAAGACGACTTTCGGCCGGCCGTGGGCGACCTGATTCGCTCGCTGCGGGACGCCGAGAACCTGGTCGAGCCGCGGGAGCTGCTCTTCGCCGCGGAGGTCGCGACGATGATCGGTGACGATGTGGGCACCCGGCTGTTCTGTGAGCGAGCGATCCGGGTCATGCGGGCACGCGGGCGGGCCACCGAGTTGCCGTTCGCGCTGCAATTGCACGCCCTGGTCCTGGCGGGTCAGGGACGCCGGGAAGCTGCGCGAACCAACGCCGACGAAGGGCTGTCGCTCGCCGCGCACGCGGGCGAGGAGACGGACGGCGCGTTCCAGCACACCGTCCTCGCCCACCTCGCCGCGCTCGACGGTGACACGGCGTCGTGCGAGCAGCACCGGAGTGCAGTGACCGGCCGCGGAGCCGAGCACCCGACGGCGTCGCTCGACTGGGCGGCGGGCCGGTTGGCAGTGTCCCTGGGCCGATTCGACGACGCTATCGAGATACTCGTTCCGACGGTTCTCGGCGACCGTCGTCATCCCGAAGTGAGCCTGCTCGCGACACCTGATCTGGTGGAAGCGGCGGTCGCATCGGGGAAGCCCGATCTCGTGGAGCAGGCTCTCGCGCGCTTCGGTCGGTGGTGCGAGGCGGGCTCCCCGTGGGGCAACGCAGTCGAACCGCGTCTGACGGCGCTGGCGGCGGGGGACTCGGACGCGTTGTTCGACAAGGCATGTCGAGCACCGGGTTTGGCGCAGCGCCCCCTCGAGGCGGCGCGAACTCGACTGGCCTACGGCGAGTACCTGCGCGGGAAGCGCCGCCGCGTCGAGGCGCGAGAGCATCTGCACGCCGCACTGGCCGTGTTCGAGAGCCTGCAACTCCCCGCGTGGATCGACCGGACCCGGTCGGTGCTGCGGGCGAGCGGAGAGGGCCGCACCCACGACATCGCCGTCGCGGACGTCTTGACCCCGCAAGAGCTCGACATCGCCCGCATGGTCAGCGCCGGACGCTCGAACCGCGATGTCGCGGGCACGCTGCACCTGAGCTCGCGCACGGTCGAGTACCACCTGTCCAAGGTGTACGTGAAGCTCGGGCTCGATTCCCGCGACCAGCTGGCGGGTGCACTGGCGGACTGACTGTCGTCAGTTCGCCGCGGCCACCGTCATGTCCGACAGCGTCTGGAAGCGGTGCAGATTCTCCGCCTCGCCCAGCACGCCTGCGGTGAGGCACACGAACGTCAATTCGCGCTCGGGGTCGACGAAGAACTGGGATGACCCAGCACCGTATCCGCCGAACGTTCCAGGCGAGGACATCGTGCCGAAGAACGTCTGTCGCAGGCCGGTGCCGCGCATCATGAATCCCAGCCCGATACTCGCACGCCATGGCTGCCAATGCTTTTCGGCGACGATTCGGTTGTAGCGCTCGTTGATCAGGTCGCCAGTCTGTACGGTCGTGGCCATCGCGATGGACGCGGGCGACAGAATTCGCTCACCGCCGAGCTCCCCGCCCCGCCGCAGCATCTCGGCGAAACGAAACAGATCCGCGGCGGTCGACACACATCCCACCCACGGCAGCTCGGCACCTTCGTGCGCGGCGGATGCGGTGTCGATGATGTCCTGCGGCGAAAAGAACTGTCCGGGAGGGAACTTCGCGACGACGGGAACGAGTCGATCCGACCAGTCCTTGGGCGCGCCCATGCGAGTGTCGGTCATGCCGAGGGGGTCGAGCAGCTCGTCGTGCAGGGTTTGTGTGAACGAACGGCCCTTGCCCAGTGTGCGCACCACGATCTCGCCCAGGAGCGCGTGAGCGAGGCACGGCGAGTAACTGACGCGTTCCCCCGGCGGGGCCACCAGATCCATCTCGCCGATCGCGGTGATGGTGCGCGAGAGGTCGGCGCATTCCATCGGGGGCAGCGGCCACGGTGTGGGGCTTGTCCCCGCACGGTGCGTCATCAGGTCGGCGACACTGACACGATCCTTCGCGCCGACGCGAAACCGGTCGGATCCCCGAAACTCCGGAACCACGTCGACGACCTTGGTGATCGGGCTGAGGAGTCCTTGCTCGAACGCCTTCAGCACAAGCACGTTGGTGAATTGCTTGGTGGTCGAAAAAATCCAGAACACGTCGTTCGTGGCGGCCAGGCGCCCGGTGGAACGGTCGCTGTACCCGACGGCCTCGTGCAGGCCGATCTCGCCGTCGCGGGCGACCAGCACGACTCCACCGTCGTAAAGGTCGTCGGCCACATCGGATGTCATTCGCTCGGTGATCCGCCCGAGTGCGCGGCTGTCGAGAGATGTCGAACGAGTAAGCGATCGCGTCATGTGTCGAGGGTGCGAGACGCTGCGAGTATTCGCATCGGTGTGATCACCAGTCACCGGCCGTCGAGGACACCCGGCAACTGTTTTCGTGAGCCGACTCCCAGCTTCGTGTAGATCTTGTGCAGGTGTGACTCGACGGTCTTGCGACTGAGATACAGCTGCTCCGCGACCTGCTGGTTGGAGGCGCCGTCGGCGACCAGGCGCGCGACGGTCAGTTCCTGCGAGGTCAGCATGGTCGCCGCCTCTGGTCCGCGTCGCGCCCGCTCCGCAGTTGCGCTCAACTCGGTGGCCGCACGCTGTTCCCACGCGGTGACGTGCAGCTGTGCGAACGTGGCCAACGCGTCCTGCAGCACGACACGGGCGCGGACACGGTGCCGCCCGCGTCTCAGGTTCTCCCCGTGCAGGAGCTGGGTTCGCGCGACCTCGAACGGCCGATCTCGATCCGTGCTGCCCTCGCGGAACCACCGCTCCGCATCGTCCTCGTTCTCGGCGGTGAGAGCACACAGACGTGGCAATACGGTTGCTGCCCAGGGGGATCCGGCCGCCGCCCACGCAGCGAACCGAGGAACAGCGGCGCGCGCGATGTCGAGCCGACCGCTTCGTACGGCCGCCTCGACCAGATCGGGCAGTGCGAACAGCGCCGTCGGAGGGTGCGTCGTGGCCGAGTCCGGGTCCGTGATCTCCTGAAGAATCTCGAGCGCACTGGCGAGTCGACCGGTGGCCAAATCGGTTCGGCCGATCGCCCAGTACGCGGCGGCGGCGATGTATCCGACATCGCGCCCCGTCACCAGACGCAGCGCGGCGTCCGCGGCCACTCGCATCGCATCGGCCGATCCGCGCAGACCGTCTCCGTGCGCCGACATGGTCAGGGCGAACGCCTGGCTCCGGCCGTCCCCGATCCGCCGGGCGAAGGCCTCACCCTCCGCAAGGAGCTCCGCCGCGTGCGCGGGCCGCCCCCGCCACATCTGCACCGACGCCAGCACCTGCAGTGTGAACGACAGACGGAACACGTCACCCTCGGCGCGCAGCAGCGCCACGGACTCGGTGAGGTGGCCGAACGCGGCGACATCGTCGCCGAGAAGCATCGCGGCCTGCCCGGCCATGCGGTGATCACGCGCCGACACCGCGGTGGTGCCCGCATCCAGCGCCATCCGAAGGTGCGCCCCCGCCGACTCGAGGTCGCCGTCGAACAACGCGGCGCAGCCACGGATCGCACCGACGGTGATCCGCTGGCGGTCAGATTCCCCGGGCATACCCTCGGCCAGCTCGGCCACACGAACGATCCAGTCGACGCGGCCGGACCACCACGACACCTCGGCGGCGGCCGCGAGCGCCTCGAGCTCGAGCGAGTCGTTCATACCGTGGATCAGTTCCGCCGCGCGGATCGGGCGCTCGAACCCTTCCTGCGGGGTGCGGGCGGCCGCAGCCATGAGACCTTCGGTCAGCAGGACCCGCGCGCATGCCTCGACCGGCGCATCGTCGGCGTCGACGCGAAGCAGTGCTCGCTCGGTTCCGTCGGGATCTCCGGAGGCGAGACGAGCATCGGCGCTCCTGGCCCAGCGCACGTACCGCCGATCGGCGCCGACCGACAGTCCCGCGGCCACATCGAGCACCCGGGCGCGATCCGACGGAGTCACCGCGGTCCCTGCCCGAGTGACGGCGTCGTCGAGCCGGGATGCCGCGATCTCGTCGGCAGCCGTCTCCGCACGAGCACGATGCCAGGCTGCTCTCAGAGTCGGATCTCGGGCGCCTGTGTCGAGCGCGTCCGCGAGCGCAGCGTGGGCGCGGCGCTGCTCACCGGACGGGGCAAGTTCGAGGACAGCTGCAGGGAGAAGTGGATGCACGAGCGAGACCCCGGAGGCCGTCTCGACGAGCAGCCCGGTCTCGATCAACTCCGCAAGGGCCGCGGAGTCGACGAGGGTGTCGGGTACCGCCGGCGTCGGCACCTGCCCGGGACAATCGCACGCTACAGCCCACATCAGCCCCAGTTCACGCGCGTGCGGTGACAACTCCCGGCGGGTGAGCCACAGTGTCGCCACGGCCGAGTCGGCGCGGCGCGTCACGTCCACAGTGCTGTCCGCACGGAGCACATCCGCAGTGATCAACGCGCGGGTCGACAGCACCAGCACTCCCGGGTTACCCGCCGCTCGGTCCACGATCGCATCGACGATGCGCAACCGTCGGCGCTGTTGATCGGGGGTGTCGCCGTCGGTGGTCGCGACCGTTTCCACGATTCTGCGGCTGTCCTCGTCGGTCAGTCGATCCAGCACCAGGCTTCGTGGGACCGCCCCGACGGTACGGCGACCGGCGAGAAGAATGCCCCACGACCCGGCACGCGTCGTCACCTCGGTGATGACATGTCGGGACAGCGAGTCGGCCCGGTCGACGTCGTCGACAACCACGAGAGTTGGGGTGTCGGCGGCGAGACGAGTCAGCAGCGCTGCGAGGGCATCCGGATCTGTGGTGAGTGGGTGCTCACCGGGCCGATGCACGGGTCCCAGCAATTGGTGCAGCAACCCGCCGGGGATGTCGGATTCGAATTCGTCTCCCGACGCTGCGAGCACGCGCAGATCGGCCGACGCGCCGATGTGCGCGAGAAGCGCGGATTTGCCAGACCCCGGCGGCCCCCACATTCCGAACGACCCACCCCGCCCGGCCGCGACATCGGCGACGAACTCGGTGAGGCGAGCGATCTCGGGCGCTCGGCCGACGAGGGTGTGCATCCGGATGTCCTCCTGTCGACTGGTGGTCACCCCGATGCGAGTCGATTGTCGGACCGTGAGCATTGTGACGGTGAGCACGAATGATATCGCCGTCGTCGGCGCCGGCCCAGTGGGTGCGTTGACCGCACTCGGTCTCGCCCAACGCGGGCACCGAGTTCTCCTGCTCGAGTCGGAGCAGGAGCTTCCCACCGCGCCCCGCGCGATCGTCTACTACTGGCACGTCCTGGAGGGTCTCGATGCCCTCGGCGTCCTGGACGACATCGATGCCGCCGGGATCCGGAACACCGCGTTTCGAACCCGTGTCCTTGCCACCGGAGACGAAGCTGTGGTGTCCTTGGCGCCGCTGGAGACGGTGACGTCGCGCCCGTGGAACATTCACCTCGGCCAACACGACGTGGTGAGAATTGCTCTCGACCATCTGTCCCGCCTACCGAACGCCACCCTTCGACTCGGCGCCCCCGTGACCGCGGTTCGTCAGGACGGTAACGAGGTCGTCCTCGACGTCGGTGGGAATTCACCGGGTGAGGTGCGCGCGTCGTGGGTCGTCGGAGCAGACGGCGCACGCAGCGCCGTTCGCACGAGCCTCGGAATCGGCTTCGATGGGACCACGTGGAAAGACCGCTTCGTCGCCACCGATCTACGGTACCCGTTCGACGCGGCCGGACTCGGTAACGCCAACATGATGCTCGACCCCGAGAACGGTTGTGTCATAGCGCGTATCGACGAATCGACATGGCGTTGGACGTGGGGCGAGTCGGCCGAGCTTCCCGCCGAGACCGTCATGGATCGACTTCCGGCACGCCTTGCCGCACTGGGCTTTCCCGACGCGCCCTACGAGGTTGTCACCGCGACGCCGTACCGGATGCATCAACGCTCCGCCGACCGCATGCGTGATGGTCGGCTACTGCTCGCCGGCGATGCCGCGCACGCGACGAATCCGACGGGCGGGATCGGCCTCACCAGTGGCATGTACGACGTGTTCGCGCTGCTGGACCCACTGAGCGATGCCGTGAGCGGTTCGGGCGACGCCCCTCTGGACGCGTGGGCGGCCGAACGACTGCGCATCTTCGACGACTGCGCCTCACCGATGGCGACGGCATCGAAGCATCGGGTCTACGACGAGACCGACCGTGACGCGCTCGTCGGCTTCGTACGAGGCTCCGCCGAGGCCGTCGACGAGACGGAGGCCGTTCGCCGATTGTCCGCGATGACGGTGTTACGCAGCGGATTCCCTCGCCACCACACATCCTTCGTCCGATGATTCCTCGACCACAGCAGGAGAACACCATGTCCACGATCACGATTGCCCGAGGCGGACGCCAGGGATCGCCCACCGAACTCCGCACCGGCACCTTCGTCGGCGAGGTCTGGGGTGATCCGGTTCTGCCGGCCACCGAGGGTTGGTTGGTCAACAACGTCCACTTCGCCCCCGGCGGTCGGACCAACTGGCACACCCACGGTGTCGGGCAGGTTCTGATCGTCACCGCCGGTGAAGGATTCGTGTTCGACGAACACGGCAACGGGGGGCGTATCGGAGTCGGCGACGTCGTCCACATTCCCGGCGAGACGCAGCACTGGCACGGTGCCACCTCGAGCGCGTTCATGACACACACTGCGATCTCCGTGGGTGGCCACGACTGGGGTCGTGAGGTCACCGCCGAGGAGTACCGGCAGGCGCACGACCAGGAGTTCGGCGCATGACGCTGTCGATCGGATTCGTCGGGCTCGGGCGCATGGGGCGGCCGATGGTCGCGGCACTGCAGCGAGCGGGGTTCTCGGTGAGCTCGTACGACCGGTCGCCCGAAGCGCGGTCGGCGACCCCCGGCAGCGTCGACACCCTCGCCGACGTCACCGGTGATGTCGTCGTCCTGATGCTGCCGAACTCCGAGATCGTCGAATCGGTGCTGGCGGACCCGACATTCGCGGCCGTGCGTTCGGGCACCGTGGTGATCGACATGAGTTCGTCGGAGCCCGCGAGCACCTGCAGGCTCGGTGAGCAACTCGCCGCGGTGGGTGTGCACTATCTGGACGCGCCCGTCTCGGGTGGTGTGCCGCGCGCCGAGAACGCGAGTCTGACCGTGATGGCGGGCGGTCCTTCCGATGTGCTCGAGCGCGTTCGGACTGTGCTGGATGCTTTGGGAACCGTGACCCATGTGGGGGAGCTGGGTGCCGGTCACGCGATCAAGGCGTGCAACAACGTGCTGGTGGGTGTCACGCTCCTGGCGTCGGTCGAGGTGTTGGGCATCGTGCGTGCGTTCGGGGTGGACCCCGCAGTCGCGTTCGAGGTGATCAACAACTCCACCGGGCGTAGCTGGTCGAGTGAACACAAGGTACCGACGTTCGTGCTCACCGAGCAGTACCGCTCCGGATTCGGACTGGGGCTCCTCGCCAAGGACATGGGCATCGCGGTGGGACTCGCCGACGGACTGGGTGTCGAGCACGAGTTGCTCGCCTCGGCGACGGACATGTGGCGACGGGCCGATGCCGAATTGTCCGGCGACGCCGACCACACGTCGATCGCGGAATGGGTTGCGGCGCAACTGGTACCTGTCACGGAAGGTGTGTCGTGACCACCGTCGGGCAGCGCTGGATTCTCGACCCCGACCACACGGACGCGGCAATGTTCGTCGAGACGCGAGCGCTGGACTCCTCTCGTGGGCCCTCGGTCGTCCTCGTGCACGGTGGAGGTGGGCAGGGGACGGACTGGGGCACCACGCCCGACGGCCGCGCCGGATGGGCGGACCTGTTCGTGGAACAGGGCTTTCGGGTCCACGTCGTCGACCGGCCCGGACACGGGCGGTCACCCGGCCGCACCCCCGCCCCCGCGGCTCTGGCCATGACGGCTCGGGTGTTCGCGCAAGGTGCGCGGCCCGAACACACCCAGTGGCCCGGACCGGGAGGTATCGACGACCTCGCGGTGCGCATCCTCGCCGCATCCGCGACGGGACTGCCCGCGGATCTGGTTGCGGCGCAACGGGTTGAAGCTCGACTCCTCGTAACCCTGCTGGAGGAGATCGGACCGTCCGCGGTGGTTCCGCATTCGCTCGGCGCCTGCGCGGCGTGGCTCGTGGCCGAGTCGCGGCCCGATCTGGTGTCCGCGGTGGTCGCGCTCGAGCCCGCCGGGCCTCCGTACCTGGACGTGACGGGTACACCGCTGCGACTGCCCGCCGGGATCACCGCCGCACCACTGTTTCACGGAGCGCGAGCCGCGGGGTTGGCCTCGGTGCCCGTCGCGATCGTCGAGGGCGACACCTCGCCGATGGGCGCCGCGTGCGGCCCGGTTGCCGATTTTCTTCGCCAGGCAGGAGTGACGGTGGACCACATCGTCCTCGCCGAGAGGGGGCTCCGTGGGAACGGTCACGGACTCGCTCTCGAACTCAACAACCGCGAGGTTCTCGGTGTGGTCCTCGACTGGATCGCCGCGAACGCGCGAACACCGTCCCTACTTCCCGAAACAGGAGAGCACTCGTGACCAGTTCATCGCTCACGACCGCCCGCACCCAACCGGCGACCGCCGGCAGCGTGCAGGCCACCGACCCCGATCTCGCTCGTCTCGTCGTGCGCTGTCAGGACCAACCGGGCGTCGTCGCCACCGTCGGTGGATTTCTGACCCGAGCCGGTGCGAACATCGAGTCCCTGCAGCAGCACACGACAGCGCCGAACGGGGGAATGTTTTTCCAACGCACGGAGTTCCGGCTTCCAGGGCTGTCAGCGGCGCGAGAGGAGCTGGAGGCCGGCTTCGCCTCCGAGGTTGCGGCTGACCTCGGGATGGAGTTCACGCTCACCGAGGCCGCCAAGCCCAAGCGTGTTGCGATCATGGTGTCGAAGACCGACCACTGCGTGCTGGACTTGTTGTGGCGCAATCGCCGTGGAGAACTGGACATGACCATCGCCATGGTCATCTCCAACCACGCCGACCTCGCGGCCGACGTACGCCCCTTCGGAGTGCCGTTCTTCCACATTCCGGCGACCAGGGAGACGCGAGCCGAGGCCGAAGAACGTCAGCTCGATCTGCTGCGTGACAACGTCGATCTGGTGGTGCTCGCACGCTACATGCAGATCATCACTCCTTCCTTCCTGGCTTCGGTCGGCGCGCCGCTGATCAACATTCACCACTCGTTCCTGCCCGCCTTCATCGGCGCCGGGCCCTACCAGAAGGCCAAGGAGCGCGGCGTGAAGCTGGTCGGAGCGACCGCGCATTACGTGACCGAGGATCTGGACGAGGGGCCGATCATCGAGCAGGACGTCGTCCGCGTCGATCACAGACACCGGACCTCGGACCTGGTTCGGCTGGGTGCCGACGTCGAACGCGCCGTCCTCTCACGCGCGGTGCGCTGGCACTGCGAGGACCGTGTCGTCCGGCACGGCAACTCCACCATGGTGTTCTGAAGGAGACGACGATCCATGACTGCTCGACTGATGGACGGCAAGGCGGTCGCCCGAACCGTGCGCGACGAGGTCGCCGCCGACGTGTCGGCGCTCGTCGCATCAGGGCGCCCGGCGCCCGGTCTCGCGACGGTGCTGGTCGGCGACGACCCGGCCTCGGAGGTGTACGTACGCAACAAGCGCCGGCAGTGCACCGAAGCCGGGATGGCGGACCTGCACCGCCACCTTCCCGCCGACATCACTCAATCCGCGCTGGAGGCAGTGCTGGACGAGTTGGCCGCCGATTCTGCGGTGTCGGGAATCCTGCTTCAGCTGCCCGTACCGAAGCACCTCGACACCACAGCCCTTCTCGCGCGCATTCCGGCGAGCAAGGACGTCGACGGATTGACCGTCACCAACGCGGGGTTGCTCGCCCGCGGCCGCGTCGGCCTGGTTCCCTGCACGCCCGGTGGAGTGATGCGGTTGCTCGACGAGTACGGCGTGGCCCTGTCGGGTGCCGATGCGGTGGTGATCGGCCGGTCGGAACTGGTGGGTCGCCCGATGGCCCAGCTACTTCTGCAGAGGGATGCGACGGTGACCCAATGTCATTCGCGGACCAAGGATCTGACTGCGGTGTGCCGCAGGGCCGATGTCATCGTCGTGGCCGCCGGGGTGCCGGGCATCCTGGGCGGTGATGCCGTGATGCCCGGCGCCACGGTGATCGATGTCGGCATCCACCGCACTCCCGACGGCTTGACCGGTGACGTGCGTTTCGCCGAGGTGGAACCGGTGGCCGGACTGCTCACCCCGGTGCCGGGCGGCGTGGGCCCGATGACGATCGCCATGCTTCTCGCGAACACCGTGGCGGCGGCGCGTGCCCTCGGCGACGTCGCGTGATCCCCTGGACGGACCTGTCACATCGGCTCGATCCGAGTGCGCCGCGCATCCCGATCTTCCCGCCTCCGACTTTCGCGACCGTGGCCGAGATGCCCGCAGATCCGATGACGGTGAGCCGGATGGACATGGTGGTGCACACCGGAACTCACGTCGATGCCCCGTGTCACTTCGTGGCCGGCGCCGAGAGTATCGACGAGATCGACCTGTCGAGACTGACGGGAGAGGGTGTCGTGTGTCGCGTCGACGCCGGCGAGGACGAGGTGTACGGCGTCGAGGCTCTGCTCGATCGCGGTCTCGTACGTGCCGGCGACATCGTCGTCCTCGACACGGGATGGTGGCGTCACGCCGGCACCCCGCTCTATGCACGGCATCCCTCGTTGTCGGTCGAACTCGCGCAGTGGCTCGTCGGCCAGGACGTGTCCATGGTCGCCGTCGACACCGGCACCCCGGACCTGCCTGTGCCGCTGCGTGCCGACGGGTTCACGTGGCCCGTCCACCTGATCCTGCTCGGCGCGGGAGTGTTGATCGCCGAACACCTCACCGACCTCGCCCCCTTGTCAGGGCAGCGGGTCGAATTGATTCTGGCCCCGTTGAACATCCGGGGTTCCGACGGCGCGCCCGTGCGCGCCGTCGGTCGTCCCCTGCTCTGAACCGTCAGACCTGCCGGAAGCGCCGTCCCCAGATTCCGGATTTTCCGGGCTGGAGGATGCCGCCCGGATCCAGGGCGTCCTTGATCGTCTCGTTCAGCCGCATGAGCGCGTTGTCGTTGAAGTCGAGCGTCGACGCCACCTGATCCATGTGGTGCAGGTTGGTCCGGTAGATCGGGTAGCCACGCTCACTCATGACGGACACCATGCGTGCGTAGTTGTCGTACACCCGTTCCGTCTGCTCGGCGTTCGTCGAGTCGAAGAACATCGTGCTGATGTGGATCACCGAACGCGGGGACAGCATCAGGCCGGAGAAGAACTGCTCACCCGTCTCCTGATACAACGAGCGCATCAGCCGTGATGTCTCGACCACGTCCTTTCCGCGGAGCGGACCGACGGGTGAGAAGTCCAGGTGCGCAGTCGTCTTGCCGTACATCGTTTCGAAGAGGGCGAGGATGTCCATGTCGGGGATGCCTGCCATGACGCGGTCCTCGTGCCCGGCGTGGCTCGTGCGGTCCGTACCCGCGTAGTCGCGGCGTCGGAGCGTCGCCGTGGGGATCGTGCCGAGGGTGCGCTCGACAGCGACCCAGTGGGCGTCGACGGCTTCCGACGTGCCGTACAGGGCGAATCTCGCCAACCAGCGGGAGGCATCGGGATCGAAGGACGGGTTGCCGTCCTCGTCGAGGCGGACCCCGCGCATGATCGTCGGATAGTTGGTGACCGTGTTACCGAGCATGAGCTCGCGCATACCGTCGGCGACCGCCTCGAGGGCGTCGTCGCCGCTGAACTCCACCCAGCACGAGGCATACTTCTCCGGGCGTCGCTGCAGCCAGAAGCCCATCTTGGTGATGATGCCCAGTCCCGACGAATGGAACAGCCCCTGCAACTGCGGGCCGAACGGGTGGCGGTAGACGTGCGCCACCTCGCTGTTCGGCATCGCCCACATCCCGGTGCGGACCACCTCTCCGTTCGCCAGCACGATCTCCATGCCGCACACGTTCTCGGCGTGGTCGCCGTACTGGGTGTATCCGCGGCCGTACTCGGTGCAGTTGCCGATGACACTGCCCCAACCGAGGTCGGGAATGGACGTCCAGAGCCGTCCTCCGGCCGCCTCGAGAGCCTCGTAGAGATCGAACCAGCGCACTCCGGGCTCGACGACGACGTACGCGAGGTCCTCGTCGATCTCGAGGACCTTGTTCATCTCGCGGAGGTTGACGACGACCGAGCCCTTCACTCGCGGCGCCGGGCCGCCGTAGGTGTTGTTGCGGCCCTGGCTGAAGGTCCACAGCGGCACCCGGCACTCGCCGGCTATGCGCACGACGGCCTGAACCTCCTCGGTGGACGTGGGGCTGACGACAGCGGACGCGTCCCAGTCGGCCGACCCCTGCGCGGTGTACGGGTCGCGGAACTCTTCGATGGTGGCGGTGTCGGTGCGGACCTTGTCGGCGCCGATCACCTCGGCGATGCGGGTCAGGGCGCGGTCGAGGTCGCCGAGGTCGATCGGTGGTGTGGAGAGAGTAGTCATGACCCCAGCGTCGGTGACGCCCGTCACGAGTCGCATCCATGAGGCGACCAGTGGCACGGTTCCCGGACGTGCACCACCGGTGGTCCCACCGATGCGACGGGTACGTCGCACCGACGAGCATTGCCTGCCATGAAGACAGTGACAGGCAGAGTGGCCGTCGTCAGCGCTGCGGCCAGCGGAATCGGACGAGCGACGGCCGACCGGTTGGCGGCAGCGGGAGCCAAGGTCGTCATGGCGGACGTCGAGGCGTCGGCACTCGCGACCGCCGTCGACGAGGTGCGGGCAACGGGCGGCGAGGCGATCGGGGTACGTACCGATGTCAGTCGCGTCGAGGACATCGAGACGTTGGCCGAGCGCACCCTCGACGAGTACGGCGCGGTCCACATCCTGTGCAACATCGCCGGCGTCGAGGGCGGTGCACCGTTCGGAGAGCTCTCCCGCCGCACGTGGGAGTGGGTCATGGGGGTCAATTTCTGGGGCACTCTCGACGCGTGTCGAGTGTTCCTCCCGCACCTGATCGCGCAGGACGAGGCGCACATCGTCAATTGCGCGTCCATGGCCGGGTTCGCCACCGGACTGCCCACCTTCCATCCGTACGTCACGTCCAAGTTTGCCGTCGTCGGGATGACCGAGAACCTCGAAGTGGAACTTCGGACGACCACCGCACCGCACGTGGGAGTGAGCCTGCTCTCGCCCGGACTGGTGAAGACGAACATGAACAAGTCCGAACGCAACCGACCGACGGGCGTCCCGGCGACCGACACACAGGATCTGCGCAGGCAGGTTCATGCCAACATCGACGAGCAAACCGAGAAGTTCGGTGTCACACCCGCACACGTCGCCGACTTGGTGCTGGCGGGCATCATCGAAAACCGGTTCCACATCCTCACCCACCCCGAACCGACGATCGCCGCATTCCGCAGCAGGTTGGCGTGGATGGAGGACGGCACTCCGCCTCGCTCTCCCTCCGAGGTCGAGGACGCGGCCGCGCAGCGATGACGGGGACTCGCCTGATGGGGATCGTGAACGTCACACCGGACTCGTTCTCCGACGGCGGGAAACACGTCGACCCTCGGCGGGCGGTCGAGCATGCGCAACGGATGATTGCCGACGGCGCTGATCTGGTCGATGTCGGCGGCGAGTCCACCCGGCCCGGAGCGGTGCGGGTGGACGCCGACGAGGAACAGCGGCGGGTCCTGCCGGTCGTACGGGACCTGGTCGCGTCCAGGGTGGCCGTCAGTGTCGACACGATGCGGGCCCGCACGGCCGCGGCTGCCCTCGAGGCGGGCGCCGTCGTGATCAACGATGTCAGCGGCGGCCTCGCCGACCCCGACATGTCCGCTGTCGTCGCCGGATCCGGTGCGACGTACGTCGTGACGCACTGGCGGGGTCACAGCGCCGAGATGGTGACCCTCGCGCACTACGACGATGTCGTCGGTGACGTGTGTTCCGACTTGTTGCGGCGCGTCGACGAACTGGTGGCTGCGGGCGTCGACGGCGCGCAGATCATCCTCGACCCCGGCCTGGGTTTCGCGAAACGAGTCGAGCACGACTGGCGCCTGCTCGCCTCGCTGCACCGGATCGTCGAGCTCGGCTTTCCCGTGCTCGTTGGAGCGTCACGGAAATCGTTTCTCGGGGAGATCACCCGCAAGCCCGACGGGACCGTCGACCCGCCGGCCGACCGCGACGTCACCACCGCTGCCGTGACGGCTCTCGCCGTGGCCGCCGGTGTCGCCGTGGTGCGGGTGCACGACGTCGCCGCCAACCTGCGAGCGGTGGCGTGCGCTGCGCCGCAAAGGATCAGCTGCCGCGCGTAGGCGGAGCCGGCAGGTCTGGTGTCAGCGTTCCAACGCCCGGAGGAAGAACTCGTGCCGAGTCGCACCGGCCGCTTGCGTCAGCGCGGCATTGGCCACCATCTCGTATCCGTGGAAGCCTCCGCCCCACAGGTGGAAGTCGACACTGACGCCGGCTTGGGAGAGTCGCTGTGCGTATTCCAAATCTTCGTCTCGGAAGACCTCGACCGAGCTGACGTCGATGTATGTCCGCGGCAGATCCGCCAAGTTCTCGGCGCGCGCCGGAGCGGCGTACTCGGATACTTCCGAACCTCCTCGACGGTCGCCCAAGAGCGCCGACCAGCCGAACTCGTTGGAATAGCTCGTCCACACCGCGGACTCACGCGCCACCATGCGTGAGCTGTGGGTGATGAAACGGTCGTCGAGCATCGGGCAGCACAGGATCTGGTGAGTGAGGTGCGGAAAGCCGCGGTCGCGCGCTACTAGGGCGATTCCTGCGGCGAGCCCGCCTCCGGCGCTGATGCCGCTGACCAGGATGCGGTCGGCGTCGATTTCAAGGAGATCCGAATTGTTAGCTGCCCAACATAATCCGGTGTAGCAGTCGTTCACCGGTGTGGGATCCGGATGCTCCGGAGCCACCCGGTACTCGAGGGAGGCGACGACGGCGTGTCCCTCGGCTGCGTAACGCAGGAGTGACTCCAACCCGATGTGCCGCCCACCGATCACCATGCCGCCGCCGTGCAGGAAGTAGACGAGTGGCCACGGACCGTCCCCGACGGCAGGCTTGAGGACCGTCATCTGCAGACCGGTGTCCCCGTCGTCGCTCGGAACCACGATCTCCTCGACACGTACTCGTCCACCCGCAGTCCAGTCGACCTCCTCAGCGCCGGGAAGGCCGTTCATGCTGATCGACCGCACCTCCTCGAGGGTGTCGGGGCCCAGCGCGGGGAGCGCACTCAGGAGCATCTCCAGAGGAGGAACGAGTTCGGGATCGAGCGGCGGAGCGAGCGGGAGCGAGGTCGGTGTCGGATCTGTTCGAGTCATGACGACAGTCAACAGTCGCAGCGTGGTCTGTCACAGCCGCCAATCGCGTCGAGTGTGGCCTACATCACCCGCCATCTGGCGGTCGGCGCCCCGGAAGGTGGTCCACGACCCTGCCCGTCCTGTTCTGCGCGGCGCGAGAGATGCGCCAGAGGAGAAGCGTCGTACTGGCTCGCGGGTAACCGGTGGGACTGAGGACGGTGTACCCGAGTTGGCTCTGAAGCCAGTCGAGGCGTTGTTGCAGTGTCGAGTGGTGGAGGTTCTGCCGACGGGCGGCCTCGCGCACGCTGCTGTGGCTCAGGATGCTGTCGAGCAGTCCGGTGACCCAGTGTCGTTGCAGCCGTAACGTTTCCAATGCCTGCACGTCCGCCGACCTGGATGCGGTGGTGGCATCGATGTTGTCGATCAGATCCGCCACGGCGCCGAGATCGTCGTGGCAGACGTGCGCCGGGCCACCGGTGGCCGGGTTCACGGCGATCTTGAGGGCGGCCACGGCGCGCTGCCAGCGCGTGCACACCATGAGCCCGTCCGCGACCGTGAAACCGGCCGCCGCATCGTCCGGAACGCCGGCGAGTGCGGGCCGGGTCGAGAGCAGGTGGATGCGCGCGCCGTCCGCGGTCATTCCGATCGGTGTGCGGCGGGCATCGCCGGGCAACGTCGCCACGATGACGACCGGTCCCGTCAAACCGAGTGTGGCCAGGGCGGCACTGCGCTGCACCGGAACGGTATCCGCGTCACAGGCGATCCGGATCGCCGCGATCAGCGGATGTCGATCTCGGGGTTGTTTGACCGATTGCAGGCTGCGGGCAAAACGCTCCAGGATCAGATGATCCAGCGGCCAGGGTGGTCCGGTCCGGTTCAGCCAGACCGTGATACCCCCGAACTGCTCGAGGTGGGGCCGATCCGACAGGTCCGGTGTCGAGGATGTGCGACCGCGTTCGTCCACCTCGATGGGCAACCCCCGATCGGGGTCGTCGAATCCCGCGCCGCAGTCGGCGAGGACCGTGACTGCACGGAGCAGCGCGGTCGCAGGGACGCGCTCGTCGACCAAGGTGTCGAAGTGCTCGATGACCCGCAGTGCCGACGCTGCGTCGTCGTCGATGGCGGTTAGCTTGATGATCCAGTCACGCACCGCTGTCCCTCATGTTCCCGCCTCTGTGGGTGTGAGAACCGACAACGCCTCGCGGGCGAGCGGTTCCAGACGCAAGTCGGACGATGCCCAGGTCTCGATGACGGTGGTCAGCACGGCGGCCACCGCGGCGGCTCGTGCGCGCGCCTGGAGTGCCGATTGGGTGGGGTCGCGTTCCTGCACGAGTTCCACGAGACCTTCCTGAGCTGCTCGGCCGGCAGCGAGCCACGCGGAGTGGAGGGCGGGCGTGGACAGTACGACGCGCAGTTCTCTGCGTTGACGATCGTTCCCCGACACCGAGACGAAGGCATCGGCAACCGCATCGGCGAACGACAGCGCGCGTCGTGCGCGTATCTCGGACGTCAACTCGGCCGGACCGTTGACGAGTCCGGACGTCAGTGCGTCGTCCTTGCTCGAGCAGTATCGATAGAACGTGCGTAGGGATACTCCTGCGGCCTCCGCGACTTGCTCGACGGTGGTGCGGTCGTATCCCTGCTTCTCGAACAGGTGCAGGGCTGCGTCGGCGATGTCACGTCTGGTGCTCGCACGGCGGCGGTCTCGCAAGGGAGCGAGCGCCTCGTCTGTCATTCGGCCAGTATCCCAGATCCTCTATGCCATGATGGGCCATGATGGCACGTTGTGCCAGTTCTCTGGCTCCGAGGAGAGAACATGTCAGCAGTGTCGTCAGCCGCCCCGGTCGCCGAGTGCGCACTCGTCCTGTGAGCACAATGGGCTGGAGGGTGCGACTGCTCGGGTGGCTCATGCCGGACAACATGATCGTCGGCAAGTCACCGTCGCAGATCGCGAGGCTGCAAGAACCGAGGCCTCATTCCTTCCTCATGGATCTCGTCGCAGGTTCGATGAAGCCCGGGGTCACCGTCGAGGACGACTACGCCCGAGGAGGGGACGGCCGCATCCCGATCCGTTCGTATCGACCTACGGCGCTGTCGGGCCCGCTTCCCCTTATCGTCCTGATCCACGGCGGTGGGTGGACGGTCGGCACGCTGAATCAGTACGACTCCATGGCCAGCAGCATCGCGCTGGGTGCAGACGCGGTCGTCGTCTCGCTGGACTACCGGCTCGCACCCACCCATCCCTTCCCGGCTGCCGCCGAGGATTGCTATTTCGCCTTCGTGGACGTGGTGAGCCGTGCGCAGCAGTGGGGTGCCGACGGTTCGCACGTCGCTCTGGTGGGTGACAGTGCGGGAGGCAACCTCGTCGCGGTGACGGCCATGCTCGTGCGTGATCGGGGCGGACCCGCGATCGCGTTGCAGGCGCTCGTCTATCCGGCCACCGATCTGACTCTCTCCAGTCCCTCGGTGCACGAGAACGCGGGCATGCCCGTGCTCAAACGCACCACGTTGGAGGCCTACGTCGCCCTGTACGTGCCCGACCGCGCCGACCGCGCCGCCCCGACGGCGTCGCCTCTGCTGGCGGAGAACCATGAGGGACTACCACCCGCCCTGGTACAGATCGCAGAACTCGATCCCATCCGCGACGACGGGTTCCGGTATGCGGAGGCCCTGCGCGCGGCGGGTGTGTCGGTTCGACTCACGGAGTACGTCGGGATGCCGCACGGCTTTCTTTCGTTCCCGCGCTTCGCCCGAAGTGCGCCGCAGGCGTTCTCCGAACTCCTTCGCGAGCTGCAGACCCACCTCATGCCGAACTGACTCATGCTGGCGGAACGGATCAGCGCCGCACCCGAAGTGGCGGACGCTACGCGAGCCTTTTTGGATCCGCACATGAGCATCCCGCCGAGAGACTTCTTCGGCTCGGCCCCTGCGCGATCGAATTCGATGCTGATAACAGCGCGCTCCAGTCTGTCCGGACGTCGTTCCACGAGTGGTCGAACATCGACTACAGATCACGTGCGGCAGGTAGTGCCGGGTTGTCTCGGGATCGGCCCTGGAAGCAGCATTCGTGACGGTGGTGATGCTGCATATGTGCTGGAACCGATCTGATAAGGCTTCGATCGCGCTTGTGGCCACGACCGTTTGCAAAGTGTGGGGCGTTCAGTACCGAGGCTGAGTGCCGTGCCTGTTTCCCGACTACCGACACCGGCCATAGCCCAAACCACATCGCACCGTCCGGCCACCGTGCGTGAGGTAGTCGCGCCTCGCGGTACGACAGTCGAATCCTCTCGGGCGACTTTCGAGCGCGGGTGGGCGACCGGTAACGAGACGCCGTTCGGAGCCCCGGTATTCGCCGGGACCATGCGCAGCTCGCTGACCGGTTTTCGGTTCCTCGGCCCGTCGGTACCGATGACCTCACCGAGAGCAAACCGCGCGCACACGAAGGCCATCAATCCCGAGTTGCGCCCTATGAGACTTACAAGGCGACAGGCCGAGAACCAGACAAACTCCACTGTTCGCCCCCGAGTATTCCGCCTACCTTCTCCTGGATCGATCCGACGAGGAAAGAGATACGAGATGAAGAAGGCTTATTTAGCCAGCATCATTGGCACAGTCATCGAGTGGTTCGACTTCTACATCTATGCAGTGGTGGCAAGCCTTGTCATCAACAAAGCCTTCTTCTCCGGAGCCAGTCCAGCAGCAGGCACCCTGGCAGCGTTCGCCACCTTTGCTGCCGGCTATCTTGCGCGTCCGATCGGCGGAATCATATTCGGTTGGCTCGGAGACAGAATCGGACGCAAACAGATCCTCACAGTGACCCTCGTTCTCATGGGCGTCGCCTCGTTCGGTACAGGAGTGCTTCCGACCTACGAGCAAATTGGAATCATCGCCCCAGTAGTTCTCGTGATCCTACGGATCATCCAAGGAATCGGCGTCGGGGGCGAGTATGGTGGCGCGGTACTCATGATGGCCGAGCACGGCCACCGGTCAAAATTTCGCGGGTTTCTGACCTCGTTGACCAGTGCATCTGCGGCTGTCGGATTTCTTCTTGCTTCGGGAACTATGGCGATCATCTCTGCGGTCACCACGACTCGACAGTTCGAGACTTGGGGCTGGCGAATCCCGTTCATCGCCAGCATTTTACTTCTGGTATTCGGATTCTGGCTGCGCCGTAACATCGACGAAAGCCCGGTGTTCTTGGCGACGAAGGAAGCCAAGCGGACAGTTCGCCATCCGTTCGTTGAAATCTTCCGCCGCTACCCCCGCGAGCTAGCCGTTTCCTTCGCGCTGCCAGTCGGTACCGCAGCCACGTATTCGCTAGTTCTTGTCTTTGCAGTGGCATACGCGAAGCAGTTTGGATTCACCAGCGGTCAACTTCTCGCCATGACGACCGCAGCCCAGGCTGTATATCTCCCCATGTTGATTGGTTCCGGGCTCATCTCGGATTTTGTTGGTCGCAAACTTCCGATCGCGGTCGGTGCGACTGGCGTTGCGCTATGGGGTTTTGCCTTTTGGCCCTTGCTCGGTACCGGTTCGTGGTGGCTTGCCTTCCTAGGATTCGTCGGATGCTTTGCCTGCATTGCCGGAATGTATGGGCCGTTGGCAGGGTTCCTGTCGGAGCTCTTTCCCCCCGAAGTCGGTTACTCCGGGGTCTCCTTCGGGTACCAGGTCTCGTTCGCCATCGCGGGCGGACTCACCCCCGTTATCGCTGAGGCAAGTATCGGCGGGACCGGCGACTGGCTGCTTGTTGCCGTAATGATGGCGGTGGCGGGGGGATGCACTGTTGCGGGCCTGGCGCTCAGTCGAGGCCTCGGTCACCAAAATCATGCCGACATGCCCCCCGGCGAGGTAGAGGTGCCCAGCAGAACCTGATTTGTCGGTGGTCTCCGACCGACACTCGCAGCTTCGGTAGCAACTGCCACATTCGGCTTACCCCCGAACGTCGGCACACCTTCTCGCCCATCGTGAGCCTTCCAACGTTTCCTCGCTCGTTTGGTTGATATGCCAGCGGTTTCCCGAACGTGAACGGCTTACCGTCAACCCAGCGACGTCATCACTCGACACCCGACCGAGAGCAGCGCATGAGCGAGAACACAGCATCCCCGAAGTACTGGCACACCGCGATCAGCGAGATCACGCCGGAGACGGTGTACGTCCGCGGTTACAAGCTGGACGATTTGATCGGTCTGTCCTTCACCGCGTCCATCTACCTGATGATCAAGGGACGGTTGCCATCCCCGCAGGAGACCCGCGTTCTCGATGCCGTGATGACCGGTGTTCTCGACTACGGCTTGGAGAAATCCGGTACCGCGGCAGCACGCTACGTCGTGTCGTGCAACCCGAACATGCAGGCCGGCATGGCCGCTGCGACGTTGAGTGCCGGGGACTACGGGCTGGCCACCGAGAACACCGCCCGCTTCATCGCTGAGACCCATCGGAGTTTCGTCGAGTCGGGCGCCACCGACATGGACGCCTTCGCCGATGACGTGGTCGCGGACGCCCGCACGAACAAGCGCCGCATCCCCGGCTTCGGCCACCCGGTGTTCAGGAACGTCGACCCGCG
Source organism: Rhodococcus sp. 320_ES (assembly GCF_059691855.1). NCBI lineage: Bacteria > Bacillati > Actinomycetota > Actinomycetes > Mycobacteriales > Nocardiaceae > Rhodococcus > Rhodococcus sp. 320_ES. The sequence continues at coordinate 688,922 of NZ_JCAWAG010000002.1, read as the reverse complement.
TGCGCAGATATTGAAGGACATCGCCGTCGACGCGGGATTGTGGGGTGAGCCGGTCGAGTTGTACGAGGCCGTGCACCGTGCCTTCATCAAGACTCCGGGTCGTGAACATTTTCCCATGAACGACGTCGCAGTGATGGCCGCAATCACGGTGGCACTCGGCTTCACCCCGGAGGAGTCCACTGCCCTGGCGATCATCGGAACGCTGCCCGGCATCGTGGCGCACATCTCGGAAGAAATGACCTCGCGGACGGTGCAGCGATCGATTCCCCGAGACACGGTCGACTACGAGGTGTCGCGGCGCGACCTCCGGACCGATTTGGCGGCGGCAGGCTGGCCGCAGGAACACAAGGAGAGCTGACGCAATGACCACCCTCAGGATTGCCACTTCCACATTCGAGCTGCGGTCGGAAAGCAGTGTCGACGCTCTCCTCGAGCACATGGGCGATATGGTGCGCCGCGCTGCCGCGGACAACGCCGAACTGGTGGTGCTTCCCGAGTTCGCCAGCACCGGGCTGCTCGGTTCGATCGCCGACCACGACGTGACGGCAGCTACCATCACCTCGGACTACCGAGACATTCTCGCGCCCTTGTTCCACGACATCGTCGGCGGTGTCAGCGCCCTTGCGGTGGAACACGGTGTCGTCGTCGTGGGAGGTAGTCACAACCGCATCGCCGAGGACGGCTCCCTGCGCAACACTGCGGTCATCGCTCACCCCGACGGTCGAGTGGAGTTCCAGGACAAGATCCACCTGACACCCAACGAACATTCGATGGGTGCTCAGGGCGGGGACCAGGTACTGGTGACCACGATCGGACCGTTCACCGCCGGAGTACTCATCTGCGCCGACATCCAGTTCCCCGAGCTGTCCCGTTACCTGGTGGCCCGCGGCGTCGATCTCATCATCTGCCCATCCCTCACCTGGAACCGTCGCGGCGTACACCGGGTGCGCATCGGATGCCAGGCTCGCGCCATCGAGAACCAGCTGTTCGTGATCATGTCGGCGCTCGTCGGCAACAGCGGGTTTCCTGTCGACGCAACCCTCTACGCGGTGGGCAACGCGCTGGTGTCGACCCCGGTGGATCGGACGTTCGGCATCAACGATGGGCTACTCGCGATTGCCGAGGATCAACGCGAGAACCTCGTGTTCGCCGACCTCGATCATGCACTCGTCGAGAAGTCTCGAGCCAATCCCGAAGCGCCCGGCCTGTCATTACGTCGCACCGATGTGTTCGCCGCCTTGCGTTCCGAAGCCGACTACTGATGCCGGTGGTACTGCACCACAGGGTGCGATACCACGAGACCGATGCCCAAGGGTTCCTCTTCAACAGCAGGTTCCTCGAGATCGCGGACGTGGGTCTGACCGAGTTCGTCCGCGCGGTCGGTTGGCCGTACCCCCGCCTCCTCGCCGCGGGAGTAGACCCCTCGGTGGTCAGAGCCGCGGTCGAGTTCAACTCGCCGGCGCGCTTCGAGGACGTCCTCGCCGTCGATGTCGCGTGCACGCACGTGGGACGGTCGAGCTTCCGGTTGCTGACGCGGGTGACGCGCGAGCACACGGTGATCGCGGAGATGGATCTGACCTATGTCGCCGTCGACCCTGTCGCCGCCACCTCCCGCCCACTTCCGGCCGACGTCGCCGACGCGCTGCGGAGCAGCCATATCGTCCCGTTCAGCTCAGGAGACTCCACGTGAGTAGCTGCATCCCCGCCGACGATGTCATCACCGCCCCGAGCTGACCGGCCACGCACGCAGACACGAGTGGGAGAACCGATGGACGACCGTATGGTGCACTACCTCGCGGTACTCGAGAAGAGTGCGGCCGAGACGCCCGACCACCCCGCCCTCATCGACGAGGGCGGCACTGTCGGGTATCGCGACATGATGACCGAGGTCGGCAGGCGTGCCGATGTCCTCGTCCGCGCCGGAATGGTTCCACAGCAGCGAGTAGCTCTCGTGGCGGAGAACTCCGCCCGCTTCCTCATCACCGCACTCGCGGTGTGGAAGGCGGGTGGGGCTCTTGTCACCATCTACCCGTCCAGTGCGAAGGACGACCTCTCGTACAGCCTCGCCAGCGCCGACCCGGCGTTGGTCCTGGTGGATCGGGTCTCCGCGCCCGCCGTGGCCGCAGCACTCAACGATCATCGCCCCACCGCCGTGATCGACGGTGAGAACTTCACCGTGAACTCGGTCCGCACGGATACGGCGCCCAGCCCCGAGCATGTCCGCGCGCGGTTGCGCCTGATCACCTACAGCTCGGGCACCACCAATCGGCCCAAGGCCATCATGGTCTCGGACATCGCGCTGCTCAACGGAGCCGAGACCTTTACCTCCGTGTGGCATCTCGGGCGAGACGATCGGACCGTGGTCGCCCTTCCCATGGCGTGGCTCTTCGGTCTCGCGTCGACCTCCATGGCGACGCTGTACGCCGGCGGCACCGTCATCGCACTACGGCGCTCCCGACCGCAGATGATTCTCGACGCTATCGCCGACCACCGCGGGACCTTTCTCGGTGGTGTGACCACCATGTTCACCAAACTTGTTCGCCACCTCGACACCACCGCCGACAAGCCTGACGTGAGTAGTCTGCGACTCTGCGTGTCCGGCGGTGAGGCGCGGAACGATGCAGCCTTCGATCGCTGGGCGGCTCACACGTCGGTTTCCGTACTCGACAACTACTGCGCCACCGAGTGTTTCCCGCTCGTCACGTACGACCCCACTCTCGATCCGACTCCCGTGCGCGGTGCCGCGGGAAAGGTGGTGCCGACCAACGAGTTCCGAGTCGTCGACGACGACGGGCGCGAGGTCGAACGCGGGGCGGTGGGGGAGGCCCGGGGAAGAGGGCCCGGCCTGATGCTCGGCTACTGGGACGACCCGATCACCACGGCCGAGGCAATGGTCGACGGCTGGTACCGCATGCGCGATCTCGTGCGTGTCGACGAGCACGGATACGTCCACGTCGTAGGTCGTATGTCCGACATGATCATCCGTGGTGGCAGCAACGTCTCACCCGCCGAGGTGGAGCGAGTGTTGCACTGCCATGCCAGTATCAGCGCGGTCGCCGTGGTGGGCCTTCCCGACGAGATCTACGGCCAGAAGGTCGTCGCCGCAGTCACCCTCGCAGACGGCGCCTCCCTCGACACGGATGCCCTCGGCACGTTCGCCGCCGAAAAGCTGGCGTCGTTCAAGGTGCCCACCGAGTATGTGGTGTTCGACTCGCTCCCACAGAACACCACCAGTGGGAAAGTTGACCGCCGCGCAGTCGCTGCTCGTCTGGCGGCGTCGTCCACGTGACTGCCGTGCCGATTTCATAGGAACAATTCCGACTGAACCGGCAGATCCCCGGTCTGCTCACAGTTCTGCTCGGTGTGCATCCGCTGACAGACTCGAATCCGAAAACTACAGTCAGGAGCTTCAATGTCACAGCCAGTAGCAACCCGGTCGGTCGAACCCACCATCGGCGGCGGAATGTTCTTCGACGACTTCGAGATCGGGCAAAGCTGGACATCACCCGCCCGCACCATCGGTGAAGCCGATCTGGTCAACTTCGCCGGGATCTCCGGTGATTACAACCCGTTGCACACGGACGAGGAGTTCGCCTCTCGGACGCAGTTCGGTGGTCGAATCTTCCACGGGCCCGGCGTGTTCGCCATCGCGACAGGTCTGGAATCGCGCCTCGGTATCAAAGAGGGCACCGCGATCGCATTCCTCGGCATGAACTGGTCACTCAAGGGCGCCGTCAAGATCGGTGACACCATCCGCGTCGAGCAATCGGTCGGTGAGGTCAGGCCGTCGTCGTCCAAGCCCGATCGCGGCATCATCACGTTCGAGGTGAAGGTGATGAACCAGCGTGACGAGGTGTGCCAGGACGGCCAGTGGATGGTCATGTTCAAGCGCCGGCCCTGACCCGATCATGATGCGTGCACTGGTGAGGCGGGGGGCGTCGGCGATCCTCGAGACACGACCCGTACCGGTCCCGGGTCCGACCGATGCCATTGTGAGGACGACCGCAGCGTCGATGTGTTCCGCCGATATCGCAGCACTCGTCGGTGACATCGATGTCCCCGACGGAAGAGTGTTGGGACACGAGGCGGTCGGCACTGTGCACGCACTGGGACATGACGTCGACGGTTTCGAGATCGGTGACCGGGTAGCGGTGTCCTCCGGAACCAGCTGTGGACGCTGCCGGAACTGTCAGCGGGGCTACGACGGACATTGCGGTGGACGCGAGTGGGGTGCGTACAGCTCCGGAGTGAGCCGCGACGGCAGCCTCGCAGAGTTCTTCACCGTGCCCGACGCGCGTCGAAACCTCGCTCCGATTCCGGATGGAGTGGAGGACTGGGCTGCGGTGTGCGCGGCTGATTCCCTGTGTACCGGTACGTCCGCATACGAGCAGGCCGCCCTGCCGCTCGGGGGCGTGGTCGCCGTGTTCGGTCAAGGCCACGTCGGGCTCGGCGCCACGGCCGGCGGTCGGGTGTCGGGAGCCGGGCTGGTGGTCACCGTCAAGGCCCGTGCCGGCGGCGAGGACGTCTCTCGGGCGATGGGCGCGGACGTGTGCCTCAACCTTGCCGAACACGACGTCGTCGCCGAGATCGACCGGCTCACGGAGGGTCACGGCGTCGACGTCGCCGTCGAGGCGAGTGGCGTTCGTGAGTCTTTTCCACGGGCTGTCGAGGTGACTCGCTTGGGCGGCGTCATCTCGGTGCTCAGCTCGTACAACGGTCCACCCGACGCCGAGCTGTCGATTCCGTTGGCTCACTGGGGATGGGGTGTCGGTGACAAGACCGTGCTGTCGAGCTTCGCGAGAACCGGTAACGAACGACTGGGTCGTGTGCTGCGGCTCGTGTCGACGGGTCGCCTCGATCCGGCGCCCATGATCACTCACCGCTACCGGTTCGACGAGGTCGACCAGGCCGTGGCCGACCTCCGAGCTCGTCGCGGAGTGATCAAACCTCTCATTACATTCTGACCAGCACCGAGATATCAGGAGAACTCATGTCGAACGAACGCTACGACGCCGTAGTCATCGGTGCCGGTATCGCGGGTATCACCGCCGCCCGCGATCTCACCGACCGCGGTCGTTCCGTGGTGGTGCTCGAGGCGGGGGACCGGATAGGCGGGAGGACGTACAACCGCCCCTTCGCCGGACTCGATCTCACCGTCGACTTCGGGGGGAGTTGGATCAACCGATCGCTGCAACCGCACATGAGGCGGGAGACGCAGCGATATGCGATCACGGTGAAGGAGGATCCTTCCGTCACCGGAGCATCCTTCTATACCGGCGGCCGCCGACGGTTCATGCCTGTGCCCGCGGACGAGCTGTCCGATCTCGAACGTGCCCTGGCGTTTTTGCGAGATGCCTCTCATCGGGTGGCGACCAACCGACCGCTCAGTGAACAACCGATCGGGGACATCGACGTCACTCCCGACGAGTTCTTCGCCGGATTGGAACTGCCGGATCTGACCCGCGAACTGCTGTACGGGATGATCTCCTGCTACGCCGGTGCACCGTGCTCAGAGATGTCGATGTTGCACATCGTCGCTCAGGTGGCCGCCTACGGCCACTCCACGACGGGCTTCGTCACTGCGCTGTCCGAGCGTTTCGTCGGCGGTAGTGTCAGCCTGCTGGACGCGATGATCGACCGATCGCGACTGGAGGTGCGGCTGAGGCACACAGTGGCCCGGATCGCGCAGGATTCCGATGGCATCACGGTATCCACCGTTGACGGGCAGCATGTCGACGCGCGAGTCTGCATTCTCGCGACACCGACCAACGTCATGCGTCACATCGACATCGTCCCGGGACTCGACCCCGCGAAACAGAGGGTACTCGCGCACAATCACGTGAGCCGGGCCACCAAACCCAGCATCCTTGTTCGAAATCTCGGAGGCCGACCCTTCGCACTGGGCACGGGAACATTCCAGATGATCTCGCATGCCTACCAGGTCGACGATGATCGCGACATCCTCTACGCCTTCGGCTGTGAGGGCGGCGACAACGACATCGACTTGAACGATCGGGCGGCGGTGCAGACTGCGGTCCGCCAGTACTACCCGGATGTCGAGGTCCTCGCCGTGGACCACCACGACTGGAACGCCGATCCTCTTTTCGACGGCACCTATCGCGTGGACCGCGCTCACGAAAGTTTGGACTCGTTGGCCGTTCTCAACCGGCCGGAAGATCGAATCGTCCTCGCGGGAACGGATGTCGACGATTCCGTGTGGCGTACCTGGATGGAGGGCGCACTCAACAGTGCACGCTTTGCCGCCGACTACGCCGACGCGCGACTGGCCGACATCACCAGCGACTAGGAGATATCCATGATGACCGAATTTCACAACGTGATCGGCGGCCGCGAGGTCGGCAGTGCATCGGGTCGGACCTACGACGTGTACGACCCCTGCACGGGCGACGTCTACGCGCAGGCCCCCCTGTCGGACGAGGTCGACATCGACCGTGCCTACTCCGCGGCAGCGGCCGCGCAGAGCGCATGGGCACGGACGACGCCGCAGGACCGATCCACGGCCCTGCTTCGGATCGCCGACGCCATGGATGCGCACGCTGCCGAACTCACCGACCTCGAGGTCCGTGACACCGGCAAGCCGTACGCACAGACCCTCGCCGAGGAGATCCCGGCATCGTCGGACGTGTTCCGATTCTTCGCCGGCGCCGCCCGAATCTTGGAGGGACGTTCGGCCGGGGAGTACATGGCCGGGCACACCTCGTGGATCCGGCGTGAGCCCATCGGCGTGGTCGGGCAGGTTGCTGCCTGGAACTATCCGCTGATGATGATGGCGTGGAAGATCGCCCCTGCCCTCGCCGCGGGCAACACCGTCGTGCTCAAGCCTGGCGATACCACCCCGGCCAGTTCGACCGTGTTCGGCCGCATGTGTCAGGACATCCTTCCCGCCGGCGTGCTGAACGTCGTGTGCGGAGGGCGGGACACGGGCCGAGCGTTGGTTGCCCACAGGACGCCCGAGTTGGTGGCGATCACCGGTTCGGTTCGGGCGGGGATCGAGGTGGCCACGTCGGCAGCCTCCGATCTCAAGCGGGTTCATCTCGAGCTGGGTGGCAATGCGCCCGTGCTGATCTTCGACGATGCCGATATCGCTGCTGCGGCAGCGGCCGTATCGGTCGGCGGTTTCGTCAATGCCGGTCAGGACTGCACTGCGGCCACCCGAGTCCTGGTGTCCAAGAGGGTTCACGCAGAATTCGTCGCGGCCCTCGTCGAGGCGACCGCGGGGGTGCGGACGGGTTCCTCCTTCGACAAAGGTGTGACCTTCGGGCCGTTGAACAGCGAGAACCAGCTGCGACATGTCACTGGCCTCCTCGACCGGGTGCCTTCGCATGCGCGAGTGGAATTGGGGGGATCGAGGCAGGGCGACAGCGGGTACTTCGTCGAGCCGACGATCGTCTCGGGTCTGCGCCAGAACGACGAGCAAGTGCAGACGGAGATCTTCGGACCCGTGATTACCGTCCAGGCGTTCGACACAGAGGCGGAGGCCATGACGTGGTCCAACGAGGTCGACTACGGACTGGCGGCAAGTGTGTGGACCTCGAACCACGGGCGGGCTCTCCGCGCATCGCGGGACCTCGACTTCGGGACCGTGTGGATCAACACCCATCTGACGACCGTCACGGAAATGCCGCACGGAGGTTTCAAGCACTCCGGGTACGGAAAAGACCTGTCGATGTACGGATTCGAGGATTACACCCGGGTCAAGCACGTCATGTCCAATATCGACGTCTGACTCTGTTCGCTCAGCTGTCGCCTTCGACGACGCCGGGGGCGGGTTCGGTGGCGAGGTAGTCGGTGGGGGTGCCGGTGGCCGCGATGTCGGCGGCCCGAGCATGGCCGGTACTGCGGCGGGTCAGTCGAGCCTCGAGCTTTCCGCTGAGTTCCAGCGCAGTCAAGGCCAGATACACGGACGCGATGTCGCCGGCATCCTTCAAGTGGACGCCCAGTGCCTCTTCGATTTTCGACAGTCGGTATCGCAGCGAATTGTGGTGAATGTCGAGTTCAGCCGCGGCGGCAATGATGTTCTGGCCATGGTCGAAATACGCTCGTAGCCCATCGATCAACGCATCGCGGTCCCGAATGCTGGCGAAGTACACCTCGGCCCGGTCGGCCATCCGGTCCAGGCCCACGTCGGAAAACAAGGCGGTGGCGAGATCGAAGTCCTCGTAGCTCATCGTCGTTGTCTGCGATCCGTTGCGGCGCAGAGATTGAACGGCAAGTTGGGCATCGTGATACGAGTCCGCTGCATCTGCAACGACCACAATCCGACGACCGATTCCGCAGTGCAACCCGGGCGCACCGGACTGGTGTGTCAGCAGCCCTGTGATCTCGACGGTATCGGCCTGTACCAGCACCACCACAGCCTTGTTGCGGAGCGTGATCAGGTGCGGAACACCGGCGGCGACGAACGTCGCGGCGGTGGTGGCCGCGAGGTGCTCGAGGGTCTCGGCCAGCCGTGCCTTTCGCGTCGAGCGAACCGGTTGCACTACGAGTACCCGCACCGGACTGGTGAAGGTGACGCCCAGGCCTGCCAGTCTCCCAGCCAGCTCGGGATCGTCACGCTTCGGTCGTAGCGCCAGAGTTTGCTCGAGGACGGTGGCCCGGATTGCCCGCTCCTGTGCGCGCGAGATCGTGGTCATGCGGCGATCGACCTCGACGAGCGTCGCGGCCATGTGCACCGCCGCGATGACGTACGGGTCCGGGAAAGGCTGCCGACGGGACGCCGCGAGCAACCAACCGAGATGCTCGTCGGACTCGTCGAAGTCCTCGAGGCGTGTCGCCACTCCGTGCCAACCGTCGATGTCGATGATCTGCGACTCCGACTTGGTTTTGGAAATCTCCCCGAACAGAAGTGACAGCGGGACCGGACCGGTGGCGTGCAGAACTTCACCGTTGCGGTCGAGCAGGACTATCGTCGCGTTGCACAATTTTTTCAGCCGAGAGGCCAGGCCCTCGATGGTGGAGCGGTCCGCCAGGGCACGGCTCAGGGTGCGCTGGAGGGACGCAAGACGACGAGAAACCGATTCGTCGACACTCTGTGCGGCTCGCTCGGTGGCCGAGACGGCGTCGGCCGGTGTTCCGCCCGCCTCGAGGACGATGATCGCGTGGCTGCGGCTGCGATCGATGAGATATTCGACGATCGTCGGGTCCGCTGGGGCGCGAACCACCACCGCGCGCGACTGCGGGCTGTCCAGCAGCGCGTTAACAGCCGTCACGTCGGTCAGGGTCTCCGGGCACACCACGAGCTGATCGGTGTTCTCGGGAACCGGGTCCGCGGCCAGCCAGATGAGGGCTCCGTCGACGACCCGATTGAGCCAGGCCTCACTGTTGCCGATAAGCGATGCCGCAGAACCCATTTCGGTCAGAACAATGCCCAACGTGCACTCCGCCGTCGTGCTGGACATCACGGCCTCTCTTTCCGGGTGCGCAGCACTTTACCGACAGTCGACTACTTCACCGATGGAAAAGCTCCAACGAACGACGCCCCTGTATTGGTGTTCTACTGTCGCAGATCGCAGGTCGGCTGACGTAGTGTCCGGTCAACGCCGCATGCTCGGGAAGGAGACCCATCATGGTCGCCTCGGAACCGCTCACCACCGCCGACGTCATCGTGGTCGGCGCAGGTATCGCCGGGATGTGCACGGCGTACGAATTGCGAGCCAGAGGGTACGACGTCGCCGTCCTCGACCAGAGGTTCGCTGCGTTCGGCGGATCGGGCCGCAATCCCGGCGCCGTGTGGATGCAACTGCAGCGGGGCGGCCTCGAACTGGATTTGGCACGCGCAGGGTCGGCCCTCTACGCCGAGTACGCGGAGCGGATCGGGGGTGGATTCGACCTCCGCACCCGCGGTGGACTGTTCTTCTACGAAACCGACGAGCAGCAGGAAATCCTCGCCGATTACGTGGACGACAGGCGTCTCCACGGGCTCGATGTCGAATTCGTCTCGCGCGCAGATGCACTTGCGCACGCGCCCATGCTCCCCTCGACTGCGATCGGAGCCGTGTACTGCCCCGAGGACGCGCAGATCGACTCTCAGCGTTTCGTGCGCGCCCTTGCGACCAGCTGCACCGAGGCGGGTGTGAAACGGTTCGACAACACTCCGGTCCTGTCGACAATCCGCCGCGGAGACACCATCACCGGGGTTCGAACCACCCGCGGTGACGTCCACGGTCCTGGCGTCGTGTGGGCGACCGGTGCGTGGGCGCGAGGCCTCGATACCGAGGGTGTTTCCGTTGCGTTGACCACGAGCAGGATGGGTCAGATCGTCACCCAGCCGCTGGCCCGACGACCGAGCGTGGTCATGCACGGGCCACGCGGAGTCGCGTCGTGCGGTGCGCTCACCGACCTTCCTGCGTTTCGCCGCGAGGTCTTCGCCGCACCCAACCCCCTCGGTGGTGTCGGCGACGACCCGGGAGCGGTCCCGGCGGACTGGGATTACGACGACTCGATCACTCAGTTCTCGGATGGCTCGCTTCACATCGGATCCAGTATCGACATCACCGGTTCGCTCAACCCGCACATCAGCATGCGCGCCACGCAGTCCATGATTTCCACCACCATCGACCGGTACGCGGAGTACAGCACCTTCGGTGTGACGTCATTGTGGGCCGGATTACACAGCACCACAGCCGATCTGCTGCCGGTGGTCGACAGGGTGGACGGCGCGTACGCCACCATCGGTCACGCTTCGGGTATGGCCACCGGGCCGGTGGCGGGTAGGACCTTGGCGTGTTTGATCGCCGGCGAGCACGACGAGTTCGCCGACCGTCTGCGCGCAGATCGCCCCTCCCTGACCTCCTCGACACCTATGGGTGACCTGCCGAGGCTGTAGATGCAACGAGAACCTGGCGCGATCGTTGTCGTAATTCCGATGCCGGCCTCCGGGCTCGACTCCTAGCTTGAGGGTGACAGCAAACACAGTCACGGCCGAGGGAGTGTCATGTCAGGCAAATTCGGCGGAGCCACTGAGACTCCGGACGTTCTGATCGTCGGGTCGGGCCCGTCAGGTGCCACCGCAGCCCGCATCCTCGCCGAAGACGGTTTCAGTGTCACCGTGCTCGAGCAAGGTGGCTGGTTCACCCGCGAGCAGTACGCCAGCGACAAGCGGGAGCGGGACGTGCTGCTGGCCGGTCCGTTGTCACCGGACCCCAACGTGCGCAAGATGAGCTGGGACTACCCGGTCGATTGCATCGACTCCGATGTCCACCCGCTGAACTTCAACGGAGTCGGCGGTAGCACCGTCTACTACGGTGCCGAGTGGCCACGTTTCGTCCCCTCGGATTTTCGAGTGAACAGTCTCTACGGCGTCGCCGACGACTGGCCACTGACGTACGAGGACCTCGAGCCGTACTACTCGCTGTGCGACGAGATGGTGGGAGTCTCGGGAGTCGACGGCGACACCGCGTTCCCGCCTGGCTGGGATCTCCCCCAGCCAGGCGTCCCCATCGGTCGCGCCGGCATCACCGCCGCTCAGGGGATGAACAAGCTCGGCTGGCACTGGTGGCCGGGAACGAACGCCATCATGACCCACAGCGAGGGGGACAGGGGTGCCTGCGCACGCTGGGGTACCTGCATGTCGGGCTGCCCCGAGGGCGCCAAAGGATCCTTCGATGTCGCCATGTGGCCGGCCGCTCTCGGCGCCGGCGTCACGCTGGTCACGGGCGCCCGGGTCCGGGAGATCACCGTCGACAAGGCTGGCCTCGCGACCGGGGCGACCTGGCTCGACGAAGGTGGCGCCGAGCACCACACCTCAGCGCAGGTGGTCATCGTGTGTGGGAACGGCGTGGGAACCCCGCGACTACTGCAGATGTCCACATCGTCGCTCTTCCCGGACGGATTGGCGAACTCGTCGGGACTAGTCGGGCGTCGTCTCATGATGCACCCCTTCGTCGGCGTGATGGGGGTCTACGAACGTGACCTCGAAAGTTGGCTCGGACCCTTCGGCGCATCCTTGACCTCGATGCAGTTCGCAGAGACCGATCTCTCCCGCGGTTTCGCGCGTGGAGCCAAGTGGTCGTGCCAGCCGATCAACAGCCCGATGGAGGTGCTGCACCGCTACTCCGAGCTCCCGCTTCCCGAACGGTCCGGCGCCGCGGGACAGCGGCTCGTCGAGCGGGTCCTCGGCCGATCCTTCGAATGGGGCGCCATCATCGAGGACCTCCCGGACGAGTCGAACAGAGTCACGCTCAGCACCGAGATGGTGGACGGGTCCGGGCTTCCTGCGCCCAAGTTGACGTACAAGATCTCCGAGGACACGCGTCGGAACATCGACTTCAACGTCGCCCGCATGCGCGAGGCGCACGAGGCGTCCGGTGCCGTCGAGACCAGACGAGTCGACTGGCTGCCGTCGGTCGGATGGCACCTGTTGGGTACCGCGCGCTGCGGCGACGATCCCACGAACTCGGTCGTCGACCAGTACGGGCGCTCACACGACGTGCCCAATCTGTTCGTCATGGATGGCAGCGTGTTCGTCACCTCGTCCTCGGTGAACCCGACCCCGACCATCACCGCATTCGCCGCGCGAGCGGCGATGCATCTGGCCGAGACCGCTTCCGCGCAGAAAGTGCCCGCATGACCACGACCGACACCAATAGCGCCGAGATGGACGCCGTTCGCGAAGGCCTGGCCCTTCTCACCGACGTGCTACTGCCCGGCACCGACACTCTGCCTTCCGGACGCCAGGTGGGCGCCCACGACCACTTGCTCGATCAGGTGTTGGCCGCCGATTGCGCACTGGCGACACCGGTGATCGCCGCCGGCCGACGGGCCGGCGACACGATCTCACTCACCCTCGACGACGTCCAGATCTGGGATGCCGAGACCCGCGAGCCCGCCGTCTTCGCACTGACCGCGGCGTACTACATGTCGTCCGCTGTCTACAAAGCGCTGAAGATTCCGCTTCCCGGGCCCCGGCCGATCAAACAGGCGACCGAGGACGAGAAGTACTCGGAGGAGCTTCTCGCCCCCGTCCGATCACGCGGGGCGATCTACGTCGGCGCACCGACACGACCCGTCACCGATCAAGGAGTGGATCACCCGTGAGTGAGAACGCCCTCGAAACCATCTTTCGCACCCAGATGGCGGCCTACGCCGACCGCGACGTCGAGGCTCTCGTCGCGACCTTCACCGATGACTGCGTCCTGGTGGACATGGCCGACGTGGAACACCCTTTCGTCGGCACCGATGCCGTGCGCGGATTTCTCCGCGACTATTTCGCCACCCTGCGCGACGTCGTCGTCGACGTGACGACGGTGACCACGGGGACCACAGGGACCACGGGGACGGACAGTGTCATCGGGGAGCTCGACGTGACGGCGAACTACGTCGGTGAGCCGTTCACCGAGCAGACACCACGGCCCGTTCGTCTGCGTTACTGCGTGGCCGAGGAGATCCGCGACGGAAGCGTCGCGAGCGAACGCTTCTACTGGGACAGCGCAGATCTTGAGCGGCAGCTCGCCGCGGTATGACGTGGCCGGCGCGGACACGGTCGTTGTACGGATCACCAACCCGCACCACGTGCAGTGGTGAATTCCACTAGATACAGCGCGTCGGTCACGGACCTACCGTGATGTCACGACACATATAACCGTTAACGAAGAGGAATCGGACATGTCGCTTTCCCACCGGTACTCGGTGTTGTTCGACGCCGTGCGCATCGGTCCCAAGGAATCGAAGAACCGCTTCTGGGCCACTCCCCACGCCATCGGTTTCGGCTCGGACCATTCGGGTTCTGCCGCCGGTTACCGCAGCATGCGCGCCGAGGGAGGGTGGGGCGTCGTCTTCACCGAAGCGACAACCATCACTCCCGAGATGGACAAGTCCCCGCACCGGATGTCGCGGCTGTGGGACGAAGGGGACGTACGCAACCTTGCCCATGTCGCGTCCGAGATTCAGCGCCACGGCGCGCTCGCCGGTATCGAACTCGAATACAACGCCGCCGTCGGTCCGATGACCGAGGGACGCGGGTTGACCCCGCGTGCCGTCGTGGCGACACCGGGAGAATCCTCGCTGGCGGTGCCCTATGCCGGTGGCCTCATCGAAGCCGACACTTCGGCTCTGGGCGAGATTCGTGACATCTACGTTGCGGCCGCACTTCGGGCGAAGAAGGCCGGCTTCGATTTGATCACTCTGCACTGCGGACACGCTGCGTCGATTCTGGCTCACCTGCTGATCCCGTACTACAACACGCGAACCGACGAGTACGGCGGCCCTCTCGAGAACCGCGCCCGGTTCCATCGCGAGGTACTCACTGCTGTCCGCGAAGCAGTGGGATCCGACGTGGCTGTCGGGTTGCGGCTGGGCGTCGACACACTCGATGCCCCGCTCGGTCTCGGCGACCGTGGACTGCGCGCCGACGCCGATACCCCGCGCTTCATCGAGCACATGGACGATCTCGTCGACTACTGGGATTTCGTCATCGGCGGTTTCGACTGGGCGCAGGACGCGCAATCATCGCGCACTGCCGCCGAGAACTTCGAGAAGCCGTGGGTGGGTGGGCTCAAGAAGTTCACGACGAAACCCGTCGTCAACGTCGGCCGTCTGAACAGCCCGGACACGATGGTCGACATCGTCAAGTCCGGCCAGTGCGACTTCATCGGCGCCGCGCGAGCGGGAATTTCGGATCCATTTCTTCCGAACAAGATCCATTCCGGAAGCATCGAGGACATCCGAGAATGCATCGGCTGTAACTACTGCGTGTCGCGCGATATCGGCACCATGCCAATCGGGTGTACCCAGAACGCCACCACAGGCGAGGAATTCCGTCGTGGGTGGCATCCCGAGCGGTTCACTCAAGCCGCCAACCACGAGAACGACGTACTCATCGTCGGCGCAGGCCCGGCCGGCATGGAGTGTGCGACCGTGTTGGGCAAGCGCGGTATGCGCAATGTCCACCTGATCGACGCAGCCGATCACCTCGGCGGAAGTATCGACTGGGTAGCCAAGCTTCCTGGGCGACACGAGTGGCGACGCTTGATCGAATATCGCGAGCATCAGTTGCGCAAGTTGGGCAACGTCGAGGTCATCCTCAACACACCGATGACGGTCGAGGACATCCTCGACTACGGCGCCGGAATCATCGTCACCGCGACCGGGTCGCATTACACTCGCGACGGAATCAATCCGCATGATCGGACGGCATTCGGACTCGAAGCTGTTCTCGGAGAACGTTTGCTGACCCCCGAGCAGGTGGTGCGTGACGGCGCCGCGATAGGGCAGCGAGTCGTGGTCGTCGATTCCGACGGCTACTTCATGGGTCCCGGCATCGCCGAGATGCTGGCCCAGCGAGGACACGAGGTCATCCTTGCCGCACGCGGCGAACACATCGGCGAGTACCAGCGCTACACCCGTGAGATCACCCCGACGCTGCGGGATCTTCGCCACCTGAAGGTGGGACTGCGCGTCGAGACCACGGTGACCGCGGTCGGCCCGGACAGTGTGCGGCTCAGCTCACCGGACCGTGACGACGAGGTGATCGCAGTCGATACGGTCGTCCTCGTCGGCACCCGAGCAGCGGACGATGAGATGTACCACGGACTGATGGCTCGGCGAGACGACTGGCACGCCAACGAGGTCTCCGCGGTGTACCGAGTCGGCGATTGCGTGCGCCCGCACTTCATAGCCGACGCCATTTTCTCCGGACACCGGTTGGCGCGCGAAATCGACAGCTTTGATCCCGCCCGCCCACTTCCGTTCATCCGCGAGCGTCGCATCATCGGCGGCGGAGATGACGACTTCCTTCTCGATGCTCCGGCCCAACAACCCGTGTTTCTGAACCTGTCCCACCGTCAGCGAGAGAGCAAAACATGACGACAGCACCGCGCAACGTCCTGATCACCGGAGCGGGCAGCGGTATCGGCGCCGCTGTGGCCGCAATCTTTGCAGCACAGGGTGATCGCGTCCATCTACTGGATATCTCCGAGTCTCGGCTCGAGTCGGTGGTTGCCTCGCTGCCCGAGGGGAGCGCGCAGGCGCATGTCGTTGACGTCACGGACTACTACGGCGTTGCCGGCGTGGTCGAGTCCATCGCCGCCGCGGGATCGATCGACGTGCTCGCCGGCTGCGCGGGTGTCTTCGACGGTTTGGCGGGCATCGAGCAGACCAGCCGCGAACTGTGGGATCGGGTGATCGACATCAACCTCACCGGTACTTTCAATGTCGTCAAACCAGTTGCACAGCAAATGATTTCACAAAGATCCGGCTCTATCGTGCTTATCGGATCCATTGCTGCGTCGCGTGCGCTGCCCGACGGGCTGGCCTACGACACCTCCAAGGCTGCCCTCGAGGGCATGACGCGTCGTCTCGCAGTCGATCTCGGCCGGTACGGCATCAATGCCAATCTCGTCGCGCCCGGGGTTGTCGAGACCGGCATTCGTGCCACGTCCGAGGAAATACTCGGCGACATGGTGCCCGACACGAAGGTAGGAGTCGGCACGAATCCCGATTTGATGAAGATGCTCATCCCGATGCAGCGAGGCGGCCTCGCTTCCGAGGTGGCCGCGACCGTGTACTTCCTCGCCGGCGATGGCGCTGCCTACATCAGCGGTGATGTCATCCACGTCGACGGCGGCTGGATAGCCACGTAGTCGACACCCTGTCCTTTCCGACATTCCGAAAGGTCCTTTCATGCCCTTGCAACTCCCTGAAGGCAAGCGTCTGGCCGTATCTCTGAGCCCGGACTTTGATGCACAGAGCGTGTGGATCGGAACATTCAGGTCGACCTCCCAATCGAACCTCTCGCGAGGAGAATTCGGTGCGGAAGTGGGCGCTCCACGCTTGCTGGACACGTTCGAGCGCTTCGGAATCACGACCACCTGGTGTATACCCACGCACACCATGCAGACGTTTCCGCACGCAGTCGCCGCCGTCGTGGACCGAGGACACGAAATTGCGGCGCATGGTGTGTACCACGAATTCGTTCCCAAACTCGAGCTCGACGAGGAACGGCGGCTCATGGAGCTGCAAGTGCATCTGCACGAGGAGCTCATCGGGCGTCGTCCGCGAGGGTATCGGTCACCGGCGCTCGACGTCACGGACAACACTTTGGCGGTACTCGAGGAGTTCGGATTCGACTGGGACTCATCGCTGATGGGCCGAGACTTCACCCCCTATCACCCCCGAATGGTGACCACGATCGATCTCGAGAAAGCAAACAGTTTCGGGGAGCCGTCGCCGCTTCTGGAGTTTCCGGTGTCGTGGGGACTGGACGACTTTCCCGAGCTCGAGCTGCTCAAAGGCAGTGCTACACAGCAATCCAACGAGACTGTGCTCCAACGGTGGAAGGACGCGTTCGACTTCGCCTACGAAAGATGTCCTGGCGGAATGATGACGTGGACGCTGCACCCGCAGACCATAGGTCGCGGATTCAACCTGCTCATGCTCGAACGGTTCCTGCACCATGTGGTCGGTCACGACGGGGTCTGGTTTCCCACCATCTCCGAAGCCGCTGACGCGTGGAGCGACTCGCCTGCCTGATCCGATTTCGTCCCGATTCCCCAACCCAAGGAAGAAACACCATGTCATCCGCTTTCGTGCCCGCCGGCCTCACAGACGATCACGTTCAACTACGTAAGCTTGTCCGCGACTACGTGAATGCCCGCGTGATACCCACTGCCTCGGAGCGCGAGGCCAAGGACGAATACCCGGACGACCTGATTCCCGAACTCGCAGATCTCGGTCTGTTCGGTATCACCGTCTCCGAGCAGTACGGCGGATCCGACCTCGATTACGTCAGCTACGGGCTGATCTTCGAGGAGTTGGCGCGCGGCTGGATGGCGCTCGCAAGTCTGGTCTACACCACCAGCTCGGGTGGGTACCTGATCAGTGAGTTCGGAACCGAGGACCAGAAGAACCGGTTCCTCCCCGATATGGCGGCGGGACGGCGAATGAGCGGGATCGCGCTCACCGAGCCTTCCACCGGTAGCGACCTGAAGAAGATCACGCTGTCCGCCCGACGCGACGGTGACAACTACATCGTCAACGGAAGCAAGATCTTCATCACCCATGCCCGTCACGCGAATCCATTGGTCACCTTGGTGAAGACCGATCCCACGATCGAACCTGCGCACCGCGGTGGCATCAGCCAACTGCTCGTGGAGCAGGACACCCCGGGGCTGAGCTACGGCAGCGATTACAAAAAGCTCGGTCACCGCGGACTGGAGTTGTGCGAGGTCAACTTCGACAATGCCGTCGTGCCCGCGGCCAATCTCCTCGGCGGCGAGGAAGGCAAGGGCTTCTACCAGATGATGGCGGCTCTCGATCGCGGCCGTATCTACATGGCGGCGGCATCGACGGGCATGTCGCGAGCGGCGCTCGAGCATTCCGTCGAGTACGTCAAGCAGAGAGAGACGTTCGGCAAGAAGTTGTCCGAGCATCAGGCCGTCCAGATGAGGCTCGCGGACATGGCGACGAAAGTGGAGGCGTCGCGGCTGCTGTACCTCAACGCCGCTCTCAAGACCGATGCCGAAGGCCGTGCGAGCGCAGAGTCCGGAATGGCGAAGATATTTGCGACCGAGGCGGCGATGGAAGTCACCTACGACGCCATTCGGCTTCACGGCGGATACGGGTACATCAAGGAGTTCCCGCTGGAGCGTTATTTGCGCGACGCTGCCCTCATGCCGATCGGTGAAGGTGCCAACGAGATGCTGCGCATGATCGTTGCCAACGAATTGACCGCGAAGTAACACATGCTGTCTGGCGACGGGTCGAATACCAAAGCCATGCTGCCGGATTCGTGAGTTCACCGATAGTCCGTCATCTGTCCGAGCTACATACTTCGAACCGAGGCGTGATCGCTGTCACGTACGAGAGATGATCGGAGAAATCGGTATGGAGTCAACTGGATCGGTCGGACGACCGGTAACCGGAGAACCTGGTGCGACTGCACCGAAACTCGGCGGAAATATGGGAGCCTTCGAGCTCGTCTGCACCGTGTTGGCCTACAACGGCCCGGTAGTGGTCTTCATAGGATTCATTCCAGTCGCCGTTCTGCTGGGCAATGGAATCGGAGTCCCGGTGTCCATTCTGGTGGCCGGAATGTTCATCGCTTTCCTGGCCACCGGGCTGATTGCAATTGCACGTAAACTCCCCATTGCGGGTGGCTTCTACGCCTACATCAGTGCCGGGCTCGGGAAGGTGGTCGGCCTGTCCGCCGGATTCACGGCGATGATGTGTTACTACGTCGCGTGTCTCAGCGTTTATGCGTTGGGCGGCACCGCCGCCCGCGCCCTCATGTCGGACGTCGTTCACGGTCCCGACCTGCCATGGTGGGTATGGTCGCTCGTGCTCTCCGCAGTCGTCTCCGTTCTCGGGTACTTCCGAGTCGACCTCTCAGCGAAGGTGCTCACGCTCTTCCTCACCCTCGAGTTGCTGTTCCTGGTGGTCTACGACGTGGCGGTGCTCGGACGGGGCGGAGCGGAGGGAATCGGGGTCGAGTCATTCGGTGGCGAGGCAATCTTCTCGGGCTCCATCGGCATCGGTTTCATGTTCGCGCTCGGCCTCTACGGTGGGTTCGAGGCCACCGTCATCTTCCGTGACGAGGTGCGCGATCCGAGCAAGACGATCCCCCGCGCCACGTACGGGGTGGTGGGTCTCCTCGCCCTTCTCTACGGGGCCACAGCCTGGATGTTCGTCAATTCGTACGGTCCACAGGCGGTCCTGACCGCCGTGACCGAGGATCCTGCGAGCGCGGCCACCGCCAGTGTCAAGGAGTACATCGGAACCGTCGGATACGACATCGCTGCACTGCTGCTGCTCACCAGCGCCTTCGCGTTGATGCTGGCATCGCACAACATCACCACTCGGTACCTGTTCAACCTCAGCGCCGACGGCATCCTGCATCGGTCGCTCAGTCGCGTCCACGGAACGCACTTTTCACCGCACCGGGCGTCCGTCGCGATGACGGTGGCCTCGCTGGTGGGACTGCTCGTGATCGTGGTTCTCAAACTGGACGAGGGACTGATGTACGGGCGCCTTGCCGGCCTCTACTCCTACACGTTCCTGATCCTGCTGCTGATGGTCGCGCTGGCCATCGTCAATTACCTGATCAAGAACCGCGCACCCGGCGAGAGTCTGGTCCCACCGGTCCTGACTGCCATCTCGGCTGTCGCCGTGGCCGTGGTCCTCTACCTCGCAACCATGAATTTCACGCTGTTGACCGGAACCACCGGGGCGGCAACGGTTGCCATGCTGGTGATCATCTACGGGGTCGTGGCGTTGGGCATGATCACGGCGGTCGTGTATCGCAAAAATAATCCCACGGTGTATGCGCGCATCGGACGCGACGAGCAGGATGCGGGAACGCCGAACTGACTGCGAGACGGACATTCCGGGGAGCTCGACCCGCGCCTGGCACACCCCTCCACCGGGAGCTTGATCGATCAGGCGCTCGGCTGTGCGGTCGCGGTCAGGCAGGGCTTGGGAACCGGGCGAGGATTCAGCTTGCGGATCTCGAAGTGCCCAGGACATATCGTGCCGTTCTGCTTCGCCTCTCAGGGTCCGCGGTACTTTCGTCTTGATCGGGCGTTCGTGGCCTCGCTCGAGCTGAAAAATCTCGATATCAGTGTTGTGTCGGAACGCGATCGGACATCGTGCACAGCCGCCGGGGAATTCCGGATGTCATCCTGGGCGGCGGTGCGGATCGTTGTCACCGGCGGGGATGGGTCTATGCCGGAAGGTGCAGCATCTCGGGCATATCCCCTGGCATGGCCAGGACTGTCGTGTCGGATCCGTGGTTCCCAATGGAGTTCGACCCGGCGCTGTGCATCTGGCTCCTACCGCGTTGTTGCTCGAGACTTCGATGCTCTGACTCGCGGTCTGTGGCTCGGTCGGAATACCAATCGCGGCCGTGCGGTTTGGCCTACTGCCAATGGTAGCCAGCGTGCGGTGCTCGTAACGTCCGTGTGGGCGTAGAGGTTTTCACTTGCAGTTACGCCTGCAGTCCAGCCGGACTGTAGTTGCTCTGGTCCTTGTAGTCGGACGCAGACACCGCTATGCCGACCTGGGTCGCTTCATGGAAGCCGTTGCAGTCGGAGGACGCAGTGCGTACGCGTTCGATGGCATGCAGGTCAGCATTCTCGCAGGGTCGGTGCACAACGTCAGCACAACTGCACGTCCGCTCCATGAGCTGTTCTTGTCCGTGTTGGGAACATCAATCACAAAGGCGAAGTATGAGCGACGATCTTAGAGGTTCTCGTAGAGACTTTTTCAAGATTGCGGCGGCTAGTGTGTTGGTCGCATCCGGTTGTTCGAGGGGGCTCGAGCACAATGCCTCGGTCAGCACGGTCGAGCAGTCCGCGACTACCGATGAAGGGCCACTCGTTACGGTTGCCGCGGGCGCTCTGCGCGGCGCTACCTCCGACGGCTTGAGCGTGTTCAAGGGCGTTCCGTATGCAGCACCGCCGGTGGGCGGTCTACGTTTCAAGGCACCTCGCGCGGTGGTTCCTTGGGCGGGCGAGCGAGATGCCCGTACCTTGGGTCACCCGGCTGTGCAGACCAACGCCGACCTTCCGCCCTGGCTGGATCCGCAACCAGAGTCCGAGGACTGCTTGGTTCTCAATGTCTGGGCACCTGCGTCGGGCAGCGCGGGCAAGCCCGTCATGTTCTGGATACACGGTGGCGGATATCAGGTCGGTTCCGCCGGCGCTCCTCTGTACGACGGCGCCAACCTGGCGCGTGCGGAGGATGTCGTGGTGGTCGGGGTCAACCACCGACTCAACGCGTTCGGCTACATGTGGCTCGGCGATCTGATCCCGGAACTGGCCGGCGACGGCAACCTCGGGCAGCGCGACTTGGTCGCTGCGCTGGGCTGGGTCCGCGACAATGTTGCGGCGTTCGGGGGTGACCCGTCGAACGTGACGGTGTTCGGTGAATCGGGTGGCGGCGGCAAGGTCAGCTCTCTGCTCGCTACGCCGTCCGCGCGCGGATTGTTCCATCGGGCGATCGTGCAATCCGGTTCCGCTCTCGCTGTTCAGACCAGGGAGCAAGCGACGGAAGCGGCGCGTGCCACGCTGGCGAAGCTGGGTGACGGGACCTTCGATGTGAATAGATTGCAGCAGATCGGGGCCGCAGAGCTGAAGGCGGCATCGGCTGACCTCGGGGCCCCGTACGGACCTGTACTCGACGGTGACTTCATGCCGCACCAGACGTGGGACGGTAGTGCGCCCCAGGAGAGCGCCGGAGTCGCGATGATGATCGGCAACAACACACACGAGATTGTGCTTTTCCAGCCCGATTTCGCCGACCCGATTGCGGACGACGCACAGTTGGAGCAGCGATTTCGGGCGGTGAGCCTTCTGCCCGTACTCACCCCGGAGCAGTACCGCGGGTTCTTGGAAGGGCACCGGGCGCTACAGCCGACGGCCGACCGACACCAGCTGTTGGCCGCCATGACATCGGATCCAGCGTTCTTCCGGGACGCGCGGCAGCAAGCAGATTTCAAAGCCGCCCAGAACGCGGGGGATGTGTTCCTGTACGAGTTCACTTGGGAAACCCCGTGTTTCGGCGGACAGTGGGCGGTGCATGCCGGTGAGATCCCGTTGGTTTTCGGAATCTTGTCGTATGAGTCCGCGTGGGATGGTCTCGACAGCGACGCCGCGCGTGCAGCGGCCGATCCGGAGAACAATCAAGCGCGGCTCTCTCGAGAGATGATGGCAGCGTGGGCTGCGTTCGCGCGAACAGGCAACCCGTCGACCAACACCCTCGAGTGGCCCCGGTGGGTCCAGCAAACTCGCGAGACCATGGTTTTTGCCGGAGAAAAATCTGCAGCAGTCAGTGGTCACGCAGACAAGCGTTTCGAACTGGTCGAGGGACTACCGAGAAACCCCATCCTTTGATTCCCGATTTGTACCTTCTCTGATAGTCCCCCGGTTGATCGGTCACGCCGAGCGTGGTGTCGGGACGCGGAGCGGCGCCGGGTCCGGCAGATGACCCGACGTCGAACAATGGTGGTGCATGTATCCGCGTCGGTCATCGGTGACGGTGAGATCGACCCACCGGTGGTCGGGTACGTCCTGACCGGGGCACCGCGATTGTATGAACTCCTTGCGGACGAGCCGGATGGTGTTCGGGTACGGGTGCGTCTGGAGCCGCGCGGTGACGATCCCATCTGGCAGGTCACGGTCGACGACTCGCAGCGTCGGTGGGACCGTCCTGGGTGATGACGGCATCGACTCGCTGCCAGTCGGTATCGCAGAGGAAGGCGGTGTGGATGCCCGCAGCCTGCGTCAGGGATGCGAGTCTGCCGGGGGTGAAACCTTCCCAGAATTGCTTGCTGGTGGCGAGCGACCAGGGTTCGACGATCTCGTGAACGCTCTCGAGTCGAGTCATGGATCAAGCCTTGTCGTGCAGAGTGATGGCATGGCCGTCGGGATCGGCGACGGTGAACGCGGGGTGAAGGTTCCGTCGACAGGTGCCCGGGTGACGGTGACTCCGTCGGCCGCCACGGCGCCGCGGACCTGCAGTGAGATGAAGACATTCCGACATGCCGATCAGGGCAGAAGATTGACTCGACCGACTGCGCGAATTCAGAATCCGGGAGAGATCCGACAAATGCTTGCCCAACCGCATCTACTGTCGAAATTCGATACCCTCCACCATCATTTCGAACGTACGGTCCATCGTGCGCTGCAGCCTCTTTGATCAGACGCTGCGTTCAGCCGAAAAATACTGCTGCATGACCGGCGCCCACGCAATTCGGAGGCTGAGGGGAAGGACGAGGTCGGTCCAGAGGTCGAGCAGGAGTGCTCCGTCGATGTAGGTGAGGACGTCGGTGGGTGTGCCTTCGCGGAGCACGATCTCGTAGAGCAGGGCGCGGTCGGGTCGGTCCGCGAGTCGGTAGGTGCGGCCGGGATTGGACCAGTTGAGGGTCAGTGGAAGTTCGACGGTGGCGACGGCTCGGTGAAGTGGGAGTCGGGGTAGGACGTTCGGGACGAGATGATCCCGCCCGCCCGAGCTAGGGACGGAGCAGAAGGTGATGCGCGGGGTGGCATCGAGGTCGAATCCAGCTTCGGTGAGCAGTCGTTGGGCTGTGGCGAGCGAGGGTGATTTGCGGCCGTTCTCGTAGGCGGAGAGTGTGGGCCTCGAGGTGTGGGCGCGGCGGGCGAGTTCGTCTTGGCTGAGTCCGGCGTCGCGTCAGGCGCGTTCGAGGAGGTTGGGTCCGTCCATGAAGAGCGCTCCGTTCTCGACCGTAGGTATCTGATCGGATACCCTACATTCTCACGCCGATGGCCGGGTTGGCCGGTGGCCCTGCCCGAGGTTGGCGTGCATACACGCCCCCGGCTGGATCGAACAACATTGTCCAGTCGCGAGTGACTGCAGAACTGCACGCCCGGTCCGAACGGGGGTTAAGATGCGAGAGATGCTGCACCACAATCAGATACAAGCACACTGGAAGCATCACAGCCGAGGCTCGGTGTCACGAGAGTGTCACAAGTCGGTACGAACGGGGGTGAATCGGAACGGACGTCCACGGACGAAAACGCCTGCTCAGGCGCCTCATGGTGGGTTCAGGTGAACGCACTTGTACTGGTCTGCATAGCCTTGTAAGCGAGCGGTCTTCGGTTCAATCCCGAAAGGAGGCTCCAGTGGGGCTCTCGCCGAGCATTTCTGCACCCAACTCGGCAGAACTCGCGGGATCCCGCGCATTAACGCGACTTGGGTGCAATTAAGAACGGACGTGGCGGGCAAGGCTTCGAACCGGACCCTGGTCGGACACACATTGCGCCGGGTAGAGCGCTGACAGCAGTTCGTGATCCCGGTTGTCGCGGAGACGCTTCCGGCACCTTCGCAGCACCTGCTGGACGCCCCCAGGTTCGCCGCCGTTCACAGAGACCTACTCCGGCACTGCGATTCGACCGGTGAGAGTCATGATCAGTGTCGCTGCCGGCATTGTCGTCGTCGGTCCGTCGCCCGTGGCGAAGTCCACGTCGTCGGCGGACAGGGTTCTGTCGCCGATGTCGACGCCGAAGTGGCGTGCGCGTCCTTTGGCTTCGATGGTTTCGAGGACGGTCAGGAGCTGCTGCGGTGTCGCTGTGGACGGTCGGCCAAGGCCCACGGTCAGATCCAGTCCGTGGATGACATCGTGGCAGAGCGAATCGGTGAGATCGCCGCCCGGCACTTTCCAACGGGTCGTGACGTTGCCCCGAAGGGCATCCAGCAGCTCCGATCGGCCCATTCGTTCGATGTCGCGTGTGGCCATTCGGTTGGCGACTCGATCGAAGTCCCCACGTGCGGCAACGACCGAGATCAACATTCTCGGCAGGGATGTCCGGAACGGCATCGACAGGTGCGCAGCCAGGTGTGCAACGGTCCACCCGCTGCACATCGTAGGCCCGCTCCACTCCTTGTCCGTCAGATCCGTCAGTAGATCGACTGTCGCACTTCGCTGTTCGCGCGTCATGATCTCTACGTAGGTGTCGTCGGCCTTGGCGGTCATCTCGGTCGCCTCCTAGCGATGAAGTGTCGATGGTCCTCCGATCGGACTCACGGTCGATCGAAAGTCATCGCCCGCGCGCCCGCCGAATCAACGACCGTCGAAATCGATGCGGACCGAGACCGGCCGCGTCCCCTTGGCTGCGACCTTCGGCCCGATGCCCTCGTAGGCCGCCAGCCGCTTCGCCAAATCGTCGTCGGGTACGAATCGCGCTGTGCCCGAGAACCATACGTGGCCACGTTTTAGCCGCACACGCGGATTTGCCGTGATGTTGGCCCCCCATCCGGAACGAGTCCCGTGGCCGCATACGACCCAGGCGCCCTTCTCGTCGAACATGGGGGACACCGGAACTCGTCGAAGCTGGCCTGTCTGCCTTCCGGTGGTTTCGAGTTCGCACACCAGGTTGTCTCCCACAACGCCCAGCTTGACCAGTCGACGCATGAAGGGATTCAGTAGATACCGTCCGAACGCTCTGATGACCCTGAATTGCCGTGCCTCCCAGCGTCGCGCTTTCGGGTCCGACTGCCCGCTGCCGAGTGGATCGGCCGGATGGTGGGCTTGGAATGTGGGCATGGTGGTCTGCTCCTCGTCGAACGCTGTGTGGTTGCTTGATGATGTTGTGCTGCTCGTTGATCTGCAGCGATGAGGCGGGTCAGCCGCGTCGGCGTCCCCTGATGGCATCGATACCGTTTCGACGTACGGCCACGAATAACGTGCGCGCCACCGACCGCCCGGGGTCGGGCGCGCGACCGTCGCCCATTCGGTGCAACTGATCCGTGTGCCACTGCAGGTCGAGCGCGCCCTCGAGCGATCGCGCGACCGGTGACATCGCGAGACGCCGGGGAAGAGGGAGTTTCAACTCGCGCGTCGGAAGAGTCTCCGTGGTGCCGTCGAGGACCGACCCGGCCGCGGAGGGCGCGATCGTCGCAGGGCGTCCGATTCCCACGACGTCGCAGATTCCCTGTTCCACAGCATCGAGCATTGCCGTCCTCGTACGGAAGCCCCCGGTGACGGCGAGGGGCACTGCCCGCGCAGTCTCACGAACCGTCTCGGCGTAATCCAGGAAGTACGCCTCTCGGCGCCGTGTGCTCTCGGCCTGCGGTCGTCCCATCATGGCGGGCGATTCATAGGTGCCACCGCTGATCTCGATGAGGTCGACGTTGTGCTCGACCACCGCACCGACGACGATCTGCGATTCACCCTCGGTGAATCCGCCACGCTGGAAGTCCGCGGAGTTCAGTTTGATTCCCACGGCGAACCCCGGGCGAACGGCGTTGCGCACGGCCTGCAGCACCTCGCGCAAGAATCGCATCCGCCCGTCGATGCTGCCACCCCACCGGTCCGTGCGTTCGTTGCTGATGGGGGAGAGGAACTGCGAGATGAGGTAGCCGTGAGCGGCGTGCAACTGCACGCCGTCGAAGCCGGCTTCGTCGGCCCGAGCCGCTGCGGCTGCGAACCGGTCCACGATCTCGTGAATCTCCTTGTCGGAGAGTGCTCTCGGAGCAGGAAGGCCGGCGATGGCGAGGCCCTTCGCCGACGGGGCGACCGGCCGCGATGCCGACGCCATCGGATTCGCCTGCCGCCCGGGGTGATTGAGCTGCACCCAGACCGGCGAGCCGCCGTCCTGTCCGGTCTTGGCCCACCGCCGGAAGCCTTCCAGATCGGTGCCGTTCTCCAGCACGACGTTTCCCGGTTCACCGAGATGGCGTCTGTCGACCATGACATTCCCGGTCACGATCAGGCCGTACCCACCGTCCGACCACTGCTCGTACAGACGAGTCAGGCGTTCGCCGGGCAGGAGTCCCGGCGTGGCAAGGCCCTCCGACAGAGCAGATTTCATGATGCGGTTGGGAAGGACCTGTCCGTTGGGAAGTCGTAGCGGTGTGGCCAGGCTGGTTGGCCCGGTGTTCGAACTGGTTTCCACCGATTCTCCTCGAGGATCCACGTCACTGCACATGACTGGTGTTGCGGGAGTGGACTAGTGCACTTCGCTGCTCGGACATGCCCTCCGTGCGGCGAATCCGACGCTCGCGAGCGAGGAGGAAGAACGGAATTGCCGTTGCGATCCCGACGCTGAAGGTCATCACCAGCGACACCGCCCACAGGCCGGTCATGCGAAGCCGTCTGGCTTCCGTGAACGCCCACACGTGGAAGGAGAGGACGACGAGCGCCAGATCGAACATGGCGAACCGCCCCGGCACCGTCTTCATGATGTCGCCGACGAAGAAGTCCGCGGCCGAGCGCCACCCGCGGGAACGTACGTAGGGGATGGCAATCGCGTTCTGGCCGACGAATCCGGCGACGAACAGCGCTGCGAGGGTGCGATCGCGCGACGAGGTGGAAGACACTGATGGGTCCTTTCTGATCAGCTGACTCGGCGGCGCGCCGTGGCAGGAATGCCCGGGTAGGGCCGGAGTGTGATGGTGGGTTCGAGGGAGATTCGACTGCCGGGCACGGCCTCGAAGTGATAGCGCTGCGCCACGACGGCACCGAGCAGGACTGCATTCACCATGGCGAACGACTGGCCGACGCACGCGCGACGGCCCGCGCCGAACGGCAGGTAACCGTTTCGAGGATGACGCGGCACACCGTCGTCGAGCCAACGTTGCGGTCGGAATTCCGTGGCGTTCGGGTAGATGCGCTCGTCCCGGTGAGTGCTCCAGACGTTGACCATGACTCGCGACCCGGCGGCGATGCGGCGCCCGTCGATCACATCGTCGGCCATCGCGACGCGAGGGATGTGCCAGACCGGCGGGTACAGCCTCATCGCCTCGCAGAAGCACGCCGTCAGCCAGCGCAGATCGTCGACGTCGCTGATGCCCGGCCGTCGCCCGGCAAGGACCCGATTCAGTTCCTCCTCGAGTCGATCGCGGACGGCTGGCTGTTCCCCGACGAGCCGGAACATCCATGCCAGTCCGTGAGCGGTGGTCTCGTGGCCCGCGGCGATGAGCGTCTTCACTTCGTCCACGATCTGCTGTCGGGACAGGCGTTCACCTGTGTCGGGGTCGACACCGTCGACGAGCAGAGTCAGCAGGTCGTCGCGACCGGCATGACCGGCACGAAGCCGTTCGTCGACGAGAGACCCGATTACAGTGTCGACACGGTGCGCGAGAGCGGTGTAGCGCCGCCACCTCCGCGGGGTGAACAGCACGGCCGCGCGGACGATGCCGACCGCCGAGACATCCTGCAGCAGCATCGGTCCCGGACTTCGGCTGATACGGCCGATCTCGTGCAGAGCTGCCCCGAAAGCTGATCCGAGGTCGTCGGAGACGTCTGCAACATCGTGGCTGACCAGTGCCCGGAACACCGTGTCGAGACCGATGCGGAGCATCTCCCGGTCGAGGTCGACAACGGACCCGTCGACTGCGGCGGCGTCCCAACGGTCGACGGCATCGGTTGCGGCAGAGGACATGTGGTCGGCGTAGGCGCCGAGGTGACGTTTTGCGAAAAGCGGTCCGACGAGCCGGCGTGACCGCTTCCAGGTCGCGCCCGAGCTCGTCACCATCCCGTCTCCGAGGATCGGCCGGAACAGGTCGAACTGACGGGACTTGACGTAGTTGTTCTGATTGGTCACGAGGATCCGATTGACAGCCTCACCGCCACGGACGAATACGAGATCGGCGACCCCGAACCGCAGACGACAGATGTCTCCGTATTCTTCGGCCAATTCGTCCATCGCGACGAGTATCCCGGACCGCATTCGTTGCAGCCAGTACCGTGTCTCGCGCACACGCGGGCCGGGTGGCGGTCTCCGTTGCAGGACACTGCTTTTCGTGATCGTCATGTCGACACCGCGTCACGGGCCTTCTGCAGTGCGCGCGCGGAGAACTTCGTCCGCCACGCAGGTTCTCCGTGGTTCAGCAGCCGGTCGAAATAGCGCACACCGAGGCGGTGCGTGAACGACCGCGGGACTGCTCGCCAGAATGCCCTGTGGAGAGCAAGGTAGACGTCGTCCTTCCTCCCCACGGGCATCCCCAAGGCCGATCGGTGATGACGTGGGACGGCGGCGCGGATGGAGACCCGGTACATGTGCCGCAAGGGCGCCGACAGGACCGCCCAGACGAGAAATGGAACCGACCGGAGCCGTGGAGGCGGAGCCATGTTCCTGGCCCAGATGGTCGACGCGACATGCCGTACCGCGTAGCTGTCGGTATCGGCGATCAGGTCGCGCTCCACGGGCCAGATGTGGTCGAAATCGGTGATGGTGGCGGGCATCCCGAGTACGCCGAATCGCCGACCGACCTCGACGAGGCCGAGGTAGCAGTCTGCGCGAAACTGCTCGGACGGCCATCCTCGAATGGCGCCGTAGACGTCCATCACCGCAGACGTGATGGCGGCCCAGTTCCATGTCCACAGATCACGCGACCACGGATGGTAGGTCGTGCCCTCGATCGAGCCGCCGAGATCGCGATGCAGTTCGCGGATGGATCGCGCGACGTCGTCGGCCTCGCCGCCGCCGTAGACGACCCCACCGACCATGTCGAAGGTGTCGGTCACGCGTTTGAGCAGATGCCCGACGTGCGCGTCTTCCTCTAGGGCATAGTCGTAGCGAGCCGTCGAGTCCGACGTCGCGGGGTGCAGTAGCGGGAGCAGGAACGCCGGCAGCGGATAGAACATCAGCGTCGCGTCACTGAGCATCGAGTACAGCGCTGAGCCTGGCGCGATCGTTTCCGGCCGTTCGGGTGCGCGAGTCGCTGCGAAACTCGGTGTCACGATTGGCTCTTCAGGCCGCGGGTGGCCGCGAGCGCGTCGAAATCGTCGGCCCACGAGCCGAGGATCGTCGGGTCGACGAGAACCCGTCCGGACCGGATTTCGGCCATGAGGTCGCGTCCGGTGATCACGCCGGCCGCCATCACACCGGAGTACATCGCGCCCACGGTTCCGGGACCCCACGCTGTGCTCGTCCCGACGGTGAACAGACCCGCAACCGGTGTCTCGCTGGTCGGGCGCAGCGGGCCGAGTTGTGTTGTGCGGGTCTGGAGCCCGAACGGCGCGCCGCGCGTGTTGTTCACGAACCGGATCTGTGTGGCCGGCGTGCCCAGCTCGGACAGGACGACCTTCGACGACGATCCCGGAAACGCCTGCTCCATCCGTTCGTACATCCCGTCGAGGACGATCTTCTTGATCTCGGCGTACTGCGGGCTCTTGCGGTACTCACCGGATTCGATGTCGTATCCCGAATATCCCCACATGGCGGGGTGACTCGGGGTGATGGTCTGGACCTCGATGGTCGAGTGACCCTCGGGAGCCGCCCGCGTATACGACGGGTCGCGTCGCGACGACGACTGTACGAACATCGGTTGGCGTGACGCCATCGCGCGAGCCCAGTCCGCGCCGCTGTCGAATCCTTTGCCGCCGCCGATGTGAGAACCGAACGACGCCAGCGAGCGCAACGATGTCGCGTCGTCCCAGGACGGGATGGCGAAGTAGTTGCTGTTGGGTCGGTCCGACAGGTCGAGGTCGACTCCCATGAAACCGTTGATCAAGGGCTGGGACATCTTCCATCGCCGAATGCGCGCGCGCAGGACACGCGGAAGGTGTTCCAGTCCAACGAGATCGGTGTACGTCTTGATGATGTCGGCGTCGGACACCACGATCGAGGATCGGATGATCTCACCGTCGGCGAGCCGTAAGCCGACGACCTTGCCTCCCTCGACGAGAATCTTGGAGACGTCGGCGTGGGTGCGGATCGACCCTCCGTGTGCGGTGACGACCTCGGCGAATCCCGCGGCGAGCATCTGGCCGCCGCCTTTGGGGTAGAACGACCCGGTGCCGACGTAGTCGCCGAGGAAAGTCGCCATCGCGGCGGTCGGGAGGACGTCCGGTGTGCTCGCCAGGGCGCCGCACTGCACCGAGAGCGCGAGCACTGCCCGGGGTGACAACCCACAGGTCGCGAGGGTGACGGCATGCGGCAAGAGCATGAACGGTGCCGCCCAGCCGGCGCGCGTCGTCCACCGAGTCAGTCCACCGAAGGAAGCGAGGTCGTTGCGACCGCCCGACTCGGCGATCTTGCGCATGATCGAGTGAAAGCGGAGTACCGCCTTGCGCTCGTCGGGGAAGGCGGCTACGAGGTTGTCGCGGTACCTGTCCCACCCGACCGGGGTCGCGAGCTCGAACTCGGGTCCGATCACCCGGTCGAAGCCGCCTTGATCCATCGGCAGCCATTCGATCCGCTCGTCGAGTCCGAGTCCGGCGAAGATGTCCGACACGACACCACCGGGTCCACACTCGCCGACGTAGTGCACACCGCAGTCGAACTCCCATTTGTTCTGGCGCCGAAACACGTGCGACGACCCACCCAGCGCGGTGTACCGCTCGAGCAGCAGCACCTTATGCCCGGTCGCGGCGAGATAGGCGGCCGCAGACAGTCCGCCCAGTCCTGCCCCCACCACTACCGCGTCCCACTGCTGACGATTGTCCACTTCCGGCATGTATGCCCCTCCATCTATACCGATCGTTATAGCGTCGAAAGTTACTAGACTGATTGGTGTAGTGCAACGATCGGTTCGACAAGCGACGGAAGGAACAGGTGTGTCAGCGCGCGACAAACTGATCCTCAGCACCGTGGATTTGATGCAGCGACGAGGCGTGGCCGCGGCCGGCGTGACCGACATCCTTGAGCGGAGCGGCATCTCGAGGCGGTCGATCTACCTCAACTTCGCAGGCGGGAAGTCTGAACTCGTGGCCGAGGCGACGCGGTGGAGCGGCCAGTGGATCGCAGACCAGATCTCGGAGGCGTGTGCGGGCCGGCCACCTCGCGAAGCCTTGGCACGGTTCGTCGAGCACTGGACGACGATGCTGAGCAGTACCGATTTCGAGGCTGGATGCCCGGTAGCCGCGGCGGCCACCGCGCGATCGGTGGCGCCCGAGGCGGCGAGTCTCGCCGGTGAGGCGTTCGGGCGATGGCACGAGATTCTCACCGGCGCGCTGACCGAACACGGGATCGCCGCATCGCGATCGCGGTCGTTGGCCACCACGATCGTTGCCGCCGTCGAGGGCGCGGTTGTGATGGCGCTTGCTCAGCAATCGCTCGAGCCACTACAGGACATCGAGTACGAGCTCGACATCCTCATCGAGCACTGCCTCCGAACCGCGTCGACAACTCGCCCGACCTGAAGCCGACTGTCGATCAAGTGGTGTAGGTCCGCTGAAGCGTAAGTAACGAAAGTCGTTGCATCACAATTGGATACGGAATCCAGGGGCGCGGCACAAAAGAACGGACACGGCCGGCGACCGAAGGCGCTTCGCACCTGTGCGCGAATTAGTGCCCTATAGGGGCGGAATTCGCGCACGGGGGCCAGAGGCCCTCACGCACCCGGCAACACTCGGCCGCACAACGATCGTGCTTCGTCCGCAGATATCCCGAGCGCTCTGAGCACTCGCTCGGTTGTGCCGTCCACCGTCGACGCCTCGTCGCGATCAGGATCGGAGAGCAGCAGTCGGCCCATCGTCATCAGCGAACCCGCGACCACGGCCAGCGCCACATCGACGTCGTCGACATCGAATCGCCCGATTGCGGCGGCTGCTTCGATGTCACGCCGCGCTCTGGGCGCCAGACCTCCGTCTGCGGCGAACGCGGCGGCCTCGGAGTTGAGCAGCACACGGCTCAGTCGAGGCGCGAGGCGAAACTGGCGCCCCGACAACCGAAACGACTGGGTGAACTTCTCGACAGGGTCGTCGAGTCCGACGGTGAGCGAATCCAGATAGTCGCCGGCCGACCGCAGTGCGGCGTCGATGGCGGCCTGCCACAGCTCGTCCTTGCTGTCGAAGTAGTTGTAGAACGACCCGTTGCTGACGTCCGCGGCCTGCGTGATTTCCAGGACGGACGCGCCGGTCTTGCCCCCTGCGAGCAGGCCCTGGGCAGCGTCGATCAAGGCTGCTTTGGTGCGTGCCTTGCGCCGCTCCACGCGGTTCGCTTCGGTCAAGGTCTGCTCCTGTTGGACACCGGCAGGACCTGCTGATTCTCCCCCGTCTATGACGAATTCGTCAAAACGCTTGACTGACTGATCAGTCATGAGTGACGATATCGTCAATAAAGTTGGCTGGAGGCCCTCCATGACAATCGACTGCTCGACCCCACCGAACTTCGCGATACCCGAGTACCGCACCGACATCTATTCCACGAGCGCCATTCTCGATCCGTACCCGCACTACACCCGGCTGCGACGTCTCGGCCCTGTCGTGTGGCTGTCGCGGCAGCAGGTCTTTGCTGTGTCCCGATATGCAGACTGCAAGTCGGTACTGCTGGACCCCGACACGTTCGTCTCCGGCAAGGGCGTCGCACTCAATCCTGTCGCCAATCGGCTCGGCCGCGGCACCACTCTGATCAGCGACGGTCAGGAGCACGCGACCAAGCGGTCGGTGCTCGCGCACCGACTCACCCCCAAGGCCGTGCGCACGATGACCGCAACCGTCGAGGAGAAAGCGGAGGACATCGTCGACGCGGCGCTGAAGAAGCGCATCGTCGACGGGGTCGACGACGTGGCGACGGCGCTGCCGATGTCGATCGTGCCCGACCTCGTGGGATGGCCGGAAGACGGGCGCGACGATCTTCTTCGTTGGGCCGGAGCAACATTCGACTCCCTCGGCCCCGTCAACCAGCACTCGATCACCTCGGTGAAGGCCACTGCGGAAATGCTCGCCTTCGCCAAACGTGTCGCGCGAGAGCGGTCGGTGCTCCCGGGCAGCATGGGGGACGACGTTCTCATCGCCGCCGACGAGAACCGAATCGACCGATCCGACTGCCCCGCATTGATGATCGACTATCTCGGACCTTCGCTCGACACCACCATCGGAGCCATCTCCGGTGCGCTCGACCTCTTCGCTCGCCACCCCGAGCAGTGGCAGGCGGTGCGGCAGAACCCCGACCTGATCCCCAACGCCGTCAACGAGGTGGTGCGCTACGAATCGCCGATCAGAGGCTTCTCTCGTCTTGCGATTAGGGATGTCGACGTATCCGGGGCGATGGTGCCGAAAGGTTCACGGGTACTGGTGTTGTACGCATCTGCCAACCGTGACGAACGCGAATGGGACAGGTCCGACGAGTTCGACGTCACGCGCGACGCCGCCCGCCAACTCGGCTTCGGATCCGGCGTCCACGGGTGCGCCGGTCAAGGACTCGCACGACTGGAGGCGCAGACCATGCTCCGAGTACTGGCACGTCGAGTCGACCGATTCGTACCCGCCGGCCCGCCGACGCGCGCCGTCAACAACGTCATTCACCGATACGATCACCTGCCACTGGAACTGGTGGCCGCAGAGAGGAATTCGCAATGAAGATCGACGTCGACTGGGACAGGTGCGAGGGTCACGGAGTGTGCGCCGAGCAGGCACCGAAGGTGTTCAGCCTCGACGACGAGGGCGAGCTGCACCTCGCTTTCGACGGCACCGACATCCCCGACGACCTCGAGCCGTCCGCGCGCTCGGCCATCGGTGTATGCCCGGTCGCGGCTCTCCGAGAACAGGCGTGAGCGGAGACGGTCGCCGGATCGTCGTCGTCGGTGACTCCGTCGCCGGGTGCACCGCGGCCCGCGAGCTCCGCGCCCGTGGGCACGACGGACCCTTGGTGATGATCGGTGCCGACCCCGACGGCTGCTACGCCCGGCCGCCGTTGTCGAAGCATGTCCTGAAAGGCGATGCAGCACAGCCGGAGACGTGGAACCTGGAGGACCTCGATATCACCCTGATGTGCGATCGGGCGGTGTCGGCGGACACCTCGAGTCGAACCGTCACGACCGCGACCGGCAGGACCATCGAGTACGACGCGTTGGTCGTGGCGACCGGTGCGGCAGCGCGTCGCCTCGCCGGTCCCGGTCAGTCGGGGGAGTTGGTGGTCCGCACCTTCGCCGACGTTCGCGCTCTGCGCCCCGAACTCCACAAAGGCACAACGGCTGTCGTGGTCGGCGCCGGTTTCCTCGGTATGGAGGTCGCGAGCGCGTGCGCGGCGCGGGGCATCGCGGTCACCGTCGTCGACATCGACCCGCCGTTGCAACGCCTTCTGGGTTCGTTTCTGTCCGCGGCGATAATCAGCCGGGCCCATGCCACGTCGGTCGAGTTCGTCCAGGCCCACAGCCCGGTGTCGTTGGTGGGTGACCCCGTGTCGGGTGTCCGCGTCGACGACAGAACCATTCGTGCCGACGTCGTGATCACCTGTGCCGGCGATACACCCGACATCGACTGGCTCGACGGCGCCGGAGTCGCGGACGACCGAGGTGTCGGAATCGACGAGCGTTGCCGCACAGCGGTACCCGGTGTCGTCGCCGCCGGCGATTGCACCTACTCTCGGAGCACGGCGCGACGCGCACCGTTCTGGTCCAACGCCGTCGCCCAGGCGAGAGTAGCTGCCGCGTCCGCTCTCGAACTCGATCCCACGTGCGAGCCCACCGACGACTACTTCTGGACGGAAGTACTGGGTCTTTCCATCAAAGTCGTCGGCCCGCTACCCCTTTCCGGTGAGCCCACCGTGCTCGACGGATCGGTCGACGACGGGTCCGCGTTGCTGAGGTGGAGTCACGAGGACGGCCGCACCACCGTCGTCGCCTACGGCATGAAGAAGGCCGTCGGGGTGCTCCGACGGCTCGCTCGCGACATATCAGACTCCACTAGTCGAGGGAAACAATGACATTCGCGTCCACATCCACCCTGGCCCGGCTGCTTCCCGCGGCAGTCGGCCTGGCCCGCGCAGGCATAGGAATCGCCCACATGATCGCCCCCACCCGCGCCAACGAACTGCTCGCCGGACCCGGTGCGGCCGTGGCCACCACGCGAGCTGCCGCCCGCACCTTCGGGATTCGTGAAATTTACATCGGCGGTGGGCTCTACGCGGCTACACGGGTTGCTCCGAAGGCAGTGCCCACCCTTCTGCGCGCCGGCGTCGCCGTCGATGTGTGGGACACGGGCGCGTTCGCGCTGACGGCCCACTTACCGCGACGAACGAGGGTCGCCGGGTGTGCGATTGCAGGCGGCTTCGTGATCGCCGGAACACTCGCCGACGTGTTGCACGTCGTGGAGCAGAAGAAACTCACGTGAGCACATCATTCATCCCCGGTGAACACGACCGTTCGTGATGGCAGCGCGGCCACCCCACGGGAGGCGAAGTCCGCCCAGGTCCTGCGCAATCGTGCGGCCACGGCATCCGGCGGCATGTGACCCGCGAGCATCGGGGCGCCCGCCCACTGTTCGCCGAACAGCATCGGCAGCTCGATGCAATGGCAGGCGCCCAATGGGCCACCCTTCGGCGACCAGTCGACGCGATACGTCGCGACTCGGCCACCCGCGCGACGCCACAACGACACCACGTCGTCCACCCCGAACAGGAGCTTGGTGACCACCTCCGAGACAGGCGCCCCGATCAGGCGGCCGACGACCGGAATTCGGTTGAGTCGCAACACGTCGAGGACGATGTCCACGAACGGCGCGGCGTCGTTCTTGGTATGACCGATGAGAAGTTCGACGTGGCCGGCTCTCGCTCGCAACGCCGCACCGGGGTCGGACGCGATGGGCGGGCGACCGTCGATCGGTCCGAACGGCATTCCACCCGCCGGTCCGAACCGTCGGACCGCTCGGGTCACCGCAGATTCCGCATCGAGAACATCCGACGCCGGTGCGGCAGCAGGGGCCCTGCGCAGACGCGCGGAGAACGCCGATTGCGCTGTGTCCGTCAGCGCGGCTCGGCCCGACCGCAAACCCAGTGGGGCACTCTGCACTATCGCCCGCCCGAACAAGCCGTCGGCGCTCGGACACGCCAGCAGCGCGAGGATGGCGTCACCCCCGGCGGACTGGCCGAAGAGCGTCACGTTGGTCGGGTCACCGCCGAAAAGCGCGATGTTCGCCGCCACCCACCGAAGTGCCTCGATCTGATCGAGGACGCCGACGTTGCTGTCCCCCTGCCCTTCCGGGGTCAGATACCCGAACCCACCGAGGCGGAAGCTGATGCGAATCACCACCACCCCTTCCCGGGAGAGGAGGTCGGCGTCGTACATCGGGGATTCACCGCTGCCCGAGACGTAGCCGCCGCCGTGCAGCCACACCATGACGGGGAGGGCCTGCGCGTCGACCGGAGCGGTCACCGACAGCACCAGGCAATCCTCGCTCTGCTCCAAGCCGTCGACGACAGGACCGGTGACGTTGTCGAGGCGGGAGGGGAGCTGAACGCACGCGGCGCCGCGCCGGGTGGCGTCCCGTGTGGACCCGGGCGTGTGCATCGGTACGGGCTTTCGAAATCGTGTTGCCGTCGCGTAGGGAACACCCCGTGCGTGAATCATCCCGTCGACTTCGGCGACGACGAGATCCCCACTGGTCGTGCCCGAAATCGTCCGCGGCACCGCTTCCCCCGTTCGCGCGTGTCACCCGATGACGGGCCGTCGACCACTCGTCATGTCGGTCATCTCGTCTTGCATCGCATTATGCACGCGGTCCGCGAACGACTCGGGGCTCTCGTCTTCCTTCAGGACCATCGTCGACAGGATCGTGGTGACGAGTTTCGTCGGCAGGGGGACGTACGGCAGCAGCCCGGCAAGTCCCACGCTCCATCCCCATGGCAACGAGACCGACACTGGAAATGAGTGCAGCCGCAGCAGTTTCGTCGCGCCGATCATCTGGGCGAGCCGTTTTCCGTTGCTCAGCACGTACAGTGACTCTCCAGCGCCGGCTGTGACGACAGGTAGGACGGGCACACCGGCTTCGATCGCGAGGCGCGCGAAACCACTTCTGCCCGAGAACAACACCTTGTTGCGGTCGGACCACGGCTTCATCGCGTCGATGTCTCCGCCCGGAAAGACGAGCACGTGCTTGTCCTCGGCGAAGGCCTTCATGGCCGTGTCGTGACCGGCGGGCCGTGCATCGAATTCCTCGACAACACGTCCGATCCCGAGCTTCCACGCCATCGCATGCGTGAGAGTCACGATGTCGCGGTCGTCGCCGAGTTCGTCGTAGGCGGCTGCGACCGCCAGCAAGTTCAGATCGACGATCCCGCCGAACCCATGGTTGGCCACGAACAGCACCGGGCCCGTCGGGAGCGCGCAGTGATTACGGACTTCCAATCGGTTGTACATACGGGCACAAGCCACCCCGGCATCGACCAACATCTTCGTCATCGGTCTCACGGCGGGTGCGTCGTCCTCTCGTACTGCCGATATCGTCACCCATGATCGATCGTTCAGTCGGGGGTTACGACCCGCAAACCACAGGGATCGTCGAACAGTGCCCGTCGTCAGGTTGCACTCGCCTCGCGCGTACGCGCGAGAACGTCCAAGGACCGAAAAACAATGCCGGTCACCGTGGCCGGAACGACCCACGCAGAACGAGTCGCACCTCGCGGCGGGTCATCTTGAACGGCGGCATGATCTCGAACGCGTTCAGGTCGATGGTCGCCCTGACAAGGCCCGTGATGTTCCGACCGTCCTCGGAGGTGCTGACGTCCACGACCTGCGTGGACTCGAGTCCGCGCACCGTCAACGAACCGTCCAGTCGCAGCCCACCCGGCGCGACCGAGACGTCGCCGCGGTAGGTAATACTGGGGTGACGATCGGTGTCCAGGAATTCTGTGCCGCGTAAGTGTCTGTCACGCAGTGCGATTCCGGTGTCGATGCTGTCCGCGTCGACTCGGATGTCGACGCTGCCGGTCGCTCCCGCGTGCCACGTCAGGTGTCCACTTGCGCGGCCGAACGTGCCGGTCACCGGGACGGCGCCCCACAGTCCGCGGGCATG
Organism: Rhodococcus sp. 320_ES; assembly: GCF_059691855.1. Taxonomy (NCBI): domain Bacteria; kingdom Bacillati; phylum Actinomycetota; class Actinomycetes; order Mycobacteriales; family Nocardiaceae; genus Rhodococcus; species Rhodococcus sp. 320_ES. Next base: position 649,774 of record NZ_JCAWAG010000002.1, on the reverse strand, counting down.
AAAACGAAGGTCGGCAGTTGTCGGGTCGAGCACGTACTCGGTCATGACTAAGGGGTCCTCTCCGGAGGTGGGGGTTCGTGGACGGGTCTTGTGGGTGGCCGTCCTATCGTGCCAAGATGTTACTTGAACGATCGATAAACTAAATCCGGGGGAAGTTGTGATCATTGCGATACAGGTGTTGGTCACCGTCAGCGTTCTGTCTTTCGCTGCGGTGGCCTCGGCTGCGGACCTGAACCGCACTCACGCGACCAATCCACGATGGGTTGCCCACGCCCGGTTTCACGTCGTGTGGCAGGTGGTCACACACATCGGTGTCGGGGTGCTTGCGCTTGTGCTGACGTGGGTTCCTCTCGGCCCCATCGGCATTCGGGTGTGGGTTGCATTCGGGATCTCCGTGATCGTTCTGAGCGGGTTCTTTCTCGCATGGGCGACCATGAGGCTTTACGGCGGCGAGCTCGCCGACCCCAACGGATACCGCCCGATCGTGGCGCGTGTCCGCCGCAGGCGAATCACGCTGGATTTGAACGTCATTCTCTTCGCCGTCGGATCGTCGGTCCTGGCGTCGGCTGCGATACTCATCATCATCAACGGAGGTGTGTGACCGTGCGATTTGCAAGCATCGAAACGACCGGAGGTCGTCGGACCGTCATCGTCGACCGCGGGGACGGCCGTCAGGTCGTCGACCTTGCGGCCCTGCTGTCCGTCGTCTCGATCACCCTGCAGGAGGTGATCGACCTCGAGCCGGTCGAGTTCGACGACCTGATGCGACGTGTCCAGTCCGACCGGTCCGACGGGTTCGAGCTGGCGGACGCGACGTGGCTGCCGCCGGTTCCGGCACCGTCGAAGATCGTGGGCGTGGCCTTGAACAACGATGTGTTCGATCATCTTGCGGTGCGAAAGATGCGGGCGCCCATGTACTTTCTGGCACCGCCGTCGTCGCTGCTCGGGCACGGCGGTTTGATCGAAGTCGATCCTGCGTGGGGTGTCGTGCACCCGGAGCCGGAACTGGGCGCCGTCATCGGTCGACGCCTCCGGCGGGTGAGTCCCGCCGACGCTCTCGCGGGAGTCTTCGGTTACACGATCGTCAACGACATCACGTCGCCGGGCATCAAGTCGGACGACAGCGTCGAACTCGTCATGCCGGAGGGGTTCTCGGTCGACGAGCCCTGGCGTCGCAGTCGCGGCGACGACGACAGGTCGCTTTATCTGACCTACCACGCACGCTCGAAAGGCACCGACACTTTCACCCCCGTCGGTCCGTGGGTGACAGCACGCGCCGACATCGGCGATCCGAACGCACTGGGAGTGCGGTCCTACCTCGACGGAGAGTTGGTGCTCGAGGACTCCACCGCCAACCTGACCTTTCCCGTGCAGGACGTGCTCTCGCACCTGTCGCAGTCGATGACGCTTCTGCCCGGCGACATCGTCCACTCCGGCACCGCGGCACGGCCCAGCAAACCCGACGTCTATCCCACCATCCGCGCCATCGACCTCACCCGTCACGGCGATCGGGTGTCGATCGAGATCGACGGAATCGGACTGTTGGACAACGGCATCGACCGCACCTCCGCGGTCTCGGCCGGCAGGGGCAGCCCGTGACGGACAACGACTCTGCGTCCGACGGGCGTCGTGCGCGGGGTGATGCATCTCGATCCGCGATTCTCGACGCGGCCACCACCCTGTTCTGCGCCCGCGGATATTCCGCCACCGGAATCTCGGCGATCGCGAGCGCCGCAGGCGTCCACTCGGGGTCGATCTACCACGCCTTCGGTAGTAAGCAGCTACTCCTCGACACCGTGATGAACACGGTCGCCGACCGCACCTTTGCCGCCGTCGATTCGATTGTGTCCGAAACGGACTCGCCCCTGACCACGCGATTGACCGCAACCGCCCGCGTGCTGGTGTCCGACCCCGATTTTCTTCGACTCTTCCTTCTCCTCGCGCTCGAGAAAAGTGAGGACGCCGGCGTCCGGGCGACGGTCGAGCGCGTTCGTGACCGCGCCCGGACCGTCGTCGCGTCGGCCCTCGACCCGGTTCTGGAGACCGTGGACCCGCAGGTACGGGACGATGCGAGAAGCCTGGTCGGTCGGATCGCGCTGATCCTTCTCGACGGTGTCTTCGTCTCACACCAACTCGACAGCGAACACGCGGACCTCGACACCACGCTCGCGGTGGTCACCGGCGTCGCCGAACTCGCCCTCTCTCAACTGCCCGCCATGCTGGCCGGCACCGAACCTGCCACCCCTGGAGATACGAGTGAATGACAACTCCTGCCCCCAACGCCGCGTCGACACCGCGACCCGCGATGCCATCGTCGACCTGATCGGTGAATTCGCCTATCGCATAGACCATCACGAGGGCCACGGTGTCGACGAGCTCTTCACGGAAGACGGTGAGTACGTGCTCTTCGGGCACGCCGTGGAAGGCCGCGACGCTATTCGCGCGCTCTACGAGCTCCGTCGCAGCCGCGGACCCCGGACGTCCCGTCATCTGTTCGGCAATATCCACATCGGCTCCGTGGAGGCCGAAGACACGGTCCTCGCGACCAGTGTCCTGACTCTGCACGCTGCCGACGGCCTGCCCCCGCTGCCTCTTCCGCCGGTGATGGTCGCCGACTACACCGACGTCGTCCGGCGAGACGCCCACGGACTCTGGAAGTTCGAGCGCCGAGAATTCACGGTGGCGTTCCAACCCGCCGCGAAGTCCGGGTAGCGGTTGGCACCCCGACAGCTCCGATAGTGTGCCGAATCCGTGGCGTCACTCGGTGCCTGGTGAGGTGGGCTGTGCCAACGAACGTTCGACGACCTTCTGTGCGATGCGTCGACGAACACGTCGACGCAGACCATCCGCTTCGAGATGTTTCACGAGGTGCGACCCCGACCGCCATGCGTCCTCCTGGACTGTCGTTAGATCGACATCGACGAGGACACCGTGTCGCTTGCGCCACCTGCCGCCGATCATGACCGAATCGACTACGCCCGGGTGAGCGTGAAGAGCGACGGCGGTGGCGTCGTGGTGGGGCCATGTGCTGATGTCTCGGGCGTCGATCACGATCAGATCCGCGGCCATGCCTGGAGCGAGGGCACCGGTTCGGTTCGCGAGCCCCAACGCGTTCGCGCCCTCGCGCGTCAGCCACGACAACGCTTGCCACTGGCTGCTCGCAAGGGTGTGGACGGCAGAACCTGTTCTCGCCCGAGAAGCGTCGTGATCTGTTGCGCGAGTGCGACTCAGGGCGAAGCGCGCGGCAATTCGAACGTCGCCGGAGACGAACGCGTCGCTGTCGGTCCCCAACGACAGGCTTCCCGAGTGGCGAAGAACCGATTCGACGGCACGAGTGCAGTGCCCCTGGTTATGCTCGTTCTCCGGTGTCGCGGTGAAGGTTACCCCGTGGTCGTTCAGACGACGCACCAGATCGTCGGGCATCGATGTACCGTGAACGAGGTTGACGTGGGGTCCCCACAGCGCTCGTCTTGTCACTGCGTCCCAGGCCTTTCCGGGTGTACCCGAACTCTGGTGCATGGTCGCCACCACTCCACGTTCCCGGGCTGCTGTCAAATCGGCGATTGCGGTTCGTTCGGACGACAGCGTCGGCCCTTTGATTGCCATTCCTGCCGTGAGAAGCGGTGACGAGGCGATGGGTCCTGCCGCCAGTGCGTCGAACATCGAGGTGTCGTGTGGGCGATCTCTGAATCCGTGTGGCGTCCCATGAAGGAAGGAGGCTCGTATGCCCGCCAGGGTCAGACCCTCGATGGCGGCTGCGGCGTGGTCGTAGTGCGAGCAGTTGTGGCACCAGTCTCCGATCGTGGTGACACCGGCGTCGATCTGGGTGAGGGCACCGAGAAGGGTGCCGACGCGCATGTCGTCAGGGGTGAATTCGCCTGCAATGTCGCCGTGAGTGCGTGCGAGGTACTCGGGTAACGACCAGTCCGCACCCACCAGCCGAAGGGCGGACTGCCATGTATGGATGTGTGCGTTGACGAGGCCGGGCATGACGATCTTGCCGGTGAGGTCGATGACCTCGGTATCCTCTTCGGCTGCCGGGCCGCGCGGTGAGTTCCCGACGCGGTGAATTGCCTCGCCGTCGACGACGATGTCCACGGTCTCGACGCGAGGCCTTTTCGATGCCATGGTGATTACGTCGGCGCCGGTGAGGCGCATCCGAGTCATGAACGCGAATCCTTCTTCTGCAGTGAAGATTCGGTGCCGACTCCGGTCATGTCTCGTCGGGCTCGGTCCACGATAGATACGACGTCGTTCGTCGTGATCGCGGCGATGTACCCGTCCGGTCGCACGAGAACGTACGTGTCGCGTGACATTCCGTAGGCCCTCCGGAAACTCCCGAACGGGTCCGCGGTAGAGATGACTTCGCCGACGTCGGTCACCTGATCGGAGTCGACGGCCACGATACGAAAACCGGCTCCGCTGGACGGCCATGTGATGCTGTGCGCCCGCCCCACGGCTGCGGCACCGTAGGTCACCAGTGTGAAGGCGCCACCTCGGAGGAGATCGAACAGACGGACGGGTGAACCGTTGGCGCGAACGAGCGCAGCGTCGGGTGCCCGGTCACCTGCATGGAGCGTGGACGTCGATTCGGTCGAAAGGCACAATGGTCCACCGCGATACGTCAGGGCCAGCTGCTTCTCGTCGTTCCCTCGCTGTAGAGCCTTGCGATCGAGTGTGCCGATGCCTCGATACTTGGCGCTCGACAGTCCCAGCACGGCCGCGGCTATGGGGCGCCGCTCGATTTCGTAGGTGTCCAGCAGGTCGTCCGGTGCGCCCTCGAGAACCCTGGAAAGTTTCCACCCCAGGTTGTACGCGTCCTGGACACCAGTGTTCAGTCCCTGCGCTCCGGCCGGGGGATGAACGTGCGCGGCGTCGCCGGCGATGAACACTCGGTTTTGCCGATAGCGTTGTGCCAAACGGATATTGGGCCGAAACAGTGAGGTCCACGTCATGGCGCCCAGGGTGACGTTCCGATGACCCACGCGGTCGTGAACGAGTTCGACGATGCTCTCGCGGTCGGTGACCGACTCGTCGGACTCACGCAGCCGAATCATCCACTGAAAAACATTGGAATGCGGCAGAGGGCACGCGCCCGTGAATCTACCCCCCAATGCAGGCCAGATGTGCCACCGATTTCGAGAGAGCCCGCTGGTCTCGAAATCGGCGATGATCATGCGATCGGCCTCGTCGGTGGATCCCTCGAACGAGATGTTCTGCGAACGTCGAACTGCGCTGGCACCGCCGTCGGCCCCGACGAGGTACCGGGCGTGCACGACCGACTCGACTCCGTCGCGGTCGAGCACGACAACGACATGATCGTCGTTCTGACTCACGGAGCGGAACTCGGTGTCGGCCTCGACCTGGATCCCGAGAGCCGCCATGCGGTCGTGCAGTGCTCGGATGATCCGGTTCTGCGGTATCAGCCACGTGTTCGGGTGAGGTACCGAATCGGTTGCCTCGGAGTTCTTGATCATGCGGAACGGCACCGTCAGCGGGCCCAGGTGAATTCCCATCGGCGGGTAGGTGTCGCCGCCGGCGATGACCTCGCCGAGAACGCCGAGGTCACCGAAAACCTCGAGTGTCCTCGGTTGAACGCCCTTTGCTCGGGAGCCGTCGAACGCCAACGGCGATCGATCGACGACTCGCACGACATGGCCCCGGCGTGCCAGATCGATAGCCAAGGTGGAGCCGGTAGGCCCCGCACCGATCACGAGTACGTCGATGGTCTGTATCGCTGTCATGAGGTCCCGTTCCGGTCGCGGTCAATTCGGTAACAGTGTTACCGAATTGGGCCACCTTGGCAAGGACGAGGCTCAGTCCTGGCGATTCACGTAGCGCTCCAAGCCGCTGAGCATCAGATCGAGGCCGAACTCGAATTCTTCTTCGATCGTTTGGAACGGCAGGATCTGGGCGACCGCCACGGTTGCGGGAAGTTGGGACGCGTCGAAATTCTGGTAGGCGGCACTGAGTCGTTCCGACTCTCGCGCGGCAGCTTCGGGGGAGCCGACGCGCTGGGCTGCGAAGCCGACGACCGTCCGTACCATCGTCGCGTAGACGCGTGACGCGTCCTCGGGAGAAAGCCCGTGGCCCAACAGCATCGACAACAGGTTCTCGCGCAACACAATCGATCGCGGGCCGGTGGGCACGCGTTCGATCATCAGCGGTGCCACCCCGTCGTTCTTGCAGAGCACCCGGAACATGGTCATCGCAGCAGATCGACACTCGTCGAGCCACGCGTTGCTCTCCGGGTCGAACTCGATGTCGATCTCGTCGAGCGTTGCGTCGACCACTCGATCGAGCAGATCCGCTCGGTCCTGCACGGCCCGGTACAGGACCGTTGGGCTCGTTTGCAGCCGACTGGCCAGCGTTCGCATAGTGAGCGCAGCGGCGCCCTCGGACCGTACGATCTCGCGCGCCTGGCCGATGATGCGATCCAATGGAACGCGCGGTCGGCCAGGTGATTTCGGCGCGTCCGAACCTGTTCCTGCAGTATTCACCAACCCAGTATTCGCGGTGAGAAACCACGGGTCCATCGGTGCGTGCGAAGAATCGAGATCTTGCGCTTTCGCTCGATATCGGTAACAGTGTTACCACTATGAACTCAGGAGACCTCGACTCACGCTTTCACGTTGTCCAAGGCATCCGTCTCCACTACAAGCGCGCCGGCGCCGGCCCGCCGATTCTGCTGCTCCACGGCACCGGGTCGTCGCTGGGAACGTGGGACCGCGTCGCGGAGTCCCTGGCAGGGGACTACGACGTCATACGCTTGGACCTTCCCGGCTTCGGACTCACCGGCCCGAGGGCCGACCGCGACTACACGATCGCCGCCTTCGTGAACGTGGTAGTCGACTTTCTCCGCGACCTTGCGGTGCAGCCCGCGGTGATCGTCGGCAACTCGCTCGGCGGCAACATCGCATGGAATACGGCCCTGGACGCACCGGAGCGCGTGGCCGCCCTCGTGTTGATCAACGCCACCGGCTACCCCGAGAAGAAGCTGCCCGCGGCCATGCACCTCGCCCGCAGCCCGATCGGCAGAATGTTGCTGCGACGAGCTACCACCCGCGGCACCGTCCGACGAAGTCTTCGGGCCACGGTGGGACCGGCAGCCCGGTCCATCGTGACTGCGGAGCTCGTCGAGCGGGTTCACACGATGATGACGCGCCCCGGAAATCAACAGGCGTTCATCGACTTCTCGCGGGTGGATCAGATCGACCGCACCGAGCAGCTGCGTTTCATCACGGCGCCCACACTCGTTCTCACCAGCGCAGCGGTGGGCTCGCAAGGGTTCGAAACCGATATGACCTGCGCACGAGAAGTCGTCAATCCCGTTACCGGACATCTGGTTCCGGACGAAGACCCCCTGTGGGTTGCAGATCGAACACGGGAGTTCATCGACTCCGCTCGCATTGTCGGCCAGGACGGGAACCCATCATGAAGTACTTCACCACCGGCGACGAGGACATCCGGCTCGACGCCGCCTTCCGAGCGCGCGTACGCGGAGACTTCGCAGTGACCGAGCCGGGTGTCACACACTACGAACTTGCTGGGCCAGAGGACGGAGACGTGGTCCTTCTCGTCGGTGGACTGACGATCCCGTACTACTACTGGGACGGTTTCGCGACAGCCCTGCACCAGAGGGGCTATCGAACGCTGGCATACAGCACATTCGGTCGGGGATACTCGGATCGAGTGCGCGGCACTTACGACGAGCCGCTGTTCATCGATCAGGTCACCGCCCTCTGCGGCGAAATCGGAGTTACTCCTGCACATCTGGTGGGTACGTCGATGGGTGCGCTGATCGCCATGGCATACCTGCGCGAACATTCCCGCGGTGTTGCATCTCTTTCGTTGGTGGGTCCTGCTGGGCTCGACTCGTCCCGCCCGCTACCGTTGCACCTGTTGCGAACTCGCTCGATCGGGAGAGCGCTGGCCAAACGCTTCGGCGGGCTGTTCCTCGATCACCATCTGAGTCACAACGTGCGCGATGCGCGGTTGTCCGCGCAATTGACGTCCATGGTCAAGGAGTGCTACCGCGTCGAAGGAAGCATGTACTCCCTGGTCTCGACCCTGGTCGACTTTCCACTCTTCGGTCGCCACGATCTCTACCGGCACCACTCCACATCAGGTCTCCCCACCATGTTGGCCTGGGGCGCGGAGGACGACGTGACACCGATCGACCGCCTCGACGAAGTGACGACGATCCTGAACCCCCGACGGATTCATGTCCTGGACCGATGCGGTCATATGGCCCCGTACGAGATGCCTGTCGTAGTCGCCGAACACGTCACGACATTCGTCGAAACCGTGATGCGAGAACGCTGATCGCGTCGGTCTGCTGGCCCCGAAAATGCTGCCCGAATAACGATAACTATTGCGCTGCAATGTGACTCGCTACGAGGTCGTTCGGCGAACTCAGAAGCACAGTTGAGTCGGTCCTACCGTCGCGACCTTCAGCACCAGGCCGAGCGCCGAGACGGCCGCCAATCCCGCGGCCACCCACCACCATGTCCCGCGCCGCCACACAGCCACTGCCGCGAAGGCTGCCGCCCAGACCGGCGGCACCGCGAATGCCAGCCATCCTCCTCCGCCGAAAGTGCGCATCGGGGGGCCGTCGCACGAGGTGTCGACGTTGAGTGTCCAGATTCCCCACCACTCGACCACGCCGGCTGTTGCCGTCCAGACGATCAGCAGCGCGATCGCACCAGCGTCGGCGGCCCAGTGTTTGCGCTTCATTGCCCAAGCCTCGCCGACACGACACCGTCGGCATAAGGGGGAAACTACTCGAGAAGCTGCGGCCGGCCGGCCGGACCCTCGATCCTCTCGAGCGCGCCGCGAATCTGGGTGAGCAGTGGCACGGTGTCGCGCAGGATGCGTTGTTCGTCCGACGTCAGGTCGTTCAGCACTTCGAGGAGAAGTCCCTCTGCCGCGATGTCGTACACGTGCAGTTGTGTCCGGGCGAGCTCCGTGAGACCGACGAGCATGCTCCGAGCGTCCGAGCCATCGGGTCGGCGTACGACGAGGCCGTCCTGCTCCATGGTGCGGACGAGATTGCTGATCGTAGGGCGAGCCAAGCCCAATCGGCGACCGAGGGTTGTGGGGCTCTCCCATCTGTCGGGGGAGAGTCGCCGCAGAATTTCGATCTGGGCGTCGGGCAGGGATTCGAGTCCTGCGCGGGAGCGCGAGGTGTTGAGGAGAACGCGGCGGAAAGGGCCGATCTCGGCGCTCAACCTGCGCGCGATATCGGCGAGACCGGGTGCTCCGTTGTGCATCGCAACAGATTAGTGAGCAATATTTAGGTTTGCAACAAACGCAATTCGAGGTGATGATGGTGCTATGAGTATTCGCACCGGTGTCAGCGACCCGACTCCCGATCAGGCCCTCGACGCAATCGTCGGCCATCGGTTCATCTACACCTACGCCAACGGGTGGCAGTACGAGATGTACGTCAAGAACGCCACCACGATCGACTACCGGATTCACTCCGGAATGGTCGGAGGCAGGTGGGTCAAGGATCAGGAGGTCGACCTGGTCGGGCTCGGCCGCGGCGTCTACAAGGTCTCGTGGAACGAACCCACCGGCACAAACGTCGTCGTCAACGTCGTTCCCGAAGACCGAGTTCTGCACGGCACCATCTTCTTTCCGCACTGGGTCGAACTCGACGGGTCCAAAACAGTTCTCTACCAGAACGATCACCTCGACCGGATGCAGAAGCTCCGCGACGAGGGACCCACGTACCCGATCTACGTCGTACCGGAGTTCGCGCACATCACGCTGTTCGAGTTCGTCGGTATCGACGACGAGACCGTGATCGAGACTGCGCCAGGTGATCTCCCGGAAGGTTTCGCCGACCGGAGCAATTGAGCAGCTTTGCTAGGTCAGGAGTGTCTGCGCTGCAACGACACTCGCCAAGCCGAGGTAGACGCTGCCCGCTGCGTAATTGCAGAACGACGAGACGTGGAACGCCGTACTCTGCGCGAGTTCGCTTCGAACAGCGGTAGACCATCCCGCCGAGGTGTAGTTACAGTGCGTTATGAATATCGCGAGACCACCGATCGTTTCCGCGGAGGAGTGGACCGCGGCTGTGGAGCGCATGGCCGAGTTGGAAGTCGCGGTCGCGGCGCAATTGGACGAGCTTGCTGCAGCTCGCAAACGCATGCCGATGACCAAGGTGGAGAACCCAGTACCTCTTCGAAGGGCCTGAGGGTGAACTGTCTCTGGCCGACCTCTTCGAGGGCCGCACTCAGCTCGTCCTCTACCGCTTCTTCTTCGAGGAGGGAGTCGGCGGTTGGCCGGATGCGGGGTGCGTGGGCTGCTCGTCCTGGGCCGACGGCGTCGCCGACCTCGGTTTGCTGCACGCCAGGGATATCAGCTTCGCGATGGTGTCGCCCGCCCCGCAACCGCAACTGCGCGCCTATGCCGAGCGGATGGGTTGGACGGACCTGCCGTGGTACACGATCCGCACCGACTCGTTCATCCAGGACTTCGGCGCCGAGAAGTGGTTCGCGCTCAACGTCTTTCTTCGCGACGGCGACGACATCTACCGCACATATTTCCTCCAGAACGGGTCGATGGTCAGTCGCATCGGGAGCGTGATGAGCCTCGTCGACCTGACACCGTATGGCGGACAGATCGAAGGCGAAGACGTTCCTCCGGGGTGGCCGCAGGAAGAGACGGCGTTCTGGATGCGGCGGCACGACGAGTTCGACGAACCGGCACCATCGGCCCGATAGCGTCGTTCTCGAGGGGCGACCGATTGGACCCACTGGCCTAGCCGGCGTGAGCGGAAGGTCGACGGCGCGTGAGCCTGCCTCCCCGCTCAGCTGCGAACGAATGCAGGCGCCGAACCGGTGACGCGGCTGACGAAGTCGTCGATGGCCGAGGCCGTCATCGATACCGAAAACGCCCCGTAGAGATGGAAATCGGGCCGGACGATGACCGTGTCGGCGTCGAGTTCGTCCAGCCACGTGCCGTAGGTGTCGTCGAGGTCGTCGACCACCGCAACGGCTCGGTCGGCCGCGCCGGTGAGCGCCACCAAACTCATGCCGAGCGTGTTCAGACGGTCACGCGTGGCTGTCGGAAGGTCTTCGAACGTGGACGCTCGACGGGTGATGACCGCTCCGGGTCCGCCGAACGCGTCGTCGAACAAGGTCATCTCGCCGCCCAGGGAAACCCGCCCTTGTCGCGCCAACGAACCTCCGTGCGGACCGGTGTGCAGGCCGACCCCGAGACCCGGACGTGGGGGGGTGGGCGGGGTCGTCCCTCGCTCCCACTCCTCGATCATGCGGCTGTCACGCTCCGCTGCTTCGTCGGGGTCGGTAATGCAGATGACCTGCCCCAGCGATGTCGAGAACTTCACGAATTCCTGTGCGTGGTGGAGGCGTTCGGCTCCGTAGGTGTCGAGCAGGCTGTGCGGGGCTTGGCCCCGCAGGACGGCGTCGAGTTTCCAGCTCAGATTCATCACGTCGCGTACGCCTGCGCCGAGACCCTGCCCGGCGAAAGGGGGCATGAGGTGCGCGGCGTCTCCGGCGATCAGGACCCTTCCCTTTCGCCACTCCGTGGCCCAGCACGCCTGGAACGTGTACACCGAATGCCGTTCGAGATCGGAGTTGTCCGCGGTGAGGCCGTACGGTTCCAGGAGCGACCATGCCGTGGCCGTTCTGTTCAATTCCTCCTTGGTCTCGTGCGGTAGGCGCATGAATTCCCATCGCCTGCGACCGGGTCCGCCCGGAACCATCGTCGAGGGCCGTTCGACGTCGCACGTCTGCGCCGCGACATGTGGAAAGCTCACGTCGGCAGAAGGTTTGACGTCCACCACGAGCCAGTCGTAGAAGTAGCCGTCGTCGTGCCATTCGATGTCGACGAGGGAGCGGACGGTGCTGTTGGCTCCGTCGGCTCCGATGACCCACTGCGCGGCAATTTCCGACGTGGCACCGTCGGTCACAGCTGTGACGTCGACGGTCACCCGATCCTCGTCCAGCGACAGTGACCTGGCTTCCCACCCTCTCCTCACGCGAACGTTCGGTATGCCCGCCACGATCGCGTCGAGTGCGTCCTCGAGGTCGGGTTGATTGAAGAAATACGTGTTGTACCAACCGGACTCACCACGCCCGGTCCAGTCGACCTCGACCAGCGTCCGGCCGGCACCGTTCCGCCAGACGTACATGTCGTCGTACGGCTCGGTGATCTGCGGGATCGTGTCGGGAGCAAGGCCGACGGACTGCAGAATCCTCGCGAAGTCCGAGCAATGAGTCACCGCGCGCGGCAACGGATAGCCCGCGGCGTTCTTGTCGATCACCACGACGTCGTGACCGCTGGTCCCCAATTTGATGGCCAGCAGTTTTCCGACGGGACCGAAGCCGACGATCAGCACGTCGGTCTTCTCCTGGTCCGCGATGTCGTGGCTGGTGTTCATGGTGAGTCCGTTCTGGCGTTGGAATGCGTTGCGACCCGACGAGAGTGCGCCCGTTCATGGGTGCCAGTCACCACGACAGTCCCACTTTCCGGGACACGTGAACCCATGTGTTTCTGTCCCGAATTCCGGGACTCTCGGGTTACCCAGGTCACACTCGACAGCTCACGATGACTCGCACCGCCCGATTCGGGTGTCGTTCCCACGACCTGGAGAATCAGATGCAACCGACCATTCCTTTCGAGGGCGCGGCCGCCGCCGAAACTCGATCGCACCCGCGCGTGATCGCGCTCTGCATGTTCATCACGGTGATCGAGGGCTTCAACCTCATCGTGTACGGCTCTGTGGTTCCCCTTCTGTTGAAGGATCCCTCGCTCGGTTTGACCGATCGGACAGCGGGTTTGGTCGGTGGGTTGGTCTACATCGGAGCGATCTGCGGTGCCATCCTGGCGCCGCAGGTCGCGGATCGGATCGGCCGCAAGAAGGTCTTGTTGATCGCGATCGGGTTGTTTGCGCTCGGCGCTGTCCTGACCGGTTCTGCGACCGGCGTGACGGTTCTCGCCGCTGCACGACTCGTCACCGGCTTCGGCATCGGGGGATCGCTGACCACTGCAATGACCACCGCGCGCAACAGTTCCGCGTCCAAGCACGCCTCGTTCGTTGTGACTGTCACGATGGCGGGCATCCCCCTCGGAGGTGTCGTTGCCGCGTTGCTGGCGGTACCGATCCTTCCGGCGTTCGGCTGGCGACCCATGTTCTTCGTCGGCGCGACCGCCGCACTCGCGATCGCCGCAGCGGTGTCCCGGATGACGATTCCGACGGACACACCACAGGAGATCGCAGGGAGGGCATGGTCGACTCGGCAGAAGGTGCGCACCATGTTCACGGGCCGGGGCTTGGTGATCACCGTGATCATCGCCGGCTGCGCCGTGGCCAACATGGTTGCGTGGCAGGGCCTCAACGTGTGGGGCACACAGGCGATGATCGATCTGGGATACTCGCTGAGAGCGGCGTTGCTGCTCTCGTTCACCCTCACCGGAGCCGCGGTTCTCGGGTCCTTCCTCACTGCCCGCGCTGCCGACCGGCGGGGCTCGGCACCGGTTTCGATCATCACCGCAGCGTGCACGCTCGGTGGTCTGGTGGGCATGCTGACGCTCCCCGTGACACCCTCGACCACCATCGTGTGCGTGGCGTTCATGGGAATCGGAGGGCACTCCACCATGAATCTGGTCCACACGACGACCGCCGACGTGTTTCCGCTTCCGGTTCGCGCGCAGGCGCTGGGGTGGTCCAACAGCACCTCGTTCATCGGCGCGTTCCTCGGACCGGTCCTCGGCGGTTCGGCGATCGCCGTCGGCGGGGCGCACGGCTTGTTCTCGGTGTTCGCCGCATCCGCGGGTCTGTGCCTGGTTGCTGTGGCCGGTCTGTATGTCGCCGGTCGTTCGAACGGGCGCCCGGCGTCGACCACCTCTACGGCTACAGCGCGCGCAGGTTCACCGCAGGGTTGAGAACTTTCAAACCATCGATCGCACGATCGCGTTTGTCGGCGAAGCGCGAGGTCGGCATCACGATGCTCACCGCTTGCAACGCTCCCGTAGGTCCGACGAATCCCGTCGCGACGGCCGAAATTCCCACGTCGTGCTCTTCGTTGTCGATCGCAATGTGGGACAGACGAATTCGGTCCAATCGCGCAGTCAGCTCCGCTGGATCGACGATCGTGTTCGCCGTGAAGCGCGTCAACGGCTCGCGAACGAGGTCCGACACTCGATCCGCCGGAAGATGAGCAAGCAGAGCCGTACCGATACAACTCGCGTGCAGCGAGAAGCTCTTTCCTACCTTGGTCACTCCTCGGAGGCGGTCCGGAGACGCCAATTGATCGACCACCACGACCTCCCGCCCGGAGAAGACGGCAAGTTCCACGTGCTCGTTCATGACCCGTGCCAGCTGCGCGAGCTGTGGCCGGTTGGCGGACAACAGCTTCAGGTGGGCACCCATGCCGAACTTGAGCAGACCGGGGCCCAGCGAGTAGCCCTGACGATCCGGTAACCGAACGACGAACAACTCTTGCTCGAGGGACTGCACGATCCGGTGAACCGTGGAGCGGGGCAGCCCGGTGCGCAACGCGAGTTCGGTCAGGGTGAGGGAGCCGCTGCTTTCCGCGATGGCATCGAGAACCACGGTGGCACGACCGATGTCGGCCATGTCCTCACCCCCTGGTCGTCATCGAGACCGCTTCTGCCACTGACGGACGAAGGCGCGCCCGTAGTCGTTGCCGTGCGGTGTCCGTAGAACGGTGTGGATGTGGAACGGTTTGGGTGTGTCGTAGTCGAGGAAGACGCCGCAGTGATGATCCAGTTCGGCAATGACGACAGGCGACTGGATGCGGTAGTAGAAGACGTCTCCGCGTTCGTGTCCACCGATCCACGAGAACCACGTCTCGGGTAGCCATCGCGCTACCTGGCGCATCGCTGCTCTGCGAGGGCCGGTCGGCAGCAGAAGGACGAACTGTTCGACGATGTCCAGCAGCACCCGTCGCGAGTCCGGTGACATCTCGGTGGCGCAGATTCCCTCGAACGGGATCTGCCGGTTGTCCTGAAACGCGCCGGCCAGGTGCCGTTCGTCGCCGGGATGGACGCGGCCGGCGGGCATCGCGGGGTCCACCATTTTCTCGTATATCGTTGCCCTGGAACGCTGCTCGGGTGTCAGCCTGGACATCAGGTCGATCCCCAGGTCGATCCGGGGAGTGAACGATTCGATTCCGGCGTGCTCGCCGTCGTCGATCTCGTTCGGCTCTGCGCCCAGGAAGGTCGGGCTGATCACCATTCGGCCGTCCACCACCAGGCAGTTGACGGCCATGTGGTGTCCGAACACGTGCCAGCCCCACGGGGCAACCGGATCCGGCGTGCCGTAGACCGCGATGTTGTAGCTGAACTCGCCCAGCACGCTCTGCAGTCCGACCACCTCACCCAGGAACCCGTTGATCAGCATCATGTTGTGCGCCAACTCGTAGCCCTCCGGACTCAGAGACGCGGCCATCAGCGCGAGCGCCTTGGCTCGCACCTCCTCGGGCTGGAACTCCAGTCGAAGGCCGGTGTCGAACTGCATGAATTCCGGGTTGGCCCACGTCTGCCACTCGGGGGCATCGACCGGAAACATCACCGCCGCTCGTGAGTCAGGTTCCAACGCGGCCAGGAAATCCTCTGCGGCTGCCACCATCGCTGCCACCGGCGCAGCTTCGCCGGGCAGTGCCGGCTCCCACCGGTGAACATCGGCACGCAGAACGCCGTTCTCGGTGACTCCTCGGAACTCGTTCAGATACAACGGAGTCCAGCCCGCAACCAGGTCCCCGGTGAACGTTCCCGGTTCACGTGCTGCCTTGGCGTACGTGTACGGGTCCATCCCGCGAACGTCGGCAAGGCGCGGGTGGTCCTCCGGGAACAGGTACTGACGGAATTCTCCGGTCATGGCGTCGTCCTTCCGGTTGGTGTGTTGTTGTGCCGGAGGACGATCGCTCGTACGGCGTCCTCGCTGCCATCGATGATTGCGTTCACCAGATCGACGTGAATTCGGTAGCGCTCGCCCCGATAGGCGTCGGCGTCGGTGTCGTCGACACTCGGAGTCGCCGAGTTCAGGTACCCGAGCGTCCCGACGTACACCG
Source organism: Rhodococcus sp. 320_ES (assembly GCF_059691855.1). Taxonomy (NCBI): domain Bacteria; kingdom Bacillati; phylum Actinomycetota; class Actinomycetes; order Mycobacteriales; family Nocardiaceae; genus Rhodococcus; species Rhodococcus sp. 320_ES. Next base: position 633,704 of record NZ_JCAWAG010000002.1, on the reverse strand, counting down.
CCCGGGCCATCTCGTTGGGGCAGATCGCAGCAATACGTTCGTGCAGAGCCCAGTTCGCGCGCATGAAGCCTGCCCACGTTCGTGCCGAATCCATCGCGTTCAGGGCGTGACGAAGTTCGACAGCGTCACGATCGGTGCAGTGCCGGGCCGCGGACACGTCGATCAGCGGTTCGAGTTGCTCTCGAAGTTCGATGGCGTCCGCCACTGCGGTGGGATCGTCGGCCACCGCGAGAAGGGTGTGTCTCATCCTGACCACCGGTCCGGATTCGGCGACGAACAGTCCGCCGTTTCTGCCGGGACGGATCTCGAGAACACCGCGGTCGCGCAGAAGCCGCACTGCTTCACTGACAGTCGAGTACGCGAAACCTGTTTCTGCGCGCAGCGATTCGAATGTGCCGACCGCATCGCCGGCTTCGAGTCCGCTGTCGCGGATGCGCTCGTCCAGGGCCGCGGCCAAGTCCTCCGCGCGTGTTCGGCGGCCGAAGACCATCGATGGTCGACCGGGGCCTTGCTCTGACGGGGTCCGTGTTGGCATAGTTCTCATCAGACCATAAACCTCCGAAGGTTTGGAAGGTTTTCCTGGATGAGGCTGAACGGAGAAGGACCATGCGACTAGTCGGGATCAAACGCCACGGGAGCGACGCCGTGGAGGTCGCCGACCTCGGAGGTGACGGTTCCAGGGTGACCGTCGTGGCCGGCCTCCACGAGTTCTGGTCGGATGCAGCCGCTTTCATGACGCGCGCCGGACGCGAGACGGTGTCGAGCGACGACGTAACCTTCGTGCCGCCGGTCCTTCCCGGCGCGCGCGTCATCTGCATCGGTCTGAACTATCGCGATCATGTGGCCGAGGGGAGCTACCGCGCCGAGCCTGTGCCGGAGCATCCGACCCTGTTCGCCCGCTGGCCGGCGTCGCTCACCGTCGGTGGGGACGAGGTCTCGGTGCCGATCGACGAGGACGGCCTCGACTGGGAGGGCGAGGTGATGGCCTGGGTCGGCTCCCCGATCTCGAACGCCACCCCGGACGACGCGCTGAACGCGGTGGTCGGCTACTCCACCTTCAACGACATCACGGCTCGCCGGGCCCAGAAGCTCACGTCGCAATGGATTCTGGGGAAGAACGCGGATCGTTCCGGGCCGCTCGGTCCACTCGTGCCCGCCGGGGAAGTGGGTGACCTCCGACGCGGGCTGCGAATTTCGACTCGGGTCAACGGCGAGACGGTGCAGGACGCGAGCACCGACCAGATGATCTATACCGTCGGCGACACCCTCGCCCACATATCGCGCACCTTCACCGTCAACCCCGGTGACCTCCTGGCCACCGGAACGCCGTCCGGCGTGGGCTACGCGCGCACACCTGCGTGGCTGTTGCATCCCGGTGACACCGTCGAAGTCGAGGTCGACGGGTTGGGAGTACTGCGGAACACGATTGTCATGTCGAGGGCATAGCCGTAGTCCGCCCGACCGTGACTGCACCCAAGTCGGTCACATGCGCGGGATCCCGCGTATTCCGTCGATCTGGGTGCAATATCGCAGCGCGCCCGCCACCCCCTCGAGAGTTCGAGAAATAGATGACCCGCCGCGACCGGTCTCTCGGATGTCAGTCGGCCACTGCGTTCGCCCAGATGGAGTCTGCGTCTAGCTCGAGCTGCTGTTCCTTGATGGCCTGCTCGACCAGTAGGCGGCCGGTGACCTCCAAGTGCTCACGCATTGCGGCTTCGGCAGCATCGGCGTCGTTCGCGGCGATCGCCGCGAGAATGGGCGTGTGCTCGTTGTCGATGTCGGCCAGGGTGCGCGAGCGGTGCCCGGTAGTGGCCCCGAGCAACCGGGTCGACTCTCGGAGTGTCGCGACAATCTTTCGTGCGCTGTGGTTGCCGGCGACACCGAGAATCGCGTCGTGGAACGACAGGTCGTGGCGGGCCAGGCCGGGTTCGTCGTCGTCGGCGACTGCTGTGTGCATCCGCGCAAGTTGTTTCTCGAGGGCGCGGACTGTGTTCGGGTCGGCCGTCGACGCTGCCCGTCTGACCGCGGGTACCTCGAGTGCGATGCGCACCGCGAAGATGTCGGCGATCTCCTTGGGGTGGGGCAGAACGATGCGAAAACCCTGCCGGGCCTCGAACTGGATGAGCCCGACTTCCTCCAGTCGGAGCAGCGCGTCCCGGACGGGCGTGCGGGAGACGCCGAGAAGGTCAGACAGCTGGTAAGCCGAATATTTCACTCCCGGCGACATGACACCGGCGTCGATCGCCGCTCGTATCGCGGTGGCAACCTGCTCGACTCGTCGACCGGGTGCGCGGGGGAGCGGCTCGAGGCGAAGGTCGCTTGCGGGCACGTACGGACTTTAACAATCGGATCGTGCGGTCGAGGGCCCCTGACATGCCACGCTCTGTAACATGCTACGCATGGTGTCAGTGAGTCGTCTGGTCGAGGAACTCCGCGCGTGCGGTGTCACCGACGTGTACACCGATGGCGCACAACGACATTCGTACTCCTCGGATGCGTCGCTCTATCGGGTGACCCCGACCGCGGTGGTCTGTCCCCGAGACTCCGGCGAGGTGTCGGCACTCGTGTCCGTGGCGCGGGCGCTCGGGGTGCCCATCACCGCCCGCGGGGCCGGAACCTCCGTCGCAGGCAACGCTGTGGGCACCGGGCTGGTCGTGGACTTCAGCCGACACATGAATCATGTTCTCTCGCTCGACCCGGACGAGCGCACGGCGGTGGTCCAACCCGGAGTCGTGCAGGCCTCTCTGCAGGCCGCGGCTGCTCAGCGCGGGCTTCGGTTCGGCCCGGACCCCTCGACTCACACCCGGTGCACCATCGGCGGGATGATCGGAAACAACGCGTGCGGCACCCGCACGCTCGGCTACGGGCGGACTTCGGACAACGTCACCGCCCTCGAAGTCCTGACCGGATCGGGCGAGCACATCCGTCTGGGCTCCGCGGTCGTCACAGGCCGCGTCGAACACCCGTCGGATTCTCCCGTCCTCGAACGCCTGCAGACGATTTCGGCCGGTGGCTTGGCAACGATGCGGACCGAGTTCGGCCAGTTCGGTCGGCAGGTGTCGGGGTACGCCCTCGAGCATCTGCTGCCGGAGAACCGATTCGACGTGGCGCGGATGTTGGTCGGCAGCGAGGGAACGCTGGGCCTCGTGACCGAAGCGACGGTTCGTCTCGTGAACGAACCCGAGTCGTCGGTGCTGGTCGTGCTCGGCTATTCCGATATCGCCGCAGCCGGAGATGCCTCGCCGTCGGTTCTCCGGTTCTCGCCCACCGCGTGCGAGGGTATCGATTCCCGAATCGTCGACGTCGTCAGGACGCGGCGCGGGCCTAATGCCGTGCCCCCCTTGCCGCGAGGGTCGGCGTGGCTGTTCGTCGAGGTCGTCGGCGCGTCGGCAGGCGAAGCCCTCGAACGCGCGAATCATGTTGCTGCCCAGTGTGGTGCGGACGATTCGCTGATCGTGACCGATCCGGGGCAGACCGCCGCGCTGTGGCGCATTCGGGCCGACGGCGCCGGCCTCGCCGGCCGCAGCCCTTCCGGGTTGCCCGCGCACGCGGGATGGGAGGACGCGGCTGTCCCGCCGGATCGCCTGGGTGACTACCTTCGGGACTTCGACAGGTTGATGACCGACTTCGGGGTGACAGGACTTCCTTACGGCCATTTCGGCGACGGGTGCCTGCACATTCGGGTCGATCTTCCCCTCGACAAGCCCGGTGGGACAGAGGTGTTCAGAAAATTTCTGGTTGCGGCCGGAACCCTCGTGGCCGGATACGGGGGCTCGCTTTCGGGCGAGCACGGGGACGGCCGAGCTCGCAGTGAGCTTCTGCCGCTGATGTATTCGAAGGACGCACAGGCTCTGTTCGCGGCGGTCAAGGACGCCTTCGACCCCGACAACATTTTCAATCCCGGAGTGGTGGTGGACCCGCGTCCCGTCGACGCGGATCTGCGTGTGCCCGCTGCGGTGCCGTTTCGTCGCAACCTTGCCTTGGCGTATCACGATGACGGAGGCGACTTTTCCCAAGCCGTTCACCGCTGCACCGGGGTGGGCAAGTGCCGGGCGGACAACACCGCGACCGGTGGGGTGATGTGCCCGTCGTTCCTGGCCACCCGAGACGAGAAGGACTCGACCCGCGGGCGGGCCCGTGTGCTGCAGGAGATGATCAACGGGACCGAGGTGTCGGGTGGATGGCGATCACCGGAGGTGCACGAGGCGCTCGATCTCTGCCTGTCCTGCAAGGGCTGCGCCTCCGACTGCCCGACCGGCGTCGACATGGCGGCCTACAAATCCGAGGTCCTTCACCAGAGCTACAAGGGCAGGAAGAGGCCGGCCTCGCACTACTCGCTCGGGTGGTTGCCGCGTTGGGCCAAGCTGGCGAGCAAGGCACCCCGATCGGTCAACGCCGCCATGCGGATTCGCGGGATAGGCCCCTTGGCTCTCGCCGCGGCCGGTGTGGACGGTCGCCGCACGATCCCGCCGTTCGCCGACACGACCTTTCGATCCTGGTTCGCCTCCACGGCCGGCGAGCGCACGACCGGCGGAGACCCGGTCACGTTGTTCGTCGATTCGTTCACCAACTACTTCACCCCCGAGGTGGGGGTGGCGACCGTGCGGGTGCTCGAGGAGGCGGGCTTCAGTCCGCGTTTGACCGAGAAGCAGCAGTGCTGTGGGCTGACCTGGATCTCGACGGGTCAACTGGACGCCGCGAAGAAAATTTTGGGTCGGACCGTCGAGGCGCTGGCTCGCTCCGCGGAGGAGGGCGTCCCGATCGTGGGGATGGAGCCGTCGTGCACCGGTGTGCTTCGCTCCGACGCTGTGCAACTCGTGAACGACGACAACGCGAAACAGGTGGCCGACGCCACCCGCACCCTCGCCGAGTTGCTGACCGATCGCGGCTGGCAACCATCGTCGATGTCCGGCAAGAAGGTTGTGGCGCAACCGCATTGCCACCATCACGCCGTGATGGGGTGGAGTGTGGATGCCGCACTGCTGGATCGGGCAGGCGCGCAGGTCGACAGGCTGGGCGGGTGCTGTGGACTCGCGGGCAACTTCGGGGTCGAGCGGGGTCACTACGAGGTGTCGGTGGCCGTCGCCGAGCAACAGTTGATCCCCGCGGTGGACGCCGCGGCCGCGGACACCGTCATCCTGGCCGACGGGTACTCGTGCCGAACCCAACTGTCCGACCTGACCGATCGGCGGGGTGAACACCTCGCGCAACTACTCGCCGACGCGATCGACGCCGGCGACGGTCAGGACGTCTGAACTACCGCCTCCCGCGTCACCCCGAGGGCCCTGACGAACCCGTCGGGCACGACGATGTCGTCCGGTCCGAGATCGGCGAGCGAGCTCTTGCCCATGCCGAGCAGCGCGCTGTCGGCGCCCATTCGGAGGACGTCGAGAACGTTCTCCACACCGGCCTGCCCGTTCGCGGCGAGACCCCACAGGTAGGCACGGCCGATCATCACGGCGCGGGCGCCGAGGGCGACGGCCTTGACGACGTCGCTGCCCCGCCGGATGCCGCCGTCGAGGAGAACCTCGATCTGATCGCCGACGGCCTCGGCGACGGCCGGGAGCATGCGGATGGTGGCGGGTGTGCCGTCGAGGTTGTTGCCGCCGTGGTTCGAGACGGAAATGGCGGAGAAGCCGGCATCGATGGCGCGGCGGGCGTCGTCGACCCGGGAGATGCCCTTGAGCATGAACGGGCCGTCCCACTGTGCGCGGAGCCAGGCGACGTCCTCCCACGACGGTGGCGGGGTCTGCTGCCACATTCCATAGGCCCCGAAGAACGTCGGCGGCTGTGGTGCGCCGGCGGGGAGGATGTTCGGCGTCGTCAGGGCGGGGATGCGTCCCGACTTGGCGAACTTGTACAACCACGCCGGCCGAATGAGGCCCTCCGGTGCGAACTTCGCCATGGCGGCCAGGTTCATGGTCTCGGGAATGGAGGGGCTGCCCCAGTCGCGGCCGTACGAGAACGACCAGTCGAGCGTCAGGATGATGCCTACGGCGCCGGCGGCTTTCGCCCGTTCCATACGGGCGACCATCTCGTCGCGGGTCCCGAGCCAGTACACCTGAAACAGTGTCTGAGGGTTGACCGCAGCGACTTCTTCGACGGACTTGGACGCGAACGACGACAAACCCATGATGGTGCCGCGGGCGGCGGCAGCGCGTGCGACGGCGACCTCCCCGTCCGGGTCGACGGCCTGGACGCCGGTGGGGGAGATGATCACCGGCATGGAGATGTGTTGTCCCATAACCGTTGTGGACTGATCACGGACGGCGGCGTGGCCGGCGACGTGCGGGGCGAAACCGAGTTCGCCGAACGCTGCCATGTTGTCGTCGTAGGTGCTGCCGCGCTCGGAGCCGGCGATCAGCGCCGAGTACACCGACGGGGGTAGCCGTTTCTTGGCTCGTCGCTGCGCTTCGGCGACGGTCTCCATCCACGGGTTTCTCGCCCACGGGTTGTGGGCCTGCAGGTCGCGGAGTTTCACCGGTCGTCCTTGCTCGAAGCCATTCCTGCGAGCGGGTTTTCGTCGCAGATCTTCACTGGTGCTCCGCCTTGCCCCACGAGCAGTGTCAGCGGCACCGATGCTTTGGGGGTGGCCCTCGTGCCGCTGCGGGAGTGATCGACACTGGACTTCGGGACGGCGCCGCGGTCGGCGGCCAACGCCGATTCCCCGTACCCCTGCACGCATTCGGGGTCCGGGCCGTCCATGGGCAGGCCGGTGAAGAACTTCGCCGCCATGCACCCACCCCGGCACGAATCGAAATGCTGGCACTTCGTGCACGCCCCACCGGTCTGCGGAGACCGCAACTCCTGGAACAGCTCCGAGGTCTGCCACACCGACTGGAACCCGTGATCGGTGACGATGTTGCCGGCGAGGAACTGCTCGTGAATGGCGAACGGGCACGCGTACACATCCCCGATGGGGTCGATCAGGCACACCACCCGCCCCGCACCACACAAGTTCAAGCCCGGTAGGGCGTCACCGTAGGCGGAGAGGTGGAAGAACGAATCCCCCGTCAGCACCCCCTCACCGTTGGCGACGAGCCAGTCGTAGAGCTGGCGTTGCTGCCCGGCGGTGGGGTGCAGGTCGTCCCACACGTCCGCACCACGTCCGGACGGGCGCAACCGGGTGATCCGCAACGTGGCGTCGTAGTCGTCGGCGAGGGCTTTGAAGTCGTCGAGCTGGGAGACGTTGTGGCGGGTGACGACCACAGAGATCTTCGCATCCCGGAATCCGGCGTCTTTGAGGTTGCGCAGCGCGCGGACGGCCATGTCGAACGAGCCGGGTCCGCGGACGGCGTCGTTGACCTCGGCGGTGGCGCCGTCGAGGGAGATCTGCACGTCCACGTAATCGGACGCGGCGAGCCGGGCGGCGGCCGTCTGGTCGATCTTGACGCCGTTGGTGGAGAACTTCACCCCGACCTGGTGGGCGGTGGCGTAGTCGACGAGTTCCCAGAAGTCACTGCGGACGGTGGGTTCGCCGCCGCCGATGTTGACGTAGAACACCTGCATGCGTTGGAGCTCGTCGATGATCGATTTGCACTGCTGGGTGGACAGTTCGCGGGGGTCGCGGCGGCCGGAGGAGGACAGGCAGTGCACGCAGGACAGGTTGCAGGCGTACGTCAGTTCCCACGTCAGGCAGATCGGGGCGTCGAGGCCGAGTTCGAACTGATCGACCAAACGCCCCACGGGCTGCTCAGGACGGGAGAGTGTGGAGGTCATGCTGCGTCTTCCTGTGCGTCGGCGGGAACGATCATGGTCGACTCGGCCAGAACACGCAGCGCGTCAGCGTATTTCGGCAACGCTGCTTCCGTGACTCCGGCGGCGAGAACGGCCGAGCGCGCAGTCGGATGGTCCGGCAGTGACTGCACGATGGTCACGATGGTGGTGTTCTTGAGGAACGAGAGCTTGCGGGTACCGAAGTGGTAGAGCAACGCCCCGAACGGCTCGGGGCGAAGCGCCACCTTCGGGTTCAACCGCCACCCGAGATCGAGATTCATCTCGCGGGAAGGCCGGAGGCCGGTCGTCATCGGGCTGCTCAGTACACGCCGCACATGCCGTCGATGGAGACTTCCTCCACCAACGATTCCTCCACCAAGGACTCCTCCGACTGCGAAGCTTCGAACGTGGGCGACGACTGATCCGACATGGCAACCTCCTGAGACGACAACGTGTGCGTTTCACCGAGTAGTGGCGCACACCACACGATAGTGGCACCGAGTGCATAAAGTACGAAAATCGACGACATCGACGAGGAGAAGGTGTGGACCAGGAAGTGCCCGCTGCCGTGGGCCGTCCGCCGTCGACGACGAGAGGCGGTATCAGCGACGTGGCAATTGCCCTTTTTGCCGAACGCGGTTTCGACGCCACCAGTGTCGACGACATCGCCGAGGCGGCCGGCATCGCGCGCCGCACCTTCTTCCGTTACTTCCCGTCCAAGAGCGCCGTTCCGTGGGGAGACTTCGACGCCGGATTGGACGTTCTCCGAAACCTGCTCGCGGACATGCCGACAGAGAGTTCGATCCCCGACGCGCTCGTGTCCGCGCTGGTTCGGTTCAACTCGTTCCCCGACGAGGAACGGGACATCCACCGAACCCGGATGCGTCTGATCTTCGAAGTCCCTGCACTGCAGGCGTACTCGATGGTGATGTATCAGGGGTGGCGTCAGGTCATCGGCGAATTCGTGGCTGCGCGAACACATGTCGCGACGGACGACCTGTATCCGCGGACGGCGGGCTGGCTCGCGCTCGGCGTGGCGATCTCGGCGTACGAGCAGTGGCTGGACGACGAGGACGCCGACCTCTCTCGTCTCCTGACGGAGGCGTCCACCGCCCTGTTCACCGGGTTGAGCTCTCCGCCGCGACGGCCCGAGCACGGATGAACCGCTACATGTGAGCGCCACCGTCGATGCGAATCTCGGTGCCGTTGATGAACTTTCCGTCGTCCGAGACCAGCATGGCGACCACTCCGGCAACGTCGGCGGGTTCGCCGAAGCTGCCACCGCCGAACGGCGACGTGAGCTTCGCGAACAGAGTGCCGTCCGCATCGGAGGGGAGGGTCAGGATCGACTCGGTGGTGATCTTGCTGGTGATTCCGCCGGGACTCACGCACACCGCTCGCAGGCGCTGCTTCGTGTATTCGAGCGCGATGGTGTGAGTCATCGACGCGATCGCGCCCTTGGTGGCGGCGTACGCAGCCATGTACGGGTGCGCGAATGTGGCCGACGTCGACGAGAAGTTCACGATCACCCCGTCGCGGGGGGACGCCAGCAGGCGCGGTATCGCAGCGCGGCACATGAGGAACGTTCCGGTGAGGTTGACCGCGATCACTTTGTTCCACAGTGCGAGTGACATCTCGTGGGTGTGCGCGGGAACGAGAATGCCGGCGGCGTTGACGACGGCATCGAGGCCGCCGAGAGTCTCGTCGACTTCCGCGTACAGCGATGCGACGCTGTGTTCGTCGGAGATGTCGCAGATCGCGGTGACGAGTTTGCCGCCGCCCTGGCCTTCCGCAGCCGTGCGGGTTGCCTCCAGCCCACGGCTGTCGACGTCGACAGCGACGACGTGCGCGCCCTCCGACAGCAGTCGCAGTGTTGTTCCCGCGCCTATCCCAGATCCTGCACCGGTTATCACGATGCGTCGGTCGAGCAGTCGGTCCTGCACAGCAAATCTCCTCGGGTCGGCTCGGGGTCGACCCGAGCTCTTCACTGATCTATCGAATTTTCTTGCAGCAGTAGAGCAACGGTGGTGTCCATGCGACGCGCGACGTCCTGGGCGGACGCCCGGCGCGTGACCCAGGCGACCAGGTTGGACAGCCAGACGTCACTGATGACGCGGGCCATGTCGAGCTGGGTGGACGTCGGCTCGCCGTCGGCCATCGCGGCGGCGAAGACGCTGTCCATCAGGCGCCCCACGTGATCCACCTCGGCGGCCGCCGAGGCGTCCGCGAACATGAATGCCCGCGTCATCGCTTCGGTGAGAAGTGGATCCTTCTGCATCGCGCGTGTGATGCCGCCGATCATCATGTGCAGCCGCTTCTCGGCGGGAAGTGCCTTGTACTTGGCGCGCGCGTTCCGCCCGTCGAAGCGCTCCATCTCGCGGCCGAGTGCGGTGACCAGGAGATGGACCTTCGACGGGAAGTAGCGGTACAGCGTGCCGACGGCCACGTCGGCTTTCTCCGCGACGTCGCGCATCTGAACGGCGTCGTATCCGCCCTTGGACGCCAATGCCAACGTGGCATCGAGAATTCGCTTGCGGCGTTCCCGCTGAGAACGAGTTCCGCTTTCGGCATCTGCAACTGGACGTGTCACAGGACCCTCCGTTTCGCTGAGACGCTAATTCTACTCGAGCTGGTGACATCTCACACTGCACCCGGGCAGCCGGCGAACGGTGGGCCGCAGGGAACACGTTCCACGCTGACGGCGGGTGATCAGACCCCGAGTTTCTGACCCGCCCCGGCGTCGACGCGCAGCTGCTGGCCGGTGACGTAGCGCGACTCGTCCGACGCGAGGTACACGACGGCGTGCGAGATGTCGTCCGGCTGGACGTACGGAATCGGCATCGACTGCATGAAGGGGAACGTGACCTCGGCGTCTTCACGGGTCGGGTTCTCGAGGTCCGGGCGGAAGGTCTTGTACATGACCTTGCTGTGCAGCATGTCGGTGCTGACGTTGGTGGGGTGAACCGCATTGACGCGAATCATGCTGGGGCCGAGAGTCAGTGCCAGTGACGCGGTGTAGGTCTGGATCATCTTCTTCGCCAGCCCGTATCCGTCTCCGCCCGGTCCCTGCAGTGCCTGCATGCCGTTGATGCCGATCTGGGGAACGAGACCCGCGACGCTGCCGATGGCGATGATGGAGGCGCCCGACTCGAGGTGCGGCATCGCGGCGTGGATGGTGTTGACGACACCGACGAAGTCCACGTCGAAGGCGTCGACGAAGCCTTCCTTGGGAACTCCGTTGCCCAGGGGACAGATCCCGGCGTTCGCCACGACGATGTCGAGGGATCCGCCCATCTCGGCGATCGCGGCGGCAAGTTCACGGTCCATCGATGCGCGATCGCGCACGTCGACCTTGGCCGTGACGATGCGACGCCCGGACTTCTCCACCAGGGAGCGTGTCTCGTCGAGATCGGCTTCGGTGGCGAGGTCGTACTCGTTGGTGGCGATGTTGTCGCAGATGTCGAACGCGATGATGTCTGCGCCCTCGTCGGCCAGGTGCACTGCGTGGCTTCGTCCCTGCCCGCGCGCTGCGCCGGTGACGAAGGCGATCTTGCCTGCAACTCGATTCACGATGGTTCCTCCGGGGGATTCGTCTTCCGGCCCCGGGTTGGCGGGGCCGTGTTTGTAGAACACGTTATAGCTCATGCGGAGGAAGCGACAGGTGCAGTTGCCAAAATTGCAGCCGCATTCCTCGTTACGCGATCCCGCGGTCGGATCGCGCACCAGACTGTAACGTGTTGCAGAAATCAGGTCACCGACCGACACGAGGGGAGTCGCGTGAACGACACCATCACCCAGCGCGCTGCGGACATCGCGGCCGCCGGAGCCAGCGCCCGCAGAGCGGGCCGCGACCCGGTGAATCGGCCCATGGTCAACACATGGCTCGAGGCGCTGGGTTTCGAGCCGGACACCACTCGCGACGTTCCGGCGGCGACGCTCCAGATGTGGACCATGGGTGGTCTGCGCGGCAGACGCGCCCCCGACGATCCGCTGGGCGCGATGATGGCCGTTCTCGACGACGCCGGGTACACCTCGGTGGTCGCGACCGACTGCGGCCAGACCTATCACCGGCCGCTTCACACAGGGGACGAGCTGACGGTGTCGACCGTGCTCGAATCGGTGGTCGGTCCGAAGAAGACTTCCGTGGGCGAGGGATGGTTCGTCACCACGCGGAACACATGGTTCCGGGCGGACGAGCCCGTCGCCGAGATGACCTTCCGCGTGCTGAAGTTCGCGCCCCCCGCGGCCGACTCCAGCTCGTCCACCGCCGGCGCGTCCACCGCGACCCCGGCCACCGCTGTCCCTGCCGACGTGCTCAGACCGGTGGTCAGTCAGGACACCGAATTCTTCTGGCAGGGAACATCGGCGCGGGAGCTCCGTGTCCAACGCCTGGGCGACGGATCGCTGCGCCACCCTCCCGTGCCGAGGGTGGACACGGACCCGGCGGCGCCGGTGGACTACTCCGTCATGTCGGGCACCGGGACCGTGCACAGCTACGTGGTGCATCACCATCCGGCGGTGCCCGGACGCCGGACGCCGTTCGTGGTCGCTCTGGTGCAGCTGGACGAGGGGCCGCGCATGCTGGGGGAGTTGCGAGGCATCGACGGTGATCTGGTGCGAATCGGCATGGCCGTAAGCGTCGACTACGACCGCGTCGACGACACGCTGACCGTCCCGTTCTGGCGCGTGGCCGACGTGCCGCGCGCATCCAGGCTTCGGGACCGGAGTGCGGCTCCGGTGGTGGGAGAGTTGCTCGCGCCGATGGTGGTTCACGCGGATCCGACATTCGTCGTGGCGTCGGCGCTGGCCACCCGCGACTTTCAGGACGTCCACCACGATCGCGACAGCGCCGTCGCGCGTGGGTCCCGCGACATCTTCGTCAACATTCTGACCGACACCGGTCTGGTGCAACGGTTCGTCGAGGAGTGGGCCGGCGCGGGAACGGTCTTCACCTCGATTTCGCTGCGGCTCGGGGTGCCCTGGTACGCGTACGACACGGTCACGTTCACCGGCGAGATCGTCGCCGTGGACGGTGACGACGTGACTCTGCGCGTGATCGGGTCCAACTCGCTCGGCCGGCACATCGTGGGGACGGTCACCGTCACCCTGAATCAGGAGGACGTCGCATGAGCACCGCATCGCAGGGCCTGTCCGGCCGCGCCGCGATCGTCGGAATCGGCGCGACGGACTTCTCGAAGAATTCCGGTCGGAGCGAACTCCGACTGGCCGCCGAGGCCGTGACGGCCGCCGTGGCCGATGCCGGACTGCAGATGTCCGACGTGAACGGCCTCGTGTCCTTCACCCAGGACACGAGCATGGAGATCGCGGTGGCGCGGGCCGCCGGCATCGACGAACTCACCTTTTTCTCCCGCGTGAACTACGGCGGCGGCGCCGCGTGCGCCACCGTCCAGCACGCCGCGATGGCGGTCGCGACGGGAGTTGCCGACGTCGTCGTGTGCTACCGCGCGTTCAACGAGCGGTCCGGTCAGAGATTCGGGCAGGTCATGACCGGCGTCGCCGCGGCGCCCACGTCGTCCGGCGTCGACGCGGGGTGGTCGTATCCCATGGGTCTGGGCACTCCCGCGGCGTGGGTCGCCATGGCCGCACGCCGATACATGCACGAATACGGCGCCACCAGCGAAGATTTCGGGGCTGTCGCCGTCGCGGACCGCGCCCACGCCGCCACGAATCCGAAGGCGTGGTTCTACGGCAAACCGCTGACGCTCGAGCAGCACCAGTCGTCGCGGTGGGTCGCGGAACCGTTGCGGCTCTTCGATTGCTGCCAGGAGAGCGACGGTGGTGTCGCGATCGTGGTCACCAGTGCCGAGCGCGCCGCGGATCTGCCGCATCCCGCGGTGTCGATCGTTGCGGCAGCGCAGGGGAGTGCGGCCGACCAGTTCGTCATGACCAGCTACTACCGCGACGACGTGGCGGCGCTGCCGGAGATGAGCGTCGTGGGGCGTCAACTGTGGGATCAATCCGGCCGCACGCCTGCAGATGTCGACACCGCGATCCTCTACGACCACTTCACGCCGTTCGTGCTGATGCAGCTCGAGGAACTGGGATTCTGTGGCCGCGGCGAGGCCAAGGACTTCGTCTCGGGTGGATCCCTCGGCCTGACCGGACGATTGCCGTTGAACCCGCACGGCGGGCAGTTGGGCGAGGCGTACATCCACGGCATGAACGGCATCGCCGAGGGTGTCCGTCAGATCCGGGGAACCGCGGTGAACCAGATCGCCGGTGCGAGCACCGTTCTGGTCACCGCGGGAACCGGTGTCCCCACCTCCGGACTGATCCTCGGCAGCTGACTCGACGGACAGCTAGTTCGACAAGCGGGCCGACACGCCGGACAGCACGGGCGCGTCGGCCCGCTCCACGGACGTGACCTGTCCGTGAACAGTGGATCCGTTGCGCCACAGGCGAATCCGGAGGGTCTCACCGGGAGTCAGAATGCCGGCGAACTTCGCCTCGAAGGACTCCACCGCGCCGGCATCGGAGAACGTGTCGGAGACGGCCTTGCACGTGATGCCGTACGTGCACAGGCCGTGGAGGATCGGTGCGTCGTAGCCGGCGCGAGCGGCGAAGTCGGGGTCCGAGTGCAACGGGTTCCGGTCGCCGCACAACCGGTAGAGCAATGCCTGCTGGGGCAAGGTCGGGACTTCCACCGTGTGGTCGGGTTCGCGATCGGGCGTCCACGCCGGACGGGAGGTGCCGCGCTCTCCGCCGAAACCTCCTTCGCCCTTGGCGAAGATGGACGACCGCGCGGTCCACAGGGGTGCGCCGTCGGGTGTGGTCGTCGTCGACTCCTGCACGATGACCGCCGCCGAGCCCTTGTCCATCACCTCGGCGATGCGGGTGACGGTGACGCCGGCGCCGGAGCGCGGGATCGGCGCGTGGACCTCTACCTGCTGCGACCCGTGCACGACGGCGGCGAGGTCGATGTCGACTCCGGGAAACGACACCCGCGGCGGCTCGTCGGCGTGGAACGTGGCGGCGACGGTGGCGAACGTCGGCAGCACGCGGTCGCCGCCTTCCGTGACCCATCGCAGTTCGTCGCGGTCGGTGCTTGCTCGCCCGGCGCCCACTGCTAGGTGGTAGAGGAGGACGTCCGACTCGGTCCAGGAGAACTCGACCGGCGGTAGTTCGGCACCGACGGCGACGTGGGGATCGATGGGCATTCCTGTGCTCCCTGAAGGGTCGAGGCGGCGTGACGAGAAAAACCGCACTATCGGGTAAAACTGGAACACGTTATACTAAACCGCAACGAGGGCATGCCGCCTCGAGCCGGGCCCCGTACATCGAACAGGAGTCGAGATGAGCGAGAAGGATCCGCAGTCCGTCGTTGCGGCGGTGGAGGCACTTCTGCCAGGACTACGCGATCGTGCAGGCGACACCGAGGCTGCACGGCGCATTCCCGCCGAGAACATCAAGGAGCTGCAGGAGGCCGGGTTCTTCCGTCTGCTGCAACCGTCCCGGTGGAACGGGTTCGAGGCCGATCCGGAAGTCTTCTTCGACACCGTGCGCAAGATCGGTTCCGCTTGCGGTTCCACGGGGTGGGTGTCGTCCATCATCGGCGTCCACAACTGGCACATGGCGCTGTTCTCCGAAGAAGCGCAGAACGACGTGTGGGGTAACGACACCGATGTCCGCATCTCCTCGTCGTACGCCCCGATGGGCGCCGGAGTGGTCGTCGACGGCGGCTACACCGTCAACGGTGCGTGGCAGTGGTCCTCGGGCTGCGACCACGCGGACTGGGCGGTGCTCGGCGGTCCCGTCATCAAGGACGGTCGCCCCGTCGATTTCGTGAGCTTCCTGATCCCCCGCGAGGACTACCGGATCGACGACGTGTGGCGCGTGGTCGGACTCCGCGGAACGGGATCGAACACCGTCGTGGTCAAGGACGCTTTCGTTCCGCGCCACCGCGCCCTGAGTTTCCGGGACATGAGCGGCCTCACCGCGCCGGGTCTCGAGAAGAACACCGCCCCCGTGTACAAGATGCCCTGGGGAAGCATGCATCCCACCACCATCTCGGCGCCGATCGTCGGCATGGCGTACGGCGCCTACGACGCGCACGTCGCCCATCAGGGCGCCCGAGTGCGTGCGGCCTTTGCCGGGGAGAAGGGCAAGGACGATCCGTTCGCCAAGGTCCGTCTCGCCGAGGCGGCCAGCGACATCGACGCGGCGTGGCGTCAGCTCTCCGGCAACATCCGCGAGGAATACGACATCATTCGCAGAGGCGGCGAGGTGTCCATGGATCTGCGCCTGCGTACGCGTCGAGATCAGGTGCGTGCCACCGGTCGCGCGGTGGCGAGCATCGACCTGCTTTTCGAGAGCGCGGGAGCTACGGCGCTGGAGGATCACGCTCCGCTGCAACGGTTCTGGCGTGACGCGCACGCGGGCCGGGTCCACGCGGCCAACGATCCCGAGCGGGCCTACACGATGTACGGTTCGGGCCAGTTCGGCCTGCCCATCACCGACACGATGGTCTGAGGCGGGCGTCGATGACAGCCGTGGCCGAGAAGGCAGGCAGTACGCACGAGTCCACGTCGCGCTACGTGAAGGTGCGGGAGGATCTGACGCTGCACCTGCACGAGGCGGGACAAGCGGACGCGCAGACCGTGGTGCTCCTGCACGGCGGCGGGCCGGGCGCGTCGGCCTGGTCGAATTTCCGGAAGAACATCGACGTCCTGGCCGAGCGGTATCACGTTCTGGCCGTGGATCAACCGGGCTTCGGGCTCTCCGACAAGCCCACGAAACACCCGCAGTACTTCTCGCACAGTGCCGATGCGCTGCGTGATCTGCTCGACGTGCTCGAGATCGAGCGCGTGCACATCGTCGGCAACTCGCTCGGCGGCGGTGTCGCCGTGCGGTTCGCGCTGTCGTACCCGGAACGGGCCGGCGCCCTGGTGCTCATGGGTCCGGGCGGCGTCGGCCTCAACCTGTTCCACGCCGATCCGACCGAAGGCGTGCGCGAACTCGGCTCCTTCGTGCGCAATCCCACCCGCGAGAAGCTCGAGAAGTTCGTCCGCACCATGGTTTTCGATCAGAAGATCGTGACCGACGACCTGATCGACGAGCGCTTCGCCATCGCGTCGACGCCCGAGTCGCTGGGTGCCATGGCAGCGATGGGCGCGTCGTTCGCCGGACCGGACTGGGAGAAGGGGATGCTGTGGCGTGAGCTACACAACCTCCGCTCGCACGTGCTGCTCGTCTGGGGTCGCGAAGATCGCGTCAACCCGCTCGACGGTGCGATGGTGGCGCTCAAGACCATTCCGAAGGCGCAACTGCACGTGTTCGGCGGGTGCGGGCACTGGGCCATGATCGAGAAGACCGACGAGTTCAACGCTCTCACCCTGAACTACCTGGAAGGCAAGCGATGACCATCTCCTCCCTCGGGTACCTCCGTATCGAGGCCACCGACATGGACGCATGGCGTCAGTACGGTCTGAAGGTTCTGGGCATGGTCGAGGGCAAGGGCTCCGTACCCGGTGCGCTGTATCTGCGGATGGACGATTTTCCGGCCCGCCTCGTCATCGTTCCCGGCGAGAGGGATCGCCTCGTGCAGTCCGGGTGGGAAACGGCGAACAAGGCCGAACTGCAAGACGTTCGACGCCGGCTCGACGACGCCGGAGTGCCCTACAAGGAAGCCACATCCGAGGTGCTCGCCGACCGTCGTGTCGACGAACTGATCAGTTTCGAGGATCCGTCGGGCAACGTGCTCGAGGCGTTCCACGGAGCCGCGCTCGAGCATCGCCGCCTCGTCAGTCCGTACGGTCACCGGTTCGTCACCGGGGAGCAGGGTCTCGGCCACGTGGTTCTGTCGACCGACGACGACGAGGCGTCCCTGACGTTCTATCGAGACGTCCTCGGGTTCCGGCTACGTGACTCGATGCGGCTGCCGCCGCAGGCGCTCGGCCGTCCAGCCGACGGACCCACGCCGTGGTTGCGCTTCTTCGGATGCAATCCGCGCCATCACTCCCTGGCGTTCCTGCCGATGCCGACCAGCAGCGGCATCGTGCACCTGATGATCGAGGTCGAGAACTCCGACGACGTAGGACTCGGCCTCGACCGTGCGCTGCGCAAGAAGGTGCCGATGTCGGCCACGCTCGGTCGGCACGTCAACGATCTGATGCTCTCGTTCTACATGAAGACGCCCGGCGGCTTCGACATCGAATTCGGTTGCGAGGGCAGGCAAGTGGACGACGATCAGTGGACTGCTCGCGAGTCGACGGCCGTGAGCCTGTGGGGCCACGACTTCAGCCTCAGCCGCGGATGACAGCAGACATCGACCCGAGGACCTTCCGATCGGTCCTCGGTCGGTTCTGCACCGGCATCACGATCATCGCCACCGTCGACGACGGCAACCCGGTGGGTTTCGCGTGCCAGTCCTTCTCGGCCCTGTCGCTCGATCCGCCGCTGATCATGTTCTGCCCGGGAGCGAAATCGCGGTCCTGGGCGGCGATCGAGCGCACGGGTCATTTCTGCGTCAATGTCCTCGCCGAGGAACAGCAGTCTCTGTGCGCGCGATTCGGATCTCCCGAGCCCGACAAGTTTGCCGGCGTCGACTGGTCGCCCACCGACCTCGGATCACCGGCACTCGGCGGCGCCCTCGCTCACATCGACTGCACGGTCGAACGCACGGCGGACGGCGGCGACCACGTGATCGTGATCGGCCGCGTCCACGCGATGACGGACACCTCCGGTGGCCGCCCGTTGCTGTTCTACCGAGGTCAGTACACCGCGGTGGAGCCGGGACGGCACACGCCGGCCGGATGGCGCGGTGATCTTCAGGACTTCCTGACCACCGCGTCCACCGACACCTGGCTCTGACCGACCGTCAGATTCGTTCGATGATCGTGCCGGTCGACAGGGCGCCGCCGGCACACATGGAGATCAACGCGGTGGAACCGCCACGACGCTCGAGCTCGTGCAGCGCGGTGGTGATCAACCGTGCGCCCGTGCTGCCCACCGGGTGGCCCAGAGCCATGGCGCCCCCGTTGACGTTGACCAGGTCCCAGTCGGGCTGGTGAACCTGGTTCCACGACAGGGGAACCGACGCGAAGGCCTCGTTGACCTCGAACAGGTCCAGATCGCCGATCTTCATCCCCGCGCGCTCGAGCACCCGCTGGGTGGACTGCACGGGACCGTCGAGATGGAACTCGGGTTCGGCTCCGACGAGGCACTGCGCGACGATGCGAGCGCGCGGAGTCAACCCCAGCTCCTTCGCCCGGTCGAGATCCATCAGCATCACCGCGGCGGCGCCGTCCGAGATCTGCGACGACGTGCCCGCAGTGTGCACACCGCCGTCCATGATCGGCTTCAGATTGGCCAGTCCCTCCGCCGTGGTCTCGCGGAGTCCTTCGTCGCGTGACACGGTGACCATCTCGGACGTCGGGTTCTTGTTCTCGTCGAGCGCCGGAGCCTCGACCGGCAGCACCTCACGGTCGAAACGTCCTTCGGCCCATGCTTGTTGGGCCAGGCGCTGCGAACGGAGTCCGAAGGCATCGAGGTCGGCGCGCGTGAGACCGCGGCGGCGGGCGATACGCTCGGCGGCTTCGAACTGGTTCGGTAGGTCGATGTTCCACGACTCCGGCCGGCGAGGACCGGCGTTCTCACCGACGTTGGAGCCCATGGGAACTCGTGTCATCGACTCGATTCCGCAGGAGATTCCGATCTCGATGGCGCCGGTGGCGATGAGACCGGCGATGAGGTGCGTACCCTGCTGCGCCGAGCCGCACTGGGCGTCGACGGTGAAACAGCCTGTGGTCCAGGGTAGTCCGGCGTGCAGCCATGCAGTGCGGGTGACGTTGTTGCCCTGCTCGCCGACCTGGGTGACACAACCCCCGGAGACCTGCTCGACGAGTGCCGGGTCGATTCCGGCGCGGTCGACGATGCCGCGTTGGACACGTCCGAGGATCTCGGTGGCGTGGAGGCCGGACATGCCGCCTCGACGTTTGGTGATCGGTGTTCTGACTGCCTCGACGATGACGGGCGTTCCCATGCTGGACCTTTCGAGTGGGTGGGGACTTCAGGAGGAGACAGCTGTGGCGGGTCGGTCGGATCCGACCACCCACATCGAGAAGTACTGCGACCCACCGCCGTAGGCGTGTCCGAGAGCCTTCTTGGCTCCGGCGACCTGGTGATCGTCGGCACGGTCCATGACCTGGCGCGCAGATTCGGCGAACCGGATCATGCCGGACGCGCCGATGGGGTTGGAACACAGCACGCCGCCGGACGGATTGACCGGCAGCGAGCCGTCCGGCCCCGTGGCACCGGACTCGGTGAGCTTCCACCCCGAGCCCTGTTCCGCGAATCCGAGGTTCTCGAGCCACATGGGCTCGAACCAGGAGAAGGGTACGTAGATCTCCATGACGTCGATCTCGTCGATCGGTGAGGTGATGCCTGCGGCCTTCCACAACGCCGCCGACGCGTCCCGGCCGGCCTGTGGGTTGACCTGGTCACGCCCGGAGTACGTCGTCGGTTCCGTCCGCATGGCGGTCGCGTGGATCCACGCGACCTTGCGGCCGGAATCGAGTACGTCCTGCGCGGCGGCGTCGTCGCCGATGACCATGGCACACGCGCCGTCCGAGGACGGGCAGGTCTCGTCGTACCGGATCGGGTCCCACAGCATCTGCGACGCCATCACCTTGTCGACGGTGGCCTCGGGCTGCTGCAGGTGTGACAACGGATTCCTGCTGCCGCAGACGCGATCCTTGGCGGCCACCATGGCGCCGATGTGAAGCGGCGCACCCGAATTGCGGATGTAGGAGCGCACGTGCGGAGCGAAGTAGCCACCTGCGCCGGCGCCGACCGGCATCGTGAAGGGAACCGGAAGCGACAGTGCCCACATGGCGTTGGACTCGGACTGTTTCTCCCACGCCAGCGTCAGGACGCGGCGGTGGATTCCGGCTTCGACCAGCGAGGTCGCCACGCAGGCGGTGGATCCACCCACCGAGCCCGCCGTGTGCACACGGAGCAGCGGCTTGCCCACGGCGCCGAGTGCGTCCGCCATTGCGAGTTCGGGCATCATGGCGCCCTCGAACAGGTCCGGCGCCTTGCCGATGACGACCGCGTCGATGTCGGCCATGGTCACACCGGCGTCGACGAGCGCGCGGTCGATTGCTTCGCGGCACAGTGCCGCCATCGAGACGTCGAGGCGTTTGGCGACGTAGCGAGTCTGTCCCGTTCCGAGAACGGCGGCCAGGTGTTTGTCGGTCATGCGCGTGCCTCCAGGACTGCGACGAGGTTCTGTTGCAGGAGCGGCCCCGCCGTTGCGTGCGCGAGTGTGCGGCCGGCCGACCCGTCCAGGATCGGACGTGCGGCGTACCCGATGCGGTCCAGACCCGCCGAGAACATCGGATTCCCGCTCAGCGGTCCGCCGGACGGATTGACCACGGTGGTGGAATCGAGACCGATGGCCTCCTGCAGGATGATCTGCTGGTGACTGAACGGGCCATGGAGCTCGGCGAGATCGAATCCCATGTCACCACCGGTCGCCGCTGCGGCGGACGCGGACGTCGACGGGGACGCGAGAAGGTCGCGCCCACCGATCTCGGCCGAATCGATGCGGTGCTCCATGCCGGTGATCCACGCGGGATTCGACGCGAGCGATCGTGCCCGGTCGCCGGCCGCGAGGACGATGGCGGCGGCCCCGTCGGTGATGGGCGCGCAGTCGTGGCGTCGTAGCGGATCGTTCAGAAGCGGTTGTTGCAGAAGCACATCGGGATCCGTCGAGTATCCGCCGCCGCGCTCGTCGTCACCGGCGAGCTGCGCTCCCGGTCGCTGGGCAGCCTGGCGGCGACTGTCCGCCACCACGTCGGCCATGGCGCGTTCGTCCCAGCGTCCCGCCTCGATACCGAGGCGAGCCTGCATGCCGGCCATCGAGACGGAATCGGGCCAGAGCGGCGCGACCACGTAGGGGTCGGTCTGCAACGAGAGGATGCTCGTCAGCGGACCGGCCGACGATTTTCCGAAGCCGTAGACGAGGGCCGTGTCCACCTGTCCGGTGGCGATCTTGACCCATGCTTCGTAGAGCGCCCACGCCGCGTCCATCTCGACGTGCGACTCGTTGACCGGTGGCACCGCTCCGATCGAGTCGATCGCGGAGATGAACGAAAATGCCCGGCCGGCCAGGTAATCCGACGATCCGGAGCACCAGAACCCGATGTCGGACTTGGTGATGTTCAGTTGGTCGTAGAGGGACTGGAACACGGGGACGAGCATTTCGACGCCGTTGGTGGTTCCGGCGGTGCGACGCTCGTGGGGTGCGTGGGCGTAGCCGACGACCGCAACTTCTCTCATCGATTCATGCCTCACAGGTGGTGTCGGAAGGACTCGTAGTCGGCGTCGGGTTCGCCGGAGGGACGGAAGTACTCGATGTTCTCGAGGGTGTGACCCCACTCCTCCTGCGGTTTCCACTTGGCCTGCACTCGCATTCCCATGTGGACCTCCTCGGGCGTGCATTCGAGGACGAGGTGCAGGAACGCGATGTCGGCGCCGTCGAGCAGTACGTAGGCCGCGATGTAGGGCGGGGTGATGCGCTGGCCGAGGAACGGCACGTTGACGATGCAGTAGGTGGTGACGGTTCCGTGGTCCGACAACTCGACGAGCTCGGTGGTGGGCTTGCCGTCGGCGGGACTCACGGTGCGCGGCGGGACGTAGACCTTGCCGCCCGCGTGCGTGCGACCGCCGATGACCTTGCCGTCCTTCAACCCCCGCAGGTATGCGCTCTCCTGCTCCGACGCGGAGTGATCGAACGTGACGTCGACCGGGGTGATGATTCCGGTGACGGGTTCGAGCTGCGAGTCGCTACTCTCCGGCTTTGCACGGGGGGCGCCGGCCTCGGGTTCGAAGCATTCGATGTCGCGGATGGAGCCCGTGGTGTTCTGTGCCCATCGGGCGCGCACTCGCATGCCGGTGGACACCGCGTCCGACGACGGGACGTCGAGCGCATGCATCATCGTCGTGTCGGAACCGTCGAGCTGGATCAGACACCACGCGAACGGCGCCGACAGTGGTTGTCCGGGTGGGGGATCGGGCTGCCACGACCACGAGACGACCGTCCCCGCGTCACCGACGTCGACGATCTCGGTGAGGGCGTCGTAGGTGGTCGGATCGAATTCCACCGGGGGCGCATGCACCCGTCCGTCCGATCCGCGGACTCCGATCGCGCGCCGCTCGCGCAGCGCGGTGAAGAACGCACCCAGCACGGGTCCGGTGGAGCGGGTGTAGTCGAATGCGTTGCGCAGCGGCGCGCGAAGCACCGGTTGATCGACTGTGGGTACGACATCCGTTGTCGAGGTCATCTCTGAAGTAGAACAGGTTGCAGAATTATGGGCAAGGCCGTAGTTCGGACCGAGGTCGTTGTTGCGTCGGATCACGATGACGGTTGCCCAATATCTGTAACGCGTTCTATGTTTGCAGGGCCGTGCAGCAGCGCTCGGCGGACGGAGGGAGCGAGATGAGCGGTTCGGTAGTGGACGGTTCTGCAGTGAGCACAGCAGGGGTGGACAGCGATGTGCTCGGTCTGTGGAACATCGCGCAACACAGCCCCGATCGGGTGGCCGTGGTCGACCCGTCGGGTCGGACCGCGACGTACGGCGAGATCGTCGCCGCAGCCAACCGTTACGGGCGCGGTATGCAGGCCAAGGGACTGACGCCGGGTGACGCGGTGGTCCTGGTGCTGCCCAACAGCATCGAGATGGTGGCCGTGCACTTCGCGGCCATGCAGATCGGGCTGTACGTGGTGGCCGCCAACTGGCATCTCACCGGTCCGGAACTCGCCTACATCGTGCAGGACAGCGGAGCGCGGATCGTGTTCGCACACGAACGGTTCGCGGACGCCGCGATCGTCGCGGCGGCCGGAGGCGACATCGCCCCTGCTCCCGAATTCCGGTACAGCGTCGGCGACATCGACGGATTCACCCCGCTCGCAGAACTCGGGTCCGACGAGCCGGCCACCGGTCCGGACACCCGTACGCTGGGCGCCCCGATGCTCTACACCTCCGGCACCACCGGCAAACCCAAGGGCGTTCGCCGGCCGATGACCGGAGCCGATCCGCACGATGTGCCGGCCGCCTCCAAGGGCTTCTTCGCATTGTTCGGCATCACACCGCACGACGGTCACGTTCACCTGTGCGGCTCACCGATGTATCACACGGCAGTGCTGAACTTCGTCACGATCTCGATCCAGCTCGGGCACACCGTGGTTCTCATGGACAAGTGGGACCCGGAGGAGATGCTGCGCCTCATCGATCAGCTCGAGGTGACGCACAGCCACATGGTGCCGACCCAGTTCACCCGACTGCTCGCGCTGCCGGAGGAGGTCCGCTCGAAGTACGACGTCGGATCGCTGCGAGTGATGATCCACGGCGCGGCGCCGTGCCCCAACGAGGTGAAGCGCCGGATGATCGAGTGGTGGGGCCCGGTGGTCACCGAGTACTACGCCGCCACCGAGGGCGGCGGCACGGTGATCGACGCCGAGCACTGGATGAACAAGCAGGGCTCGGTCGGACTTCCGTGGCCCAACTCCACCGTGGCCGTCTACCGTGACGACGGCACGGAAGCCGCTGTGGGAGAACACGGTCAGGTGTACATGAAGATGCACGGCTCGTCGTTCGAGTACTACAAGGACAAGGCGAAGACCGAGGCGTCGCGCATCGGCGAGCTGTTCACCCTGGGCGACATCGGGTACCTCGACGAGGACGGTTATCTCTTCCTGTGCGACCGGAAGAACGACATGATCATCTCGGGTGGGGTCAACATCTACCCGGCCGAGATCGAGAACGAGATCACGTTGCATCCGAAGGTCGCCGACGTCGCCGTGTTCGGTATCCCGCACGCCGATTGGGGCGAGGAGATCAAGGCCGTCGTCGAGACGGTGCCCGGTGTCACGGGTGACGACACCCTGACGCGGGAGATCCTCGACTACGCGGCGGAGCGTCTGGCCACCTACAAGCGGCCCAAGACGATCGACTACATCGACACGATGCCGCGCGATCCCAACGGCAAGTTGTACAAACGCAAGCTCCGGGAGCCGTACTGGAAGGACCGCGAGCGCGCGATCTGACACGCGGCCGCCTCACTGCGCAGCGACCGAAAAACGCTGCGCGGTGAGGGGCGGCCGCTACTTGCCGGTGAAGTTGGGCTTGCGCTTCTCCATGAACGCGCGCGGGCCTTCCTTGGCGTCGGCGCTCTTGAAGACCTCGATTCCGAGCTTCGCTTCGATCGCGAACGCGTCGTTCTCGTGCATTCCCTCGGTGTCCCGCACCGTCTGCACGATGGCCTTCACCGCGAGAGGACCGTTGGCGCAGATGGTTTCGGCAATCTCGAGCGCCTTCGTGAGAGCAGTACCGTCCGGCACCACGTACCCGATCAAGCCGATCCGCAACGCCTCCTCGGCGGTCACGTGCCGACCGGTCAGCAGAAGGTCCATCGCAACCGTGTAGGGGATCTGACGCACCAGTCGCACAGCCGACCCGCCCAGCGGGAACAGACCCCACCGAGCCTCCGACACACCGAACTTGGCGCTCTCGCCCGCGACCCGAATGTCGGTGGCCTGGAGGATCTCCGTGCCCCCGGCGATCGCAGCACCTTCGACGGCGGCGATCAGCGGAACCGACAGCCGGCGACCCTTGAGCAACGCGGTGATGACGCTCATGTCGTTACCGGATCCGAACCCGTCGCCCGGATGATTCGAGGTCATGGCCTTGAGATCGGCGCCGGCGCAGAAGGTTCCGGCTGCACCGGTCAGTACCACCACGCGTACGTCGGGGTCCGAGTCGGCGCGGTCCCATGCCTGACGCATCAGCTCCGTCATCTCGGCGGACAGGGCATTGCGCGAGCGGGGACGATTCATGGTGACCACGAGGGTGTTTCCGATCAGCTCCGTCAGCAGATGCGGCTCCTCGGTCTCCGTGTTCGCCGTGTCGGTCGTCGCAGTCTCTGTCATGGTCGAGCCTTTCTGTGGTCGTGCTGTTGTGAATCGGGGTGTTGTGAAACGGGCTGTTGCGCCCGGTATCCGTCCGGGGTGAGGTGGAACACGGGGTCGTCGGTGTCGAGCGCCTCCGCTGCGAGCTGGCGTGTCAGCGTCTTGAACGTGGCGGTGCGAGGG
This sequence comes from Rhodococcus sp. 320_ES, assembly GCF_059691855.1. Lineage (NCBI taxonomy): Bacteria > Bacillati > Actinomycetota > Actinomycetes > Mycobacteriales > Nocardiaceae > Rhodococcus > Rhodococcus sp. 320_ES. Next base: position 607,876 of record NZ_JCAWAG010000002.1, on the reverse strand, counting down.
AGCCGCTCCGTGAGGCGGATGTAGGCGGGTCGTTGCCTCGCCGACAGCCGTGTGGTGTCGTGCACCAGGTCGGTCAGGTCCGCCGCGGTCAAGGTGCCGTCGGAGACGATGGCTGCCATCACGGTGTCGCCGACGCGCTCGGCCGAGATGCCGTAGACGGCCGCGTCGAGAACGGCGGGATGCGCGCGCAGCGCCGACACGATGGGGCGTGTTCCGAGGTTCTCGCCGCCGACACGCAGCCAATCACCTACGCGTCCTGCGAAGTACACGAACCCGTCGGCGTCGATGTACGCGAGGTCGCCGCTGCGGTACCAGCCGCCGCGCATCCGTTCCGCGTCTGCGGCGTCGTTGCCGTAGTACCCGGTGAAGCTGCCTGGTCCGGACGTGTTCACCAGTTCCCCGACCGCGTCCTCGGCGTTGATCAGCCGCATGGACGAGTTGAATCGAGCTGTGGCGCATCGTTGGTCGGTCTCCGGGTCGACCACCGCCAGTTCCGGTCCGGCCGGACCCAGCGCTGTCGGCGGGGTGTCGGCGGTGCGGCGGATGGCGATGCCGCCCTCGGTGGAGCCGTACCCGTCGGTGACCGTCACGTCGAAGCGAGCGGCGAACGCCGCCAGGTCGTCCGGATGACCCTCGTTGCCGTAGACGTGCCGCAGGGGGTTGACCGCGTCGTCCGGACGTTCCGGTGTCGCCAGGACGTAGGACAGCGGTGTGCCGACGTAGTTGGCGTACGTGGCTCCGTACCGTCGAATGTCAGGCAGGAACCCGGACGCAGAGAACTTCGGGGCGACGGCGAGCGAGCCGGTCGAGGCAACGCCGACGGCCCACCCGGCGAGGATGGCGTTCGAGTGGAACAGCGGCATGCTCACGTACACGGTGTCGCCCGCACCGAGACCGAAGCGCCCGGCGAGCACGCGGCCGACTCCGGCGACCTTGCCCTGACTGCAGCGCACGGCTTTCGGGTGTCCGCTGGTGCCGGATGTGAAGACCAACGCGAACAGATCCTCCGAGCGCGGCCGGTACTCGGTGCCTGCTCGCTCCGTCGATTCCGACAGAGTCGGTGCGTCGACGATCTCGATGTGCTCCGGTATCGACGACAACAGATGCCGATGATGGCTGTCGGTCACGATCACCGCGCAGTCGCCGACCGCGGCGTCCGCCGCGAGCGCGTCGGGAGTGCGCAGGGGGTTGAGCGCCACGAGGACGAGCGGTGATATCGCCGCCACCTCGAGCAGGACGGACAACCACGAGACGTTCGGCAGAAGCACGCCGACGTGCGGCGGCCGGTCATTCGGGATCTTCGAAAGAAGCAGTGCCGCAGCGGTTGTCGCACGGTCGAGGTGTTCGCGCCAGGAGAGGTGACCGTCGGCGAACGATGCTCCGCGATCCTCCACCTCTCGCAGCGGGGCGAGCAGGTCGGCCACCGTCGTGGGAGCCTCCGTCACCGCGACCCACCTGCGACCAGTTCACGTCCCAGTTCGAGCAGTGAGGCGGTCGCGTGTCCGCGGGCGAATTCGCCGTGTTTCGCGGCGAGGAAGTACTGGTGCGCGATGTGCGACGTGTCGATACCGACGCCGCCGTGCACGTGGACCAGCGTGTGCGCGACGCGGTGACCTGCCTCGGCCGCCCAGAACTTGGCGGTACCGATTGCCAGGGTCAGCTCGTGGCGCTCGGTTGCATCGTCCGCAGTGTCGTCGAGCGTCCACGCCGCCCGCCACAGCGTCGACCTCGCCGCTGCCACGTCGATGTACGCGTCGGCCAGGCGCTGGCCGACGGCCTGGAACGACCCGATCGGTCGACCGAACTGGTGACGCTCCGCGGCGTAGGCCGACACCATCTCCAACGATCGCTCGAGAACGCCCAGTTGGACTGCGCAGACGAGGACGGTGGACTTCTCACGCATCAGCCCGGGAAGGTCCACCGGCGCGGCCGCGTTCAGGAACGCATCGGTCGGAACGACGACGTCGTCGAAGTGCACGACCGCCGGGCTGTCCGCCCCGGTGGCCAGCACCGGGACGACACTCACGCCGGGTTCGGTACGGGAGACGACCACGATGCGATCGGCGTCGTCGGTGCGGACCGTCACCAGGAATGCGTCGGCGACCGCGCCGAACGGTACGGCGACCTTGGTGCCCGAGACGCTCCAGCCGGCGTCGACTTCTCTCGCGGTGACGGTGGGCCGGTCGTCGGCCTCCATCGCGTCCTCGGCCGTGGCGGGTGCGAGCACGCAACGCCCCTGCGCCGCATCGGAACCGAGCGTCCGGAACCGCTGATCACCGCCGTACCGCACGAGAAGTCCGGCGCACGTCGCCGCCGACGTGGTGTACGGAACGGCGGCCAGTCCGCGCCCCAATTCGATTGCGACAGAGCACTCCTGCAGGATGCCCAGACCGCTGCCGCCGGCATCGGTCGGGATCGACGCCGCCCAGACGTCGGCGTCGACGAGCGCGGTCATGAGCGGTCTGTCGATGCGGTGGGGGAGGGCGTCGAGTGCCGCGTGGTGGCCGACGTCCACCGTTTTCGCGACCACGTCACGAGTCAGTGCGGCAAGGTCGTTCTGAGCCTCGTCGAACGTGAAATCCACGTCAGGACACCCTCTTCCGGTAGGTCATCGCGGCGCCGCCGGCAGGCGCAGCTCGGCGCGAGCGATGATGTCGCGCTGCACTTCGTTGGTGCCGCCGCCGAACGTCAGAATCAGCGCGGCGCGGTGACGGCGCTCGATCGAGCCGCGCAGGTGGGCGCCGGCGGAATCCTGCCGAACCGTCGAGGTGGGCCCGAGAATCTCCATCAGCAATCGGTAGGCCTCGATCGCCAGCTCCGTCCCGAACACCTTCGATGCCGACGCCTCACCGGGGCGCACGCGTCCCGGTGCCGACGCCAGCTCCCAGTTCTTGGTTTCGAGAAACGAGATCTTGGCGTGGACGCGGGCCAGGGCGATCTGGACCCATTCCGAATCCGCGACCCGTCGCCCGTCCGGGCGGCGAGTCTCCTTGGCCCACTGGAGAACGTCGCGGTATGCCTGCTGCACCGGGGCCGCCGGAGTGAGCGCGACCCGTTCGTCGTTGAGCTGATCGGTGATCAGCGCCCAGCCGCCGTGCAGCTCGCCCACCAGCGCCGTGCGCGGTACACGTACATCGTTGTAGTAGGTGGCGCTGGTGTCCGGCCCGGCCATGGTGTGGACCGGGGTCCACGAGACGCCCTCGGTGTCTGCCGGGACCGCGAGCATCGAGATTCCTCGGTGCTTCTTCGCCTCGGGGTCGGTGCGACACGCCAGCCAGATGTAGTCGGCGTAGGCGATGAGGCTGGTCCACATCTTGGCGCCGTTCACGACGAAGTCGTCTCCGTCTATCCGCGCCGTCGTGCGCAGGGCCGCCAGGTCCGTGCCGGCCTCCGGCTCGGAGTAGCCGATCGCGAAGTGCAGCTCGCCGGCGGCGATGCGCGGCAGGAAGAACTCCCGCTGCTCCTCGGTTCCGTGATGCATGATCGTCGGTGCGACCGAGTTCAGCGTCAGGAACGGGACGGGTGCGCCGGCCACGGCCGCCTCGTCGGCGAAGATCAGCTGATCCATCATGGGTCGTCCACGGCCGCCGTACTTCTCGGGCCATCCGAGGGCCAGCCAGCCGTCCTTGCCCATGTCACGGACGACGTCCCGGTAGACGGTTCCGGTGCCGTATTCACCCGTCTGAGAGGACAGTGCCTCGCGTCGCTCGGGTGTCAGAAGTTGCTCGAAATACCGCCGCAGTTCACCGCGCAGACGGTTCTGTTCTGGGGTGTAGGCGATGTGCATCGAATTCCCTCCGGAGCCGGCGTGCTTGCCCAAAACAGTAACAGGTTCTACAGTGAGCGGCGTCACCACAGGCGGTCGAATTCGTACTCCGACGCCGTGTCCACCTGCAGTCGAGAGGCGCGTTCGAACAACCATGACTCTGACACTCCTTCCCCGAATCGAATCTGCAGGATTGACCGACGGTGCCCTGTTCACGGGCGGTAAATGGCACGAATCCGCCTCGGGCGGAATGTGGACGCATCGTCATCCCGCGACGGGGGAGACCATCGGTTCGTTCGTCGACGCGGACGCATCCGACGTCCGTCAGGCGGTCGCCACGGCACGCGCGACGTTCGACGACGGCCGCTGGGCGCGGATGAAGGCGGGCGAGCGTGGGAAGCTGCTGCATCGCTACGCGGAACTGCTGCGCGCCAACGCTCAGAACCTGCGCGAACTCCTCGCCCTCGACAACGGAGTACCGCTCAGCTTCGGCGGGATCTACGCGGGCTCGGTCGACGTCGCTGCCGACGCGTTCGATCACCACGCCGGCTGGATCGACAAGCTGGGCGGCGAGACCCTGCCCGCATACCAGGGCGGCGATCACGTGGCCATGACGTTCCGCGAGCCGGTGGGAGTCGTGGCCGCCATCCTGCCGTGGAACGCACCGTTCCTGCTGTACGCGCAGAAGGTCGCGCCCGCCCTCGCCACCGGATGCACGGTGGTGCTCAAGCCGTCCGAGTACGCGAGCTTCGCGGTTCTGCGCATGGTCGAGCTGCTGCAGGAGGCAGGGCTACCCGAAGGCGTGCTCAACGTCGTCACCGGCCGCGGCGAGGTCGCGGGCGAAGCGCTGATCACCGATCCCGACGTCGACAAGATCACCTTCACCGGCAGCCGGCGAGTGGGTCAGCGCATCGTGGAAGCGTCCGCAAAACACTTCACGCGCGTCTCCCTCGAACTCGGCGGAAAGTCGCCCGCCGTCGTCTTCTCGGACGCCCCGGACGTGGGGCTCGCCGCCATGACGACCATGGGCACCGTCACGGTCGGCCTGAACGGACAGGCCTGTGTCGCCCAGACGCGCGCACTGGTCCAGCGCGACGTGTACGACCAGTTCATCGCCTCCGCCCAGATGTTCGCCGGCATGGTCAGCTACGGGGACCCGTTCGAGCCCGGCACGCTGGCGGCTCCCTTGATCAACGAACGTCAGCTCGAGCGGGTCACCGGTCTGATCGACCGCGCCGCGAACGACGGTGCCCGCCTGGTCTGCGGAGGAGAGCGCCTGCAGGGTGATCTGGCGAACGGGCACTTCGTCGGCCCGACGGTGTTCGCCGACGTCGACAACAACTCCGAACTGGCCCGCGAAGAGGTGTTCGGCCCCGTTCTCGCCGTCATCCCGTTCGACACCGAGCAGGACGCACTCGAGCTGGCGAACGCTACCGAGTACGGTCTCGGAGCTACTGTCTTCACCACGGACGTCAAACGCGCATTCCGTATAAGCCGCGGCATTCGTGCCGGGCACATCGGGATCAACGGGTACCAGGTCGAGCCGAACACCCCGTTCGGCGGCTTCAAGACCTCGGGCCTCGGTCGTGAGGGCGGCCGGAGCTCGATCGAAGCGTTCACCGAACTGAAGACTGTCCTCCTACCCACCGGCGACGAATTGATGTGATGGACACCGCGACTGCGCGCACGAGACGACGGGCGACCCGGCCTGCCGGAGCGCCCGAATCGGCCGGAGACTCGGCGTCCGAAGACACCGTTGCCGAGGATCTCGTTGTCGAGGCACCTGACGCCGACGAGACCACGGACGAAGAATCCGAGAACGCTGGGGAATCCGAGAGCGCTGGGAAATCCGAGAGCGCTGGGAAATCCGAAAGCGCTGGGGAATCGCCGACGAAGCGTCGTCGGAAGCCGACTCGTCGCGGTGTTCTGTGGACCGTGTACGTGCTGATCGTGCTGGTCGTCGGCGGGGCAGCCGCCTGGCTCTTCGTGATCGATCATCGGACCGAACAGGCTGCGGCACTGCGTGATCGACTGTTGGCCGGTGCTCGCCAGACCGCACTCAACATGACCACCCTGCAGGCCGACACCGCGCGCGCGGACGTGGATCGACTCCTCGCCGGCGCTTCCGGCGACTTCCTCGCCCAATTTCAGGACCGGCAGTCGGACTTCGTGGACGTGGTGGGTCAGGCCGGGGTCAATTCGACGGGCACCGTCGTCTCCGCCGGCATCGAATCCACCGACGGCGACTGTGCCACCGCCCTCGTCGCCGCCGACGCGGAAGTGTCCAACAAGGACGAGGCCACACCCGCGCCCCGCAGCTTCCGCTTCCGCATCACGGTGTGCGAGGTCGACGGAGCAATCACCGCCGACAAAGTGGAGTTCGTACCGTGAGCCCCCGTATCGCCGTGAAGCCGCGTCGTTCCCTGCTGGTGACCATCGCTGCCGTTCTGTTGCTGCTGGCCGTCGCCGGTGCCCTCACCTTTCAGGTGCTCCAGCACCAGCGTCTCGACGCCGACGAGAGCAGCCGCGGCGACGTGGTGCGCGTGGCGTCGGATCAGGCCGTGGCCATGTTGTCCTACAAGCACGACACCGTCGACGATCAGCTCGCCGCCGCGGCGGACGGTCTGACCGGCGACTTCCGCAACGAGTACCAAACGCTGGTGGCGCAGGCGGTGGCACCGTCGGCGAAGGAGAAGTCCATCGATACCGAGGTCACGGTCGCCGGAGGTTCCGTCGTCTCGCTCGACGGTGACGCCGCGACGGTGCTTCTGTTCCTGAACCAGGTGACGACGAGCGCTCAGACGCCCGATCCCACCACCACCGGATCTCGTGTCACGGTCGACCTCACTCGGGTGGACGGTACGTGGGCAGTCTCCGGCCTCGAGCCCGTCTGATTCGAAAACCCAGTAATTCCAGAACCCAGCACTTCACACACTCGCCGATCACACCGTCTCGCAGCCCCTTTCGGTGCGCTGACGACAGGAGAATCATGCCATTGGGTCTGACCACCGAACAGGTCGATCTCGCCGATGCCGTGACGGCATGGACGCGATCGGTGTCCACGGAAGCCGCGGAGTCGAGACGAGCCGCCGAGTCGAATCCGGACACGGCGCACGTCGAGATGTGGAAGGGCGCGGCGGGGATGGGTCTGTTCTCCATCGCGGTCCCGGATCAGCTGGGCGGTGACGGTGGGTCGCTGGTCGACGCGGCGACGGCAATCGAACGATGCGCGTCGGCCCTGATACCCGGACCCCTGCTGCCGACGGTGATCGCCGGCGCGGTTCTCGCTCGCGCCCGCGAACTCTCGGACGGGCTGCTCGAAGCGGCTCGACGAATCACGACGGGCGACCTGGTGTGCGCCCTCGCGCTCACCGGTGTCACCGGCACCGCGCAGGCGGACGGCACGGTACACGTCGACGCAGATGTGCCGGCGGTTCTCGGAGCGCCCGGAGCGCACGCCGTCCTGCTCCCCGTTCTGCTGGATGGATCGTCTACTGCGCGTTGGTATGTGCTGGACCTCGGCGACGACGGACCCGTCGTCACGGCGGTCGCATCGCACGACGCGACCCGCAGGATCGGTTCCGTGCACGTCGACGCGCGGCTCTCCGCGGATCGGGCGGTGGACGTCGATCCTCGGGTGCCCTGGAACATCGCCACGACCATGGCGGTGGCGGAGGCTGCCGGTATCGCCGACTGGTGCACCGCCACCGCGGCCGGCTATGCCGCGACGCGCATCCAGTTCGGCCGACCGGTGGGGTCGTTCCAGGCGATCAAACACCTGTGCGCTCAGATGCTCTGTCTCCGTGAGCAATCCGCTGCCCTGGCCTGGGACGCCGCGCGGGCGTCCGAGGGTGACTCCGAGGGTGCCGGCGCTGCCGTCGCCGCTGCCGCCGCGCTGGTCTTCGACAACGCAATCCGGACCGCCAAGGACTGCATCCAGGTGCTCGGCGGTATCGGCTTCACGTGGGAGCACGACGCCCACCGCTACCTACGGCGCGCAACGGCGCTGCGGCAGATGTTCGGTCTCGTTGCCCCCTACGGCGACGGGTCGACCTGGCCCCGGCTCTGTGCGGATCTCGCCGTCCGCGGAGCAGACACGGTGGAGCGCACCGCGTCCGACGTCCACGTCGGTGTGGACGAGGCGGTTCTGGACCGTGCGCGCCGCGGTATCGCCGACGTTCTGGAGGCCGCGCCGTCGGATCGCCGCGCGGCGCTGACCAACGCGGGCCTGATGATGCCGGCGTGGCCCGAGCCCTTCGGCCTGGGCGCCGATGCCGCGACGGCGTTGGCGATCGACGAGGCGCTCGTGGACGCGGGAATCGATCGACCTGAGCTGGGAATCGCTGCGTGGGCACTTCCCACGATCATCGTGCACGGCGACGATGGGCAGCGGGAGCGCTTCGTACCCCCGACACTGCGCGGGGAGATGGAGTGGTGCCAACTCTTCAGCGAGCCCGAGGCCGGTTCGGACCTTGCGTCGCTGCGCACCACCGCCACGCGGGTCGACGGCGGCTGGTCGCTGAACGGGCAGAAGGTGTGGACGTCGAACGCGCACACGGCGCAGTGGGCCATGTGCCTGGCTCGCACGGGTGGTCCCGGGAGCCGCGGTATCACCTATTTCCTCGTCGACATGGCGTCGTCGGGAATCACCGTTCGGCCGTTGCGGGAGATGACCGGTGATGCCTTGTTCAACGAGGTGTTCCTCGACGACGTGATCGTCCCCGACGAGTGCGTCGTGGGTGACGTCGACGGAGGGTGGGCGCTGACCCGCACGACGTTGGCCAACGAGCGTGTGTCCATGGGCAATTCGCGCGCCATGGGTGCCGACGCCGGCCGCGTCGTCGAGGACTGGGCCGCATCGGAGCAGCGCGGCGACGCCGTCACGGCGGAGCGTGTGGGCAGAGCCGTCGCCGTGGGGACGTCCGTCTCACTGCTCGGGCGTCGCAGTCAGCTTCGCCGCGTGCACGGTCATGGGCCGGGCGCGGAGTCCAGCGTGCAGAAACTCCTGGGTGTCGAGCATCGTCAGGACACGGCGGACATCGGACTGGACCTGCTGGGACCCGCCGGCATCGGAGCCACGCGGGAATCGTCCGTGCAGATGTACGACTACCTGCTCACGCGCTGTCTCAGCATCGCCGGCGGCAGCACCCAAATTCTTCGAAACGTGGTGGGAGAACAGCTTCTCGGACTACCGCGTGAGCCGTCGGCGCGCTCGACTCACTCGTTGTCGTAGGTGACCGTGACCGCGTCGGTGAGCGGTCGGGCCTGGCACGCCAGCGCGTAGCCCTCGGCGAGATCGTCCTCCTCCAGGACCTGATTGTTTGCCATCTCCACCTTGCCGTCCACGACGCGGCACTCGCATGCGGAACAAATTCCTTCGGTGCACGAGAAGGGCGCGGAAATGCCCTTCGACTGAAGGAAGGCCAAGAGGGTGCTCTCGCGTGGCCAGGTGAGGGACTGGGTCTCGCCGTCGAGCGTGACCGTGAGCTCGGTCGTCGAGCCGCTCTGTTCCGTCGAATCGTTCTGTGCAACAGCATCGTCGTGCGTGGTAGCTGCGTCGGATTGCGGTGCCGCATCACCCGGCTCGGACGAGGAGAATTCCACCGCGTCCTCGAAGGGGTCGCCGCCGAGGGATGCGAATCGTTCGATGCGGGTCGCGTCGCGCGGCAGCGACCGCCAGCACTGCGTGTCACGCACCACCTTCATGAACGGTTTCGGACCGCACACGAAGACCGTGTCCACTTTTCGTCCGGCGAGCAGGGCGTCGAGAGCGTCCGGCGTCGGCAGCCCCTGCACGGATTCCAGCCAGTGCAGAACGGTGATACGGCCGGGGTCGGCGGCGACCATGGCGGCCAGCTCCTCGGCGAAGACCACAGACTTCTCGTCGCGGTTGGCGTAGACGAGCGTGACGGTCCCCTGACCGGCCGCCAGGACGGACTTCACGATCGACATCACCGGCGTGATGCCGGACCCACCGGCGAACAACACGAAGTCGGCGTCGAGCGACGCAGGGGTGAACGTGCCCGACGGTTCGAGCACGTCGATCGACGCGCCGTCGGTGATGTTGTCGCACAACCAGTTCGATCCATACCCGTCGGCAGTTCTCTTGACGGTGATCTTGAGATCGGTGTCGGTGTGCGGGGAACTCGACAGCGAGTAGCAGCGTGCGACCTGACCTCGGTCGCTGGGAATGCGCAGGGTCAGGAACTGACCCGGCCGGTAGTCGAACCGGGCCCGCTGCGGTTCGGTCAGGGAGAACACGAAGGATGTGGCGTCGGGCGTTTCCGCGATGACATCCGCGATCTGAAGCGTGTGGAAATTCAGCCCGGTCATCGGCGGCTGGTCCCTTCGTCTGTTCCGGTCGTGCGCGGGGAGATCCGTGCAATCATATATAGAACACGTTACATTTTTGCGGTGGTGCGGTCCAGCGATCGGATGTCTCCTCCGTAACCGACCCGGGAGGGAGCAACAGATGGTCGATCCGACGTGGGACCAGGAATTCGACGTCGTCGTCGTCGGGTTCGGCGCCGCAGGAGCGTGTGCCGCCATCGAGGCGAGCGACCGCGGCGCCGCGGTGCTCCTCGTGGACCGGTTCGGCGGGGGAGGTGCCACGGAGATCAGCGGTGGTGTCGTCTACGCCGGCGGCGGAACGTCGATCCAGCGTGCGGCGGGGGTTGCGGATTCGCCCGAAGCGATGCTCGACTACCTGCGCCGCGAAGTCGGCGACGCCGTCTCGCCGGACACTCTCGAGGCGTTCTGCAACGGCAGCGTCGAACAGTTCGAATGGCTTCGCGCCGAGGGTGTTCCCTTCGAGGCATCGTTCGATCCACGCAAGACGTCGTATCCCACGAACGACACCTTCCTCTACTACTCCGGCAACGAGACGGTGCCCGCGTACCGGTCCGAGCATCCCCCCGCCGCACGCGGACATCGGAGCAAAGGCCGTGGCGTATCGGGAAAGACGTTGTTCGCCGGCTTGCGCAGTGCTGTCGCACGGCGCCCGGTCGAGTTCCGCAGCAGCACCGTCGCGACCGCGCTGGTGCGTGACGACTCCGGTCGCGTCATCGGCCTCGAGTGCCGAGCGGTACAGGATTCGATCGTGCCGTGGCGGTTGATTCACCGCCGGCTCGCCGGGTTCGCACGAAAGTGGAACCTCTACTACCGACCGTTCGGCCGCAAGATCGAGATACTGGTCAAGGGAATCGAACGGGCGCACTCGACCACGAGGCGATACGGCGCACGCCGCGGCGTGGTCGTCGCCGCCGGCGGATTCGCGTTCGACCGCAAGGCGGTCACCGAGCTTGCGCCGGCCTTCCGTCGCGGATCGCCGTTGGGCACGATGGCGGACGACGGATCGGGCATCGCCTTGGGGCGGTCGGTCGGCGGAGCGGTCGCCCGGATGAATCGAATGTCCGCGTGGCGCTTCTACAATCCGCCGCTCGCCCTCGTCGGCGGGATCCTGGTCGACGCGACCGGGCGCAGACTGTGCAACGAGTCGCTGTACGGAGCAACCATCGGATCCGTCATCGCCGAACAGCCGGATTCGACGGCGTACCTGATCGTCGACGAGGCGATCAGGCGGCGGGCGGCAACGCAGATTTTCGGACAATGCTTGTGGTTCCAGGCGCTGCAGGCGGTGTACATGCTGACCGTGGGTGCGCGGTCGGCCGACGATGTACGCAACCTCGCGCGGTCGTGCGGCATGGATCCCGACGTCCTCGAGTCGGCGGTCGACACGTACAGCGCCGACGCCGCGGCCGGACGCCCGGACGCGTTCGGCAAGAGCCCCGATTACGTCGTTGCCCTGCGGCCGGGCCGGATGCACGCGATCGACTGTTCGATACGAGTGCGGCCCGGATATCCCTGTCCCGTCATCACTTTGGGCGGGCTGTCGGTGTCCGAACGGGACGGCTCGGTGCTGGACGAGAGCGGTGCGAGCATCCCCGGTCTGTACGCGGTGGGACGCAGCGCGGTGGGAATTTGCTCCGAGTCCTACGTCAGTGGCCTCTCGATCGCCGACTGCATATTCTCGGGTCGCAGAACCGGTGCGACACTTGGTCATCCGCTACCGAGCGGTCATGGCGACAACGACGGACGGAAGGTGGGTTCTCGATGAACATCACGGTGAACTGGGATCTGTGCGAGGCGAACGGGGTGTGCGAGCAGTTCGCGCCCGACACCTTCTCGCTGAACGACGACGACGAACTGGTGGTCGCGGCGTCGGTGGACAGCCCCGAGGAAGAAGATCGCGTCAAGCGTGCCGTCGCGGCGTGCCCGAAAGCTGCTCTGACCCTGAGCTGACGGTCACTGCGGTCCGGATGTCACTGCGGTCCGGATGTCACTGTGGTCCGGATGTCACTGCGGTCCGGATGTCACTGCGGTCCGGATGTCACAGCGGTCCGGTGACCACGATCCGTCCGTTCGCGACCGCATCGGCCACGGTGGCGCGGATCTCCGCGCACCCGTCGACCAGGCCGGGGTGTCGCCCGCGCGCCACCTCGGCTCTGATCTCGGGGCAGTCCTCGGCTGCGGAGCCGCTCCACTGCACGGACGTCTGCACGTCCGTGCTCTTGCGCACCGATACGGCGGTGGCGCAACGGCGGCACCGCACCTCGCGAAATCCCTCCTCGAGGTAGACGTACCGGTCGTCGTTCACGTGCTTGCTGCCGCCGCGGCCGCCACGTTGGCCGCCACCTCGCGTTCCCAGTTCTCCAGTGCCGTGGAGACGTCGACCTCGAATTCGAAGCGATTCACCATCTCGTCCGTCACGTCGGCCCGGTCCACGTAGAACTGTTCGTACCAACGACGCAGCTGGTAGACGGGACCGTCCTCCTCGCACAGGAGCGGGTTGTCCATCTTCGTCTTGGTCTTCCATACCTCGACGTCCTGGAAGAACCCGGTGGAGAAGCTGTCCGCGATCTTCGCTGCGATCTTGTCCTGATGCGCGGGTTCGAGCCCCGGAATCTTCTTGACGATGACACCGACCTGGAGATGGAACGAATCGGGCGATACCGGGTAGTGGCAGTTCACCAGGATCGCCTCGATGGCGAAGCCGCCGATGTCGGAATGCAGCGTGTTGATCATGTAGGACGGACCGTGGTATGTCGCAACGGAATCCAGAGTCGTGTTGTCCCCGGAGTAGTTCCCGGCGGACGTCACGTCGGCTCGGCCTTTCGAGGTCAGGTACTGCGTCGCGAGATGCCCGTCGAAGACGTTGCGGAAGCGCGTGGGGAACGCGAAGTGGACGTAGAAGAAGTGCGCCATGTCGACGACGTTGTCGATCACTTCGCGTGGCGTCGAGTTCTCGATGAGGATTTCACTCCAGCGCCAGTCGCTCCACTCGTCGGACAGGGCCTCCTCGATCACCGGGATGGCCACGTCGTCCGTCGGCGCGATGCCTTCCGGGTCGTGCCACACGAACAGCTGCTTGTTGCGCTCCTCGCATATCCACGACCGGGTTCGAGCGCGACGCGGAACCCGCTTGGCGTAAGGGATCTCGGTGCACTTTCCGGCACCGTTCCATCGCCAGTCGTGGAACGGGCATGCGATGGAGTCGCCCTTGATCTCGCCGCGGGACAGATCGCCTCCCATGTGCCGGCAGTACGCGTCGAGGACCTGCAACCGGCCGTCGATCTCGAAGACGACGAGCTTCGTTCCGAACGCGGAGACGGCGTGCGGCTTGCCGTCGTGGAAGCGGTCGGCCAAGCCGAGGCAGTGCCATCCGCGCGCATACCGGGAGAGCGGAGTCCCTGAGTCGATCTCGCGGATGCCGGATTGCTGCGCACGAGGCTGGGGTGTGGACACGACGTCGTCCATAACGAGGTGCTCCCGTCTGAAGTGGAGAGTGCTGAAGCTGAGGATCGACTGCGTTCGGTACCACCGAAGATATGACACGCGTTACAGTCGCGTACGGCAGTCGCAGACAGGGGGAAGTCTCCGAACCGTGCATTCCAACCATACTGGAACACGTGCTAGAAAATCACGCGATGATGCAGTTGAAGCGCATATTGACATCGAAAACATGTTCTCGATAGTGTGGCGCGGACCACACCCCTTCGACGTGACTGTTCCGCGGGACAGCCGAAACGGAAGTCTGTTCATGCCGATGAAGTCGCTACTGGTGACACCACTGCGTAGCACTGGGGGATTCTTCGCACTGGCGGGTGATGTTCTCCGGATCGCAGTGACCCGACCGCTGAACGTGCGCGAGTTCATCGATCAGGCGTGGTTCGTGGCCCGTGTCTCGACGCTGCCCGCCGTCCTCGTCGCCATTCCGTTCACCGTGTTGGTGAGCTTCACGCTCAACATTCTTCTCCGCGAGATCGGTGCGGCGGATCTCTCTGGGGCCGGAGCCGCGCTGGGCGCCGTGACACAGGTCGGACCCATCGTGACGGTGCTCATCGTCGCCGGTGCGGGTGCCACCGCCATTTGTGCGGACCTCGGCTCGCGCACCATCCGCGAGGAAATCGACGCGATGCGCGTGCTGGGAATCGACCCCGTCGAGCGCCTCGCCGTGCCGCGCGTGCTGGCGTCCGCCGTCGTGGCGATCATGCTCAACGGTCTGGTGTGCACCATCGGAATTCTGGGCGGTTACATCTTCTCGGTGTTCCTGCAGGGCGTGAACCCGGGCGCGTTCGTCTCGGGCATCACGCTGCTCACCGGCGTGGGAGAGTTCGTGACGGCCATCATCAAAGCCGGCTGTTTCGGCATCATCGCGGGCCTTGTCGCATGTCATCGCGGACTGTCCGTCAAGGGCGGGGCGAAGGCGGTCGGCGAAGCCGTCAACGAGACGGTCGTCTACTCGTTCATGGCACTGTTCGTGGTCAACGTCATCATCACCGCCATCGGTATCCAAGTGACGGGCAACTGACGTGGCGATCATCACCGCGCGCTTTCCTCGGACCGTCCGCGCCGGCAGAAACGCCCGGCGCGCGATCGACTCGATCGGTGATCAGGCCATCTTCGACGCCCGCGCCGTGTGGCTGGTGCCGCGCGCGCTGTTGGGCTACCGCAAGGAGACCCTGCGACTCATCGCCGAGATCAGCATGGGCACCGGAGCTTTGGCGGTCATCGGTGGCTCGGTGATCATCGTCGGCTTCCTGACGCTGTTCACCGGCGGAACGATTGCGGTGCAGGGATACAACTCGCTCGGCAACGTCGGAATCGAGGCTCTCACCGGCTTCTTCGCCGCGTTCATCAACGTGCGTATCGCCGCCCCCGTCATCTCCGGCATCGGACTCGCCGCCACCATCGGAGCCGGCGCGACCGCGCAACTCGGCGCCATGCGGGTGTCCGAGGAGGTCGATGCACTCGAGGTCATGGCCATCGAATCCATGACCTATCTGGTGTCCACCCGTCTGGTCGCCGGAATGCTCGCGATCGTTCCGCTCTACTCGCTCGCGCTGCTCGCCTCGTTCTACGCGAGCCGGTTCGCGACCGTCGTGCTGTACGGGCAATCCGCGGGCACGTACGACCACTACTTCTCCACGTTCCTCAGTCCCACCGACGTTCTGTGGTCCTTCGTTCAGGCCGTGGCGATGGCTGTCGCCGTGATGCTGATCCACACCTATTACGGGTACAACGCCGCGGGTGGCCCGGCCGGTGTGGGCCGCGCGGTCGGCAACGCCGTGCGCACGTCCTTGATCGTCGTCGTGACGATCACGCTGCTCACCTCACTGGCCGTGTACGGCCGGTCCGGCAACTTCAATCTGGCGGGGTGAGGTCCGACCCATGTCTCGCACGCTCGCGGCTCTCGCAGTTCTGATCGGAACGGTCCTCGTCTTCGCCGGTGCAATTTTCCTCTACACGGGCGGCACGACCAGCACGTTCGAGGTGGTCGTCTCCACCGACCGCGTCGGACTGGTCCTCGACGAGGACGCCGACGTCCGGATGCGCGGCGTCGTCGTGGGGCGTGTCACGCGGATCGAGCAGGATCCGTCCGGGGCGCAGCTGTACCTCGCGCTGGACAAGGATCGCGCACGGGAGATCCCCGCCAACTCGCCGGTTCGAATCGACTCGACGACGGTGTTCGGCGCCAAGTTCGTCTCGTTCGTACCCCCTCAGGTGCCCGACTCCACCGCGATCCGCGCCGGCGCCCGCGTGCAGTCGACCAACGTCACCGTCGAGCTGAACACCGTCTTCGAGAACCTGACCTCGGTCCTGCAATCGGTGCAGCCGCAGAAGCTGAAAGAGGTGCTCGCGTCCTTCTCCACAGCCCTGCGGGGGCGCGGTGACCGACTGGGCGAGACGCTCGTGGCCGCGGACCGCTACGTGCGCGACATCAACGCCAGTCAGGGTGACCTGGTGACCGCACTCGACGGCGCCGACAAGGCATCGAACATCTACGCCGACGCGGCACCGGATCTCGTGCAGCTGCTCGCGAGCACCACACGGGTCGCCGACACCGTCGTCGATCAGAAGGTGCCTCTCGCTGAGACGCTCGCAAAACTGCACGGTCTCGGCGACGAGGGCGGCGCACTCTTCGAGGAGAACTCGCCCACGTTGAGCAAGACATTGAGGACACTCGAGCCCACGACGGCGATCCTGGCCGAGTATTCGCCCGAATTCCCCTGCCTGTTCAACGGATTCGCGTTCAGTGGCAAGGAGGGCGCACCGTCCTACGTCGGCCAGCCGGGTATCAAACTGCAAGCGGGTCTGCTGCCGGGAACATCGACGTACACCGCCGCGAACAACCTTCCGCGCGTTGCGGCCACCGGTGGACCCCAGTGTGTCGGTCTGGACAACCCGAATCTCGAGGACCATGCGCCGTACTACGTCACCGACGTCAACGCCAACCCGTTCAATCCTCTCCAGCGCACCCCGCAGGTGAACACGAACTCGCTGCTCGACATCCTCTACGGCGTGATACCGGCGGGTGGTGGCCAATGAGGCGCGGCCGTTCCACCGCCGTCAAGTTCACCGTGTTCACCGTCGTCATGGTGATGATTTCCGCTGCGGTGGCCACCGTGCTCGGTCAGTTCTCGTTCGGATCGACCACGACGTACAACGCGGAGTTCACCGATGCGTCGGGCCTGATCCCGGGATCAGCGGTACGCATCGCCGGGGTGCCGGTGGGGAAAGTGAAAAGCGTGAAGGTGGACGACGGTTCCACCTCCGCGACAGTGGGTTTCGACGTCGACCGCTCGGCGCTGCTACTCCAGAGCACCCGCGCGACCGTCCGTTACCAGAACCTCACCGGCGATCGATACCTCGAACTGCTCGATGCGCCGGGGTCGGCAGCCACGCTCGCACCCGGGTCCACCATTCCGCTCGATCGCACGACGCCCGCCCTCGATCTCGACGCGCTGATCGGAGGGTTCGAGCCGCTGCTGCGTTCCATTCAACCCGACCGTGTCAACGTCATCGCCTCGTCACTGCTCGAGATTCTGCAGGGACAGGGCGGCACGGTCGAAAGTCTCTTCGCCAGCACCGGCGCGCTCACCGGAACCCTCGCGGACCGCGACGAGGTCATCGGTCGGGTGATCGACAATCTCGAGAAGGTTCTCGGGACCGTCGCCGACCGCGGAGATCGCTTCCAGGGCACGGTCGACGAGCTGACCCGATTGGTGGACGGTCTGTCCGCGGACAGGCAGTCGCTCGGCGCGTCCGTCGGCACACTCGACTCCGCCACCGCGGAGTTGACGAACCTCCTCACCGGAGTGCGCCCGTCCGCCGCGGGGACGGTCTCCGAGCTGAACCGCCTCGCGGAGCAACTCGACATCGCTCGCCCCACGTTGGAGCGGCAACTGAACGACATGCCGGAGAACTACCGCAAGATGGCGCGAACGGGTGTGTACGGCAGCTTCTTCCAGTTCTACCTGTGCGAGATCTCCATCAAGTTCACCGGTCTCGACGGAAAACCCGTGTTGGCCAAGCTGATCGGGCAGTACGGCGGGCGGTGTTCGCCATGAGAAGTGCTGCGGAGATCGCGGCGAGCAGTGCGCTGCGGATGGGTGTCATCGGAGTCTCGTTGTGCGTGTGTGCAGTCCTGGTGGGGCTGGACCTCGCTCGGCTGCCCTATCTCGACATCGATCCGCGTCACGATGCGGTGTTCGCGGAGGCCGGTGGTCTGATCGTGGGTGATCGGGTGGTCGTGGCCGGTGTGAACGTCGGCTCGGTGACGTCTATCGACTTGGTCGACGGCAATGCCGACGTCACCTTCGCCGTCGACTCGAACGTTCGACTCGGCGATGCGACCACCGCCGAGATCGCCACGGACTCGCTGCTGGGCCGACGCGCGGTGGTCCTGTCCTCGTACGGCAACGACCGCCTTCGCGCCGGTGAGACAATTCCTTTGGAGCGCACCGAATCTCCGTACTCGCTCACCGATGCCCTCGAAGGCCTGACGGCGGCGACCCAGGGGATCGACACGGACCGGGTAGGGCAGTCGCTGAACGCGGTCTCGGACGTGGTGAAGCAGGTCGACCCACAACTCTCCGGAGTCCTCGACGGACTCACCCGACTGTCGACCACGATCGACTCGCGCGACGACGACCTGACGCGCCTGCTGCAGCGCGCGAAGGAAGTCACGGCAATTCTCGCGAAGCGCAGCGATCGCATCGACTCGCTGTTCGTGCAGGGTGCCGCACTGCTGGGAGAACTCGACGGCCGCAGAACCCAGATCGCCGCTCTGATCGAGCAGGTCGGGGGTCTGTCACAGCAACTCACCGGTCTGGTGGCCGACAACGAGGCGACGCTGGCTCCCGCCCTCGATCGCCTCAACCGTGTCACCGATCTCCTGCAGCAGAAGAAGAGCAACATCGACGCATCGCTGACGGGTCTGAGCATCTACGCCGGAGAACTTGCCGACGTGGTGGCCAGTGGTCCCTTCTACTACGCGTACGTGGCCAATCTGGTTCCGGGGCAATATCTTCAGCCCTTGCTGAACGCCGGCTTCGGACTGCCTCAACCGCCGCTGCCCATTCCCGAGATCGTCCCGAACGGCGGTACGCCATGATCACCCGCTTTCGTGTCACGGTGGCGGTGGCCGTACTCGTCGTATGCATCGCCGTGGCCGCCGTGTGGACGTACGCGATCCCGTACATCCGGTACTACACGTTGACCGCGACGTTCGCGTCCACGACCGGTCTGTACGAGGGCGACGAGGTGCGGGTCGCCGGCGTCGCCATCGGCCGGGTCGCATCGATCACCCAGGGCAGCGACGGAAGCGATGTCGAACTGAAGGTCGCCAGATCGGTCGACGTGTCGGCCGACGCGAAAGCCGTGATCGTCGCGACCTCGCTGGTGTCGTCGCGGTTCATCCAGTTGACTCCGTCCGCGAAGGACGGTGAGCCGACTCTGGCGCACGGCAGCCACATCCCGCTCGACCGCACGGCGGTACCGCTCGAATGGGACGACCTCAAGACTCAGTTGGAGCGGCTGACCGAATCGCTCGGGCCTGCGGCCGACGGAGCCCGCGGCGCCTTCGAGCAGTTCATCGACTCGGCGGGTGACACGCTCGACGGCAAGGGGCGCGAGCTCGGCGACACCATCACCGCGCTCGCCGCGTCCACCCGCACTCTCGCGGCGAATCGTGGCGACATCTTCGAGACGGTGCGAAACCTGCAGACCTTCACCTCGACTCTCGCGCAGAGTTCGCAGCAGATCGAGGATTTCCAGACCCGACTCGCATCGGTGTCCTCCACGCTGAACGACAGCGGTGAGGTGCTGGGCTCGTCGCTCGCCGACCTCGACACGGCGCTCGAGGAGGTGCGTCGTTTCGTCGCGGAGAACACGGACGCGCTGAGCAAGCAGGTCTCGACTCTGGGTGACGTCACGACGGTGCTCACCGACCGTCGGAACGAGATCGAGAGAATTCTGCACACGGCGCCGACGGCGTTGTCGAACTACTACAACATCTATTCGCCGCTGCAGGGAACGTTCGCGGGCTCGCTCGCTCTGCAGAACTTCGCCAACCCCATCGACTTCGCGTGCGGTGCGATCACCGGCCTGGCCAATGCGACGTCCGATCAGGGAGCGAATCTGTGTGCCCAGTACCTCGGCCCGGTGCTGTCCAATCTCGCGGTGAACTACCCGCCGATCTCGACCGCGGGATTCACCGGGGTGCGAGCGGACGAGAACCAGCTGTTCTACAGCGAACCGGATCTGGCTCCCGGCGGGGCCCGCGCGGACGACGGAAAGATGCCGGTGGGGACGGCACGGACGTCACCTCCTCCGCCGGGCGGTCTGGCCGAACTCCTGATGCCGGGTGCACCGTGATCGGCGCTCGCGCTCGGGTGGCCGGTTCCATCGCCATGGGTAGCGCAGCCATGTTGCTGCTCGGGGCTTGCGGCGGAGGGGGATTGGTCGATCTCCCGCTGCCCGGCACCGAAGGCCGCGACGCCGGCTCGTACGCCGTCACCATCATGATGCCGAACGTCGGCACGATCACCCCGAACTCTCCGGTGCAGGTCGACGACGTCACGGTCGGCACCATCGACAAGATCGAACTGGACGGGTGGCACGCAAAGGTGACGGTGCGAATCGACGGTGACGTGGTTCTGCCGGCGGACGCCACCGCGAAGATCGGACAGACGAGCGTCCTCGGCTCTCAACACATCGCACTCGCGCCTCCGGATTCGGGTACGCCGTCCACCGGCAGACTGTCCGACGGCGACGTGATCCCTCTCGAGCGCGCCGCGATCTACCCCACGACGGAACAGACCCTGTCCTCGCTGTCGGTCGTGTTGAACGGCGGCGGCATCGATCAGCTCGACACCGTCACCCGGGAACTGTCGAACGCACTCGACGGCACCTCGGCGCAGGCGCGATCGCTGATCGCCGGTCTCGACACCCTGGTCGGCACCCTCGATGCGCAACGTGCACGCATCGTCGGGACGATCGACGGTCTGGATCGACTGTCGGCAACCTTCGCGGGCGAGGAGCAGACGCTGCAGAACGCTCTCGATCGCATCGCGCCCGCCCTGACCGTGCTCGCCGACGATCGGGCCGAGATCACCGCGGCGCTGGCTGCGACGGCTCGATTCGGTTCGGCAGCAGAGTCTTTCAGCGACGCCTCGCGTCAGAGCCTCATCGACAACCTGACCGCGTTGCGCACCACGCTGAAGTATCTGGCCGATTCGGGCCAGAACCTGCCGGACGCCGTGGACACCCTCGCAACGTTCCCCATACCGCAGTCGGCTATCCCCAAGGGCGTTCGCGGTGACTACACCAACCTCTTCCTGGTCCTCGATCTCACCGTCGACCGGCTCGAGAGCGGGTTCCTCGCCGGCACGCCGTTGGGTCCCGCGGCCGTGGGTCCGGAAGCGATGATCGGTGCGCCGCCGGTGCCGATGCCGGTGAACACGGATCCGCTGATCGATCCGCTCGGACAGCTGAGCGACGCCATCGGTCGAGGAATATCCGATGCGGTCGGATCCCTTCTGCCCCCGCCGCCCCCGCCACCGGCAGGACCGACCCCATGACCTTGACGCCGTTCGTTCGAGTGCAGCTGACCCTCTTCGCGATTCTCACCGTGATCTCGTTGACCATCATGGGCGTCGGGATCGTTCGGCTCCCGGCCATGTTCGGGATCGGCACCATCGACGTCGTTGCCGAGATGGACACCGCCGCAGGTATCTACGTGGGTGGCAACGTGACCGTTCGCGGGTCCACGGTCGGTCGTATCCGGGACGTGGACCTGACGTCGGACTCGGTACACGCCACGCTGCGGATCGACAGTGGCGCAGACATTCCGAAGGATTCGACGGTCTACGTCCGCAGTGTGTCGGCGGTCGGTGAGCAGTACGTCGACTTCGTCCCGGCCGCCGACTCCGATACGTCCGACGTCCTGAAGGACGGCGACGTGGTGCGGATCGAGGCCGCGAATCAGCCGGTGCCGGTGGGCCCGCTGCTCGACGATGCGGACGCGCTGCTGGCGTCGGTTCCACGTGAGAAGCTCAGCAGTCTGCTCGACGAGTCCGCCCAAGCCTTCGGCGGGCGCGGTGAGGACATGCGCACGATTCTCGATTCCACCGCCGACCTTGTCGACAGCGCGGTGGAGAACGAATCGCAGACGCGCGATCTGTTGCGAGACGGTGGAACCGTCCTGCAGACGCAGGCCCGCACGGGCGACTCCATTCGAGAATGGGCCGCCGACGTGAACGGCCTCACCGCCAGATTGAACGACATCGACCCGACGATCCGCTCGGTACTGGACCGAGCTCCTCGCGCAGCGGCGGTGGCGACCAACCTGTTCCAGCAGGTGCGACCGACCCTGCCGTTGCTGCTGGCGAATCTCTCCTCGGTCAGTGACGTGCTGTTGACCTACAACCCTGGCGTGGAACAACTTCTGGTGTTGTTGCCACCACTCGAGGCGGCTCAGACCACGGTCGTCGGCGGCGGCAAGGACGTCGGTGCGGCGAACGTGGACTTCCTCCTCCAGTTCAACGCGCCGCCTGCCTGTACCACCGGCTACCTACCGGCCGATCAGCGCCGTAGTCCGAACGAGTTGGAAGTGCTGGACACGCCGCCCGATCTGTACTGCAAGATCCCACAGGACACGGACACTCTCACTCGTGGCGTCCGAAACTTCCCGTGCATGGAGGTTCCGGGGCGGCGAGCTCCTACGCCGGAGATCTGCCGCAGCGAGGAGGGATACGTTCCCCTCGGGACCAATCCGCCTGTGGGAGATCCGAATTCGTTGACACCGGCCCCGCAGCCGCGAGTCGGCGCGACGACGTACGAGCCGCCGTCGGGCACGTACGTGGGGCCGGACGGACGGACGTATGCGGTGGAGCCGATGAACAACGCGGCTCCCGGTTCGCCGCCGACTCTGGACGGCCTGATGAACGCCGGCCGATAGGCCGTAATCGGGTCTTTACAGAAAAGAGAACACGTTCTAGTTTAGTATCATGGCCTTCACAATCGCAGACCTGATCGAACACACCGTGGACCTGGTACCCGAACGCACCGCGGTGGTGTCGGCGGACACCGGTCGCGAGATCACCTTCGCGCAGCTCGAGGAACGCGCCAACCGACTGGCGCATTTCCTCGCTTCGCGTGGTGTCGGACCCGGCGACAAGGTTGCGTTGTACAGCCGCAACAACATCGAGTCCATCGAAGCCGTACTGGCGATCTACAAGATTCGCGCCGTCTCGGTCAACGTGAACTACCGATACGTCGGCAAGGAACTCGCGTACCTCTTCGACAACTCCGATTCGGTGGCGGTGTTCTTCGAACGTCGCTACGCCCGGCTCGTCGAGCAGAGCATGGTCGACTGCCCCAAGTTGACCACGGCGATCGTCATCGAGGACGGCACCGACCTCGAGACCGACTCCTTCGGTGCGTTCACGTATGACGACGCGTCCGCGCAGGGCTCACCGGAACGCGATTTCGGGCCGCGCAGCAACGACGACCATTTCATGGTCTACACCGGCGGTACCACGGGAATGCCCAAGGGCGTGGTGTGGCGGCAGGAAGACGTCTGGCGCGTGCTCGGCGGCGGCATCAACTTCATGACGGGGGAGCGGGTTCCGGACGAGTACGAGCTCGCCCGTGTCGGCGCGGGCAGCCCCGCCCTGACCCGGTTCCCGATTCCGCCGATGATCCACGGCGCGACGTTCTGGGCGTCGATGCAGTCGCTGTTCACCTGCGGGAAGGTCGTCATGGCAGCGGAGTTCGACCCGGTACGCATCTGGGAGATCATCTCCGAGCACAAGGTGAACGTGGTGCTGCTCGTCGGTGACGCCATGGCCCGGCCGATGATCGACCACCACGACAGCAAGTACGACACGTCGGTGCTCTACGCGGTGGCCAGCAGTGCGGCCCTGTTCTCGCCGTCGGTCAAGGAGCAATACCTCGAACGGTTCCCCAACACGATGTTCACCGATTCGATCGGGTCGTCCGAGACCGGTTTCGCCGGAATGGGCATCGTCACCAAGGGATCCGTCGACAACGGCGGCCCTCGCGTACGCATCGACGATGCCAACTCGGTCATCGACGAAGACGGCAAACCGATCGAACCCGGTTCGGAGAAGATCGGTCTTCTCGCTCGGCGCGGACACATTCCACTCGGGTACTACAAGGACGAGGCGAAGACGAAGGCGTCGTTTCGGGAGTACGACGGTGTCCGGTACGCGATCCCCGGTGACTACGCGCGCGTCGAGAGCGACGGCACCGTGACGATGCTCGGCCGCGGATCCGTCTCCATCAACACCGGCGGCGAGAAGGTATTCCCGGAAGAGGTCGAGGGCGCACTCAAGGCGCACCCCGGTGTCATGGACTGCCTCGTGGTCGGAGTGGCCGACGAGCGGTACGGGCAACGCGTGGTCGCCGTGGTGCAACCTCGACCGGGCGTCGAGGTGGACTTCGAGGAGCTCGTGGCCGAGGCCAGAGGCCACATCGCCGGCTACAAGGTGCCCCGGAGCATGTGGGTGGTCGACCGCATCGAGCGATCACCCTCGGGCAAGCCCGATTACCGCTGGGCGCACGAGGTCACCGAGTCCACCCCGGCACGAGCGCATCTCGCGTCGGCCACCATGGCATCGAAAGGCTGATCATGGCTGTGAACACCGATCTTGCACGCCGGCTGGGCATCGAGTACCCCATCGTCGGTTTCACGCCGTCGGAGAAGGTTGCTGCGGCCATCACGCGGGCGGGGGGCATGGGAGTCCTGGGCTGCGTCCGCTTCAACGATCCCGAGGAACTCGACCGCACCCTCGACTGGATGGACGCCAACACCGACGGCAAGCCCTACGGCGTGGACATCGTCATGCCCGCCACCGTGCCGCAGGAGGGCACGGCCGTCGACCTCGATGCGCTGATTCCCGCCGAACACCGTGCTTTTGTGGACCGCACCCTGAGCGAGCTCGGTGTGCCACCGCTGTCGAACGATCCGGCGGAGGCGGGCGGTGTTCTCGGCTGGCTGCACTCGGTGGCGAAGTCGCACGCGGAGGTCGCGTTTCGGCATCCCATCAAGCTGATCGCGAACGCCCTGGGATCGCCCCCGGCCGACGTCGTCGATGCGGCGCACGATCACGGAGTCCCGGTTGCAGCGCTCGCCGGCAAGCCGGAGCACGCGACGCGGCACGCGGACAAGGGCATCGACATCGTGATCGCCCAGGGGTACGAGGCCGGTGGCCACACGGGTGAGATCGCGTCGATGGTGTTGATTCCGGAGATCGTGGACGCTCTGGACGGCCGCGCGGCTGTCCTCGGAGCCGGCGGGATCGGCAGCGGGCGTCAGATCGCGGCAGCGTTGGCGCTCGGCGCCGAGGGCGTGTGGATGGGCTCCTACTGGCTCACGACGTCCGAATACGATCTCGGCATCCGTCGCGACGGAATCTCCGCGTTCCAGGAGGCGATGCTCGGGGCAACCTCGAGCGACACCGTGCGCCGGAAGATCTACTCCGGCAAGCCCGCTCGGCTCCTCAAGACCAAGTGGACGGACGCCTGGGATCAGCCCGGCGCGCCGTCCCCCCTGCCGATGCCGCTGCAGAACCTGCTCGTCAGCCAGGCGCACCAGCGGATCAATGCCTCCATGGATCCGGACGTCGTCGCGATGCCGGTAGGACAGATCGTCGGACGCATGAATTCGGTGCGTCCGGTGGCCGAGGTGATGGCCGACCTCGTCAGCGAGTACGAGGACACGATGAACCGGCTCGAGAAGAGCCGCTGAGTCGTGGACTTCACCGACACGGAGGATCAAACGACGCTCGCGGCGATGACCGAGAGCGTGCTTGCCAAACTCGGAGCGTCCGACCCATCGGGATTGGACGGGTACGACGAGTCCGTCTGGAAGGCTCTCGTCGACCACGGACTCGTCCGCTCCGCACTTCCGGAGAAATTCGGCGGTGACGGCTTGGGCCTGGCTCCCTACGCGTCCGTGTTGACCGTCCTCGGCCGCCGCGCCGAACGGACACCGTGCCTGGCCACCGTGGCGTGCGGGGTGCTGCCGCTTCTGGCGTACGGGGCGTCGCAGTCGCACGAGGCGGACCTGCGTGCGGTCGGCGACGGTGACATTCTCACCGCCGCCGTCGCCGAGGTCGGTGACGCCGTTCCCGATCGGCCCGGCACCACTCTGGAACGCTCCGGAGACGGAGTCGTGCTGCACGGCAGGAAGATTGCTGTGCCGTACGCCGAGCAGGCGCGGGCCATTCTGGTCACCACGAATGCCGGGGTGGTGGTGGTACCCCGAGACACACCGGGGATGTCCGTCACGGCGGTGCGGTCGTCCACCGGCGCGCCCGAGGCCACGGTCGTCTTCGACGAGGTCCACCTGCCCGCGTCGGCCGTGGTCGGCGACGACTGCACGGTCGTGAACGACCATCTGCGCTGCGCGACTGCGTCTTTCGCGGACGGTCTCGCTGCCGGTGCGCTGCGGCTGACCGCCGACCACCTCGCGGCGCGAGAGCAGTTCGGTCGACCTCTCGGAACCTTCCAGGCGGTGTCCCAGCAGATCGCCGACGCCTACGTGGTGGCCCGCACCGTTCACCTGGTGGCGGTGTCGGCCACCTGGCGGGTCTCGGAAGGTCTGGATGCGCGTGTGGACACGGCGCTCGCCGCGTACTGGGTATCGACGGAGCTGCCGAAGATGATGCAGCAGTGCCACCACCTCCACGGCGGTACCGGCGCTGACGTCACGTACCCGATGCATCGATTCTTTTCCTCGGCCAGAGACATCGCCCGGTACCTGGGCGGCCCGTCCGACACCCTCGAATCCCTCGGAGCGCTATGTACATCGATCTGACCGACGAGCAGCGCGCACTACAGACCGAACTGCGCACCTACTTCCGCACGGTGATGAGTGCGCAGGAGCGTGCGGTGCTGGCCACCGAGCGGCACGGCCCGACCTACCGCCGCGTGATCTCGCGGCTCGGGGCCGACGGGTGGCTCGGCGTCGGCTGGCCCACGGAGTACGGGGGCCGCGGCTTCGGGGAGATCGAACAGCAGATCTTCGTCAACGAGGCTGCGAGAGCGGATGTTCCGCTGCCGGCGGTCACGCTGCAGACCGTGGGTCCCACGTTGCAGACCTACGGTACCGAGGAACAGAAAGCCAAGTTCCTTCCCGCCATCCTGCGCGGTGACGTCCACTTCGCCATCGGCTACACCGAACCCGGTGCGGGCACCGACCTCGCGTCGCTGACCACCCGAGCGGTGCGCGACGGCGACGACTACATCGTCGACGGTCAGAAGATCTACACCACCGGTGGCCACGACGCGGACTACGTGTGGCTCGCGGTGCGCACCGACAAGGACGCTCCCAAGCACAAGGGCATCTCGATGCTCATCGTCGACACCCGCGACCCCGGGTTCTCGTGGACGCCCATCATCACTCCGGACGGTGCGCACCACATCAACACCACCTACTACCAGGGTGTGCGAGTTCCCGCGAGCATGCGCGTCGGCGAGGAGAACGCCGGATGGAGGCTCATCACCACCCAGCTCAACCACGAACGCGTCATGCTCGGGCCGTCGGGCCGAATCGCGGGAATTCATGCGCGCGTGCGGGAATGGGCGGAGAAGGTCGGCGTTGCCGACCGGCCGGACGTCAAGCGGTCACTGGCCGAGATCTGGGCCGTGCACCGCGTGAACGAGTTGCTGAACTGGCAGATCTCCTCGAGCGGCGACGACGCTCTCGGAGTGGCGGATGCGTCGGCCACCAAGGTGTTCGCCACCGAGCGTGTCCAGCGAGTGGGTCGCATCGCCGACGACGTCGTGGGCAGCTACGGAGATCCGTCCGACCCCGAGACCGCGGAGCTGGCGGCGTGGCTCGACGGGCAGAACAAGCGCAATCTGGTCATCACGTTCGGCGGTGGCGTCAACGAGGTCATGCGCGAACTGATCGCCACGGCCGGTCTCGGACAACCGCGCGTTCCACGCTGACCTCCGAAGTTCAAGGGCAACAACGACAATCGGGTGCAGGAACGAAAGTTCCTGCACCCGATCGTTGTCTGTCGATCAGCGATCGACCTCGGCGCGTTGGCGCTCGGCGATGTCGCGGGCCGCGATGTATCCGTAGGTCATGGCGGGTCCGATGGTGGCCCCGGGGCCTGCGTACGTGTGACCCATGACCGGGCTCGAGGCGTTTCCGGCGGCGTAGAGCCCGTCGATGACGGAGTAGTCGTCGCGCAGCGCCCGCCCCTTGGCGTCCGCGCGGATGCCGCCCTTGGTGCCGAGATCGCCGGGCACCATCTTGACCGCGTAGAACGGGCCCTTGCTCAGCGGTGCCAGCGACGGGTTCGGCTTGTTGCGCGGATCGCCGTAGTAGTGGTCGTAGGCGCTGTCACCGCGGTGGAAATCCTCGTCCACTCCGGTTCGTGCGAATTCGTTGAACCTCTCCACCGTGCTTCTCAGAGACTCCGCCGAGACGCCGATCTTTCCCGCGAGTTCCTCCACAGTCGGTGCGATGCTGATGACTCCGGACTCCACCCAGCGGCGCGGGAGCTTCGCACCCGGGTAGACGGCTGCGAACATGTAGCGGTCGCGGTAACGCTGATCGAAGACCAGCCAGCAGGGCATGTTCTCGGCAGGGCCTTCTCCCTGTCCGCGCGGCCCGCCGTACATGGAGTGAACGGCGTCGACGTAGGGCGCGGATTCGTTGAAGAAGCGTGCGCCGCGACCGTTGATCATCAACGAGCCCGGAAGCGAGCGCTCGGCGAGCGCGAACCACGGTCCCCGCGGCAGCGGAATGGACGGACCCCACCACGCGTCGTCCATGTATTCGAGTGCGGCCCCAGCCGATTCGCCGATGCGAATGCCGTCACCGGTGTTGCCCACGGCGCCGACGGTCCACTGGGTCCCGATGGGCTGCCGTTGGTACTTCGTGCGCATGGGCTCGTTGTGCTCGAACCCTCCGCTGGTGATGATCACGCCGTGGCGGGCTCGAAGCGTCCGCGGCCGACCCTCCGATTCGATCTCGACTCCGACGGCGCGGCCCTGCTCCATCACGAGGTCGGTCATGGGAGTGGACAGCAGAAGCGGAACGCCGGCCTGTGCCAGCCCCTCGCGCAGTCCGGCCACCAAAGCCTGTCCGCGTCCGACGAGCTCGCGGCGCAGCGCCTTGCCGACGATCCACCGACCCCCGATGCGCAGGATGCGCAGCGGGCCCTTCGGGTTGACCCGCATCAGGTTGAGCCACTTGTAATCTGCGCTGGTGACCACCACGCCGAGCGGCGCGGACGAGTAGTCGGGTTCCATCGACGCACGGTCGGCGCCCTCGACCGAGGCGTCGAACGGTGCGGCTTCGAGGGACCGTCCGAGTGCCCGACCGCCGGGGGCTTCGGGGTAGTAGTCCGAGTAGCCCTTGATCCACTTCAGGTTCAGCCGGGTCTTGCGCAGAACCAGGTCGATCATGTCGGGACCGTTGTCGAGGAACGCGTCGATCCGGTCGTCCGGGACGCCGTCGTCGACGATGGCCCGGACGTACGTGCGCGCTTCCCCCGGCTCGTCGCGTTGACCTGCCTTGATCAGGGCGCGGTTGCCCGGCACCCAGATCGCCCCACCGGATCGAGCGGTCGACCCGCCGTAGTGGTCCGCTTTCTCGACCACGATGACGCTCAATCCCTCGTTCGCGGCCGTGAGCGCTGCGGTCATGCCGCCCGCTCCACTGCCGACCACGACGACGTCGTACGTGTCGTCCTTCACCGAACTGCCTGAATCCATCGGGGTTGCCATGTAGAACACGTTATAGAAATGGGGGCATCCGGCGCTATAGTGAGCGTCGCTGAACTTTTGTATTCACGACGACGGACCGGGAGTTGACGATGGTGACCACGACCGTTCGCGAGGAAATCGCGCACTCGCTGGCCGTGGCCGAACGGATTCGGCAGCCCATCCCGCCGCTGATCGAGACCTACCCGTCTCTCGACGTGACAGACGCGTACGAGATCGCGCTGCTGGGCATACGGCGCCGCGTCGCCGACGGCGCACGCGTCGTCGGCCACAAGGTCGGTCTGTCCTCACCCGCCATGCAGCAGATGATGGGCGTCAACGAGCCCGACTACGGCCACCTCCTCGACGACATGGAACTCCGCGAGGACGAACCCGTGGACATCGGCCGGTTCTGCCGCCCGCGTATCGAGGTCGAGATCGCGTTCGTGCTGGGGGCCGACCTGCCGGGAGAGGACTGCACCGACGACGACGTCAGGGCGAGCACCGCCGCGGTGTCGGCATCGCTGGAGTTGATCGACAGCCGAATTGCCGACTGGCGCATCGGAATCTGCGACACCATCGCCGACAACGCATCGTCGGCCGGCTTCGTTCTGGGCCGAGACCGGGCGACGTTGTCCGAGGTCGAGCCGAAGGACGTGGAGGCCGTCCTGTCCATCGACGGGACCGTCATGGCGCAGGGCCGCGGAGACGCCGTGCTCGGTGACCCCATCCATGCGGTGTCGTGGCTCGCTCGCACCGTCGCCCGTCACGGTGTCCGTCTCCGTGCCGGCGACATCGTCCTGCCCGGGTCGTGCACCCGGGCCCTCGATATCGCTGCCGGACAGCACGTTCGAGCAGACTTCGGTCCTCTCGGTTCGGTGTCCCTACGTTTCTCCGGAGGTTCGACGTCATGAGCAGTGAACAGAAACTACAGGCTGCGATCGTCGGCAGCGGCAACATCGGAACGGATCTGATGTACAAGTTGCTGCGCTCGGAGGTGATCGAGCCGCGCTGGATGGTCGGAATCGACCCGCAGAGCGAAGGTTTGGCGTTGGCGCGCAAGGCCGGCCTCGAGATCGTCGACACCGGCGTCGACACGCTGCTGGCGTCGAGCGAGCAGCCCGACTTCGTGTTCGAAGCCACCTCGGCGTACATCCACCGCGATGCTGCGCCCCGCTACGCCGCCGCAGGCATCACCGCCATCGACCTCACGCCCGCGGCCGTGGGTCCGGCCGTCGTGCCGGCCGCGAACCTGCACGAGCATCTCGACGCCGAGAACGTCAACATGATCACGTGTGGTGGCCAGGCAACCATCCCGATCGTGCACGCCGTCTCGCGCGTCGTTCCCGTCGAGTACGCGGAGATCGTGGCGTCCGTCGCCTCGAAGTCCGCCGGACCGGGAACACGTGCCAACATCGACGAGTTCACCAAGACCACGCGCCGAGGAGTGGAGACCATCGGCGGCGCCGCGCGGGGCAAGGCGATCATGATTCTCAACCCCGCCGATCCACCGATGATCATGCGCGACACGGTGTTCTGCTCGATACCCGAGGACGCGGATCGCGACGCGATCGCCCAATCCATCCGCGCGGTGGTCGCACAGACCGCGGCGTTCGTTCCCGGCTACCGGCTGCTCGGTGACCCCCAGTTCGACGACCCCTCGGTCGTGTCCGGCGGGCATTCGACGGTGACGGTGTTCCTCGAGGTGGAGGGCGCCGGTGACTATCTACCTCCCTACGCGGGAAATCTCGACATCATGACCGCCGCGGCCACCGCGGTCGGTGACGTCATGGCACGCGCACGATTGGGGACGACGGTATGACCGAGAACGGGACACGCGACATTCGCATCACCGACACCTGCCTGCGCGACGGGTCACACCACAAGCGCCACCAGTTCACCGTCGAGGACGTTCGGTCCATCGTCGCGGCACTGGATGCGGCCGGCGTTCCGGTGATCGAGGTGACGCACGGTGACGGATTGGGCGGATCGTCGTTCAACTACGGCTTCTCGCACACTCCGGAGCTCGATCTGATCTCCGCTGCCGTGGACACCGCGACGTCGGCCCGCATCGCTTTCTTGATGCTTCCCGGTCTCGGCATCAAGGACGACATCATCGCAGCGCACGACCGCGGCGCCGAGATCTGCCGTGTGGCAACGCATTGCACCGAGGCGGATGTGTCGGTGCAGCATTTCGGACTCGCCCGCGAGCGCGGCCTCGAGACGGTGGGGTTCCTCATGATGGCGCACTCGACGCCGCCCGAGGCGCTGGCGAAGCAGGCCCGCATCATGGCAGATGCGGGATGCCAATGCGTGTACGTGGTCGACTCCGCGGGCGCTCTGGTGCTCGAGCAGGTGTCCGACCGGGTGTCGGCTCTGGTCGCCGAGCTCGGGGACGACGCGGCCGTCGGCTTCCACGGTCACGAGAACCTCGGTCTGGGAGTGGCCAACTCGATCGCGGCAATCCGGGCCGGAGCCACGCAGATCGACGGTAGCGCACGACGTTTCGGTGCGGGCGCGGGCAACACGCCCGTCGAAGCGCTCGTCGGTGTCTGCGACAAACTGGGGATCGAGACCGGAGTCGACTTCTACGCCATCGCGGACGCGGCCGAGGACGTCGTCCGTCCCGTGATGCCCACCGAATGCCTGCTCGACCGCTCGTCGCTGATGATGGGGTACGCGGGGGTCTACTCCAGCTTCCTGCGTCACGCCGAGCGTCACGCCGTGCGGTACGGAGTCCCCGCCGCCGAGCTTCTCGTGCGCGCCGGCAAGCGAAAGCTGGTGGGCGGGCAGGAAGATCAGCTCATCGACATCGCTCTCGAACTCGTCCGAGAGCGCGCCGACGCCTAAGCGCTTCGATCCGCCAGCGCGACCGAGACGAGCCGGCTCATCCGGTCGCGGGGCGTACCGAAGAGGTACCGGCTTCCGTGGGCGCGCTTGAAGTACCACGAGACGTCGTGTTCCCAGGTGACGCCGATGCCGCCGTGCATCTGCACCGCCTCGCCCGCCACCGCGGTGAGCGCCTCGGACGCTGCGACGGACGCCGCGGCCACGGCGCCGGCGTCGCAGCCTGTACCGCGGAACGAGGACGACGCGTCGTGGACCAGAGCGCGCGCGGCCTCGACCTCGACGTGGAGATCGGCCATCCGGTGCTTGAGTGCTTGGAAGCTGCCGATGGCGCGGCCGAATTGCACACGCGCCGAGGTGTATTCGATGGTGCGTTCGAGGCAGCGCTTCGCAGCCCCCACCTGCTCCGCGGCGGCGAGCAGGCACGCGATGTTCAGCACTTCCCCGGCCGGGCCGAGATCGACGCCGTCAGCCCCGGACAGTTCGATCGCACCGAGTGACCTCGACGGATCCAGGGATTCGAGCGGCAGGATCGACAGCGACGCCGGGTCGTATTCGACGAGCCGGCCGTCGACCGCGCCGAGAACGATGTCCGCGTCCGCAAGGTCCACCACCGCCGCGGAGTCGACGACGACGGTGCCGGTGGCCCCCTCCGCGAATCGGGGGAGCAACCGCGCACGCGAGGGGTCGTCCCCGCACAGATCGACCGCTGCCGCCGCGATCGCGGTGCCCAGCATCGGCGTCGGCGCCAGGGCGCCGCCGAGTTCTTCGAGCATGATCACGGTGTCGTCGATCCGGCCGCCAGCGCCGCCGAATTCCTCCGGCACGGCCACCGCCGCCCCACCGATCTGTTCCACGAGACGGGTCCACAGCGCGGTGTCGTAGACGGCATCTCCCTTCGAGTCGACCCACGCTGCCGGGGACATCGCATGCTTGCCGACGAGCGCGCGAACGCTCGCCCGGAGCATTGCGCGTTCCTCCGACTCGTACGAACCGTCGGAGCCGATCACGAGGCACGCTCCGTGATCAGGGCATCCGCGATACGTCCGCGATGCCAGCTCACCGTTCCCCACGCCGAGCCCAGTGCCCGTATCCGTGTGAGATAGAGCGACACGTCGTACTCCGCCGTGTATCCCAGGGCGCCGTGCACCTGGAGGGCGCTCCGCGCCGCCCGGTTCGCTGCCGCGGCGCACGCGACGCGGGCGGCCGAGACGTCGCGGGCGGAGGCCGCTGAACCGGTGTCCATCGCCAGGGCCGCGCCCAGAACGAGCGGGTGGGCGAGGTCGAGCGCGATCTTGGTGTCGGCGAGCATGTGCGCCACGGACTGGAACGACCCGATCGGTTTCCCGAACTGCGTACGCAACGTGGCGTATTCGACGGTCGTGTCGAGCAGCCGCAGTCCTGCTCCCAGCAGATACGCGGCGGTGCCCAAGGCTCCGAGGTCGCGTGCGGTGCGCACTTGCGCGGCACTCACGTCGAGGCGCTCGCCCTCCACCACGTCGCAGAGCGTGCGAGCCGGATCGACCGACGGGTGTGACGCAACCACCTCGGCCAGCGCGGCGTGGTCGTCCCCGAGATACAGCACGGTGTCGCACTGCTCCGCGTCCACCGCCCGCGGCATGTGGGAAGGCGACGCGACGGAGGCGAGCGCAGTCCCGGCCGCCAGCGCAGCGGCGCGGTCGCCGGTGCCCAGAAGGCCGGGCGCGACCGCGACGGTGTCGACCAGCGGGCCGGGAACGCAGGCGTAGCCGAGACGCTCCAGCGCCACGACCACGTCCACCGTGTCACCGCCGACCCCTCCGACGGCGGTGTCCACGAGCAACCCGGTCACACCCATCTCGCCCAGCCGCTGGACTAGCTCCATACCGTCGTGGTGCTCCCCCCGAGCCCACGACCGGACCGACGCCGGCATGTCTGCCGACGCGGTCAGCTTGTCGATACTCGCGGCGAACGCACGCCGCTCGTCGCCGATCTCGAATCTCATCGTCCCGCCCTCGGAAGTCCCAATAGCCGCTCGGCGATCACCGATCGTTGTATTTCGTTGGTGCCGGCGTAGATCGGGCCGGACAGCGAGAACAGATAACCGTCGTTCCAGTCGGCTGCGACCTCGGCGTCGAGTCCGAGAATGTCCAGAGCCGTCTCGTGCATCCGGACGTCGAGCTCGGACCAGAACACCTTGGTCACGGACGATTCGGCGCCGACGCTTCCTCCGGCCTGCAGACGCGTGACGGTGCCGTAGGTGTGCAGTTGGTAGGCGCGGGCGGCGATCCAGGAATCGACCACGGCTGCCTCGAAACGCGGATCACGTTGCTGTGCCCACAGATCGACCAGCTTCGCGGCGGTGCCGAGGAAGCGGCCGGGACTGCGCAGCGACATACCGCGCTCGCTCCCGGTGGTACTCATGGCCACCTTCCACCCCTGGCCTGGTTCTCCGAGAACGTCGTGGTCGGGGACGAACACGTCGTCGAAATACACCTCGGCGAAGCCCGCTTCACCGTCGAGCTGCGCGATCGGCCGGACGGTGACGCCGTCGGCTTTCAACGAGAACATCAGGTAGGTCAGCCCTGCGTGACGTGAGGCGTTCTTGTCACTGCGGAAAAGGCCGAATCCCATGTCGGCGAACGATGCCCGCGAACTCCACGTCTTCTGTCCGTTGAGCAGCCAGCCGCCGTCGGTGCGGGTGGCCGTCGATGTGATTCCGGCCAGATCGCTGCCGGCTCCCGGCTCGGACCACGCCTGCGCCCAGATCTGCTCGGCCGAGGCCATTTTGGGCAGGATGCGCTCACGTTGTTCGTCGGTGCCGAAGGAGAACAGGGTGGGGGCCAGAAGAAAGATTCCGTTCTGGCTGACCCGACCCGGAGCGCCCGACGCGTAGTACTCCTCTTCGAAGATCAGCCATTGTTCGAGCGTCGCGTCCCGGCCTCCGAACTCGGGCGGCCACGACACGACGGCCCAGCGGTCGTCGAACAGAGTGCGTTCCCACTCGCGGTGTGCGGCGAATCCCTCCTCGGTGTCCATCGAGGACAGGGGAGTGCTGGGAACGCGGTCGGCGAGGTACGCCCGTACCTCGGCGCGAAATGCCTCGGTGGCCTCGTCGACGGCGAGGGTGGTTTCTTCGGACACCGTCATGTGGCACTGCCTTTCATCGATCGAGCGTCCATGCCGCCCAACGAGTCCGACTGGACCTCGGCGTTGTGCGAGTGCGCGAAATGGTGCAGGCCGAAGACGGAATCCATCCCGGCGCGCATCCCCATCTGGTCCTCGCACTGGTTGACTGCCTTCTTGGCGAGGGCGAGGCCCATGCGCGGCATCGTGGCCACGGACTCGGCGAGTTCGGTCGTCGCCGCCGTCAGCTCGTCGCGGGGCACGACGCGGTTGATCATTCCCCATTCGTAGGCCTCGGCGGCGCTGAAACGGCGGCCGGTGAACAAGGCCTCCTTGGCTCGGCGGGGCCCCAGCGCCCACGGGTGCGCGAAGTACTCGACGCCGGGAATTCCCATGCGTACGACGGGATCCGAGAAGAACGCGTCGTCGCTCGCGACGATCATGTCGCACACCCAGGCCAGCATCATGCCGCCCGCGATGCAGGCGCCGTGCACCATCGCGATGGTGGGTTTGGGAATCTCGCGCCACCGCCGACACATGCCGAGGTAGACCTCGATCTCGCGAGCGAAGCGCTGGTCTCCGCCGGCGCGGCCGACGTGGTCCCACCACAGCGAGGCCTTGTTCTCGAAGTGCGTGTCGACGTCTCGACCGGGAGTGCCGATGTCGTGCCCGGCGGAGAAGTGCCGACCTTCCCCGCACAGGACGATCACCGACACCTCGTCGTCGTCGACCGCCCGGACGAAGGCCGCGTCCAACGCATACGTCATGGCGGAGTTCTGGGCGTTTCGGAAGTCCGGGCGGTTCATCGTCACGAAGGCGATGGACCCCTCGACTCGGTAGGTCACGGTGTCGTTCACGACAGCTCCCTGCGCAGTGTGGTCTTCAGGATTTTTCCGGAGGCATTTCGGGGTAGAGCCGACGAGAACACGACGGAGCGTGGCACTTTGAAGTTGGCCAAGGCGCCGCGGCAGTGGTCGATGATCGACGCCTCGGTGAGCGGCTCCACGTCGGGATCGAGCACGACGCACGCAGCTCCCACCTCGCCGAGGCGAGCGTCGGGAATCCCGACGACGGCGCACTCGCGCACTGCGCTCAGAGTCAGGATGCGTTGTTCCACCTCGGCGGGGTAGACGTTGAAGCCGCCGCAGATGTACATGTCCTTGAGGCGGTCGGTGATCCGGAGGTTGCCGCGCTCGTCGAGTGAGCCGATGTCGCCGGTGTGCAGCCATCCGTCCGCGTCGAGCGTGGCCGCGGTCGCGGCATCGTCGTCGAGGTAGCCCCGCATCACGCCGGATCCGCGAACCAGGATTTCCCCGCTGTCGTCTATGGCGACCTCGTAGTCCGCCATCGCGCGTCCGGACGTGGTGGACACCGTCAGGACGTCGTCGCCGGAGCGGCACATGGTGGCGAAACCGCCACTCTCGGTGAGACCGTAGGCCGTCAGAACCGTGCCGAACGACAGCGTGGTTCGCATGTCCTCGATCAGCGGCACCGGAACCGTCGCGGCGCCGGTGACCGCGATGCGCAGCGACTCGAGCGAGTGGGAATCGCGGTCGGGATGATCGAGAAGGGATCGGTAGATCGTCGGCGGGCCGGGCAGCACCGTGATGCGATGCTCGTCGATGGCGGACAGTACGGCGCCGGCGTCGAAGACCTTGTGCGGGTAAATCGTTGCCCCGGTCGCAAGGCAGGCGAGGATGCCCGCCTTGTATCCGAAGGAGTGGAAGAACGGATTCACCACGAGGTAGTTGTCGGCGTGGGTGAGTTCCGCGCACTCGGCCCAGGCCGCGGACGAGGCGAGGGACTGTGCGTGCGTGCACGGCACGGCCTTGCTGCGACCGGTGGTGCCCGAGGTGAAGAGGATGTCGGCCACCGACTCGGGAGTCACAGCCGCGGCGCGCTCGCGAGCGTCGGTCAGACGAGAGTCGAGTGCCGGGTCGTCGAGCGCCTCCCATCCCGACACCCTCGGGCCGGTGCTGTCTTCGTTCGGGCCTGTCGAGTCGCCCGGCTCCACCGGAACACGCACGACAGCACGGAGATCGGGGAGAGAACCCACCTCGAGAGTGGCCAGTCGGTCGGTGCCGAGGAAGGGGCCCGCGACGATCAGCACGCGTGCGCGGATCCGGGCGAGGACGTCCTGCGCTTCTGGCCCGGTGTAGCGGGTGTTGATCGGAACGACCGCGGCGCCCGCGTGGTGGGCGGCGAGCGCACCGACGATCCAGTGCCAGGTGTTCGGCGTCCAGAGCGCCACCGAGTCTCCTGGTTCCACGCCGAGGGCTGCGAGCCCCGCCGCTGCTCGCAGCACGCGCCCGGACAGGTCCGACCAGGACAGGACGGTTGCACCGTCGTTCACCGCGTCGGCGTCCGGGTGCGCGTGCGTGATGCGGGCGAGCGCTGCGGGAACCGTGTCGCCGGGGGCTGTCATCGTCCTCCTTTACAAAGCAAGTGCTTGGTAGGTTATCCTACTCGTGTGCTGACCCGCCAGAGAACGCCCGACGTGCTCTCCGACGACTCTGCGTCCGACGACGACTTCGCCGCCGCGGTTCGAAAGTGGTTGCACGACAATCTGTCCGGAGAGTTTGCAGACCTGCGCGGGCGTGGCGGACCGGGCCGGGAGCACGAGGCGTTCGAGGAGCGCCGGGCGTGGGACCGGCACATGGCGGCAGCCGGCTGGACCTGCCTGGGCTGGCCGCGCGAGTTCGGTGGCGCCGGCCTCTCGCTTCGACGCCAGGTGATCTTTCACGAGGAATACGCGCGCGCGAACGCTCCCGCTCGGGTCGGGCACATCGGCGAGGAGCTGCTCGGTCCCACCCTCATCGCATTCGGCACGCCCGCGCAGCGGGAACGGTTCCTCCCCGCGATCCTCTCGTCCGATGTGCTGTGGTGCCAGGGGTACTCGGAACCGGGTGCCGGCTCGGATCTGGCCTCGGTCTCGACGTCGGGTCGGTCGCAGGAGTCCGGGTGGACGATCAACGGTCAGAAGATCTGGACCTCGCTCGCGCATCTGTCGGACTGGTGCTTCGTCCTGGTGCGGTCGGAACCCGGCTCGGTGCGCCATCGCGGGCTGTCCTTCCTCCTGGTTCCGCTGAAGGACCCCGACACGGGAGCGCCGAGCCCCGGCATCGACATCCGACCCATCCGGCACATGACCGGAACGTCGGAATTCAACGAGGTCTTCTTCGACGATGCTGTCACCGATGCGGACCTCGTGGTCGGCGAACCGGGATCCGGATGGTCGGTGGCCATGGGACTGCTCGAACTCGAACGCGGCGTGTCCACACTGGGTCAGCAGGTGGGTTTCGCGCGTGAGCTGGACGGCATCATCGCCCTCGCCCGAGCGAACGGATCGATCGACGATCCGGTGATGGCAGAACGGCTTTCGCGAGCGTGGCTCGGACTTCGCACACTGCGGGCGTTCGCGCTCGCGTCCTTCGGGGGCGACGTCGGTCCCGGCGCCCCCAACGTCTCGAAGTTGCTGTGGGGCAGGTGGCACCGCGGACTCGGCGAATTGGCGATGGACGTCCTCGGCTCCTCGTCGGTCGCGGTAGAGGGCGGCGAGTTGGACGAATGGCAACGGCTGTTCCTGTTCTCCCGCGCCGACACCATCTACGGCGGCTCGGACGAAGTGCAGCGCAACATCATCTCCGAGCGCGCGCTCGGTCTACCTCGAGAGGCTCGTCCATGACGATGCACGCCCCGTTCGCCCAGGCGCCGGACGAGATCACCGGACACGGTCTGCTCACGGGTCGCCGCGTGGTCGTCACCGCCGCGGCCGGAACCGGAATCGGTTCGGCGACAGCGCGTCGCGCCCTGCTCGAGGGCGCCGACGTGGTGGTGTCCGACTGGCACGAGCGGCGACTGTCGGCAACGCGCGACGAGCTTCGAGCGATGGGCGCCGGCCGGGTGGAGTCGGTGGTCTGCGACGTCACCGACACCGAGCAGGTCGACGCTCTGATCGCGCGGTCGGTCGAGTTGCTGGGCGGGATCGACGTGCTGGTCAACAACGCCGGGCTGGGTGGTGAAGTGGCGGTGGTCGACATGACCGATGCCGAGTTCGCCCGTGTCGTCGACGTGACCCTCACCGGCACCTTTCGGTGCACGCGAGCAATGTTGGCCCACATTCGCGACGCCGGCCACCCTGCCGCCATCGTCAACAACGCGAGCGTTCTGGGCTGGCGAGCCCAACACGGCCAAGCGCACTACGCGGCGGCGAAGGCGGGCGTGATGGCCCTGACGCGTTGCACCGCGATCGAGGCGGCGCCGCTGGGTGTCCGGATCAACGCCGTCGCGCCCAGCATCGCCCGGCACGCGTTCCTGGCCAAGGTGACGTCGGAGGAGTTGCTGAACGATCTGGCGGCCGGCGAAGCGTTCGGCCGTGCGGCCGAGCCCTGGGAGGTCGCGACCACCATCGCCTTCCTCGCCAGCGACTACGCGAGTTACATGACCGGCGAGGTCGTGTCGGTGTCCAGTCAGCGGGCGTGAGTAGATTGGGTCGGCGACTGCACAGCTCGAGGGAAGGACCTCATCGTGACTTCCACGTCGCCGTCCCGCGGACGCCGCTCGGGCAACCGCCGATCGGAACTGCTGGAGCTGGCCGCGACGCTGTTCGCGGAGAACGGTCTCAAGTCGACCACCGTGCGCGACATCGCGGATGCGGCCGGAATTCTGTCGGGCAGCCTCTACCACCACTTCGATACCAAGGAAGCGATGGTCGACGAGATCCTCACGGGGTTCCTCGACGAACTGTTCGGGTCCTACGAAGAGATCGTGGCGTCCGACACCGATGCCCGTCAGCGCCTCGAAGCGTTGATCGCGGTCTCGTTCGATGCCATTCACCGGCATCATTCCGCCGTCGCCATCTACCAGGCCGAGGCGTCGAAACTTGCTGTGCACGAGCGCTTCGCGTACATCGGCCGACGCAACGCCGAGTTCCGCAGACTGTGGATGGACGTGCTGGCCGACGGTGTCGCCACCGGCATGTTCCGCAGCGACCTCGACGTCGAGCTCGTGTTCCGCTTTCTGCGCGACACGGTCTGGGTGGCGGTGCGGTGGTACCGCCCCGGCGGCGCTCTGACCGCGGAGGACATCGCTCGCCAGTATCTCGCCGTGGTTCTGCACGGCATAACAACCGACACCTGAGACGAGACTCCTCGTCGACACGCACCCACACGGGGGACATTCACCATGGCAGCATCTGAAGCATTCGTCGTCGACGCAGTCCGCACCGCGGTCGGCAAACGAGGGGGCGGACTGTCGGGGGTGCACCCCCTCGATCTGGGAGCCGCCGCGATCACCGCCGTCGTCGAGCGCACGGGCATCGACCCGGCCGACGTCGACGACGTGATCCTCGGATGCGTCGACGCGATCGGCCCGCAGGCCGGCAACGTGGGCCGTACCGCCTGGCTCAGTGCGGGCTACCCGGAGCACGTACCCGGCGTCACCGTCGACCGGCAGTGCGGCTCGTCGCAACAGGCGGTGCACTTCGGCGCCCAAGCCATCATGAGCGGCACCGCTGATCTGATCGTCGCGGGCGGGCTGCAGAACATGTCGATGATTCCCATCTCCTCGGCCATGACGGCTGCCGAGCCGTTCGGCTTCACCACGCCCTTCGACCGATCCGTCGGATGGCACCGCCGGTACCCGGACGAGGAGATCGACCAGTTCCGCAGCGCGGACCTGATCGCGGAACGCTGGGACATCACTCGCGAGGAGATGGAGGAGTTCGCGATCGCCAGCCACGAGCGCGCGTTCCACGCCATCGAGTCGGGTCGATTCGCGAAGGAAATCGTTGCGGTGGAGGGGTTCTCGGTGGACGAGGGCCCGCGCCGCAGCTCCAGGGAGAAGCTCGCGTCGCTGAAAACGTTGCGCGAGAACGGTCGTGTGACCGCGGCGCTGGCGAGCCAGATCTCCGACGGGGCCAGTGCCACGCTCCTCGCGTCGGCGGCGGCCGTGGAACGGTTCGGGCTCGTTCCCCGCGCCCGAATCCACTACCTCGGTGCGCGCGGCGGCGACCCGGTCGAGATGCTGACGGCACCGATCCCGGCGACACGGCACGCACTGGCGAGCGCCGGGATGACGATCGACGACATCGACCTCGTCGAGATCAACGAGGCCTTCGCATCCGTTGTGCTGGCGTGGATGAAGGACTTGGACGTCGACCACTCGAAGGTCAACGTCAACGGCGGCGCCATCGCGCTGGGACATCCGCTCGGCGCCACCGGAACCAAGCTCTTCGCCACGCTCCTGTCCGAACTCGAGCGGACCGGCGGACGCTACGGCCTACAGACGATGTGCGAAGGCGGCGGAACCGCCAACGTCACCATCATCGAGCGGTTGTGACCGGCCCACTGCGCACGTAGGACCTGCTGCGCTCCATCGCGTCGATCGCGTCGGCGACGATGGAGCGGATCAGCTCCTCGCAGGTCGGTAGATCGTCCAGGATGCCGGCGACCTGACCGGACGCGAGAACGCCCGCTCGGGTGTCGCCCTCGACCAGGCCTGCACGCAGCAGCATCGGCGTGTTCGCCGCCATCAGTGTCTGGGTACGGGTGCGGTCGCCGGACCTCGACATGGTCAGCCCGTCGCCGATCATCGTTCGCCACGTCATTCCGGTCATGGCCCGGAACTTCACCGCATTTCGCCCGGCTGCGATCAAACCCCTTATGGCGGAGGACGATTCGAGTGCCTCGACGAGGGGTGTGCGGAGAACGCGATGCGGCATGCCGTCGACCTTGGTCGACACCACCGTTCCGTTCAGGTCGGCACCGAGGTACATCGCCTTCACGCTGTCCGGCACGGACGATTCGCGCGTCATCAGGAACCGCGTACCCATCGCGACACCCGCTGCGCCGTAGGACAGCGCGGCCGCGAGTCCGCGTCCGTCGAAGAAGCCGCCGGCTGCGATCACCGGGATGTCGACGGCATCGAGGACGGACGGAAGAAGCAGAGTGGTCGCGACGGGTCCGGTGTGTCCGCCGCCCTCACCGCCCTGCACGATGACCGCGTCGGCACCCCACGCGGCCACCTTGCGTGCGTGCTTGGCGGCCCCGATCGACGGAACCACCAGGACGCCAGCTTCTTTCAGTGTGGCGATCAGTTCCGGCTTCGGCGCGAGAGCGAAGGACGCCACGGCGACCTTCTCGCGGATCAACAATTCCACGCGCTCCGCGGCGTCGGAGGCGTCCGCGCGGATGTTGACACCGAACGGCTTCGTGGTCGCCGCCTTGGTGCGAGCCACGGCGTCGACGAGTTCCTCGTACGTCATGGTGGCGGAGGCCAGGATCCCCAGCCCGCCGGCGTTGGACGTGGCGGCGACCAGAGACGGCCCCGCCACCCAACCCATCCCGGTCTGGACGACCGGGTGCTCGATTCCCGCCAGTTCGGTCAGCGGTGTCACCAATCGGGTCACGCCGGTACCTCCTTGTTGCGCAGTCCACGTGGATCCAGCCACGCGAGAACGGTGAGTTCGTCGTCGGTGGGTTCGCGAGTGGTGGGGGCGTCGGCGAGGCCGTGGACGGTGAACGTGGTCCGCTCCTCGACCTCCTCCGCGGTGACGCCCGGGTGCAGCGAGAGGGCCGACATCGCGTGATCGGGGCCGTCGAAGGCGAACACTCCGAGATCGGTGACCACGCGGTGGACGTCGTGGAAGCGAGCCGCGGGGTTGCCCTGCACGCGGTCGTACCCGACGCCCGACACCATGTCGACGGCGTCGACGAACACCCGTCGCGCGTGGCGCGCGACCCAGTAACTCGTGCGGTGGTTGATCGTGTTGCCGGGCGCTCCGCGGACTCCGAACATCTGCCGAGTGGGGTGATCGTGAGGCCCGAGGCACGAG
This sequence comes from Rhodococcus sp. 320_ES, assembly GCF_059691855.1. Lineage (NCBI taxonomy): Bacteria > Bacillati > Actinomycetota > Actinomycetes > Mycobacteriales > Nocardiaceae > Rhodococcus > Rhodococcus sp. 320_ES. Next base: position 564,734 of record NZ_JCAWAG010000002.1, on the reverse strand, counting down.
ATGTTCTGGTTGCCGAATCGGTCGATCTGGTTGGCGCCCATGATGACATGGCGTTTGCCCGACGCCACCACGTCGAAGACGGTGCGGTACGGCAACCACCCCTCGATCACGGGCGCAGTGTCGGGCTTTCCGCCCAGTGCCAGGGTGTCGGCGAGCAGGAACGCTTCGCCGTCGGACAGCAGCAGATCGGGTTCGCTGGTGAGGCGGGCCAGACGCGCGCCGATGGAGGGCATGGTTCCCATCGGACTGGCGACCGTCTCCCCGGCCCCGGCGAAGAGGTCGGCGCAGGCCGCCGCGCAGACGTCTGCGCGGGTCGCGGCGGTCACTGCTGCGCTCCGGCCGTGACGGACCTGTCGCCGGCCAGGAACGAGTCGTAGAAGCTCGACCAGGTATCGGGACTTCCGGCAGCGGCGACATAGTCCCGTTGCCACTGCTCGTCGCGCCCGTAGTCGGGAACGCAGGACGTGAACCCGGCGCCGCCCGGTGCCTCGATGACTCCGTCGACCATCGACCGGTTGAGCAGCATCGCCTGCGGCGCAGCGATATCGGCGAAGTCGGCGGTGTCGACGACGGACTCGCACGAGACGAAGCGTTGGCCCGCCGCGAGGCAGAACAGGTCGTCGAAGTACGGGTCCGGTCCGAGATACGCTGCGTTGCCGTGCTTGTCGGCACGATTGAGATGTACCAGTGCGGCGTCGAGGGTCAGTGCGGGCATCGCGATCAAGTCCTCGTGGTCGGTGGTGCCCTCCACCGGGTACGGCGACGTGACGGTGCGCAGTTCGGGGTAGTACGTCACGACGTCCGACCCGATCCCGGCACGCATCGGCAGGAACGGCAGCCGGGACGCTGCTGCGCGCAGCCCCGTCTGGAGCATGCCCTCGTCCATCTCACGGACCTCGACGGAGCCCGATGTTCTCGCCTGTGTGAACCACGGGTCGTACGCGATGGAGTCGAGGGAGACGAATCCGTAGTAGACGCGCGTGACTTTCCCTGCCGCGCAGAGCAATCCGACATCGGGGCCGCCGTAGCTGACAATCGTCAGATCCGTCAGGTCGGAACGCAGAATCGCCCGCACGAGATCCATCGGCTTGCGCCGCGAGCCCCAACCGCCGATTCCGATGGTCATGCCGTCACGAAGGCGGCTCACCATGTCCTCGCCGGTCATACGCTTGTCGATACGTGGCTTCGGTACCGGTGTCGTCATTTCTTCCCGTCCGCGAAATTGTTCTCGATGGAGAGTCGGCGGGCCTCGTCGGCCACGCCGGACAGATTGAGTTCGAAGGTGAAACCCTGCTCGAAGCGGTAGCTCCGGTGCACGTTCTGTTCGTCGATGCCGTTGATCGCTTCCTTGGCGCACCGGATCACCTCGGTGTTCTTGGCGGCGATGTCGCGGGCGACGGACAGCGCCGCCTCGTCGAGGTCGGCGCGCGGAACCACGTCGTACACCGATCCGAACCGGTGCAGCGTCGCGGCGTCGATTCGCCGCGCGGTGTAGTAGAGGGTGCGGAGCATGTGTTGCGGCACGAGTCGTGACAGGTGGGTTGCGGCTCCGAGCGCACCTCGGTCGACCTCCGGAAGTCCGAAGGTGGCGTCGTCGGCGGCCACGATGACGTCGGCGTTGCCCACCAGTCCGATACCGCCGCCGAGACAGAATCCCTGCACGGCGGCGACGACGGGCACCTCGCAGTCGTAGATGGCGGAAAAGGCTGCGGCGCAGCCACGATTCGCGCCGATCAGGTGCTGGTGGCCCTCGAAGCGTTCGATCTCCTTGATGTCCACACCGGCGCAGAACCCGCGATGTTCGGCGCGAAGGATCACCACGCGGACACCGCGGTCGCGGCCGGCGGCCGTCACCGCATCGGCCAGGTCGAACCACCCCTGCACGGGAATCGCGTTGACGGGTGGGTAGTCGAGAGTCACGACGGTGACACCCGGTTCGTCTGAAGTCACGGTGATCGGCATGGGCCCCTCGCGTACGGCTCGGCTCGTGTGTAGATTCAGCGAGCATCGGACAAAGCAAGCAATTGCTTGGTACGGTAACACGACGGAATTCGGTAGGGAGGTCGATGGTGTGACGGATCGACGGGTCGTTCTCGTCACCGGCGGAACCCGCGGCATCGGAGCCGGCATCGCTCGGTGCTTCGAGACCTCCGGCGACATCGTCGTCGTGTGCTCTCGCCGCCCGGCCGAGGTGTCGGCGGGCGAGCACATCGCGGCGGACGTCCGGGACCCCGAGCACGTGGACAAGCTGATCGCCTCCATTGTCGAACGCCACGGGCGTCTCGACGTGGTGATCAACAACGCGGGCGGTGGGCCGTACGCTCTCGCCGCCGACGCCGGACCGGCGCTCCACCGCAAGATCATCGACCTCAATCTGCTGGCACCTCTCACCGTCGCCGTTGCGGCGAACGCGGTCATGCAGACCCAGCCGGGCGGCGGCGCGATCGTCATGATCTCGAGTGTCAGCGGACGACGGCCCTCACCCGGCACCGCCGCCTACGGCGCTGCGAAGGCGGGAATCGACTCGCTGACAACGTCTTTGGCCGTCGAGTGGGCACCGGCCGTCCGGATCAACTCGATCAGCGTGGGTATGGTCCGAACCGAAAGCAGCGCACAGCATTACGGCGACGACGACAGTGTCGCCGCGATCGCCGCAACCGTCCCTCTCGGACGGCTGGCCGATCCGGAGGACGTCGGGAACGCAGCCGTGTTCCTGGTGTCGCCGGCCGCCGGGTACATCAGTGGATCGTCTCTGCTGCTGCACGGCGGCGGCGAACAGCCGGCGTTCCTCGCGGCCGGTCCGGCACACGACAACTCGAGAACCTGACAGGGGAGTGCATGAGCAAGATCTGTGACGGCCGCGTGGTCGTCGTGACCGGCGCGGGCCGGGGCCTCGGCCGCGCCCACGCGCTGGCCTTCGCGGCCGAGGGAGCCTCGGTCGTGGTGAACGACGTCGGTGTGGCGTTGGACGGCTCGTCGTCGGGCGACACCCCTGCGCAGCGTGTCGTCGACGAGATCGAGGCCGCGGGCGGCGCCGCCGTGGCGAACTACGACGACATCGCCGACTGGGCGGGAGCCGAGCGTCTGATCGAGACCGCGACGTCGACGTTCGGACGGCTCGACGTCCTGGTCAACAACGCAGGCTTCCTCCGCGACCGCATGATCGCCGCCGTCTCGGAGGAGGAGTGGGACGCCGTGGTGCGCGTGCACCTCAAGGGTCACGCTGCCACCACCACCCATGCGGCGCGGTACTGGCGAGCCGAGTCGAAGGCAGGCCGGCCCGTCGATGCGCGCATCGTCAACACCAGCAGCGGCGCCGGGCTGCTCGGCAGTGTCGGGCAGGGCAACTACAGCGCCGCCAAAGCAGGGATCCTCGGGTTGACGCTCGTCGCGGCCGCGGAGCTGAAGGCCTACGGTGTCACGGTCAACGCGATCGCGCCCGCAGCCCGCACACGCATGACCGAAGCAACCTTCGCCGAGACCATGGCACGACCGGACGACGGATTCGATTCCATGGCACCGGAGAACGTGTCTCCACTGGTCGTCTGGCTGGGCACTGCCCGATCGGCCGACGTCACCGGACGCGTGTTCGAGGTGGAAGGTGGGTCGGTCACCGTCTTCACCGGGTGGCAACGAGGCGCGAACGCCGACTGCGGTCGGCGTTGGGAGCCGTCGGAACTCGGCACCGTCGTCGCCGATCTGCTGCATGACTCACCGGATCCGTTGCCCGTCTACGGGGCTCGCTGACGCCCTTCTGCTCAGCCCGATCGTGTGGTTGGATCGGAAATAACTGGAACACGTTATCGAAATGATCGAGGGAGACCAGACCATGGCAGCACCATCATCGTCACCGTCGTTGCCGGACGGGTACGACTTCACCGACCCGGACATCTACTCGAAAGGTCTCCCCGAGGCCGAGTTGGCGGAGCTTCGCGCCAAGGCGCCGATCTGGTGGAACGCACAGAAGCCCGGAGTCGGCGGGTTCGACGACCCCGGCTACTGGGTGGTGAGCAAGCACAAGGACATCAAGGAGATGTCCCTGCGCGACGACGTGTTCTCGAGTTGGGAGAACACGGCGATCCCGCGGTTCAACGACGACATGGACCGTCAGAACATCGAAGTCCAGCGCTTCGTCATGCTCAATCAGGACGCCCCGCAGCACACCAAGACCCGCAAACTGGTGTCCAAGGGCTTCACTCCCCGCTCCATCAACGCGTTGCAAGCGGAACTCGCTCGCCGCGCACAGATGATCGTCGCCGAGGCCAAGGAGAAGGGCGAAGGCGAGTTCGTCCGGGAGGTGGCGTCCGAGCTACCGCTTCAAGCCATCGCCGATCTGATCGGAGTCCCGCAGGAGGATCGCTCGAAGCTGTTCCAGTGGTCGAACGACATGACGTCCTACGACGATCCGAACTCCGAGGCCGACCCTCTGGTGGCGTCGACCGAACTGCTCGGGTACGCCTACGCGATGGCGGACGAGCGCCGCAAGTGCCCGGCCGACGACATCGTCTCGCTCCTGGTCAACGCTGAGGTGGACGGCGAAGCGCTCCTTCCCGAGGAGTTCGGATTCTTCGTCATCGTGCTGGCGGTCGCCGGCAACGAGACCACCCGCAACGCCATCACGCACGGCATGAACGCGTTCTTCGAGAATCCCGATCAGTGGGAGCTGTACAAGAAGGAGCGTCCGGAATCCGCGGCGGACGAGATCGTGCGGTGGGCCACCCCGATCACCACGTTCCAGCGAACCTTGCTGCGCGACTACGAGCTGGGCGGTGTCCAGATGAAGAAGGGGCAGCGAGCAGCGATGTTCTACCGCTCCGGCAACTTCGACGAGGAGGTTTTCGAGAACCCGTTCACCTTCGACATCATGCGCTCGCCCAATCCCCATCTCGGGTTCGGTGGCCACGGTGCGCACTACTGCATCGGCGCCAACCTCGCACGGATGGAGATCAACCTCATCTTCAACGCGATCGCCGATCACATGCCGAACATCACCCGTGTCGCGGAGCCGGTCCGTCTACGGTCGGGGTGGCTGAACGCAGCCACCGAGTTGCGCGTCAAGTACGAGTGAGCACGTGAAACTCGGTCTCCAGCTGGGATATTGGCACGCGCACCCGCCGTCGGACCATCACGAACTGGTGGTCCGCGCGGAGGCGGCCGGTTTCGACATGATCACCACCGCGGAGTCGTGGGGATCCGATGCGCTGACTCCGCTCGCGTGGCTGGGATCGTCCACGTCTCGCGTGCGGCTGGGCACGTCCGTCGTCCAGCTGTCCGCACGCACCCCCACCGCATGTGCGATGGCCGCGCTTACCCTCGATCATCTCTCGGGCGGGCGACACGTCCTGGGCCTGGGTGTGTCCGGTCCGCAGGTGGTCGAAGGGTGGTACGGGGCGCCGTTCGCCCAACCGCTGGCGCGCACAAGGGAATACGTCGACATCGTGCGCTCGGTTCTGGAGCGCACGGAACCGGTGACGTCTGCCGGGTCTCACTATCCCTTGCCGTACCGGGGCGCCGACGCGTCGGGCCGGGGCAAACCCCTGAAGTCGATCACGCATCCCCTGCGCTCCGACCTCCCGATCTGGCTCGGAGCGGAGGGGCCGCGCAACGTCGCGCAGACCGCCGAGATCGCAGACGGGTGGCTCAGCATCTTCTACACCCCGCGCCTGGCGTCGGTGTACAGCGAGTGGTTGGACGAGGGCTTCGCCCGCCCCGGCGCCCGGCGCACCCGTGAGACGTTCGAGGTCGCGGCCACCGCCACGATCGTCCTGACCGACGATCGCTCCTCGGTGCTCGCGTCGATGAAGCCGACCACCGCTCTGTACGTCGGCGGCATGGGTGCGGAAGACATGAACTTCCACGCCAGGGTCTACCAGCGCATGGGATACGCCGACGTCGTCGACGAGGTGACGACGTTGTTCCGCTCCGGCCGCAAAGACGATGCCGCGCGGGCGATTCCGGACGAGATGGTCGCCGACACCACCCTGGTCGGCACGGTGGACGAGGTGCGCGAGCAGGTCCGCGAATGGGAGCGAGCCGGCGTCACGATGCTTCTCGTGACCTGCCGATCACCCGAGGAGATCGACAACATCGCCGACTGTGTGTTCGGCGCCAATCGAGGAGAGCAGTGACCGAGAGCAGAAGAGTCGCCATCGTCACCGGGGCGGCAGCAGGGTTGGGGCGCGCGGAGGCCATCGGTCTCGCGGCCGACGGCGCCACCGTCGTGATCAACGACATCGCTGCCGCGCTGGACAAGTCCGACGTGATCGACGAGATCGAGAAGCGATGCGGCACAGCGGTTCCCGTCGCCGGCGACATCGGCGAGCGCAGCACCGCGGATGCACTTCTCGAGGAGGCCACCGGCAAGCAGGGCGGTCTCGACGCCGTGGTGAACAACGCAGGGATCGTGCGTGATCGCATGTTGTTCAACATGTCCGACGAGGAGTGGGACCAGGTGATCCGCGTGCACCTGCGTGGCCACTTCCTGCTGACCCGCAACGCGGGCGCGTGGTGGCGTCAGCACGCGAAGGACACGGGACAACCCGCGAACGGTCGCATCGTCAACACGTCGTCGGAGGCCGGCCTGGTCGGGCCGGAAGGCCAGCCCAACTACGGGGCCGCCAAGGCGGGCATCACGGCGCTCACCCTCTCGGCGTCCCGCGCCTACGCGCGTTTCGGCGTGACGGCCAACGCGATCTGCCCGCGCGCACGTACGGACATGACCGCGGGAGTCTTCGGGGAGGCGCCGGACGGTGAGTCGGACCCGCTGTCACCGGATCACGTCGTGTCGTTGGTGCGCTATCTCGCCTCGCCCGAATCGGCCGACGTGTCCGGTCAGGTCTTCGTCGTCTACGGACCTCGCGTGACGTTGATGGCGGCACCGAGTGTCGAGAAGCAGTTCGACGCCGACGGCGACGCGTTCGATCCCGCGGAACTCTCCGGCGTGCTGACGAAGTACTTCGCCGAGCGCGACTCTGCGGCAACGTTTTCGGCGGGACCGGCCCTCGGGTTCTGACCGAGAGCCGCTCCGGTCCGACTCCACGGCCTGCCGTTCTGCTGTACTGGGACAAGTCCGATCGAACGGAGTTGTCCCATGCGGGTGCTGGTGGTGGAGGACGAGGTACGGCTCGCCGAGACGATCCGGCGCGGTCTGGTCGCCGAGGGCTTCGTCGTGGAGATGGTGCACAACGGCACCGACGGGTTCGACACCGCGCTCGTGAGCCGGTTCGATGCGATCGTCCTCGACATCATGTTGCCCGGCAAGCACGGATACGACATCGTTCGTGATCTGCGCGCCGCCGGAGTGTGGACACCGATCATCATGCTGTCGGCGAAGGACGGTGAGTACGACCTCGCGGACGCATTCGATCTAGGCGCGGACGACTACCTGGTGAAGCCGTTCTCCTTCGTGGTGCTCGTGGCCAGATTGCGAGCGCTCGTTCGGCGGGGCGCACCCGAGCGGCCGAGTGTCCTCGTCGTCGGAGACCTCGAGTTGGACCCGGCACGCCACCGCGTCACGCGCGCCGGAACCGAGCTCTCCCTCACGCCGCGTGAGTACAGCGTGCTCGAGTATCTGATGCGGCACGCCGGCACCGTGGTGACCAAGACCGACATCGTGCAGTCCGTGTGGGACACCAACTACGACGGTGACGAGAACATCGTCGAAGTCTACGTGGGGTACCTGCGCCGAAAAGTGGACCAGCCCTTCGGAGTTCGCTCGATCCAGACGGTGCGCGGCATCGGATACACGCTCGCCACGGGACCGCAGACGTGAACCGCGGAACCCTGCGCGTGCTCGCCCACCCGGGGCGCTGGACGGTACGGGTGCGCTCGGCGGTGGCGTCCACCGTCGTGGTGGCGTTCTGTCTCCTCGCTGCCGGGGGAGCGTTGCTGATCGTCCTGTACGACTCGCTGGAGACCTCCGCGCGCGCAGCCGCCGACGCGCGAATGGGTCAGATCGTCGAGCAACTGGAAACGACGTCGTCGTCGGACATCGACGATTCGCTCCTGAGCACGGACGGTCAGGTGGGTGTCGTACAGATCCTCGACCCGTCGGGCGCGGTGGTGGACCAGTCGGGGGGTGACGCGCTCGAACCGCTGACGCGGCAAGCGGTTCCGACGGGAGACACCGTCTACCTCGGGCGCATCAAGATTGCCGAGAGCGACGACTTCTGGGTGAGCGCTCGCGGCGTGTCCACGTCCGCCGGGCCCGTCACGGTCGTCGTCGGCGCGGACCGGGAGCCGGTCGAGACCGTCGTCCAGATCGTGGCGGTGCTCATCGCAGTGGGTGGTCCGGTCGTCGTCGGGCTCGTCGCCTGGGCCACCTACCGCCTCGTCGGGGCAGCCCTGGGCCCGGTCGAGCGGATTCGGGAGCAGGTCGCGTCCGTGTCGACCAGTCAACTGGCCGAACGAGTTCCGGTACCGGAGACCAGGGACGAGATTGCACGACTGGCCATGACGATGAACGACATGCTCGCACGCCTCGAAGCAGGTCACGCCGCGCAGCAGCGGTTCGTCGGGGACGCCTCTCACGAACTGCGCAGCCCCTTGTCCACCATCACGACGGCGCTGGAATTGGCGTCGACGCGGCCCGACCTGCTCGACCGAGAACTCGTCGACGAATCGTTGCTCCCCGAAGCGCGGCGCATGAATCATCTGATCGACGACCTGTTGCTGCTCGCGCGCGCCGACGAGCGGACGGCGACCCACCCGTCCGTCGATGTCGACGTCGACGACCTCCTCTACGACGAGGCCGCCCGCATTCGCGCAGCGACGACCCTGACGGTGACGACATCGATCGCGCCCGTGCGTGTCACGGGGGATCCGTCCGCGCTCGGACGGGTGGTTCGCAATCTCGTCGACAACGCGATGAGGCACGCCGAGAGCGCCGTCGAGCTGTCGTGCTCGTCCACCGAGACCCACGCACAGATCGTCGTCGAGGACGACGGACCCGGTGTGCCCGAGGCCGATCGCCTCCGCGTGTTCGGACGGTTCGTCCGACTGGATTCCCCGCGCACGCGCGAGTCCGGCGGATCCGGGCTCGGCCTCGCCATCGTCGCGGAAATCGTCGCCGCTCACGACGGTTCGATCGAGATCGGCAGCGCTCATGGGGGAGTGGGGGCGCGGGTGACGGTGACGATCCCGGTGTGAGGCCGGCCTTCGCGGCAGAGCTGTTCAGCGTTTCTTCAGGACCCCTCGGACACAGTGATGTCGTGATCGATACCCATGCGCAACCCCGCACCTACCTCGGCAACACCCGATTCTCTCTCATGGCCGCGGCCGCCTTTGCTCTGGCGCTGGCCGTGCTGGTGATCTCGGTGCACGCTGGAGGCTGGCTGACGCTCGCGGACGGCCCCGTCACGGGGTGGCTCACCGGCCACCGAAACTCTCTGTCGACCGACATCGCCCTGGCCGTGACCGATGCCGGGGGCCCACCGGAAACGGCGGCGCTCGGCGTGCTCGTCGCGGCGGCATTGTGGTGGAGGACGAGGCGAATCGAAATGCCACTCGTCCTGCTCTTCACGGTCGGAGCGTCGGCCGTCGCGTGCACCGCGCTGAAACTGCTCGTCGACCGCGCTCGTCCGCCGGTGTCGTTGCACCTGGTTGCCGAGACGGACGCGTCCTTCCCGTCGGGGCACGTGACCGGAACGGCGACCCTCGTCTTCATGATGATCGTCGTGCTCGGTGCGCATTGGTCCCCACTGCGACGGCCCCTTTGGTCCGTGCTCGGGTCGCTCGTGGTGGTACTCGTCGCGACGAGCCGGATCTACCTGGGCGTCCACTGGCTGACCGACACGGTGGCAGGGGCCTTGTTGGCGGCGGTCGCCGTGTCACTCGGGTCGGTTGCCGCGAGTGTGGTGCAGACTCGGTTCCAGGGCGACCACCACGACAGGGAGAGGCACGCACTGTGACCGAGCCGGATTCTGCTGTGCACGAAGCCGAGCCGCACCGGGGCGACATCGGTCGGCTCAACTGGCTCAGGGCGGGAGTGTTGGGGGCGAACGACGGCATCGTCTCGACGGCGGGACTCGTCGTCGGCGTTGCGGCCGCGGTCACCGAGCGCGGCCCCATTCTGACGGCGGGGATCGCGGGACTTGCCGCGGGCGCGGTGTCGATGGCACTCGGTGAGTACGTGTCGGTCAGTACCCAGCGGGACTCCGAACGGGCCCTCCTGGCGAAGGAAGAGCGCGAGCTCCGCGAGGAACCCGAGCAGGAGCTCGAGGAGCTCGCGAAGATGTACGAGGCGAAAGGCCTCACGCCTCAGACCGCTCGAACAGTGGCGCAGGAGTTGACCGACCACGACCCGTTCGCCGCGCACGTCGACGTCGAATTGGGGATCGACCCGGACGAGCTGACCAACCCCTGGCACGCGGCCGGGTCGTCCGCCCTCGCCTTCACGGTCGGGGCGCTGCTGCCCCTGATCGCCATACTGCTTCCGCCAGAACATCTTCGGATTCCGGTCACGTTCGTGGTCGTTCTGATCGCGCTGGCGTTGACCGGATCCATCAGCGCTCGCCTGGGCCGATCACCGTCTCGGCCGGCGGTCGTTCGAGTTGTCGCGGGTGGCGCGCTCGCCATGGTCGTCACGTACGCGGTGGGGCAGCTGGCCGGGGTTGCGGGCGTCTGACCGCCGCGGTCATCCCAGGACCCGCAGCGCCATGCGCGGGCAGAGTCGTACCGCGTCTCGCGCTCGACCCTGAACTCTGCTGTCCAGCAGCGGTTCTCGCTCTCCTGTGGTGCTGAGCGGGTAACCCCATTCGTCGCGAACGAAGAGGTCGGGCAGCAGCTCGGTGCACACCCCTCGCCCATCGCACCTGGTCCAGTCGATGTGAAGCCGGGTTGTCGATGTCGTCACGATTTGTGCTTTCTTTCGCAGTATCCGGCGCCGTGCAGTCGAATGTCGTGGTCGAAGGTCGTCAGGGCGGACCGCACGAGGCGAGCGGTGCCGTCGGGGTGGTGGCAGGCACCCCGTCCGTCGACTGCGTTCGCATAGTGACGAACGCGTGCCAGCGCATCGGAACCGGCTCGCCCGCTAGCGATCTCGTCGAACGCGTCGGCCAGTCGGGGAAGGCCGTTGATGCAGGGTCCGCACTGGCCCGCACTGTCGTCGGCCAGGAACCGGACGATGCGGGCGGTGACGTCCAGACCGCATTCCGACGTCCTGAGTGCGTGCACGATCCCCGCGCCGGGAGTTGCGCCGAGCGCCCGAAGCGACCGCCGGGACATGGTGCTTCGCAGCGCGTCTGCGGACTCGATCCACGTGCCGCGAAACCCGCCGACGAGGACCGCGCGCAGCCGGTCCGGTTGCACGCCTCCGAGCGTGATCAGTACCTCGCCCATGGGCGATCCGACGGGGACCTCCACGACGCCGGGTCGAGGGAGCGCACCCGACAGGGTGACGAGCATCGTTCCCGGTTCGTCGGCCGTTCCTACCGACCGAAACCAGTGCGGGCCGTACCGCGCGATGGTCGCGACGTGCGCAAGTGTTTCCACGTTGTGCACCACTGTGGGTCGGCCGCGAACCCCCGACACCGACAAGCTGACGATTCGATCTCGGGGCCGGGCCGGCTTGCCCTCGATCGCGGAGACGACGGCGGTCTTCTCACCGGAGACGAAGCCGCCACGCGACTCGATCACGGTCACGTCGGTCGAATCCCACCCCGCGCTACGACGCGACCCGACGAGGCGACGCATACGCTCGGCCACGCTCGCCGGGACCACCAGATAGGCGTCGTTCGATCCGATCGCTCGGGCAGCGGACGCCAGACCGTCGAGTATCAGATGAGGCGAATCACGAAGCAGTTCGGCGTCTTTGCTGCTCAGTGGTTCACCCTCGGACCCGTTGGCCACGACGACGGGACGACGGTCCGCTGCCGCCGCGAGCTTCGTTCCGGCCGGGAAGCCGGCACCACCTCGGCCCAGCAGGCCGGATGCGGTGACGTCGGCGATCAGTTCGTGGCCGGTCGGTGGCAGCGTCCCGTAGACCGCACGGTGCCGAGCGAGGTCGTCGCCGGCGCCGGAGAGGATGCGGCGGTGACAGTCGATCGCGTGCGTGGGTGCTGTCATCGCGCGATATCCGTTCTGGTTCGGTGATGTTCGAGAAAGTCGTCGCGCAGGCGGAAGGTGACGGCAGCGGCGACCGAGACGAGGCAGAGTGCGACGACGGCAAGAAACCAGGCGTGTCCGACGTCCGTGCCGTTTCCGAGTGAGTGGGCCAGTGCGACCGGCCAGAGCGCGTACGCGGCCCAGTGCACCGTCCGAAACACCTGGACGCCCACGCGGTGTCGGGCGATGCCGGTCACGGTGATCGCGATCAGGAGGTCGAGCGCGACCGTTCCGAGGCCGAGCCAGAAGCGACGGTAGCTGCCGACGAAGGGCAGTACGGAGTCGATCAACCGCAGCTGCGCGTAGGGGTCGAAGAACAGCGAAAGAACATGCAGCGCAACGAAGGCGCTCCCGAGTAGGGCGGTGTTCTTGTGCAGCTCGACCACTCCGAATCGCGGCAGCGTCGCAAGTGGTCGCCCGATCGCGTGAGTACGCCGGTGGCCACAGCCACGGTGAGCAGTACGAGTGCGGCAACACCCGCCCCTCGGCCGAGAGCCCAGAGGGCTTGATCCATGACGGCTTGATCCATGACGGCTTGATCCATGACGGCTTGATTCATGACGGCTTGGTCCATCACGCCACCGCCGCGTCGACGGGCCACGCCCGCGTGTGCGTGATCTCGCCGGTGGGTCCGACGAGCCGCACCGGGAGTGCCGTCGAGCTCAGCCACGACACAGCGCCGCGTCCCTTCACGATGCATGCCGTGCTGACCGTGTTGGCCTCCAAGGCAGTGTCCGCGACCACAGTGGCTGTGCGCCAGTATGATTCGACGGGCCACCCGCTCGACGGATCGAAGATGTGGTGCATGTTCCGTCCGGATTTCACCCATCGTCGGTGGAGTGTGCTCGAGGTGGCGATACCGGCGCCGGATCCCACGCAGATGGTGGTCGACGGTTCGCCGGTCGCGTCGCAGACGCGCACGTGCCATCCGCCTCCGGGCGCCGGTCCACGCGTCGCGATGTCGCCGCCCAGGGATACGAGCACACCGCATCCGAGGCTCGACGAGACGAGGTCGGCGCACCGGTCCGCCGCAACGGCTTTCGCCGTGGCGCCGAGGTCGAGGACGACTCCGGCGGGGACAGTCAGCACTCGATCGTGGAGGGACACCATCGTCCAGTCGGCGGGTCGGACCACCGACACAGTGTGCGTCCGCCGTTCGGTCGCCGGGGCAGTGGTCGACAGCGCAGCGGTCGCCAGCGCGGTAAAATCTCGGTCGTATCCTCGTGCGATCACCGCGGATCCGACGGTCGGGTCCACCGCTCCGCCGGTCACCTCCGCCGCGGACAGGGCGCAGCGCACGAGATGTGCGAGAACGTCGCTCACGACGGTCGGGGTGTCGCCCGCCACTGTGGAGAGTTCGGAGTCGTCCCGAAACCGGCTGCACGCCAACTCGATCGACCGCAATTCGGCTCTGATCAGTTCTTCGGCTGCGTCGAGGGCGCCGGCGTCGGTCACGATCACGTGCGCGGTGGTGCTCCAGATGTCCCACCACTTTTCGGAAGTCATGACCCGTGAGTCGTCGCGTGCGGGGTCGCCGACCGGGTCGACAACCGTGGGGTGGTCGTCGCGGTCGTGGACGGGGCCGATGGAGAGACGGTGTCGGTCGACTGCTCGGTCGTCGTCGTAGTCGCCGAGGCGGTGTCGTCGGTGTCGACGTATGCGAGTGCGGACGCACCCACCACCGTCACTGCACCGAGCGCGGCAACGGCCGCCGTCGCCATTCGTGTTCGTCGGAAGCCGTCTTCGGGTGTGTTCATGTGGCATTCGTTTCTGTCCTGGTGCCCGAACCCATCGGGACGCTGGTCATCCAGGGTGGGAGGCGCACCCGGGAGCCCGCTGTGAACAAGCCGCGAGAAGCGTGCGTTCTCTCCGAGCCAGAGGTGAGCGAGTCGGCCATGACACGAAGTGTTCTCGCGCGGCGCTGAGGATTCGCTGAAGGCGGCATCGCCTGGCGGCTGCGCCACCCGTGCGCGAATTCATGCCCTGGAGGGGCGGAATTCGCGCACAGGGGTGGGGAGCGCACCTCCGTAGACGCGGTGTGAGGTAAAGCTCGACCCCGACGACCGGCGGCGATCCTAAGATTCACCCAATGCGATGGTCGCGTCGATCGGTTCGTGCATCACCTTCGACGGTGTCGGCTGAGCTCGTTCGGAACGCTGCAACCAGTAACAACATGACGCTCGATTTCGCTCAGCTCGCAGCGGCGGAAGCGCTCGAACACTCCGGTTCGACGGGCGTGTACCTCTGGGGGCCGGTCGGGCGCGGCAAGAGCTGGCTCATGGACACCTATTTCGACCTCCTCCCGACCTCGCGGAAAACCCGAGTGCATTTCCACACCTTCTTCGCCGAGCTTCACAGCGAACTCCATCGACGAGGCCATCGCCTCGACGATGCACTGGACCATCTTCTCGACGGACTCGACGTGGTGTGCTTCGACGAATTTCAGGTGGACGACCCGGCCGACGGCATCTTCGTGCGTCGCCTGCTGGGCGCACTGTTCGGCAGGTCCATCAAGCTTGTCGTGACCTCGAACCAGGCGCCCGACGCGTTGATGCCGAACCCTCTGTTCCACGCCATGTTCGAACCCACGATCGCACTGATCAGGGACTCCATGACCGTCGTCGCCGTGGACGGCCCGGTGGACTATCGGACCATGGCCGCCCCGCACGGCGCGACTGGTTTCACTGCCGGACGGTGGATCTTCCGGTCCGACGACGCTCACCTCCGGTCGAACGGTCTACGACGTCCCGACCCGGCAGACGCGACCGTCCTCGATGTGCGCGGCCGCACCATCCGGGCGCTGCGCGTGCGCGACGAACAGGTGTGGTTCCACTTCGACGACCTGTGCGCGCGGCCGACGGCACCGTCCGACTACGAGACGCTCGCCCGCAGATTTCCCTGGTGGGTCGTCAGCGGAACACCCAACCCTGCCCGACTGGATCAGGCACCCGCCCGCCGACTGGTCAACCTCGTCGACATTCTGTACGACCGCGACATACGGACCGACCTGGTCGCGGATATCTCACGTCGTGCTTTCACCGACCGGTCCGCAACACGTCCGGAGCTTGCCCGGACGGTCAGCAGGTTGTATCGACTCGGTGCGGACAACCCGGCGCAGTCGCAACATGCGCTCAAGGCGCGGTCGGCCGATTAGAGTCGCCATTACGGGCCAATTCGGCATTTGGCCGGTCCCGTCGCCGGACGATCGGAAAGAGTGCACGTGACTGTGTTCGGACTGCGCTGGTCCCACTTCGACGCCGAGCCACTGGCATACGGCTCCGTCATCATGATGACCGTGCTCGCAGTCGGTCTCGACGATCCGCACCACGATTTCGGTGATGCGACCGGATTGGTGCTCGGACCGATGATCGCGACGGCGCTGGCACACCTGTTCGCGGCGTCTCTCGCGCACGTCAACCGCACTCGAGCCCTGCCGTCACGCCATCACTCGGGTCACATGATCCGGCATTCGCTGCATTTCGTGTTTCTGGCAGTCCCGCCGCTGGTGGCGTTGCTCGTCGCACGGCTGACGGGGTGGTGGTCGGTAGAAAGCGTGTTGGACAATGCCATCGACTACGCATTCGCGGTTCTGCTCGTACTCGGCGGAGTCAGCGGGTGGAACGCTGCCCGACAGCGGCCGTGGTGGGGAATGCTTGCCGGCATTGTTGCGGCGGCCGTCATCGGATTCGTCGTCATCATCGTCAAATTGACGGTCGAGCACTGAAGTCCGAGACCGAGAAGCTCAGCGTCGCTGCGGATCACCGATATCCTGTTGCCGTGTTTGCGCGAATCGATCTCACGCTTGATTGTGCCGATGCGGAGCGTCTTGCGAGGTTCTGGAAGACCGCACTCGGATACGTCGACGAGCCGCCGCCCCCGCCGTTCACAACGCGAGCCGAGTGGTTGGCGTCCTTCGACGACGAAGACGACGAGCTGGGCGGTGCCTGGCTGTGCCACCCGTCCGGTCGCGCCCCACGCCTGTCGATCCTGGAGGTACCGGAACCGAAGATCGTCAAGAACCGGCTGCATTTCGATCTGCGGGTGTCGCCGGGCGAGCGGTCGGAGGATCACTGGGCGAACGTGGAGACCGAAGTGGGCCGACTCGTCGAGGCCGGGGCGATGGTGTTGCAACGCGTCGAGGGTCATCACGTCGTCATGGGTGATCCGGAGGGCAACGAATTCTGTGTCGCGTGAGCCGGGGCCTCGTAGTAGTCACCCCACCGAGTACCGACGAAGTCGAGCAGATCCTGTAAGCCGCCTCGTGCGGATTCGGTTGTCCGCCAGGCGACATGACCATCCGGGCGCACGAGAACCGCGCCGTCGCTTCCCACTTCGTAAAGATCGATCGCGGCCTCGTCTTCGATCTCGACCACCGCCACCCCCGGTTCGGGCATCGCGGTGTCGGAGACGGCGCGGGACCACTGCGACCCGGCGAAGGTGAACAGCGTCAACCGGTTCTCATCGAGCGCGTCGTGCGCGGCCACCGAGCGACCCTCGACGCCCAGAATTGCGTGTGGAAGCCGAGCACCGGGATACGTGGTGGGGAAGTAGTCGACCACGTCCTCCGGCGGGGTGGTCGCGTCGTCGTGTGCGACCAGTGGCCCTCCGTAGAGGTAGCCGAATTGCAGGCCCGTCGAGACGAAGTGCTCGACCTGATCGGGAATGGCCGCCGCGATCTCCTGTCGGAGTGCGTCCGATCCGGGTGCGTGTCGGTTCAATCGCCGCGAGCGCTTCATCTGCCGACGGGTCGCTGCGGTCGCGATCGGCGCGGCCACGGCGCCCGGTATCGACCGCAACGGCTGACGCGCCACGAGCCTCGTCGCCTTCGCGAGCATTGCGTTGGTGATGCCCACGCGGTCACCGATGTCGTCCAGCTTGAAGTGGTTGGCAACACTCTGGTCCGCGAACTTCTCGACAGCGGGCCGACGTTCGGCGTCGTAGGTGTCCAGGAGGGCCGGCGACGCGGCGCCGGACAGGACGGCGTCGAGCTTCCACGCCAGATTGTGCGCGTCCTGCACCCCGGAGTTGAGTCCGAAGCCGCCGGTGTGCGGGAAGCGGTGGGCCGCGTCTCCCAGTAGCAGCAGACGGCCGTCTCGGAAGCGGTCGGCGAGTTGCGACGTCATGACCCAGGTGCCGGTGGATTCGAGCTCGAAGTCGTTGGTGCCCAACACGGTCGGAAGCGTACGAATCCAGAATCTGCGGCTGTCGGTCGCGATGTCCTGCGCTGGGTGCAGGTATGCGGTCATCAGGATGTATCGATGGTCGGCGTGCGCGATCAGGACGCCGCACAACTCGGGGGTGTAGATCCACGTGAGGAGTGGCCGAGCGTCGTCCGGAAACAGTGTCTCGCACGTGAAGAATGCGCTGCCCATGTTCGCGAGCACCGGACCGGACATGGTGATGCCCGCCGCGTCGCGAACGGCGCTGTTGGCGCCGTCGCACGCGAGCAGAAATTCCGCACCGAGCCGATCGTTCACGGCTCGAACAGGATCCACGTCGGCTCCCCGTCGAAAGTCGATGAGCGGATCCGCTTCCAGTGCATCCCACAGCACGGGCATCAGGATGTGCTGACCGATGTGCGAGACCATGAACGGGCTCTGGCTCTCCACGACCGCTTTGCGTTCTGGGTCGGACAGCAGGTCGATCGATCCGATCGGTGGGTCGTCGAGATTGCCGTACCAGCTGATCAGGTTGACGCTCTCGTGTGGAGGCGAGAGCGCAGCGATCGAACGCGCGAGCTCGGGGTCGTAGCTGTTCCAGATCTCCAGGCTGCGAGCGTTGATCACGTGCGCTGCCGGGTGGAAGAGGGGTGATTCGCGGCGCTCGTGAACGGTGGTGCGAATTCCTCTGCGCGCCAACAGAAGTGATGCGGTTGCGCCCGCAGGTCCCGCTCCCACGACCGCGACGGGCGCCGTCATCGGACGACCGTGCGCTGCGTACCGAGATCGATGGAACCGTCCGCGGTGCGGATGCTCGCAGTGATCACGTCGTCGACGAACAGGTATCTCTTGTTCTTGGCCTGTCGACCGAAGAAGAACTTCCACTTCAGTTTCGGGGGAATCAGCTCTCCGACCTTCTGCACGATCTTCGGTGGCGCCGAGATGGCGGTGCCGATCGGAGTCCCGGTGAGCAGGACGTCGCCGGCGGTCATGGTCTGAAAACGGGCGAGCAGGGTGAGAGCCTCGGCGGGCGGGGTGATGAGGTCGTCGCCGATGGTCTGGTCCTGACGAGTGTCGCCGTTGACCGCGAGCGTCATGTGCAGATCGGGGATGCGGCGTAGCTCGTCCGAGTCCAGCAGTACCAGCCGAGGACCGAGGGGAGTGAAGGTCGGGTACGACTTGCTCTCGTACACCTGCACTTTCGTCAGTTGTACCTCGCGGGCGGAGACATCGTTGGCGACCACGACACCGGCGACGTATTCGTGAAGGTTGGCACTCGTGACGGTGGTCCCGATCTCGATATCTGCGCCGACGACGATGCCCAACTCGATCTCGTAGTCGAGCAGGCCGACGTGCGGGGGCTGTCGGATGGGGTCGACAGGCCCGGAGATCGACGCCGAGGATTTCCGAAAGAACGTCGGTTGCAGAGTGTTCGGATCCGCGCCGGTGTCGATCGCATGGGATCGGTAGTTCAGCAGCTGCGCCACGACTCGGCACGGCGCGGTGATCGGGGAGACGAGGTCGAGCTCACCGACACCGATTCGCTCCCCGTCCGCGGCAGTGATCGCCGCGCGGTCGGCGAGCAACTGCTTCGTGGTCGACGCTGCTGTGCCGATGCGCACCGCGACGTCTCCGTCTTGCCGCCACCAGGCGTCCTTCGTTCGAATCACGCTCACAGACATCGGTTTTCCCCCTACAAGGTCTTGGGTGTGATGGTGTGCTTGTTCGCGACCACCGGATGTCCCGGCCTCGTTCCCGCGTCACGTCGCCGCAGCTCCTCGTGAGTGGCGCCGTTACGCAACCGAGCCAGCAGATAACCCGGATCGATGTTCACCCCGATCGGGTTGCGTGCGAACTCGTCGGTGAAAAAGAAGGCCGACGTGTGTGCGGGATCGAAGTTCTCGACCTGGAATTCGAGCCTGATGCCGTCGGGGTCCTCGTAGTAGAGAGAGATGGTGGGACCGTGATTGATGGACCAGACGGGCTCGATCCCGAGCCGGCGTAAGCGAACGTAGTTCTCCAGCAACCGTTCCAGGGACACGAACGTCAGGGCTATGTGGTCGATCCCGTACGCCTTCCGCTTCAGCTTGGCGAACGGGAAGACGAACCGCACGGGCTTCGGCACCGCGATGAGTGCGAGGCGGTGCGATTCGTCGTCCCAGGTGAGGAACGTGATGCCCTCGTCCTGGTAGGCGATCGTCGCTCCGAACACGGTCGAGTACCACCGGACCATCTCGTCGGTGCGGGCTGTCTTGACCACCCAGTGCGCGATGTAGTCGGGCGCCGTGGACGACGTCATCGGGAACCTCCTGTCAGCAAAGGGGCTGCTGCTGACACGGTAACCATTTTTGACTGTGAGTCAAGAAATTGATTTGCAGTCAACCCGGATCGGCCGGTCCTCTACTGTCGAGGGCGATGACCACCGACAAGACCGCCGGCGCCTCGTCGACACGGCGCGGAACCGCCCCGCGTCGCGACCGCAGGCAGGCGTTGATCGACGCGGCAATCGAACTGATCGCGGAGGGCGCGGACGCCGACATCAGCGCGGCCGCCATCTCACGTCGTGCGGGCGTCGCGCACGGGCTGTTGTTCTACTACTTCACCGACAAGAAGGGCCTGGTGGGCGTCGCGCTGGCCGAGATCCTGGGCCGTCTTGCCGAGCACCAAGGTCCGCGATCGGACGAGCGGGACCCCAGAGCCCGACTCGAAGGCTTCGTACGCCGCCACGTCGAGTTTCTGGAGCACTACCGCGTCGCCTACAGCCGATTCGCGCGCGAAGGTGTTCTGGCCGATCCCGACGTCGCGGACGCGATCGGCGAGGCCCGCGCGAGCGGTGCGCGCCAAGTGGCGCGGCTGGCCGGGGTCGAGGAACCGCTCGACACCGTCATGAGCGCCGCCGTACGCGGGTGGGTGGGATTCCTCGACCGCACGGCCGACGAGTACTTCGACGACCCCGACTTCGGGATGGATCAGCTCGTGACGCTGGCCGTCGACACCCTGCTCGCCGTCATCGAGTCAGCTCGGCGTCTGAGCTGACTGTCGTTGTCGGACGAGCCGGTGCGGACGCGGCGCGCGGCACCGTCATGGTGACCAGCGCACCGATCACGGCCACGCCGGCGAACAGGTAGAACGCCGTTGCAGACGACACTCCGGCGCCGAGCAGGAATCCGCCCACCAGGGGTCCGCCGATGCCGCCGAGTCGACCGAAGCCGGCGCACCACGCCACCCCGGCCGCCCTCGACCGCGTGGGGTAGTAGGTCGAGACGAAGCCGTAGATGAGGACCTGCGTGCCGATCGCTCCGATGCCCGCGCCTGCCACTGCCACCAGCAGGATGCCGAGAGGTGCGCCGGACGTCAGGACCAACAAGGCGACCGCGGCCAGGCAGAACGTCGCGGCGACGACGCGTTGCGGGCCGGTGCGATCGGCGACGCGCGAGGCGATCAGACCACCGACGATGGCGCCGCCGTTGAGGACCAGGAGAAAGGACAGGGACCCCTTGGCGTTGTAACCGGCCTCGGACATGATCTGTGGCAACCAGGTGTTCAGCCCGTAGGTCAACAGCAGCCCGCAGAAGCTCATCGAGCCGAGCAGAAGCGTCGGGCGCAGCAGTGGGCGACGCGCCAGCGCGGCGAAACCGATGGGGTCTCCCGGCGTCGACTCCTCGGCCTCCGGCATCGGAATTCCGGTGGCGGCGCAGACCTCGCGAGCCTGATCGATCCGTCCGCGAGCAACCAGCCAGCGCGGCGATTCGGGCATCCGCACCAGGGCGAGCGGCAACAGGATCACCAGCGGCAGCGCACCCAGCCAGAACAGGCCGCGCCAGCCCACGCTGTCCTCGAGCGTGATGGCGGCCAGCGAGGCGAGTACGCCGCCGGCCGGAATGCCGCTGTAGACAATGGCGTTGAACACGTTCCGCCGATCGGCCGGCGCGAACTCCGCGATCATGGCTCCGACGGTGGCGACCAGTGCCCCGACTCCGATGCCGGTGAAGAAGCGCAACGCCCCGAACGTCCCGATGTTCGGGGCGACGGCGGTCGCGCCCATGCCGACCGAGAACCACACGATGGCGGTCAGCATCGTCCGGCGCCGTCCGATGCGATCTCCCACCACACCCGCCAACAGGGCTCCGACCAGAACACCGATCAGGGCGTAGGAACCGAGAGCGCCGGCCGTGCCCGGGTCGAGGGGGCCGAGGGCGGTCGGATCGGCGAGCAGCGTCGGGAGGACCGCGCCGTAGACGACCAGGTCGTATCCGTCGAACACGATGGCGACCGTCGCGAGGGCGACGATCCACGTCACGCTTCGCCGGTGGCGGTCACTCGCCCATCCGGCGGGTTCGATACGGGTGGAAGTGGTCATGGTGGTCCTTCGATGTGGGAGCGAGTGCTGCGGTGATCACAAACACTGGCGTCACATGACGTGGATCACACCAGGCATTCGCCTACTTCCCACCCGGGGCTTTCGTCTGTTTCGCCGCTATCGGTCCAGTGGCGGGAGGCGGTCGAGCCAATCCAGGAGCAGCCCGGTCAGAAGTGCCGGGGAATCGAGTTGGATGAGGTGGCCGGCATCGGGAACCGTGTGCAGTTCCGCGCCGGGGATCCTCGCGGCCAGACTGTGCGCACGGTCGACGGGGATCCAGGTGTCGTCTTCGCCCCAGACGATGAGCACCGGCAGCGCGAGATGCTCGATGAGGTCGTCGAACTCGCGCGTGTACCGCTCGTCGGCCTGCGCGATCTGGCGGTAGAAGCCGGCGTGGCCGGTGTCACCGAGCCACGGTTCCACCAGAGCGTCGAGTGCGTCGACCGGGAGTTCGCGATGCGCAGCGCCGGAGATGTACTCACGAACCAGGGCTCGATGAAGGTTCGCGGGCAGCTGTGCGAAAACGTCGGCGTTGCGTGCGACAAGCCGAAAGAACGGCGATCCCCACGGCGTCAGAGCAACCACGTCGACCAGTGCCAACGCCCGAAACGCGATGCCGTGCAGGAGGTGCGCGCGCAAGCTGACCGCGCCGCCGTAGTCGTGGGCCACGACGATCGGCCGCTCCAGCCCCCAGTAGGCAATCATGTCGACCAGGGCCTCGCCCTGGGCAGCGAGCGACACGTCCTGGTCCTGCGCCATCGTGGACCGCCCGTAACCGGGCATGTCCCAGAGATACACCGTGTGCCGCCCAGCCAATGCGGTGGCGATGGGCCGCCACAGCCGTGACGACCACGGAGTGCCGTGGCACATCACCAGCGGCGGGCCCGAGCCCAATACCTCCCACGCGATCGTCTGACCGTCACGCCATCGGTATTCCTGCACGGCACTCCTCGTCGTATCGGCGGACGCTCGCGCGAAATCGTAGTTGGATTCGAGCGTGTCGACGACCCCTTGCGCCGTTCCGCGAACGCGTTCGCGCGCCCGACGGCACCGTCGTGAACGTGGTCAGTCACCGAGACCGGTGACAGGGCGATTCAGTTCAACGCCACCAGCTCGTGCAGTGTTGTGCCGGTGCGGGTCTCGGTCTTTCCCTCGAGGGTGACGGTCAGTTCGAAGGTGGAGTCGAAACGGAAGTAACCGGGATGACCCACCAGCTTGTGCACCAGAGGTTTGGCGAATCTGGTTCGGGCCACGGGCACGTCGTCGAGCAGATCGTGCGCGTGGACCACGCTCCGCACGGTCAGCAGCAGATCGACCGTGCCCTCGACGGTCAACCGAATCCACTCGGGGTGGCTGCGCCCGGCGATGTGGTTGTACACCGCAGGGCCCTCGGTCAATTCGGCCTCACCGGTCGACAGCACGATCTCGCCGCCGCGCGCCAACATGAGAGGCCGACTCTGGTGGCGCCCCAGACGTTTCTGCGTGATCACCGTGGCATAGAGCAGCGAGTAGTCGTCGTCGTACAGCCGTCCCCAGTGCCAGCGGTCGATGACGCGCTTCATGTCCCCGGCGCCCCAGTTGTGGTCCGCGTACCCGCGGCCGGTCACCGAGGTCGTGACGCCGCCGATGGTGATCGTGCCGGTGATGCGGGCCCGCGGAGCCGCGACGACCCATCCGAAGACGTCGGTGTCACCGAAGAGCGTCTCGCCGTCGCCGGGCATCCAACTCGGCAGCTCGTTGTGGAACGCCAGATCGAAGACCACGTCCTCCTCGGCGAGGTGGAGGTGATGGATGGGCAGGCTGTCCGGCGGGAACTCGGCGTGGGCGTGGTTGGGTCCCACGCGGACGTCGCACGCGGCGATCGACGCGGACGCCTCCTTCTTCGGATACTTCTTGATGATCTGCCTGCGGCTGCCGTCGGGGGAGTAGATCAGGATCTCGACGCTCGGCTTGGCAACGAACGCAGGCTCTTCGGGCTTGCGCATGTTGATGAACCCGATGATCGTGTTGCCGTCGTCGAGGTGCGCGTCGAAGTACCAGTGTTCGAAACCCTGCTTGCTGCCGGGAACGGGGTGTGCTCCGTTGTGTCGCGGAAGCACGTTCGTCAGCACGGCGTCCGAGCGGCCGGGACCGTTCCAGGTCTCGACTATTTCGGGGATCATGGGTGTGTCTCGTTTCGTCGTGGTGTCGGTCACAGAGCTGCGAAACCGATGTGAACTGTTTTCTCCTCGGTATCGGCTTCGATGCCCGCACGTCCGAGTTCGCGTCCTATGCCGCTTCCGCCGCGACCACCCCACGGGAGGGCGGGATCCGGGACGCCCCAGCCGTTGACCCACACCGTTCCGACGCGCAGCTTCTCGACCACGGCGTGGACGCGAGAGATGTCCTGCGAGTACACCATTGCGTTGAGGCCGTACTTGGTGTCGTTCGCCAAGGCGATCGCTTGCTCGGTGCTCGAGAAACTCATGACGGTGGCGACGGGTCCGAAGATCTCGTCCCGGGCGATCTGCAGGTCGTTGTGCCCCATGAAGACCGTCGGCTCGACGAAGTACCCGGGTCGGTCGATTCGATTCCCTCCGGTCATCAGGCGAGCGCCCTCGGTCTTTCCGATCTCGAGGTAGCGGACGATCCGGTCGAGCTGCTTCTGGTTCACGATGGTTCCCATCGTGGACGTCTCGTCGAACGGGTCACCCACGACGGCGGCTTCGGCCGCGGCGACCAGTCCGTCGACCACCTTGTCGACGATCGACTCGTGCACGATGACACGCGTGCCTGCGGCACACACCTGACCCTGGTGATAGAAGTTGCCCATGGCCACCCACGGCATCGCTGCGTCGAGATCGGCGTCGTCGAAGATCAACTGCGGGGATTTGCCGCCCAGTTCCAGGACCACTTTACGGAACGAGTTGCCGGCCAGGCTCTGAATGCGTTGTCCGACAGCGGGACTGCCGGTGAACGAGATCTTGTCGATACCCGGGTGCGTGGCGAGCGCTTCCCCCGCCACCGGCCCCAATCCGGTCACCACGTTGAGCACACCGTCGGGCAGGCCGGCTTCGGTGAGGAGTTCGGCGAGACGCAGCGTCGACAGGGACGCGTCCTCGGCCGGTTTGATGACGACGGTGCACCCGGCAGCGAGGGCCGGAGCGATCTTCCAGGCGGCGATCACCACGGGGTTGTTCCACGGTGTGATGGCACCGATCACGCCGAGCGGTTGGCGCAGGGTGTAGCCGAAGCGCCGCTGGGGGCCGAAGTCGGGGAGTGCAGCCGATGTGCCGGTGATCTTGTCCGCCCATCCGGCGAAATGCCGGAACACGTCTGCGGTGCAGGGAATGTCGCCCCCGACCGAGTCCTTGAACAGCTTGCCCATCTCGACGGCCTCGAGCGCCGACAGGGTTTCGGCGTCCTTGTCGATGAGATCGGCAGCGCGGTGGAGGATCCTGCCTCGCTCGGACGCGCGCATCGACGCCCACGGCCCGGATTCGAACGCCTCGCGCGCGGTGCGCACCGCGGCGTCCACGTCTTCCGGTCCGGCGGCGGCGATCTCGGCCACGACGTCCCCGTTGGCGGGATTGGTCGAGGTGTAGGTGGCCCCATTTTGTGCGGGCACACGGCGTCCCCCGATCCGCAGCAGCGGATCGGGGAGGGTGAATTCGGGGTGACGCGTAGCTGTGGTCATCGTGGCTCCGTGCTTTCGGGGTTCGTGATTGGCAGGGGTGCGTGATTCTCAGGGGCGGAAGTGACGTTCCAGACCCGCCCAGGACGAGTCGTAGTCGGGCTGACGGTGCTCGGCTGCGTGGGCGAAATCCGTTGTGACGAGGGGCCACCGAGTCTCGAACATGAAGGCGAGCGACCCCTCGAACTTCTGCGGAGTCAATTCCTCTGTCGTCGCCTTGTCGAAGGTTTCGATGTCGGGCCCGTGCGCACCCCACATGTTGTGCAGGCTCGCGCCGCCGGGCACGAATCCTTCCGCCTTCGAATCGTGTACGCCGCTGACCAATCCCATGAACTCGGTCATGCTGTTGCGGTGGAAATGCGGCGGTCTGAACGTGTGTTCCGCGACGGTCCAGCGCGTCGGGAAGATCACGAAGTCGACGTTCGCCTGTCCCGGTTGTTCGGACAGCGACGTGAGCACAGTGAAGACGGAGGGGTCCGGATGGTCCCACCCCGTGGTTCCCATCGTGTTGAAGCACGCGGTGTCGTACTTGTAGACCGAATGGGTTCCGTGCCAGGCGACGACGTCGAGCGGTGAGTGGTCGTAGTCGGCGGCCCACAGCAATCCGCCGAACTTCTGCACCACCTGAACGGTGTCGTCTCGGTCTTCGTATGCCGCAACCGGATACAGGAAGTCTCGGGCGTGCGCGAGACCGTTGGCCCCGATGGGACCCAGCTCGGGGAGGGTGAAGTACGCGCCGTAGTTCTCGCAGACGTAGCCGCGGGCGGTGGCGTCGTGCAACGCGACGCGGAAACGAATCGCCCGTCCGACGACGGCAATCTCGCCCGGTGCCACGTCGAGGATGCCGAATTCGGTGTGCAGCCGGATGCGGCCGTCCTGCGGAACGATCAACAGTTCACCGTCTGCGTCCGCGAAATACCGATCGGTCATCGACGCGGATGCGTTGTAGAGGTGGATCGCAATTCCGCTGCGTTGCTGCACGTCTCCGTTCGCGGCGATCGTGTAGAGGCTGTCGACGAAGTCGGTGTACGCCTGCGGTGCGGGCAGCGGATCCCATCGCAGGCGGTTGACGTCGAGCGTCCCGCCGTCGATCGGTGCGGACCGAAGGGTCGGTAATTCGATGCGGTCGAACCGAGAGTGCTGTGCGCTCGGCCGAATTCGGTACACCCAGCTGCGTCTGTTGTTCTCGCGCGGTTCGGTGAAGGCCGTGCCGGACATCTGCTCGGCGTAGAGGCCCATCGGTGCTCGCTGCGGGGAGTTCTGACCCCACGGCAACGCCCCCGGTATCGCTTCGGAGTGGTGTTCGTTGCCGAACCCGCGCAGGTAGGACAGCTGGTCGGTCGTGTTCGAGGTAGTCATCGTCTCAGTGCTCCATGGGCGTTGAATTCGGCTTCACGGCCGTCCATCTGGGCTCGGTACCAACTTTCGCGGTGCCGGACCGCAACCTTCTCGACCACACCGGCGACGCCGGGAACGAATCGGCGGGCGAGTTCCATGACCGTGATCAGGGGGAACCTGGCCACCAGGACGAGAATCCACGGGAACGCCGGCGGCATGTCGTAATCCGCCCGCGTCTTGGGGTTCATGAAGATGGAGGTGTACGCACCGTAGATGCCGTAGTTGTAGCGCGCCCGCAGCTTCTTCCACCCGGTCTGACCCTCGCGCGGAGCGAAGCTGGCAGGAAAGGACTCGATGAGTTCTTTGCCGTGGACGCCGGCGTCGTAACTGCGGCTCATCGACACCATGGCGGTCAGCCGGAGGGAATCGGCGATGGTGCGCGGGAAGTGGGTGACGTCGACGCCGAGCAGGTGTCCCATGAACTTCTGGAAGTGCAGCAGCGCGCGGATCTCGTCGCCGGTGGTCTGATATCCATTGAGCCGCAGCGCAAGTGCGGGAACGGTGCTGCCGCCGAGGAGGGTCAGCATCTGGTACCCCTGGCTGATGGGGTATCCCCATTTCTCGGTGTCCCACTCGGGGTGGCCGTCGACGCGTCGTCGCACGGCAACGTGCATGACCCGAACGCGCATGGCGGTGGCCCGTCCGGCGGAGCCGATCTCGAGCAGCGCTCCCGGTGCCGAGACGTCCATCCAGAACTTGGCGGTTTCGAGGAACCGACGGAGCGCGTTGTCTCCTGCGTATCCGCCGGCCAGTGACAGCGGAGTCGCCACGGCAGCTTCGGTGTACATCTCGAGGGTGATGCCGCCGGCGACGGTGAAAAGCATGGTGCCCCATCGTCGCCAGACCGCGGCGCCCTGCTCGACGAGTTCGGGGCGGACCCAGGACGGAAGGGTCTCGAACTCGTCGAACAGGACCCGCATGGACTCGGGTACGGAATCGAGCGAGGACAACCCGTGGTTCAGCGCGGTGTCCAGCATCGCGCGCCCCGCCTTGGGGTCTGCTGCGAAGACCTCGTCGACGAAGTTCTCGGCGACCGTGTCACCGTGAAAGAGGCTGTTGCAGAACGCGCGTGCCTCGTCGTCGGGCGGAAACAGCGACGTACCGAAGAGGGCATGCATGACCTTCTCGGCGCGCTGCACCCCGGGCGAGGTGCGGTTCCGCCAGTAGGTGAAGGCGGTGGGGCACCGGTCACCGCCGACGTTGTCGGCGGTCGTGGTACCGATAATGTTGGTGGACAATCGAATTCTCCTTGTCGGTCCCGAGGCGCGTCAGGCGCCGTTCAGGACACCTGTCTCGCGCAACCAATCGCGCACTCGGCCCGTGACCGTACCGACGCCGTCCGGCTGGTCGACGAGATAGTGATTCAGTTTCGGCAGTTCGACGTGGGTGGCGTTCGCGGACGGCAGAGCCTGGTACATCTGCACCGATTCGCTCGCGAACGCCGCCTGATCACCCATCAACGCCATGACGAGCGACGGTGCACTCACGCCGGGAAGGTTCTTCAGGGCGTCCGCATTGGTGTTCTCGAAACTCCATGTACTGAGCCAACTTCGGACGGTGACGAAGCGGGCGAGGCCTCCTGCGGCGGTGTTCGCCGCGTGCGGGTCGCCGTACATGCTTCCCGGTTCGCGATCGCTCGGGTCGATCGAGACGTCGACGAACCTCGGGTCCGCCACCGTGCGGTGGACGACGAACGCGCGGTCCGAGGCGCCGCTGACCGACATGCGGTCGAGCTCGGCGAGGGCCCATGCGTCGATTCGGCGCACTCGCGCGAGTTGCGCGGCGCGGTACTTGTCGACCCAGACGTCCCCGAGCGGAAGGCTCCGGTCGGCTGCGTACAGATCCAGGTCCGGATCGGTCGAGCTCGGATCGTCCTCGCGCAGAACCGAACCGTCGATCCAGTGGCGCAACACCCGCGCGCGACCGGGGTGCGCGCCCACGAGCATCAGCGCGTCGGCCGGAATCAGTTCGGCCGCAGCCATGTTCGCGGGATCACCCGCAGGAGTCCGAGTGACCGTGGGGTTCTCGGCTTGTGCCTGATAGAACGCGGCGAGGGACCCGCCTCCGCTGAATCCGAGGAGGGCGACCTTCTCGAATCCCAGTTCCTCCTTCATCCACCGCACACCGGCGCCGAGGTCGGTGGCCGCGCGTTCCATGATCAGCGCGGGCTCGTTGCAGGAGTACCGGGTGTTGAGACCCATCGCGGGAATTCCCGCCTCGGCGAAACCGCGAAGCAGGAAGTGCGAGAGAAAGTTCGATGCGGGGTGGGCCATCACGATGCCCAGCTCGGCGCTGTAGCCGTCTTCGGCGACGAGGTTGCCGTGCAGGGTGGGGTAATGCCGGGACAGACCGGAGTGCATCTCGATGCGGCCGTCTGCGGCAGGTTCGTACGGTATGCGCTGAAAATGGTCGCTGATCACGTGGCCGACCGCCTCCGATCGATCTGGGGTCCACCGAACCTGGTTGCGACCCGCGTCACAGGAACGTACCATACTCGATGGTATGGACAAATCGAATTCTGCGATCGAAAGTGACGACGAGATGGACGACGAGAGCGAGAGCGACGGCGCGAAAGTCACTGTCGACGTGATGGATCGAGACGAGACGGCGCCCGAGGCGGTGCACGAGGAGAGCGGTCGCCCCCGATGGCGGACACGGCTGGTGGTCGGGGCCGTCCTTGCCGTAACGGCCGGACTCGTCGTCACCAGTGTCGGACTGTGGAACGAGCACACCGCGATGCGCGAGAACGATGCGCTCGGTCAGCGCTACCTGCAGTCTGCTCGGCAAGGTGTACTCGATCTGACGTCGATCTCCGCGGACACCGTCGATGCGGACACCGCCCGCATTCTCGCCGAGTCCACCGGTGGCTTCCGGGACGACTTCGACACGCGCGCTGCAGACTTCGTGACGGTCGTGAAGCAGGCGAACGTGAAAGCGGTCGGGTCGATCACCGAGGCGGGCCTCGAGTCGATGGACGGCGGAACCGCGAAAGTTCTGGTCGCTGCCACGTCCAAGGTCACCAATTCGTCCGGTGCGCAGGAGGAACCGCGCGTGTGGAGGCTGCGAGTGACATTGACCGACGACGCCGGTGCACTTCGGATGTCCGACGTGGAGTTCGTCCCGTGACCGCGACGCGGCGGCGGTCGGCCCGGCTGATTGTGGGGTCGGTGGCGGCAGGTGTTCTGCTGCTCGGTGGAGCGGGCGCCACGGCGATGACGACGATCACGCATCGCCACGACGCCGACCTGGCGCAGGCCCGATCGGAGGTCGCATCCTCGGCAGCCGACGGCGCCGTCGCGATCCTCTCCTACCGCCCGGACACGGTCGACGCCGACGTCGCGCGTGCCACCACGTTGCTCACCGGCGACTTCCTCGACTACTACTCGTCGTTCGGACGGGACGTCGTCGCGCCCGCGGCAAAGGACCGAGGTATCACCTCCACGGTATCCGTGTCCGGAACGTCGGTCGTGTCCGCGTCGGCGGACGACGCGGTGGCCCTGGTGTTCGTGAATCAGAACGTCACATCCAAGGATGCGCCGACACCGACCACCGGATCCACCAGTCTCCGCATCGAACTCACGCGTGTCGGCGACGCGTGGTTGGTCTCGAAGCTCGACCCGGTCTGAGACCGGAGCGGTCAGCGCGGGGGGACCAGCAGGTCGGACACGTCGCCCGGGGCACCCTCCCCATTGGGGTTGCGGCACAACTGAACCGTCGCGGCGCGGCGCCCGGGAAACTCGATGCACGGGAGATTGCGGGCGCCGCGAATCGCGGACGGATCGTCCGACGGAACCTTGCAGTACAGATCGGGTGGAGTCGGAATCGTGTCCGTCTCCGTGGGCGACCGCCGCTCCGACGCCGGGAGAAAACCGGTCGTGCACGGCGGGGGATCGTTCAATTGCGCAGCGAAGAAGGTGTTCTGAGCCGGATCGTCGGCGTTGACCAAGCCGGACGATTGCGTCGCCGCGATCAAGGGCGGATACAGCACCAGGACCTGCTCGAGCGCCGGGTTGTAGACTGCCGCAATCTGTTCGACACTCGTGAGGTTCGACAGCAGCAGCGGCAGAGTCGGGCGCACGTCGCTCAGGAGCCCGGTGAGCTGATCGGCCGCGGGCCCGCCCTTGTCGAGAACATTCCGCAAATTCTGATCGCTCGCCGCCAATTGACCGGTGACACCTGCCAGCGATCTGGCCCACTCCACGATGGCATCGCCGCTGCTGACCTGAGTGTCCAACAGCGGGCCGAGTTGGTCGATCAATGTCTTCGTCGGATCTTGAGCGTCACGCGCGGCCGCGGTGAACTCGTTCAACGATCGGAGGAGGCCGGCGAATTCCGGTCCGAGACCGTCCACCGCCGTGAAGGATTCGTCGAGGACGCTCTGCAGTTTGTCGGATCCGATGGACGTCAGCGCGGTCTGCACCTGATCCAGTGTCGGCGCGATCGGCTCGGGCACCGTCGTGCGATCGCGGGGGATCACGTCTCCGTCGGCGAGGTACGGAGCCTCGTCCGATGCCGGGACCAGATCGATGTACTGCTCGCCGACCGCAGACATGCTGTGCACGTGGGCCGTGAGATCGGTCGAGATCCTCGCGCTGGAGAGCAGCGTCGCCACGGCGTCGGCGCCGGACGCGACCTTCCTCAACTCCGTGACACGGCCGACCTCGTCGCCCCGGTAGGTGACGTTCGCGTTGGAGTACAGACCCGCGCCGTCGGCCAGTTGCACCGTCACCGTGTAGCGCCCGACACCGAATTTTTCGGGCAGTCGTGCATAGTTCACGGCCGTGAACGAGATGGCGACGACGCCGATCACCGCCACGACCGTCAATTTCCGCCGAAGTGACGTCATCATGGCGTGCCTCCCGGCAGTGGCGTAGTGCCTGCAGGCAGTGGCGGAAGCAGGAGGTCGGGAATGGCCGGCACGGTCGGTGCCGGGCTCGGGGCGACCGCGCCCACCGCGCCTTCCAAACCGGCGAGGGTTCCCTCGAGTGGGGTGCCGAGGAAGAGGGCGTTGTCCAACGTGCTGAGGCGAAGGTCCAGTGTCACTTCGCCGTTCGCGTAGTCGCCGCGCACCGCGTTGGCATAGGTGTCGATCGGGAACGGGTAGGTCAGGAGGTAGCGCAGCGACTCGGTGAGCGACGGACCCGCATCGGCGAGGGAGGCGAGCACTGGTCGAAGGTTGCGCAGGTTCGCAACCAGGTCGACACGGGTGTCGTTCACGACGGCGGTTGCCGCATCGCCGAGTCGGCCCAGCGAGGTCAGGGCGCCGGTCAGATTCTCGCGGCTGTCCGCCAGCACGCCGAGTGCCGGGGTGACGCGTGTGACAGCGCCGCTGAGCACCTCGTTCTGGGCGGCGACCTCACCGGCGAATCGATCGAGTCCGTCGATGGCCCGCACGATGTCGTCCTTCTGGGCGTCGAGCCCGGCCAAGAGGGTGTTCAGTCGATCGAGCAGGGTGCGTACGGATTCCGAGCGGCCGGCGAGCGCGGCGTTCAATTCGGTCGTGATCTCCTGGATCTGGGACAGTCCGCCACCGCTGAGTACCAGTGACACCGACGCGAGTGTCTGTTCGGTCGTCGGATACCGACCGGCACGCGAGAGTGGAATCAACGCTCCGTCGCTCAGCACACCGGTCGCGGCTTCTGTTGTGGGCGCCGCCAATTCGATGTGCGTGGACCCGAGCAGGCTGGTCTGACCGACTTCTGCCGTTGCGTTCGCGGGCAGTATCACGTCCGGGTTCACCGACACCGTCACGACCGCATGACCGTCGTCGAGTCCGATGTCGGCGACCCGACCGACCGTGACGTCGTTCACCAGGACGCGTGAATTGCGTTCGATGGTCGAGACGTCCGGCATCTCGATCGTCACGGAGTAGGCACCCGGGCCGTTGCCCTCCGTTCCGGGCAGCGGCAACGAGTTGAGCCCGCGCCACGAGCATCCGGCCAGCGCGAGCACGACCAGAAGAATTACGGGCGGGACCAGCCGACGCGTGTTCACCGCACACCTCCGGGGACGAGCAGGGAGTTCAGATCCTGAGGTCTCGGCGCCAATTGCGGTTCGCTGTAGACCAACTGGTCCGGCAGTGCGCCGACACCGCGTATCGGGTTGGCGCTCAACGGAAGGTAGTCGAACGACAGGGTCTTCAGCAGGGGGCCGAGGTATTGCACACACAATTCGGCACCTTCGCGGGCGCCGAGTTGCTCGGCCGCAGCAAGGGCCGAGCAGATGAAGTCCATCGGATTCGCGAAGTTGTTCGGAGCCAGCGCCGACACGATCGCGTTGTGAGCCGGTTGGTAGATGTTGTTCAGATTCGACAGTGCGGTGGGCAGTACGTGCAGGACCTGCTCGAGTCCGGTTCTCTGCGAGGCGAGTTCGCCCACCACTTCCTGTAGTGCCTGCACGTTGGTGGTCACTGCATCGCGATTGTCACGGACGAAGCTCTCGACCTCACCGACCGCGGTGTCGAGGGTCGCCAGCGCAGATCCGATCTGGTCGGTGTTCGCGTCCAGAACCTGACCGACCGAGGCAAGCCGGTCGTTGAACTGGACGATCTGCTGGCCGCTCTGCGCCAACGCGGAGACGAAGATCTGCAGATTGCGCACGATCGCAAACAGGTCGGTTCGGCCGTCCGACAACGTCTTCAGAGCCTCGGACAGCTGGTCCAGCGTGGTGTGCAGGTTCTCACCTCGGCCCGACAGATTCGCATCCGCGGCGTTCACGAGATCGCCCAGCGGACCGGCCGTGTCGTTCTCGGCGGGGCTGAGCGCGCCGGCGACCCGCGCCAGTTGCTCCTTCACCTTGTCCCACTCGACGGGAACTGCCGTGCGTTCGAGCGGGATGTGCGCACCGGTGCTCATTCGATCGCCTCCGGTGTACGCCGGGGCGAGCTGCACGAATCGGGACGCGACGAGGCTCTGGGAGACGATCACCGCATTCGCCTGCGCGGGAATCGAATACGACGAGTCGACCGAGAATCGGACCACGGTGTGATCGCCACGCGGTTCGATGGACTCGATCGTGCCGACGTCCACACCCATGATTCGCACGTCGTCCCCGACGTAGAGGCCGGTCGTGGACGTGAAATCGGCTTCGACGGAGATCGTGGTGAAGCGTGGAACCAGAACGTACGACGCGACGGCCATCAGGACTACGGCGGCTACGACGATCGTGACCTTCCACCTGCCCGTCATCGGGGCGCCCCGTTCACGATCGAGGCCGGGTTCTCGGTGTAGTTCTGGCCGGGGGGCGGGGGGAGTCCGAGTGCGGCACGAATGAAGGGGTCGATGATCTGTCCCGGAATCAGGTTCTGAATGTAGGAATTGAAGAACGGACCGCTCGACACGGCTTCTCCCAGTTCGGTCACGTAGGGGGCCAGCTTCTCGATGGCGGAGCCGATGTTGGCCTTGTTCGCGGTCAGGACGTCGAGCACGGATTGCAGAGACGCGAGCGTCGGAGCGAGTTGCGCTCGGTTGTCCGCCACGAGACCGGTCAGCTCGGTGGCGAGGGCGGTGACGTTGTCGAACAGTCGGTCGATGACCGCTCGCCGGATGTTCAGCTCGTTCAGGACGGTGTTCGCGTCGACGATCAGAGTGTTCACCTGATCGCTCCGACTGGAGAGAACTCCGGTGACCTGTTGCGCGGTCGCGAGAAGCCTGCGCAGTGAATCGTCGCGTGAGGCAATGGTCGTCGACAACCGGGACACGCCGTCGAGCGCCGCCTTCAGATCGTCGGGAGTCTGCTGCAGCGTGGACGTGAGGACCCGCATCGAGTCGGCGAGCTGATCGGTGTCGATGCGTTCGGTCGTGTCGGCGAGGTCGCCGAGCACGTCGGTCAGCTGATACGGCGAACTCGTGTGATCGACTCCGATCGTGTCCTTCGGACCGATGCGGCCGGTTCCCGCCGGAGTGACCCGAAGGTGCTTGGTGCCCAGCACCGTTGCGGTCACGATGTCGACGCGGGTGTCCGATCCGAGCGCGATCTTGCCGTCGACGGAAAAGGAGACGGCGACGGCGTCGCCCTCGATCTCGATGTTCGTCACCTCACCGCTCGCGATTCCCGCTACTTCGACGGTACCGCCCGTCTTCAACCCCCCGGTGTCGACGAACAATGCACGGTAGGTCGATCCCGAGAACAGATACGGCAGTGCGGAGACGTTGAGCGCCGACAGCACGAGCGCCGCGATCAGGAAGGTTCCCAGCAGTCCGAGGCGAAAGGTGTTGCGCAGCTTCAGGCGTTCGGTCATTTCGGCGCGCACCGTCCCGTGTCCTGACCGAAGATCGGCGTGGTGAAACCGTTGCCGTCCGGAGTGTCGATCTTGATCTTCAGTCCGCACAGGTAGTAGTTGAAGAAGTTGCCGTACGAGCCCAGCCTGCTGAGCGCCGCGTACGTGTCCGGGAGCCGGGTGAGGATACTTCCGACAGTCTCCTTGCCTGCGTCGAGTTGTGCTGCGGTACGGCCCAGTTCGGCAACCGTGTCCTGCAGTGGCGGACGCGCCTCGGTCAGCAGGTCCGCGACGGTGGCAGCCGAGGTGTCGATGCTCGCGAGAGCCTGTCCCCACGCCTGGCTCTGCTGAGCCAGACCCGTCGCCAGATCCTGCGCCCGGTCCACTGCGGTCCCGAAGAGCTCACGTTGCTCGGAGAGTGTGCCGAGCACCGTGTTCAGGTTGGTGATCACCTGGCCGATCACCGCGTCGCGATCGGCCAGTGCACCGGTGAGAGAAGCGGTCTGCGCGAGAACGGATGCGACGGTGCCACCTTCTCCCTGGAGCGTGGCGATCAGTTCCGCGGACAGGTTGTTCACCTGCACCGGATCGAGCGCGGTGAACAACGGTTTGAAGCCGCCGAGCAGCTGATCGAGATCGATTGCAGGAGAGGTGTTCTCGATGGCGATCGTGCCGTCCTCCCCGAGCGGCTCGGCATCTCCGGCCTGCTCGGCGAGCTCGAGGTATCGGTCGCCGACGAGGTTCTGATACCGCACCGTCGCGGTCGTACTCGTCGTGACCGCATATCCGGAATCGACGTCGAACGCGACCAATGCTTGGTTGTCGCCGGTCACCGTGACGGAGCTGACCTTGCCGACCTCCACTCCGGCCACGCGCACGAACTCTCCGCTCTTCAGACCCGAAACGGACGTGAACAGCGCTCGGAACGCGGTGGTATCGTCGAAACGGATCTGGCCGAACACCACGACGAGGCCGGCGAGCACCAGCACCATCACGGTGGTGAACAGCGACAGCCGGACGACGACCCCGGTCCGCTTCATCGCGCGGCTCCCGGTGCCGCGAGCCCGCCCGGCAGGAAATCGAGAATGGAGCTGGGGGACAGGACGGGGCCGGTGTTCCCGGCGCGGAACGGATTCGAGCCCGTGTCGGCCACGACGTACGGTGCCGGTACGTCCTCGGCGCCCAGAACCGGCAGGTCGCCGCACCGCGGTCCGCCCGACGCTGCGACCTCGGGCAGATCCTTCTCGTACGTGTAGGGCGGAACGCCGAACAGAATCGTGCTGTTGAGCAACATGGTCCGTCCGTTGCCACCCGACACCTTCTCGGCGTATCCGCGCGCGACGTCGGCGCCCTGCAGGAAGCATGTGATCATCGGGGAGTACTCGTTCGTCAGAATCGCGGTGGGCCGCAGGGTGTGGATCACGTCGGACAGTGCTGCGGAATTGTCCGACAGCACAGCGTTTCCGGTGTCGCCGAGACCGATGGCGCTCAGTAGGAACCCGTCGAGGGTGTCCTTCTTCTGCACGATCGTGTCGGCGGTGGTCGAGAGGTTACCGAGCGTCGCGAGCAGATCCGGTGCCGCCTCGGCGTAGACGTTCGCGGTGTCCGCGGTGGACGTGATGTCTTTCCGGAGCGCCGGGATGCTCGGTTCCAGCGTTGCGAGAAGCGAATTCGTGTCGTCGATAGTCCTACCGAGTTCGGCACCTCGACCGCGGAAGGCGGTGGCGAGTGCCGTCAGGGTGGAGTTGAACTTCTGGGGATCGACCGCAGCGAGGACCGTGGTCAACGACTCGAACACCGAATTCACTTCGACGGTCACGGAACCCGCATCGATTCTGGCTCCCGTGGCGATGGGTCGGGTGCCCGGATCGGCAGGATCGACCAGGGTGACGTACTTCGCTCCGAAGATCGTGGTGGCCGCGATGTCGGCATCGACGTTCGCGGGGATCGTGTCGGCTTCGGAGGCGGCGAGTCGAATGTCGACCTCGGCTCCGTCCGCTGTTTGCCGTACCGCCGTGACCTTTCCGACCTCGACTCCGTGCATCTTCACCAGCGCCCCGGGTTGCATGACCAAGCCGGCGCGGCCGGACTCGATCGTGACGTCGACGGGGGGATCCACGGCGTCGGCCACCACTCCCGAATAGGAGAGGTACGACGCGCCGACCGCAGCAGCGACGATTCCCACGAGGCCCAACGCCGCGAGTTTCGGTGCCCAACGCGTCACGACTCAGCCCGCCAGGTGTACGGCACGGGAACTTCCGTACAGCGCAAGGGAAATGAGCAGAGTGATGGTGACCACCGCGATCAGTGACAGTCGCACGGCTCTGCCGGTGGCTGTTCCGACACCGGCCGGTCCGCCCGAGGCCGTGTAGCCGTAATACGTGTGCACCAACATCACCACCGCGGCCATGACGATCACCTGCAGGAACGACCACAGAACGTCGGACGGGATCAGAAAGGTGGAGAAGTAGTGATCGTAGACACCGCTCGACTGACCGAGGATCCACACTGTCGCAACGCGACTGGCGAGAAACGAGGTCGTCAGGGCCAATGCGTACAACGGGACGATCGCGACGAGGCCGGCGATGATGCGCGTACCCACCAGGTAGGGCACGGATTTGATGGCCATCACTTCGAGGGCGTCGATTTCCTCGCTGATGCGCATCGCGCCCAACTGCGCGGTCGTTCCCGCCCCGATCGTGGCGGCCAGACCCACCCCCGCGGTGACCGGTGACACCACCCTGACGTTGACGTACGCCGCGAGGAATCCGGTGAGCGCGTCGACACCGATGTCGCCGAGAGAATCGAACCCCTGCACGGCAACGGTGGCCCCCGCGAAGAGTGTGAGGAACCCCAGTACCACGACGGACCCCCCGACCGCCGCGAGAACACCGGTGCCCAAACTGATCTCGGCGATGATGCGCATCGTCTCGCCGCGGTAGTCGCGCGCGGCCTTCCCCATCGATCCGATGGCGCGCACGAAGAACAGAGCCCGGTCCCCGAGATCGTCGATCCCGCGCGATACGCCGACCCCTCGACGGCGTAGTGCGAGAACGGCACTGTTCTGGTTCAGAGAAAACACGATCAACGCCCACCCAGCGCGAGACCGATGGAGGTGAGGATCATGTTCACCATGAACAGGGCGACGAATGCGAAGACGACCGTCTCGTTCACCGCTTCCCCCACACTCTTCGGCCCGCCCTTGACCGACAGGCCGCGGTAGCACGCAATCAGTGCGGCGATGAGACCGAAGAGTGCTGCTTTGACCTCGGACAGAAGAAGTTCCGGCAACCCGACCAGCAGCGTCACACCCGAAACGTATGCACCGGGGGTCACGTTCTGCAGATACACCGAGAAGAAGAACCCGCCGACGAGACCGATGGTGCACACGGCACCGTTGAGCAGCGTGGCCACGAGCGTACTCGCCAGGACGCGCGGCAGAACCAGCCTCTGGACGGGGTCGATGCCGAGAACCTCCATGGCCGCGACCTCTTCTCGAATGGTGCGTGATCCGAGATCCGCCGTGATGGCGGTGGCAGCGGCGCCTGCCACCACGAGCACGGTGACGAGCGGACCGATCTGTGTGACCGCACCGAGCCCGGCGCCGGCGCCACTGAGATCGCTGGCACCGATCTCTGTCAGCAGCGAGTTGAGGGTGAAGACCACCAGGACCGTGAACGGTACCGACATCAGAATCGTCGGCAGGAGAGACACTCTCGCGACGAACCAGCTCTGCTCGAGAAATTCGCCCCACTGGAAACGCCCACGCCTCAGGGCGGCCCCGGTGTCCAGCGCGAGAGCGTAGAACTCACCGACGGACGACGTCGCCGTCCGAACGGCGGTGGCCGCTGTCATTCCGCGATCCGATACCGAAGCATCATCTCGTGGTCCTCGTGATCGAGGAGATGGCAGTGCCACATGTACCCCTGCAGGTCGCCGGCAGCAGCCCCCATGTCCCCGTGATTCATGGACCCGTGATTCATGTCCCCGTGATCCATCCGGCCGTTGTCGCTGGGCGCCTGCGGGCGGGCGAACGTCGCGTCGGGGTCGAAACCGAGCTCGTCCGCGGTCGGAAAGCGCACGATGACGCGGGTGACGGTGCCGCCGTCCACGCGCACGGTGTCCTTCCAACCTGCTTCGAATGCCGGAGCCGGAATCATCGGGCCCGCAACGAAATTGTCGGCGGACGGCGTCCACTTCACTCCGACGGCCGGCTGGGGATTGGCCAGCTGGTAGTCGACCGTGCGCAGCGGCTGCCGTCCGAGTACTCGGAATGTGACGAGGTGGATGTGGATCGGGTGCGGATCCGGAGTGACATTGATGATGTTCCACTGCTCGACGGTGCCCGGCTTCGGCATCTCGATGTCGGGGTCGGTGTAGCGAAGGTTGTTCAGCGCCATGTACGCCGGGGGATTGCGCACGGCATACGGCTGGCTGACGGTGACGTTGCGGACGACGGTCGGAGAGGCTGTGGGAGGCAACGGTTCCGGGCCGCGGCCACCGCGCAGCGAGGTCGGGACGCCACCGGTGAATCCGCGTGCGGAGCCGACCGTGAATCGACAGAACAGCGGCATCGCGACCTCACCGATGACGGCCGCCTGGAACGGCGGGGCCTCGTCGTTGCGGAGCTCGATCGTGGTTCCGGCATCGAATCCCGAGAAGTCGACGAGAAGGTCCCACCGCTCACCCGGCGCCATGCGCAAGGAGGTGACGGGGATCGGAGCGTCGAGCAGTCCGCCGTCGGTACCGATGACCCAGAAGCGCATGTGGTTCTCGAAGTGGACGTTCCACACGCTGTACGACGCCGCGTTGAGCGCGCGAAAGCGGTACAGGCCCTTGGCGACCGGCATGTTCGGCCATACGACGCCGTTCACGAGCCCCACGTCTCCGACGGCACCACCCTCCCACGATCCTTCCGGCACGATGAGTGTCGAGCGAATGTTCAACTCGCCGGACGGTTTCAGGATCTTCTCCTGCATGACCAACGGGAGTTCGAACTCGCCGGCCGGGAGCCCGAGAGGATTGCCTTTCTCGCCGGTGTCGAATCTGTCGCGGACCAGGTACATGGCGGCGAGTCCGGCATAGACGTTGGTGCGTGTGATTCCCATCGCGTGGTCGTGGTACCAGAGAGTCGCCGCCTCCTGACGCAGCGGAAAGCGGTGCACGATGTCGCCACCGGGGAAGGTGAGCTGCTCGGCGTGTCCATCGCTGTCCGGTGGAGTGACGCCGCCGTGCAAGTGCAGTGAGTTGGGAGGGGTCGTGCGGAACTGCTCGGTGACGCCGTGCAGTGTCGTGTCCATGTCGACGGCGAGGGGATGGGCGCCGATGCGGTTGGCGAATCGCAGAGTTTGCGCCTCGTCCGTGTGCGCTTCGATCACCGGGCCCAGGTATCCGACGGCATCTGCGCCGGGCGATCGATAGGCCAGAGTCGGAGCCGCGGCCAGGTCCGCGTGAAAGCGGTGGGTGGCGGTCACGGAGGTGATGGAGAGATCGGTTCCCGACACGGTCGGAAGGACCGGCATCGTGTCCCGGAACGGAGTCAACTCCGGGGAATGGAAGATCAATGGGCTCTTCGGTAACCCTGCAGGTGGGGCCGCGCTGCCTCGTGTGGCGGCCACGGTGCCCAGCGTGAGCGCGGCGGTCCCGATTCCGAGGCCTCGCAGTACAGCTCGGCGGGGTACGTCCTGTGCCATTCTCTGCCTTTCCCGGCGGCGGGGTCACCGTTTTTGTGACCCATCGCACCATACCGCACTGTATGGTACGGATCATCGTTTTCGATTGTTCGCCGTGAGGAGTGACCGTGACCGCACGTGCTCGGTGGGCTGCCGTTGTGGCAGCGGTGACGGTGTGGGCGCTCGTCGCCGTCCCGGCCGCCGCCTCACCCGCCCCCTCGCGGCCGGCGTCGTCGTGTGAGCGCCCGGTGTTGCTGCTGCACGACATGGCATCGAGCGGCCGTGAATGGGACGCGCTCGCCGCAGAAGCACGCGCAGCCGGACTGTGTGTCTTCACCCCGACCTACGGCGCGAATGCGGTCACCACGGCGGTGGCCGGAGTGGCGCCCATCGCGGGACTGATCCGAATCGAAGACAGCGCAATCGAATTCCGCACCATCGTGGACTCGGTGTTGTCCGAGACCGGAGCGCGAGATGTCCGGGTGATCGCGCACGGCGCGGGTGGCCTGGTGGCGGCCTACTACCTGAAGCATCTCGATCCTCGGCGCGGGGGCGGGCCGACCGTGACATCCCTCGTCACGCTGGGGCCGCTCTGGGGTGGAACCGACATCGCGGGGTTCGCCACGGTCGGCGACTTCAACAAGAGGTTGGGCATTTACAAGCCGCTGGAGGCCTTGGAGAAACCACTGGTCGAGCCGTTCTGCGCCGGGTGCCGGCAGCTGATCGCGCACTCGGACTTCATGACCGAGCTCGCGGAGGGCGGGTACCTGACCCCCGGTGTCGATTACGCTGACATCATCACCACCCACGACCTGTTGATGTCCGATCCGTTGGGTGCCGTCCTGCCCGGTTCGACGGCCGTCGTGCTGCAGAACATCGATGCTGCGAACGCCTCGAATCACTTTCAGCTGGCTGACGATCCGTTGACGCGTCGCCTCGCGTTGTCGGCCTTACCGACGAAGTGATCGCTGCGCTCGTACCATCGTGTCCGTCGCCGTCACGGCAACGTGGAGAGAAATTTCAGAAAGGTCGGGCCGATGGTCGTCGAGAAGCGCGGAGAAGGACCCAAGGCGCGCTCAGCGAAATCCACGTCGAAAGGAGGCCGTGTTCCACGGCTGTCCGTCGACGACTGGGTCGCCGCTGCCTTCGACCTCCTCGTCAAGGACGGGGCCACGGGCGTCAAGATCACCCGTCTGTGCGACGAACTCGGTGTGACCAAAGGAAGCTTCTACTGGCATTTCGACGACATCGACAAGCTGATGGAAGCCGTCGCCGATCATTGGTGCAACGAGCAGAACGACACGCTGCGTGGGCTGGCGCAAATGGACACCATTCCGGTCGAACGCCGACTCGAAGTGATGGCCGAACTCCTGATCGACGAGCGAACGTGGGCCGTCGAAGTGGCCGTCCGAGACTGGGCGAGAACCTACGACAAGGTTGCAGCCGTGGTTCGGGAGCTGGACAATCGAATCTTCGAGGTGGTGCAGACGTCGTTGTCGGAGTTGGGGTTCGACGCATCGGAAGCGCGATTGCGGGCGGGCATGCTCGTGTTCTCGGGAATCGGATTCGTGCACGCGCGCGGCAGTCTTCCCACCCCGACGCCCGACGAAGTGCACAAGATGTTCGCCATCATGACCACACTGCCGTCGTAAGTACGCTGCCGTAACGGTTTCCGGGTTCACACGAGGCCGAAGGCCTCGTCCAGAAGCTCCCG
Source organism: Rhodococcus sp. 320_ES (assembly GCF_059691855.1). Classification (NCBI taxonomy): domain Bacteria; kingdom Bacillati; phylum Actinomycetota; class Actinomycetes; order Mycobacteriales; family Nocardiaceae; genus Rhodococcus; species Rhodococcus sp. 320_ES. The sequence goes on along the minus strand of NZ_JCAWAG010000002.1, from coordinate 522,438 downwards.
TGCGCGCGCCACGCCGATGTCGGTGCCGTTCAGGAGATCGTCGAGTCCGTTCTGGAAAATTCCGTCGAAGGTGGTGTACACCAACTGTTTCGACAGTTGTACGGGCGTGCCGCGTAGTTCGCAGTAACGGCTGACGACGTTCCAGATCATGTCCGCACGGCGTGCCTCGATTTCGCCCACCTCGTCGCGCAACGACGACTCGAAGCGTGTCTGGTTGCGCAGGTCGTACCAGAGCCGGTGTAGCGCAGAATCGTTCGCGAGGGTCCCGATGAACATCGTCGTGAACCCCGCGCGCAGTTCCTCGGCCGTGGCGGCGCTGGCGACGGCTTCGTCGTATCGGGTCACGCAGGTGTCTTCGTAGATCCGAACGGCCTCGGCGATCAGATCGAGTTTGTCGCGGAAGTAGTAGTGCAGGACCCCGTGGGAGAACGCCGAGTTCTGCGCGATCTCGCGCAGGCTCGTACGGGCGTACCCCAGTTCGGCGAGAGTGACGAGTGTGGCCGTGGCGAGCTCGCTGCGACGCGCCGCGAACTTGTCGGGCCCGCGCAGAAGTGGGCGCTCCTCGGCTCGCGTGCTGGTGTTCATCGGACAAGTGTAGGGCGCCGCGCGTCGATGACGTGCAGTTCCTCATGCCGGCGCCCCCGATCCTTGGACGACTGACCAAAGTTCTCTTGACGACTGTCAAGAAATATTCGTATTGTGATCCAGATCGCATTCATCCGTGACTGTGACCGGTGTCATGCACCGGCAGTCCGTCCCGAAGGGGCTTGTTCAATGACGAGTTACGACCTCGCAGGCCGAAAAGCACTGGTCACCGGCGCCGCACAGGGGCTGGGCGAAGGTATGGCCGCAGCACTCGCAGCGGCGGGGGCCGCCGTCGCCGTCGCGGACATCAACGACGATCTGGGCCGCGAGACGGTGGAGAAGCTCCGGGCAGGCGGTGCGACGGCGGAATTCGTCCACCTCGACGTCCAGGACGACGCGGGATGGGAAACGGCCACGGCCGCGGTCGTCGACGCATTCGGCGGTCTCGACCTGGTCGTCAACAACGCGGGTATCGAGGTCACCGACCTCCTCGTCGACTTCGATGCGAAAGCCGCGTCGACCCTGCTGTCGGTCAACGTGCTCGGGACGGCGCTCGGCATCAAGCACGCCTTCCGCACGATGCGCCCCGGTGGATCCGCGGGCGCCGGCGGCTCGGTCGTCAACATCGCATCGGTGGCCGCGACGATCGCATTCCCCGGCATCGCTCTGTACTCCGCGTCGAAATCCGCCATCGACCGTCTCACCCGCGTTGCGGCGGCCGAATCCGGGAAGCTCGGCTACAACGTCCGCGTCAACTGCATCTATCCGGGCCTGACCCCGACTGCGATGGGCAACAAGCTCGCCGTCGAGACGGCCGGCCTCGGTCTGTTCGAGTCGCCGGAAGCCGCCGCGGGCGCGGTTGCCGAGCTGACCCCTCTCGGTCGTCTCGGCCAGATCGACGACATGGCCGACGCCGTGGTGTTCCTCTCGTCCGACGCCGCCAAGTTCATCACGGGAGCCGGTCTGCCGGTCGACGGCGGGATGGGCATGTGACGCTGGCGTTCTACCTCGACAAGGGTGCATCCCTCGGCGCAGACCGACCGTGTCTGACCCTGAACGGCGAGTCGATGACCTACGGCGAGGTGGTCGCTCTGTCGCACTCCGTGGCGAAGGCGCTTCGGCGCTCCGGCGTCGCGCCGGGGGACAAGGTGGGCATCCTGTCGGCCAATCACCCGACGTCGTTCTCGTGCGTGTTCGGCATTGCCCGCGCCGGCGCAGTGTGGTGCCCCATCAATCCGCGCAACGCGGCTCAGGAGAACGCCGATCTTCTCGACCTCTTCGACTGCACCACGCTCATCTATCAGCCGGCTTTCGACGCGCTGGTCGACGACATCGCGCCGCGTCTGCCCAAGCTGGTCACCCTCGTTCGAATCGGTGAGGGGAATACTCTCGCAACGGGTTTCGCCGAGTGGCTCGCCGGAGCGGAAGCCGACGACCCTGTCGACCTCGGCCCCGTCGACGACGTGGTCGCGCTCGTCGGAACGGGGGGTACCACGGGTCGTCCCAAGGGTGTCATGCTGACGGATCTGAACCTGCAGACGATGACTTCCGTCGTGCTGATGCGGTACCCGTTCGAGGGGCGACCGCGCTACCTCGCCCTGGCGCCCCTGACCCACGCCGCGGGTGTGCTGTGTTTCCCGATCATGGCCCTCGGCGGTGAGATCGTGGTGATGGACCACCCGGACGTGGGCGAGTTCCTCGAACTCGTGCAGCGGCACCGCATCACGCACACCTTCTTGCCGCCCACTCTGATCTACATGGTGCTCTCCCACGAGTCGCTCGGCTCGACGGATGTGTCGTCGCTGCAATGCTTCTGGTACGGCGCAGCGCCGATGTCCACGAGCAGGCTCGCCGAGGCATTGGACCGCATCGGCCCGATGGCGCAGCTGTTCGGGCAGTCCGAAGCCCCCATGATGATCTCGACGTTGTCGCCGGCCCAACATCGCCGTCCGGACGGCAGCATCGACCACGCCCGTCTCCCCAGTGCGGGCACACCGTCGCCGCTGGTGACCGTCGCCGTTCTCGGCGACGACGGAACTCCCGTGCCGATTGGTGATCGCGGGGAAGTATGCGTCCGTGGCCCTCTCGTCATGGCGGGCTATTACAACAACCCCACCGCCACCGCGGAAGCGTCGGCGCACGGGTGGCACCACACCGGTGACATCGGATACCTGGACGACGAGGGCTTCCTGTACATCGTCGACCGCGCGAAGGACATGATCATCACCGGCGGTTTCAACGTCTACTCCGCGGAGGTGGAGCAGGCCCTGATGGCTCACGACGCCGTCCGAGACTGCGCCGTCATCGGACTACCCGACGACAAGTGGGGAGAGCGGGTCACCGCCGTCGTCCTGCTGCACGACGGCGCCCGCGTCGACACCGACGATCTGGTCCGGTTCGTGAAGGACCGAGTGGGAAGTGTCAAGGCCCCCAAACAGATCGAAGTGTGGTCCGACCTCCCACGATCGACCGTCGGCAAAATTCTGAAAACCGACATTCGCGCAACCCTGACCGGCAGCCGAACCTCTTAGAAACAAGGAGTCCATCATGCTCGAACTTGCCCTGTACCTGCCCAACTTTCGCGAGAAGGTCACCGTCGCAGAACTCGAGGATCTCACCACCCTCGCCGAGGATCTGGACTTCGAATCGGTGTGGACGCTCGACCGCATCATCGTCCCGGAGGCATCGGATCGCGCGGAGATGGAATACGCCTTCGGAATGATGCACGAGCTGCCCAAGCAACTCCCGGTCTCGTCGAGAGGTCAGTTCCTCCAAGGCTTTCCGCTCATTCCGTGGCTTGCCGCCAAGACCACGAAGGTTCGCATCGGTATGAGCATCATCGACACGCCGTACCGCGCGCCGGGTGTTCTGGCTGCAGAACTCGCCACCATCGACCACCTCAGCAAGGGGCGCCTCAACGTCGCCCTCGGAGCCGGCTGGATGCCCGAGGAGTTCGCCGCCGCGTCTGCCGGTCACATCTTCCCCCGTCGGCACCAGCACCTACGGGAGACCATCGAGATCCTGCAGGGCATCTGGGCCAACGACGTTTTCGAATATCACGGTGAGTTCGCCGATTTCGGTCCCAGCGGATTCGGAATGAAGCCCCTGCAGCAGCCCCGCCCGCCGATGTACTTCAGCGGGTTGAAGGACGCCAAGCGTGCGGCCAAGCGGGTCGCGAAGTACGGACTGGACGGGTGGATCGGCATCCAGGACTCACCCGAGGAGATTGCGACCTGGCGGGCGGGCATCGCCGCCGAACTCGACGCGCTCGACACCTCGCGCACGGTGGACGACCTCGACATCGCCAGCATGATCTGGACGGTCATCACCGACGTCGACATGGATCAGACCGCGGCCGGCAAGGCCACGAACCTTCTCGTGGGTTCGGAACGGCAGGTGACCGACATGCTCAAGCGCTACCGCGAGGCGGGGCTGACCAAACTGCTGGTTTGGCCGCCGTTCGCGGACGTTCCGACGCCCAAGACGATGGACGACATGAAGCGACTCAAGAACGAGATCATGCCGAAGGTCGATGCGATGTGATCAGGTCGCTCGAAAGATGCTGCCGCGTACGCTCCCTCGGACCGTGTGTGTTGCGACGGTGGCCCACGCGGCTGTCAGTACCGCGTACAGGCCGACCGCGAGGGCGTCGATCGCGGTCGAGCCGAGGGCGGCTCCGAGGGCACTCGCACCGGTGACGCAGGTTCCGACGGGGAAGGTGAACGACCACCACGTCAGTGAGAAGCTCAGTCCGTGGCGGGCCGCGTGCACGGTGAGAAGGGTTGCGAGCGTGAACATCAGGACGCCGAAGCCGCCCATCACGAGTCCGTAGACGATCCCGAACACGTGCAGACCGGTGGCGACCGAATCGCTCAACACCCCTGCTGCATCCTTTCCGAGAAGGTTTGCGGCGGTGATGGATTGACCGATCATGCCGAGGGTGATCCAGATCGTCGGTGCGGCCTGGACCGGTGGGGCGCCGCCGACGACCAGTCGTCCGTAGACGAGCGTCATGGTGATCGTCCCGATGAGTAGTGACAAGCCGAACATCGCGTAGCACCCGGCAAGCAGCGTCAGGCGCCACTGGCCTTCCGGGACGTGCGGTATCAGGAGGGCGCCGGTCGACGCGGACACCATCGGGGGCACCACGGGCATGAGCCACGCGGGAAGCGCGACGGCGGTATGGCCCGAGCGGTGGTCGTGGGCAGTGATCATCGAGTAGGGCACCAGCACGCTCGTGAGCAGTCCCAGCACGGTGCCGACAGTCCACAGCACGACGAAGATCGTCGTTGCCGCCGTGGCCCCGAGCAGGTTGCCCCCCAACAGCATCGTGCCGGCTCCGACGGTCAGTAGGGCCATCGGCGGTGCGCCGTAGAACTGGACCATCACCGGATGTCGGGCGTGCGACAACGCGTGGGTGCGGTGCCTCGCCCAGTGCACGGCGAAGGCGGCGGTGAGAAGAACCAGCGCGGCCGACGCCGCGATCCACACCACGGTGGCGAACACGTGCAGTCCCGGTACGCGGGCGGGCAGTGACGCTGCGGCGTTGGCCACGATGCCGGTTCCCATCACGGACGCGAACCAGTTCGGGGTGATGTGCTCGAAAAGCGCCCTGGGGCGGTCCAAGTCGGGAAGCACGATCGGGGCGCGATCGAGGGCGGCGGTGCTCATGACCTCAGCGTCGTCTTATGGTGCGCTCGCCGGTAGACGCCAACTGCCTGGGCAGTCCCAACCTCAGCTTATGGCTGCCGGTCTCCGAGCGATATCGACAGCAGGTCACTGGCCGGTCCTCGTAGAACTCGGCCGGTGGGCCACACCGCACGCAACGATCGACGCAGGTCAACGCCCGTCGTGGGTACTCGGACCAGGGTCCCGGCAGCAATGTCGTCGGACACCGCGAGGTGGCTCAGCACGGCCGGGCCCAGACCGCCGCTCACCGCGGACTTGATCGCGGTGGTCGACGACACCTCCAGGACCGGGGCCGCGAGGGGTGCGAGATCGGCCAGCGCACGTTCGAGTGCCAGCCGCGTTCCGGACCCGGCCTCACGAGTGACGAGTTGTGCTGCGGCCAGATCGCCCGCGGTGATCGTCCGCCCCACCCACGGGTGATGTGGAGCGACGACGACCACCAGTTCGTCGCGCGCGACCTCTCGTGACTCGAGCCCGGTGGGAACGTCGGGGCTCTCGACGAACCCGATGTCGGCACGGCCGGCGAGTACCGAGGCGGCCACGTCGTCGGAGTTGCCCGACGACAGCGCCGGAGCAACCGACGGGTCCTGCGAGCGCAGCGTGATGAGCCATCGCGGAACGAGATACTCGGCGACGGTCAGGCTGGCGGCAATCCGGATGTGACTGTCCCGGTCGGTCCGCAGGGCCGCGATGTTGGTCGCCAGATCGGCGGCTTCGGTGATCACCCGCCCGGCCCACCCCGCGACCAGTTGACCGGTGGGCGTCAAGGTTGCCCCTCGCGGTTCACGATGCAGAAGCGCCACTCCGACACGGCTTTCGAGTGCTCTGAGCCGTGCGCTCGCGGCGGGCTGCGACATTCCGTGCGCCTGCCCCGCCTTTCCGATACTGCCGAGCTCGGCCACCGACAGCAGTAGCTCGTAGCTCAGAAGATCGGTCACATGAGTGGGCAGGGGCACAGGGTCAGCGTAGTGACCGTTACCCGTTCGACCGGTGCACACGTGGCGGCGACCACCGCTCGGTCACCGCGTCTTCGTGTGGTCGGTACATTCGCAGCACCAGAAAGAACGGCCGCGGCGGAGCAGGCAGCCAACGGTGGTCGGTGTCCGGATCGTGCGGCCGCGCGTGGCTGATCACGATGTGCGACGGACTCACCATGGCACCGTCCGACGTCGTCGTCGATCCTACGGAGAATCTGCGGTCGGGGGCGTCGTACAGCCATCCCGTTGCGGCGTCGTAGAGCGTGATGCTCCAAAAAGCCTGCGCTGGTGGAGGTTCGGTGAGCTCGATGTCGTAGCGTTGGCCGTCGGCACCGGTCAGGGCTGTTTCGTCGTCATCGACATACGTGTTGTACGAGCAATTTTCCGCGATGACGTTGGCACCCAGGCCGACGAAGTTCATGACGGCGCGAGCCAGGAAATTGTTGCCGTGCGCACCCTTGTCGAGCACCCGTGTCCACCCGGAGCCGGTACGGCGCCCGAGGCGAGATCGGGAGTTGTCGAGGAGGGTCATCGCGAGCCGGAACCCGGCCTCCGCACCTCGTGCCGTCGCAGCATCGAGATCGCGGACGTTCGCGGTGCCGGAGCCGACGTTCAGCTGACGGAACTGATGGACGTGGGACGCATCCTGCACCGGAACGCCGTTGATGGTCAACACCGTGTCGAGAGCCGACAGAAACGATGCGTAGGACGTCTCCACGTCGTCACGACTCACCACCGGCCACTCGGGAGAGCGTGCAACCGAGCCGCGGATCACGACGGCGTCTTGCAGCGCTCTCACGGTCTCGATGTCGTGACGATCGCCGAATACCTGTATGCGCATCAGCAGCCACATCAGCGGCGTGGCGACACGGAACGTGACGGTGTCGGCGGGTGCGTCGGCCGCGGAGGTTTCCAGTCCCGGTGCGACCACCATGATCCTGCGCGGACCGCTCGGATGCGTGCGCGCACTGATGTTGCCGGCGTTGCTGTGAGCATCCAGAAATTCGAGGGTGTAGTAGCGGCGTCCGAAGTCGGGGAGCTCGATGATCACCGGCCCGTCGGTCAGGTCCAGCCATGCGTTCGAGTACACCGTGTCGACGTTGGGAACCCGAAATTGGTCGAAACCGGAGTCTGCAGTGTCTCTTTCGTGCACCAGGGTGTTCAGAGTCCACGGTGATCCGTCGGACTGCGGGGCGCATTGCGCGCACATGCTCGCGTACTGGTAGACGGCCGGCAACCCGTAGACGACCGCGTGCATCGCCAGCGAGGTCGCCAGCGCGACGCGGTCGTCGTCGCCCACGGGCTCGATGTCCTCGGACGACGACGTCTGATGTTGCTCCGCCTCGGTGGGGTCGTAGAGCCGAGACATGTGAACTCCTTCATCCGGTCACGCGGCACCGCCGTGCTATTGACACCACCGATCGTACTTGGTGAACTGATGTCAGTTCACCAAAGGAGACGAACATGGGCATATTCGGTGCGTCGAAGAGAGCAACGACGATCGCTGCCGTCGGAGTGATCGCCTTGATCATGACCGCCTGCGGCACCGGCGGTGGCGGTACGGCAGCCGTGGAGGGGAGCTGGGACGACGTCGTGGCGGCGGCGAAGTCCGAAGGATCGGTAATGCTCTATTCGAGCCAGAACACCATCATCCTCGACAGCGTCCGAAAGGCCTGGAGCGAGAAGTATCCCGACATCGATCTGGAATTCGTTCGCGGAACGGACGCCGATCTGAACCCCCGAATCGAGACCGAGAACAAAACCGGCAAGGGCACCGCGGACGTGCACATCGTTACCGACGCTGCCTGGATCGCGACCGCGGCCGACTCCGGTACGTACTCACAGTCTCTTCTGGGCACCGCGTTCGACGACCCCGCATACGGACGGGACCGCAGTGTCAAGAACGATCGCTTCTTCCTCGACGTCGCAGCGACGCTGGGCATGGGGTGGAACACGAACGCGGTGCCCGGCGGTCTGACGAATCCACGCGACGTGCTGCGCCCCGAGTTCAAAGGCAAAGTGGGCGTGGTGAATCCGGCAGGAATCGCCTCCTACGTAGACCTCTATCGCTTCTACCGCGAAAATTTCGGGGACGATTTCGTCGACCGGCTCGCCGAGCAGCAGCCTCGGATCTACCCGAGCGCGCTCGGTGTGGCGCAAGCCCTCACCTCCGGTGAAGTGTCCGTCACTCCCATGGTTCAGCCACTGGTGCAGGAGGTCGCCTCCGGTGCACCGGTGAATTGGGCACTTCCCACCCCCTCGTGGGGGACTCCGTACTACGGCCACATCACCGCGGTCGCACCGCACCCGAACGCGGCGCAGGTGTTGGCGAATTTCTTGGTCAGCCCCGACGGTCAGAAGGCTCAGGCAATCGGAGTCGCGACGGCGCTACCCGGTATCGAGGGCGCCACGGCGAATGCTCACGACATCGCAGGACCCGATCCGACGCAACTCACCCCCGAGTTCGTCGAGCGTGAGTCACAGGAGTGGGAGAAGAAGTTCCAGGGTTGACGCTCCGACGGTGATGAACAGGGCGAGGACCCCGAGCGCTGCGGTGATGACCGCGGACGCGGCGGTGCGGAGACCGGTGTTCCGTGGAGACGAGTAGCCGGAGTCACCACGCCGACGGCCTCGGAAACGCCGAATGTCCGCAACGATCACCGCAACAGCTCCCGTGAGTACCACGGCGGCGGTGGCCGCGGTCGCCGTCTCGTCGACGTGTACGGCCAGGCGCAGTGCCACCAAAAAACCGACCACCAGCGAGCATTCGGTACGTCGCCACGCCAGTGCCGTCCGCTCGACCTGGAGGCCGCCGTCGCCGAGGACCCCTTTCGGTCTGCGGCCCGGATGCGGAGTCACGACAGCGCCGACCAGATCACCAGGATTCCGGCTGCCGCCAGCGCAATGGCCAGAGGTGCGCCCGCACGCGGCGGCGGTAGTGGCCGATCCTGGCGCAGGCTGGACTCGACCCGAGCCCAACCCCACCATGCGTGGAGGGGGAGAACGATCGAACAGCCGATGAGCAGGACGGATGCGATGCGCGCCGGAACCGTGTTCCCGCCGACCTGTAGCAAACCGAGAGCGACTCCAGCGGCCATGAGAGCCAACGACGTTCGGATCCAGGCCAGATAGGTTCTCTCGTTCGCCAGGCTGAAGCGGGCGTCCGGCTCGCCCCCGACGGAGTACACCCGTCGTGGTCGGCGTCGGTCTTCGGTCGCCTCGTCGGGCACTCGTTTCTCCTTCACGGATCCAAGCACCACGAAGCAGCGCCGAAACATATACTAATCGAATTCACTTCAGTTATCATTCGACCATGACTGCTCTCGACGAGGCAGGCCTGCAGCGGATGGCGTGCGAATTGCAGATCTGGGGATTCCCGCTCGTCTTCGCGCAGCGCATGCGGTTGCGATTCACATCGCCGCTCGACCCGTTCGTGCGACGGCCACCCACGTCGGCAGGTGCAGCGCTGAACTCGATGGGTCATCAGCGGCAGTTGTCCGATCCGACACTGACGGCCGGCGTCGCCCCCAACGTGGACACCCTCTACTCACTCGCGTTTCTGGATCTGGATTGCGGGCCGACTGTTCTTCGGATGCCGGAGTTCGACGACCGTTACTACAGCGTCCAGATCGGCGAGGCCGACTCCACGACGGCGGCCGTGTACGGGCGGCGGACTCACGGGAGCCGACTTCCGGCCGTGCGGATCGCTCGCGGGCGCAGCGACCTCGAAGCGCCGGTTGCCGGCGATCTGCTGGTGCCGTGCCGCACGCGCTACGTCATGGTGGCCGTTCGCATTCTGGTTCGACCCCACGACCCCGCTGATCTGGAACGTGTGACCGCGCTGCAGGACGCGATCGTTCTCACCAGCCCTGCTGCGCCCGGATCGGCATGTGATCAGGCCACGCGCGAACTCGTTCTACGAGAGCGCGACGACGAATTGCGCTCGCCCGACGGCTTTCTCGACTCTCTCGGCCACGCGCTGGGTAGCATCGCTGCGGCGGATCTTCCTCCCCGGGTGCTCGAATCGCTGGATGCACTGCGCGCCGGACGGGACTCCGCCGGCGGACGTCAACGCATCGCAGCGGGCTTGTCCGACGGTCTGAACGCGATCGCCGATCGTGTCGGGTCGCTCGGTCGGGTGGAGAACGGCTGGTCCGTCAACGAACTGGGAACCGAGTTCGGTGGCGACGACCTCCTGCGGGCAGCCGTCGCCTGGTCACAGATCTACGTCAATCCGGCGGACGAGGCGCTCTACCCCGTGTGTCAGGTGGACGAGAGCGGTCGACAACTGTCGGGAGCGCACGAGTACGAGATCACTTTTGCCCCGGGGCGGCTTCCTCCTGTGCGGTTCTTCTGGTCGATGACCGTCTATCACATGCGAGGACTGCTGTGCGAGAACAGTATCGGCCGTTACGCGATCACCGATCGCACCCCGGGTCTGACACGTGCGGACGACGGTTCTCTGACCGTGCGGCTGTCGACTGCCGTCCCCGAAGCCGGGCCCGGCAACTGGCTCCCTGTTCCGCCGGGAGACTTCCGGCTGATGCTGCGTCTGTACGGGCCGTTGAACAGCACGTGGTCCCCGCCGCCGGTCCGGCGATTGGCCGGTCCTGAATCCTGCTGAGAGTCACACCGCGGCGCATCTCCCACGCGATCGCCGAGGGCTATCGCGTGGGAGCCGAACTGTAGCCGCGGATCACGGAACTGTCAGTTCCCTTTCGCCGCAATCGACTCGAGCACGTCCGCGAGCTGATCGGGAATGCTCACCATCGCCATGTGCCCCGACTTCAGGTAGACGATGTCCCCCTGCACGGATTGCTCGCAGACGAGCTGCGACGAACCTTCTTGAAGATCGGGTGGATAGCACACATCCTCGGTCAGTCGAATGTAGGTGCGCGGCACGTCGGTGGACAGGCCGGAGAGGTCGACGGTCTCGGTGAGAAGCGCTCCGGAATCGTCGACCACCTGATCCAGTGTCCACGCCGTCTGTTCGTCGTTCATGTCGTTGCACAGCATCGCCCGAGCGCCCTCTGGGCCCTGCAGGTAGACACCGTCGACGATGGACGCCTCGACGAGATCGCGCACGGCAGGGTCGATTCCATCGATCACCGCGGTCCGGTCCGGGGGAACAACGGCGGACAGGAAGACGACGTGTTTCACGCGGTCGGCCAGCGCAGCCATCACGCGGGGAGCGGTGACGCCGGCGAAGGAATGCGCGACGAGCACGATGTCGGTCAGGTCCGCTCGTTCGACGTCGCTCACGACGGCTGCGGCGCAGTCGTCCAAGGTGACCGTGCGCACGTCGATGTCCTGTCGCCGTCCGCGGCCGGGAAGATCCACCGCCAGAACGGGACCGGTCAAGAGTGGACCGAGGCGGTCCCAACACGACGCGCCCATTCCGGCGCCGTGCACGAGTACGTATGACATGAGATACCTCCGTTCGGTGTCACCATGGAAGGCGACACAGTGTTTTGCCGGTAGTACGGCCGGTCAACATTTCTACGAGCGCGGTCGGTGCCAGTTCGAGGCCGTCGTACACCGTTTCGCTGTAGACCATCGCGCCGTCGGTGAGGTGACCGCCGATCTCCTCACGCATGGCGTCGTACCGTGAGACGAAGGAGCCGGCTCGAAATCCCCTGATCGACAGCCCTTTCGAGACGATCTGGAAGAGCTCGGCGGGTTGCGCAGCCGGCTTCGGCGTTTCGTATCCGGATATGCCTCCGCACATGGCAATTCGGCCGTCGGGACGCATGCTGCGGAGGGCTGCGTCGAAATGGTCGCCGCCGACACTGTCGAAGTAGGCGTCGAGGCCGTCGGGTGCTGCTGCGGCAACGAGATCGCCGATGTCGCCGGTGTGATAGTCGAAGGCCGCGTCTGCGCCGAGGGTGTCGCGTAGGTAGGTCACCTTGTCCGGGCTGCCGGCGGAGGCGACGACGGTGCTGCCGCGGAGGCGAGCAAGTTGTGTGGCGATGCCGCCGACGGCTCCGGCGGCGGCCGACACCCACACCACATCGTCGGGTCGAAGGCCGATGATGTCTTCGATTCCGACGAAGGCAGTCAGACCCGACGTGCCGAGGGGTCCCAGAAACCATTGCGGCGCAAAGCCGTCGGTTGAGACCTTGGTCAACGCGCCTGCGCCGCCCAGCCCGTTCCCGGCGGCCGGCACCACCGCGTAATCGCGGTAGCCGTACATGTGGGTGACCGTGTCACCGGGTGTGAAGTCGCTGTGGCGGGAGTCGATCACCGTTCCGAGAGCCAAGCCCACGAGGGGATCTCCGACGTCGAGCGGCGAAAGGTACCCGTTCGGCGCGCGAGCGTTCAGGCGCAATCGAATAGCGGGGTCGATGGACAGCCAGCTGTTTCGGATCAGGACGTCGCCGCAGCCGAGCGGCTCGATCTCGGCTTCGGTGATCGCGAGATCTGTCGCGTGCAGCGACTCGGTGGGACGGGCGACCAATCGCACGAGGCGGTTCGACACGTGATGGTCACCCGACTTTCTGCGAACTCCGCATCCATGTGAACGAGTTGACTTCAGTTCGGTCAACGAGTCGAAAGTATCACCTCACAGCACGAACTGAACTAGATTCAAGATACGGATTTTCTGATCGGAAGAGGCAATGGTGACGCGCCCACGGACCATCGGTTTCAGTGCACCGCTCCGCGTTCGACGGTTCCGCATGATGCTCGGATTCGAGCTGAGTGCCAGCGTCGGTGTCTGGATCCTCGTGCTGGCCGTCCAGTGGATTCTCACGCGAGCGGGAGAATCGGCGACCACGGTGTCGGCGGTTCAGTTCGCGGCCAGCGTCCCGTTCTTCCTGTTCGCGCTTCCGATCGGAGCTCTTGCCGAGTTCGCTGGACACCGAGCGCTCCTGGTCGGCACGTCGGTCGTGCTGCTGGCGGTGTCGGCGCTGCTGACCGTGCTGGGACATCTCGGCCTCGCTGCCACGCCGGTGCTGATGGGCGCCGTGTTCGCGGCAGGGTGTGGTCTTGCCCTGGTTGCCATCGTCTGGCAGGCGCTCCTTCCGGACTTGGTGAGCCGCGAGATGATGACGGTCGTCCCGGCGATCGACGGTGCCGTGTTCAACGGCGCCCGAGCCATCGGGCCGGTGGTGGGTGCGGCGGTGCTGTCGGTATGGGGCGCCACGTGGACGTTCGCCACGGTGGCCGCGCTGTTCCTCCTGTGCGCTGTGATCGCGGGACGTGTCGTGCCCGCCGGTGCGGGGCGACGTCCGCGAACCGGATCGGTCGGAGCAGCGGTGTCGGGTGGCGCTCGGTTCGTTCGCCATTCACGGTGGACCCGCCGGCTGCTGCTTCGGGTCGTCATGTTCGGGGTGCCCGCAAGCTCGCTCTGGGCTCTGCTCCCCGTGGTGGCCGACGATCGGTTGAACGCCACGACATTCGAGTTCGGTCTGCTGTCCGGAGCGATCGGTGTCGGAGCGGTGGTGGGAACGATCGCCCTCATGCCCGTTCGGGCGCGTGTGAGCTGGAACCGGTTCGTGGCCTTGGGAAGTGGAGCGTACGCACTGGTACTCCTCGGTCTGGCGGTTGTGCCGCACCAAGGTGTCGCGTGTGCGCTGTTGATCGTCGTCGGAGCCGCGTGGGTCGGCGTACAGAGCACCTGGATGGTTGCGGCACACGCGGTGCTGCCCCCGTGGGTCAAGTCGCGTGTGATCGCGTTCGTGATGTTGTCGTTCCAGGGCAGTCAGGCGGTCGGCGCCCTGCTGTGGGGTTTCCTCGCCGATCGGATCGGACTGGTGCCGGCAATCCTGTTGTCCGCCGTCCTGATGCTGATCTCGGCGGAAGAGATTCTGCGCCGGGGGATTCTGCCGAGCGATTCGATACATCCCGATCCGTCGGGCGCTCCGGACCCGCCCCTGCCGCCGGACGACTACCGCGGCCAGCGCGTGATCGTGGAGATCACCTACACCGTGCTCCCGAATCGACACGAGCAGTTCGTCGGACGAATGGAGGACGTGAAGCTCTCGCGCCTTCGCCTCGGTGCCGTCCGGTGGGCGCTCGCGGAGTCTGCCGGGTCCAGCGGTCGGTATGTCGAGTTCTGTACGTACCGACACTGGGACGAGTACCGCGCACAGGAGACCACGCGGCTCACGATTCCCGAGAGCCGTGTGCGCGAACGGGTCCTCGAAGATCTTGTCTGTGCGCCGACCACCGCCGTGCTCGTGGTCGCCGGCCGCGGCGCTCGTCTCACACGGTGAATCGCCCACCGTTGCTGAGCAGGACCGCGCCGATCACGTTCGCGGCGCCGGGGGACGCCAGGTACAGAATGTTGTCCGCGATCTCGCGGGCCGTTGCGTAGCCGCGCGATCCGTCCCGAGTCATGGCAGCGCGCAAATGCGCCGGTGTCCGGCTCGCCATACCGGTGTCGGCGGGACCCGGCGCCACCGTGTTCACTCGAATACCGAACGGCGCCAGCTCTTTCGCCGCCGCCTGACTCAGAGCGTGAACGCCGGCCTTGGAGGCCGCGTAATGCGGGTAGCCGGTCAACGTGTCGAAGGCCGACGAGGATCCGACAGTGACGATGGCCCCGGATCCGGAGACCTTCATGACCGCCGCGGCCTCGCGCAACACGAAGAAGGTCCCGTCCAGATTGATTCTCATGACGCGGCGCCAACCTTCGTCGGTGAGTCGAGAAAGAACGTCGACGGGCTCGCCGCGTTCGACGGCGTCGACGATCAGTTTCTTGCTGTCGGGATCGTCGACTCCCGCAGCGTGAACCACCACATCGATTCGTCCGAACTCTGCGACCGCCGACGCAAAGGTCTCGGCCACGCGGGC
The DNA here is from genome assembly GCF_059691855.1 of Rhodococcus sp. 320_ES. NCBI lineage: Bacteria > Bacillati > Actinomycetota > Actinomycetes > Mycobacteriales > Nocardiaceae > Rhodococcus > Rhodococcus sp. 320_ES. The sequence continues at coordinate 507,391 of NZ_JCAWAG010000002.1, read as the reverse complement.
AGACTCGCCGACGTCGAGTCGGATTGGGTGTCCGACCGCAACGGTCGCCGCTTCCGCGGTCACCGTGTCCTCGTCGATGTCGCACATGACGACGGCTCGGGCGCCACGCTCGGCCAGCGAACGCGTTGTGGCAGCACCGATTCCGGATCCTGCTCCGGTGACCAGGGCTACTGCGCCGTCGAACTGATTCTCCGTCATGATTACCAATCCTCTCGAAGTAAATTCAGTTCGAATGTAGAGTCACGGAGGCGGGGGCGCAACGGTGTGCCGAAGGGATGCGAACGTGACCGACGACCAGTACGACCTGCTCGTGATCGGAGCCGGTATGGCGGGGCTGACGGCGGCTGCGTGCGCTGCGTCCGCCGGCCGGACGGTCATGGTGGTCGAGGTGAGCGGGGACGTCGGCGGATCCGCCCGCTTCGCCGGATACGCCTGGACTGCACCCGATCACGCCACGATGGACGAACACAATCCGCACGGCGACCCCGCACTCACCCGCGCGATGATCGATCGGTTCGACGACGCAGTGCAGTGGATCAGGTCCATCGGTGTCGAGGTCGGCGGCGCGCAGCCGATCCTGAGCTTCGGCCGCGGTCACCGGTTCGACACCAATCACTACGTGGACACCTGTCGGCGTCTCGTGCTCGATCACGGTGGGGCAGTACTGGTGAACACTGTCACCGAGAGTTTGATCTTCGACGCAGACGCGTTGCGCGGGGCCGTGATTCGCGTGGGCGCAGGTGAGCCGCGCGAGGTCCGGGCGGCCGCCACGCTGCTCGCGACGGGAGGATTTCAGGGCGATCCCGAACTGCTCGCCGAGCATGTACACCCGGACGCTGCCGCCATGGCGTTGCGCTCCAACCCGAACAGCCGCGGTGGCGGTTACCGGCTGGCGGCGGGTGTCGGCGCAACCACTGCAGGAGAGAATGCGGGCTTCTACGGGCACCTGGTTCCGAGCGGGGTCGAGCTCACCGACCCGTCGGACTTCGTCGACCTGTCGCTGTACTACAGCGAGCACGCTCTGTTGTTCGACCTCGGGGGCGAGCGCTTCGTGGACGAGACGCTCGGTGACCACCTCACCACGATGGCGCTTCTCGACCGGCCCGAAGCCCGTGGTCTCCTCATCGCGGACGCCAGGGTGCATCGAGACTGGATGGTGGCGTCGTACGTCGCAGGTGCCGTTGCCGTCGACAAGTTCGCCGCAGCGAGCCGGCGCGGTGGCCGAGTCGGGATGGCCGACTCGCTCGGCGAGCTCGAGTATCTGCCGGAGAAGTGGGGTTACGACGGCGCGGCGATCGCGCAGGCGATCTTGCGGTTCAACGCGGCCGCGGAGGCAGGCGACACACTCGTGCCGGGCCGCCGCCTCGACCCGTCCCCGCTGTCCGAACCGCCGTACTACGTAGTCGAGGCTGCCCCGGCGATCACGTTCCCGTTTCACGGCATTCGGATCGACGACCAGGCACGAGTGCTGGGAGCGGACGGGGCACCCGTCCGCGGGTTGCTGGCGGCCGGCTCCGACGTCGGGGGTCTGTGGAATCGCGCGTACGCAGGTGGTATCGCTGCGGCACTGGTATTCGGACTGACGGCAGCATTCAGCAGCCTTTCAGTAAAGTGAAGTCGGTTCAAATTGCCTCGACCTGGTGATTGACATCACAGGCGGTGACGACTAGGTTTCAAACTGACATCAGTTCAGTTTTTGAGTTGCCAGCGAACATCGGATCCACCGAGTTCCCGGACGCCGGTCGTGTCGACTCGGGGTCACTGCCGTGCCGGAAAGGAACGCAGACATGAAGACTTTCAAGAAGGTGATCATCGCCGTCGCAGCCACGGCGATGTTCGGGGTCACTGCATGCGGTGGCTCGTCCGGTGGCTCCGCCCCCGTCGAGGGGAGCTGGGACGACATCGTCGCCGCCGCGAATCAAGAGGGCAACGTCATGCTCTACTCGAGTCAGAAGCCGGCCAACCTCGACGCTCTCGTCACCGCGTTCCAGGCCAAGTACCCGTCGATCAAGATGCAGTACGTCCGCGGAACGGACGCCGACATCAACCCGAGAGTCGAGCAGGAGAACAAGACGAAGCGGGGCACGGCCGACGTGCACATGGTCACGGACGCTTCGTGGATCGCCACGGCGGCGGAGTCGGGGACGTACTCGGCAGAACTGAAGGGTCCCGATTTCGACGCCCCCGCATTCGACCGTCAGAACACCGTCATCAACGATCGGTTCTTCCTCTCCAGCGCCGCCGTGTTCGGACTGGGGTGGAACACCGCGGCGGTGCCGGACGGACTGACGTCGCCCGAGGACATCCTCGACCCGAAGTACCGGGGAAAGATCGGCATCGTCAACCCGACCGGAATCGCGTCGTACGTAGACATGTACAAGTACTACTCGGCGACCTACGGCGAGGACTACTGGCAGAAGCTTGCGGACCTCCAGCCCCGCATCTACCCCAGTGCGTTGGGAATCGCGCAGGCACTCACGTCCGGTGAGGTCGTCGTCAGCCCGTCGGTTCAGCCGTTGGTGACCGAGGTCGCCGCAGGCGCTCCGGTGAACTGGGTGTTGCCGACGAAGCCGTGGGGAACTCCCTGGTACACCGAAGCGCTCAGCGTCGCACCGCATCCCAACGCGGCGCAGGTGCTCGCGGACTTCATGGTGACCCCGGAAGGTCAGGCCGCACTCAACGGCGGTTACGCCGCCGTGTTGCCCGACGTTCCCGGCGCCGTGGCACAGGCCCAGGACATCAAGCTCCCGAACACCGAGGACCTGACGCCCGAGAAGGTCGACGAGTACTCGCAACAGTGGGCGAACATCTTCCAGAGTTGACACCGACTTTCGATCGGGAAGGGTTGACATGTCGGAAACGGCGGTACTGATCACCGGGGCATCCGGAGGAATCGGCGGTGCGTGTGCCGAGACCTTCGCTGCCGCCGGGGCGACGGTCTACCTGACCGACGTCGACGACGAGGCGGGCCGACGTCGAGCCGACGCGCTGGGTCCGGGCGCGCACTACCGCCGGTTGGACGTGACCAGCGAATCCGGTTGGGACGACGTCATATCCGAGATGGCCGGCAACGGCCACGTCCCGAATGTTCTGGTCAACAGTGCCGGTGCGGCCATGAAGGCAACCTTGGCGAACACCTCGCTGGACCAGTTTCGACGGATGTTGGATCTGAATCTGGTGGGCACCTTCCTGGGCCTGAAGGCGGCCGAACGATCGATGAGCGAGGGCGGCGCGATCGTCAACCTCTCGTCGCTGCGGGGCGTGCTGGCAACCGCAGAACTCGGGGCCTACGGGGCGTCGAAGTTCGGCGTCCGAGCGTTGACGAAGGTTGCCGCACTGGAACTTGCGCCTCGCAACATCCGGGTCAACGTCGTCTGCCCCGGCAGTATCGACACCCCGATCACGGACAGCCCGGATTTCGCGGGCGACGACGTGCAGGGCTACATCCAGAGCATCCCGATGCAACGACGGGGTACACCGAACGAGGTTGCGAGTGTGATCAAGTTCCTGTCCGGTCCCGAGAGCAGCTACATGACAGGGTCGGAAGTGATGGTCGACGGCGGTACGGCGGCCGGCGTCCGGACCCCGAAAAGACAAGATGGAGAGAGCAACTGATGAAGTCCGGATTTGCGGTATCGGGTCTGACCAAGACCTACGGATCGAACGTCGTGGTGGACCACCTCGACCTGGACATCGAGCCGGGCGAGTTCCTGGTTCTGCTCGGGCCCAGCGGCTGCGGCAAGACGACGACTTTGCGGTGCCTGGCCGGTCTGGAGACACCGGAGGGTGGGTCCATCTCCTTCCAGGACAACACCGTCTTCGACGCGTCGTCGCGGACCAACGTTCCGGCGCACAAGCGCAACATCGGCATGGTGTTCCAGTCGTACGCACTGTGGCCGCACATGACCGTTCGGGAGAACATCGCGTACCCGATGAAGGTGCGCAAGCTCAAGAAGGCGATGGCCGACGGCGCCGTCGAGGCGGCCGCCGGCATGGTCGACTGCGGCGCACTGCTGGACCGATACCCGTCCCAGCTCAGCGGCGGCCAGCAGCAACGTGTCGCGGTCGCGCGCGGATTGGTCGCACAGCCGGACCTCGTGCTCTTCGACGAGCCGCTCAGCAATCTCGATGCACGCCTGCGTGATCAGGTCAGGTCGCAGATCCATCAGCTTCACCAGAACCTCGGGTTCACCGCTGTGTTCGTGACGCACGATCAAGCCGAGGCGTTCGCGCTCGGCGACCGCCTTGCGATCATGAAGTCCGGAAAGATCGAACAGTACGACGAGCCGGAGGAGGTCTTCGAGAACCCGATCTCGGAGTACGTCGCCGCGTTCATCGGGATGGGCAACCGGCTCGAGCTGCGCCGCGGTCACGACGGGTGGATCACCAGCGGAGACGACGTCGTCGACCTCACCGATGCGGTGGTACGCGAGCGGGCCGACGAGGGCAGCCGCGCCGTGGCCAGATTCCGACCGGACGACGTGTCCCTCCACGACTCCATGGCCGACGTTCCGCCCGGAAACGTTGCGCTGCACGCGGAGTTGGTGACCTACGAATACGGTGGCCGATACTTCGACGTGACCGTGAAAACCGGTGTGGAGCAGCTCATGTTGCGGGCCAACGCCACTCGGCACACCGCAGCACTCCGCGCGAGCAGTCCGGGGGATTCGATGGTGGTGAGCTTCTCGCCGTCGGCTCTGCGCGTGTATGCGGACCAGGCGGTCGACGAGGCGGATGCGCCCCGAGACTTCGCCGCCGTAGCAGGGAAGTCGTGATGGCCACGGCAACGATGCCGGAGACATCGACCCCGGCTGAACCTGCGCCGACTCGGTCCCGATCGATCTCTCCGCAGTGGCGTTCGCGACTCGGATACGCCGTGATCCTCGCTGTGCTGGCGTATCTCGTCGTCCTCCCGATGGTCCGGCTCCAGATGCTCGCCTTCGAGGACGGAGCAGCCGGCTACCGGGCACAGTACGGCCGATTCGACATCGCGAAGACGCTCACCACCACGGCCGCGCTGGCGATCGGCTCCCTGGTGATCGCCATGGTGTTGGGGACGCTTCTCGCGTTCGCGGCCAGCAGACTTCCCGCAAAGTTGGGATGGCTGAGAATCATTCCCATTCTTCCCATCGTCATGCCCGCGGTCGCCAGCGTGGTCGGGTGGGCATTCCTTCTCTCGCCGGGGCCCGGTTATCTGAACGTTCTGCTGCGACTCCTGCCGTGGTGGAGCGGGTCGGACAGCGGACCCATCGACATCTACACGGTTCCGTGGATCATCATCCTCACCGGTTTCGGTCTGACGTCGTTCGTCTACCTCTTCGTCAGCTCGGGTATGCAGAACATCAGCTCCGAGCACCTCGAGGCGGCCCAGATCAGCGGATCGTCGACGGTGGGAATCTTCTTCAAGATCGTCCTTCCCCTGCTGCGCCCCTCGCTGATCTACGGCGGTGGTATCGCCTTGCTTCTCGGCCTGGGGCAGTTCACCGGGCCTCTGCTGCTCGGACAGAACAGTGGCGTCAAGGTGCTCACCACCGAGATGTACAGCCGAGTGACGCAATCGCCGTCCGACTTCGCTGCTGCCGCTGCCGCGGGGTCACCGCTCGTGATCTTCGGTCTGGTGCTGGTTCTCGTCCAGAAGGCGCTGTTGGGCAACCAGACTCGATTCGTCACGCACGGCGGCAAGGCGTTTGCCCCGTCCACCGGCCGAGCCACCTGGGCCACCGTCACCATCATGCTCTTCGCCTTGTTCGCCCTGGTGATTCCGCTGATGGGCCTGGTGATCGTGTCCCTGAGCCCGTACTGGTCGGAATCGCTCTCGTGGAGTCTGTTGACACTCGACAACTTCCGCACGTTGCTGTCCACGGACGCGGTCGTCCAATCGGTCCTGACCAGCGTGTTGACCTCTCTCGGCGCCGTCGTCATCTGCATTCCGTTGGGGTACCTGATGGCCAACCTGCTCGTGCGCGGACGCCGCTTCAAGATTCTGGCGATGTTGGCCGACCTGATGACCGCTCTGCCGCTGGGCATTCCGGCAGTGATCTTCGGTGTCGGCTTCCTGCTGACGTACACCGAGCCGCCCTTCATTCTCTACGGCACACGGACCGTCATCGTGTTGGTCTACATCGTGCTGATGCTGCCCTTCGCGACCAGAATGCAGATGACCGCAATGTTGTCCCTGGGCAACACGTACAACGAGGCCTCCGCGACCAGCGGCGCGTCGCCGTTCGTGACCACACTGCGAATCATGTTGCCGCTCATGCGTCCGACGATCCTCAGTGCGGTCGCGCTGATGTTCATCCTGCTGACCCACGAGTTCGCCGCATCCCTCCTGGTGCGTGCGTCGACGACGCAGGTGATGGGCACGTTGCTGTTCGACATGTGGCAGAACGGCTCGTACCCGCTCGTGGCGGCCATGGCCTTGCTGATGACCGCGGTCACGACGCTCGGCGTGGTCTTCGCGATGATGGTCGGTGGCCGAAACGTGTTGAGCAAGCTGTGACCGCGGTGGATCGGCTCACGAACAGAGTGGTGCTGCTGACCGGCGCGACCGGCGGGATCGGGGTGGAGATCGTGCGCCGCCTGGCGTCGGAAGGCGCGTCGGTCGTGGTCACCGACGTCGGCGCAGATGCATGTCGTGCGCTGGTTGCCGATCAGGATCAGCCGGACCGCCATCTTGCTCTGGCGCTGGACATCACGGACGAAGCCGACTGGCAAGGTGCGGTGTCGGCGGTCCGAGATCGATTCGGGCGTTTGGACGCCCTCGTGAACAACGGTGCGATCGGAAGCCTCGCCACGGTGGTGGACGAGGATCTCGCTCGGTACAACCGGGTGATCGAAGTGAGTCAGACGGGTACGTGGTTGGGGATGAAGTACGCCGGCGCGTACATCGAAGAGAGCGGCGGCGGGTCCATCGTCAACGTCTGCTCCATTCTCGGATCGGTGGGCGGGTTGGGCAACAGTTTCGCGTATGCGGCGGCGAAGGGCGCGGTGCGCACCATGACCAAGAATGCCGCATTGCACTGGGCCACAGCCGGAGTGCGTGTGAACTCCGTGCATCCGGGGTTCATCGAGACCCCGCAGTTGTTGGAGCGCTACGGCGGCACTGAGAGGCACCGTGCGATGCTCGCTCACACGCCCATGGGCAGGTTGGGTTCCGCAGCCGACGTCGCTGCCGCGGTGGCCTTTCTGGCCGGCGGCGACTCGACGTTCGTGACCGGGTCAGAACTCTACGTCGACGGTGGGTGGACCTGCGACTGATCGACGGGACGAGGTGAGCATCGTCAGCGCCCGCTGAAGATGTCCACCTCGTCGTCCGTTCGTACGGTGATGGTTCCGCGGTGCGCGAGGACGTCGAGGTGGGCCAGTGTCTCGCAGGTGGCCACCATCTTGTTGAAGTCGTCGAGGTCGGTGAACGGGCGCTCGCGGCGGGTCCAGGTGAGAGCCGACGCAACATCGCGACCGCTGCACGGACCCAGAGCCGCGACCGCATCGAGCGTGTGGGCCAATCGATTGTCGTGGTGTGCCAACAGTTCTCGGCACCGACCGTGGACGCTCCCGCCGGGATCACCGTGCGACGGCATCATCGATCGATCGGCGTCGTCGAGCATGAGAGTAAGTGACGACAGGTAGCGCGCCAGCGGAAGGTCCCATTCGCCGAGTTCGAAGCCGATCGACGGCGTGATGGTGGGCAGAACGTGATCACCGGTGAAGCTGATGCCGAGATCCCCGTCGTGAAAGACCATGTGCCCCTTGGTGTGCCCGGGGGTATGGGTGGCGACGAGGTTTCTGCCGGGAACGGTGACGGGACCATCGGTCAGCCACGCGTCCGGGGCGTCCCAGTCCGAGGGTTCGAACGGCTCGGCCATCGCTGCGCTGTAGGCGGCGGCGCCGATGTCCGGCGCGCCGGCGCGGCGCAGCTGAAGTATCGAGCTCTCGGGGACGTTGCTGTTCAGCTCGGCGATAGCGTCGATGCCGGGCTGCTCGGCGCGTCCGAGATGAACTCGCGAGCCGTACCGTCGACGGAGCTCCACCGCGAACGTGTAGTGGTCGCGATGAACGTGCGTGACGTAGATGTCGTGGATCTCCGACGGGCGACGACCGATGTGGGACAACGCAGTGTCGAGTTCCTCGTGGGTGGACTCGCGGCGCCAACCGCCGTCGATCAGGGCCAGGCCGACGTCGGTTTCGAGCACGTACACGTTGATGGCGCGCAGCCCGTCCTGTGGCATCTGCAACGGAATGCGGTGGACACCGTCGGCGACCGGGAAGCAGCCGGACTCGGCCCACGATGCCGTCATCGGGCTGCAGAGGCGAGCGGCACCATCGTCTTCTCGTCTCCGTACCACATCATGCGACGGCCACCCATGGAGCCGACGTGTTCGACGGCGGCCTTCCACTCGGGACTGGCGAGAGCGTTCTCGAGTGCCTCACGGGACTCGAAACTGAGCACCGAAAGACCGTCCCAGCCCTCGGACTTGCTTCCGAACGACTCCAGCAGTTCGGTGTGCTGCCATCGAAGCAAGCCCGGAAGGGGATAGGTGACGTCGGCGTGCTCACCTCGCCACCACGTGATGAATTGCTCGTGAGTCCAGTCGGTGGGTCGTGATGCGACGAGTACGAGGTTGTACATATCTTTCTCCTAAGTGAATTCTGTTCAGTTCAAGCGATCGATCGAGACCGCGATCTTCGTCGCGGCCTACTTCAGTACGACTCGCATCGCGGCCTCGGTGACCTGTTTCGTGATGGCGCCGATCGTCAGCTTTCCCTCGGGCCGGTACCAGCGCCACACGCTGATCACCAGGGCGAGAACGAGTCGGGCCAGCATCTTGGGATCGGACTTGACGAAGACGCGAGCTTTGACACCGCGCTCGACCAGCGCCGTCCACTGCACCTCGATCTGTTGTACGAGGTCTCGGCACTCGAGGCGCTCGGCCTCCTCCTTGGCCGATTGTCTCTCGGTGGCAAGAAGATCCATGTGGTTCTGCAGGATCCTGCGCTGCAGAGCGTCGGTCGGACTCGCGTCGAGCGATGCGGTGATGGCCGCGCGCAGCGCCTTTTCCGGATCACCCTCGTCCGCCGTGGCAGCGACGAAGCGGTCGAGAGAATCGGCGAGCTCGAGGCGCATGATGGTCAGCAGGCAGTGCGCTTTGGACTCGAAGTAGTGATAGAGAGCGGTCTGGCCGATTCCCACTTCGTCGGCGATGGACGCCCACTTGGTGTGCTCGTATCCGACCTTGCCGAACTGGTCGATGGCCGTGGAGAGAATGAGTGCGCGCTTGGAGCGGGCACTCTCTCGTCGAACGCCGGTTCCTACGGTCATCACATTTCCCCACTGTCGGGCCAACCCTGCGAATTCGAGCTTACATTTGTCGAGGTGAATTCGAGTCGACTGACTCCGCGAGCTGGACGGCGAGTGCCACTGCGTCCGGTCGGGACAATTTTCCGACCCTGTTCTGCGGAAGATCCTCCACGGTGAACAGGAACTCGGGCCATTTGAACTTGGGAAAGTCCGCCCGAGCGAGCTGGGACGTGATGTCGTCCAGGGTCAGCGTCGCCCCGTCCGTCACCACCAGGGCCGCAGCGCGTTCGCCGAGCAGGTCGTCGGGCACGGGGACCACACAGACCTGGACGACGTTGTCCAGTGCCGCCAACATCGACTCCACCTCGTTGATGTCGATGTTGCGACCCCCGCGAATGATGATCTGCTTCTGACGTCCGGACACGCGGATCGAACCATCGGACGCGACCTCCACGAGATCGCCGGTCGGGAGGAAGCCGTCCGGCGTCAGCTCGGCAGGCACGGGAACCCCACCACGTGCGTATCCGACGAACAGGGACGGTCCTCTCACCTGCGCCTCGCCGATCTCGCCGGCCGGTAGAACGTCGCCGAACGCATCCACCGCGCGCACGACCGTTCCCGGAAACGGTCGGCCGTCGCGTCCCAGTCTGAGCGAGGGCGGATCGTCGAGGCTCGGCGTTGTGTGGCCGAGACATTCGGACATGCCGAACACGCGCAGGAAGGTGGTCCCCAGCAGGCGCTCGGCCTGCCCCAGGGCACGCTCGTTCATCGGCCCACCGCCGACGGTCATCGCGCGCATGCGGGCGAGCTTGCCCTCCGCGCCCGGGACGACCGAGAGCTGCAATGCCATCGTCGGCACGAGCATCGTCCACGCGATGCCGTGCTCGGAGGCGACGTCCAGTGCGTCGGCGGGTGACCACCGGCCGATCGAGACCATGCGGCCGCCGAGGTAGGCGGGCAGGTACATGCCGAAACAGAACGCTGCCACCGACGACAGCGGTACGAACGCACCGATCGCGTCGCCCTGCGCGAGTCCGACCGCATCGATGGTGCTTCGGCAGGCGTAGCGGATCGACTCCTCGGACTGCACGACGCATTTGGGCCGGCCGGTGGACCCCGACGTCATGGCGATCGCGGATCCGCCGCGCCACCGGTCCACAGGGCCGAAGCCGGTGCCCGTGTCGTGGACGAGGAGACCGTCGGTGCCGGTCACCGAGCGGGTGAAACCGCTCGTTCCGACGGCCCAGTGGGTCAGCGTGCCCGGGTCGCCGATGACGAGATCCGGTGCGATGTCCTCCACGGCCAGCGCGAATTCGGCCTCGGACGCGTGCGGACTCAGAACGGCGACGACTCCGCCCCGAAGTCCGACCGCGACGGCCGACACGACTGTGCGCCAGGTGTTGTCGGCCTGGATGATCGCCGTGGGTTGCGCTTCGTCCAGTGCGGCGATGGCCGCCGCGAGTGTCCGAGCGGCCGCCACGACGGCGCCGAGTGTGTGGCTGCCGGTCTCGTCGACGACGGCGACGGCGTCCGGCGTCACTGCGGCTCGGGCGGTCATCTCCTGTGCGAGCGTCTTCACTGGGAGGTCTCTCTCTTCGAAGGTGTCAGTACGGCTCGGCCGGTGATCGAGCCCGACCGCAGACGGTCGTACGCGTCGAACACCTCGTCGAGCGGGAATGCGGTGACTTCCGCGTGCAGTACCCCCGTCTGTGCCAGCGCCACAACGTGTTCGAGGTCGTCGCGCGTACCCCAGAAGGGAGCGCCGACGCTCCACCCGGAGGCCATGCCGACGTCCTTTCCGACCGTGGCCCGCCCGCCGGCTGTGCCGACCACGACCAGTCGGCCGCCCGGCGCCAGCAGGCCAGCACCGGGTTCCACAGTGTCGGGTGCGCCCGCGAAGTCGAGTACGAGATCGGCGCCGCCGAGGGCGGAGACGGCGATGACCGCGGAGTCCACCGTGCCGTGAAACTCGGACGCACCCGATTGCAGTGCGAGCGACCTGGTTTCGGGTCGGGCGTCGACGGCGATCAGCCGCGTCACACCGAAGCTGCGAAGAATTTGCAGCGCCAGATGTCCGAGGCCACCTATGCCGATCACCAGCACGACCGATTCGTCGTCGACGAGGTCGGCGTTCGTTCGAATCGCGTGATAGGCAGTGGTGGCCGCGTCGGCCAACGGCGCAGCCTGGTGTGGATCGAGGCCTTCGGTGCGGACGAGGACGGCGTCGGACGGCACGATCATGAACTCTGCCAACCCGCCCGGCCGGCCGAGCCCGTTGCCTATCGACGCCAGTCGGCCGTGGCTGCGGGGACTCAGGGTCAGACAGTAGTTCTGTCGTCCGCGTCGGCAGTTTCGGCAGGTGCCACACGACCAAATACCATGAACCACAACGGCGTCGCCGATCCATGCGGGATCGGCGTCCGGACCGACACCGACGACGGTCCCCGCTACCTCGTGGCCGAGAGTGAGGGGAAGCGGATAATCGAACACGCCGGCAGGGGAATCCATGACGTGAAGGTCCGAGCGGCACAGGCCTGCGGCGTCGACACGCAAAAGGAGTTCTGTGCCCGCCGGTACCGGTTCGGGCAGGTCGCGCAGCTGTGGACGCTCACCCCACTCGACCAGCTGCACCGCCTTCATCAGCGGGCCGTCCATCCGCCGTCGACAACGAGGGTCTGTCCGGTCATGTAGGACGATGCGTCGGAAGCGAGAAACGTTACCGCTCCGTTGATTTCGCCCTCACGACCGCCGCGACCCAACATCGTGTTGCGCCGCACCCAGTTCGCCGACTTGTCGTTGGAGAACAGTCCGTCGGTCATCTCCGTGTCGAACCAACCGGGCACGACCGCGTTGACACGGATACCGCGGCGTCCCCACTGGCCCGCGAGTTCACGCGTGAGACCGAGTGTGCCGGCCTTGGATGCCGCGTAACTGGCGCCGCCGATCGGCGCTGTGGACACCAGCCCGATCACGGACGAGATGTTGATGATCGACGCTTTCGCCTCGTCGGGAAGGGTTCCGACGAGGTAGGTGGCCAGGTGGAACCCGGCCACCAGGTTGACCCGGAGGATCGCATCGAATCCGTCGATGGTTTCGTCCTCGGAGTTGGGGGGTCCCGGCATGCCGGCGTTGTTCACCAGGACGTCGATCCGGCCGGCTTCGTCGCGAGCTCGGTCGACGAGCCTGCGCCGGTCGGCGTCGACGGTGATGTCGCACTGGACGGGCACGATGCCGGGAACGTCGGCGGCGACTGCGTCGAGCCGGTCGAGCCGGCGGGCCGCGGCGAACACGGTCGCTCCGGCACCGGCCAGCGTCCGTGCGAACCCCAGCCCGAGCCCCGACGACGCGCCGGTCACGATGGCGACGCGCCCGTCGAGTCCGAACATGTCGCCGAGCACCTGCCGGCTTCCGATGATGTTGTCCGTCATGATGTCTCGCTCGCGATCAGTAGACAGCTGTTCGGCCACCGTCCACCGGGATGATGGCCCCGGTGGTGTAGCTCGACGCATCCGAGGCCAAGTGGGTGACGAGTCCGGCAATCTCTTCCGGCCGCCCCAGTCGACCCGAGGGCAACCTGTCGACGATCTTGCCGACGAACTCGTCGTCCCAGTTCTCGGCCATGTCGGTGGCGAACCCGCCGGGCATGATGCAGTTGACCCGCACGGTGGGAGCGTACTCCTGGGCGAACGCCCGAGTGAGTGCGTTCAAGCCGTTCTTGGCCGCGGCGTACATCGCCTCGGGCGGGCTGGGACGTTCGGCTCCGATGCTGGAGATGTTGATGATCGATCCGCCTCCCGCCGTGGCCATGCGGTCGCCGGCGACGGCCATCAGACGGAACGGGCCCTTCAGATTGACCTCGATCGTCTTGTCCCACAGCGCCTCGGTGACCGAGAGCAGGTTGTCGGCGAGCGGTGCGATACCGGCGTTGTTCACGACGATGTCCAGGCTGCCGAACTTCGAGACGATGGCATCGACGGCAGGCTCGATCGTGTCCCACTTACCGACGTGCAACGCGAACGGATGCACCGAGCCCGATCCGCCGCCGCCCGGTGCCTCGCCCAGTGCCTCGGCCGCTGCCGTGCACGCGTCGAGCTTTCGGCTCGACAGCACGACGGTGGCCCCCGCGTCGCGCAGGCCCCGTGCGATGGCCAGGCCCAGTCCGCGGCTGGCCCCGGTGACGAGGGCGACCTTGCCCGTCAACAGTTCTGCGGTCATGAGTGCTTCTTCAATTCCAGTCGGGCGATGGTCCGAAGATGAACCTCGCTGGGGCCGTCGGCGATCTGCAGTGCGCGAGTGATGGCATAGAGACGAGCGAGAACGGTATCGTTGCTCACGCCGGCCGCGCCGTGGGTCTGTACGGCCCGATCGACGACGTTGTGCGCTACCTCCATCGCGGCAACCTTGATCGCAGCGACTTCCGAGCGAGCTGCGGCATTACCGGCGGTGTCCATGAGCCACGACGACTTCAACACGAGCAGCCTGATCTGGTCGATCTCGATGCGGCTGCGGGCAATCCATTCACGCACGACGCCTCGATCGGCCAACGGGCTGCCGAAGGCATTTCGCAGCAGAGAACGTTTGCACATCATGTCCAGGGCACGCTCGGCCATTCCGATCGCACGCATCGCGTAGTGCATTCGGCCGGGTCCGAGTCGACCCTGGGCGATGGCGAATCCGTCGCCCTCCTCGCCGAGCATGTTGGACGCGGGTACGCGGACGTCGGTGAACTGAACCTCGCCGTGGCCGAGCCGATCCTGGAACCCGAACATCGGAAGATCGCGCAGCACTTCGACACCCGGTGCATCCGCGGGAACGAGAATCATGCTCTGCTGGCGGTAGGTCGGTCCGTCGGGATCGGACTTGCCCATGAAGATCATGAGCTTGCAGTCCGGATCGAGAACCCCCGAGGTGTACCACTTGCGACCGTTGAGCACGTACTCGTCGCCGTCACGAAGAATGGTGGACGTGATGTTGGTGGCGTCGGAGCTGGCCACGTCCGGCTCGGTCATGGCGAAAGCGGATCGAATGCTGCAGTCCAGCAACGGTTTCAGCCACTGGCTCTTCTGCGCCTCGGTGCCGAACATGGCCAGAATCTCCATGTTGCCCGTGTCGGGAGCCGAGCAGTTGATCGCTTCGTTGCCGATCATCGATCGGCCGACGATCTCGGCCAGCGGGGCGTACTCGAGATTGGTCAGGCCGGCGCCGAGGCCGTCGTGCGTCATGAACAGATTCCACAGGCCGAGCTCGCGGGCGCGGGCCTGCAGATCGCGCATGATCTGCGGCTGTTCGTGCGGGTTGTCGTTCGCCGCGATCTGCTCGTCGTAGACCTTCTCGGCGGGATAGACGTGGTCGGTCATGAACGCTTCGAGTGCCTTGGCGAGCTCTTCGGTGCGCGCGGAATAGGAGAAGTCCATGTTCCTTCGCTCCTGTCGGGTAGTGGTGACGAGTGATGTCAGGTCGTGAGGAGCGCTGTGCCCGTGTCGATCAGCCGCGCGATGGTGGCCGGCAACTTCTCCTGGTCCGGATCGTGGTGTCGCCCTTCGCGATGGCGGCGCAGGTTGTGGCCCATGATGGCGGCCATCTTGAGCCGGCCCAGAGCGTCGAACCACGTCAGGTCGGGCAGAGCAGGACCGGTGCGGGAGTACAGGGCCACAAGTTCCTCGGAACTGGGAAGGCCGGGTACCTCACGGCCCACGCCGGGAAAGTTGGTGCCGTCTGCGAACACCAGGAACCATCCCAGTTCCACGCGGGGGTCGCCGGCACTCCAGATCTCCCAGTCGATGAGTGCGACCGGTTCGACGCCGTCGGCGATGATGTTGCCGAGCCGGTAGTCGCCGTGCACGAGCGTCGGTTCGATTGCGTCCGGGACGTCGGCCTCGAGAAGTTTCAGCAAGCGATCTCCGCCGACCACCAGTTCCGACGGGACGGCCCCGAGAGTTCGTGCCCAGCGATCGAGTTCGTCTTTCGGGCCGAGGGGTTCGCCGATGCCGGGGATGGAATCGAGAGGCACGCGATGCAGGCGTGGAAGCACCTCTGCCGCGCGCCGCATCCGGGCCGCCGCGAGGGTGGGTTCGACGGCGGGATCGTCGAGAACCGGCTCCAGTGAGTCGCCTCGCACCAGCTCCATGGCGAACCATGCGGGCTCGCGTTCGTCGACGGCGACGATACGGGGGACCGGTACGTCGGTCTCCGACAGAGCGGTCAGGATGCTTGCCTGGCGCAGCATGTCGTGTCGGCCGACCGCGCGCTGGCCCTCGGGTACTGCCTTGATCACCACGTCCCCGCCGGTGGCCTCGGCGCGAAAGGTCAGACCCGAGTGTCCGCCCGGTAGCGTCGCGAAACTCGTGACCGTGGAATCGCATTCGGCCAGTAGCTTCTCGGCGACGCGGTCGCGCAACTCGTTCATGGTCGTGGCTCCCGCGGTAGGCCGAGTACTCGTTCGGCGATGATGTTGTGTTGAATCTCGTCGGTGCCGCCGGCGATCTTGTATCCCGGTGCACCGAGGATGTGTTCGGTCCAGGCGTAGGTTCCCCATCTTCCCGAGTCCACGGTCAGTTCTCGGCCGAGCAGGAGACGAACCACAGTCGACGTCGCGGACATGGTGCCGGTGGCGAGCAGTTTTCCGAGCGACGCCTCGGGTCCGGGGTCGTTGCCGGCGATGACCGCGCCGGCGACACGCATGTTGCTGATGCGCTGAACGTAGCTGCGTGTCACCATGTCGGCGACGGCGTCGCGCTCGAGTTCGGTCAACGGCCGACCGAGATTCTGCGCCAACGCAACTGCTCGATCGGCGTTGGCGAGACCGAGATTTCCGCCGTCGAGACGTTCGGCAGCGAGGACGGTGAGTGCGACCTGCCAGCCCTTGCCGACGGGTCCGAGCCGATACGCGTCGTCTAGTTCGACGTTGTCGAGGTACACCTCGTTGAACGAACTACCGCCGGTCATCTGCCGAATGGGCCGAATTGTCACCCCCGGCGCCGTCATGGGCACCAGGAACATGGTCAGGCCCGCGTGCTTCGCGACACCGGTGTCCGTGCGACACAAAGCAACGCCGTAGTCGGCGACCCGAGCGCCGGACGTCCAGACCTTGTGACCGTTGATCGCCCATCCACCGTCGGATGCCTGGACAGCCGACGTCCGCACGGACGCCAGGTCCGATCCGGCCTCGGTTTCGGAGAACAGTTGGCAGACGATCAGATCGGTGCGCAGCATCGCGCGGATGTACTTGTTCCGCTGCTCCGGTGTTCCCCACTGGGCGATGGTCGGCGCCACCAATTGCTGCGTCACCGAGAACATTTCGGTGCGCTTGGGGACGTCGAACTCGTCCTCCGCGCGGCGAAACGCCAGAACGTAGGACAGGGGTAGATCGCGTCCACCGAACTCGGGGGACCAGTTGAGCGGTCCCCACCCGGCGTCGAACTTGGTTCGTTCGTACTCCGAGATCTGGTCGGTGTGCGCCCGTTCCTCCTCGGCGGTCCAGTTCTCGAACACCGCGACGGAGTCCGAACCGCTGCCCCACACGGATTCGGTGCGACGCCTGGCGACACTGTCGAGCCAGGCGACCGCGTCGGCGGTGAAGGACGCGAGGTCGGGGATTGTCTGCTGGCTCATTGGATTACCTCGGTCTCATACGGTCAGTACGGTGCAGGCGCTGATGCCGGGCGCGCCGTACACGTGGGTGAATCCGACGCGCGGACTGCCGGCGACTTGGCGGTCACCCGCTTCGCCGCGAAGCTGAGTGACGATTTCGTGGACCTGCCGCAGTCCCGACGCTCCGATGGGTTCGCCGTTGGCGATGCATCCACCGTCCGTGTTGATCGGCAGGCGACCGCCGATCTCGGTGTCGCCGTTCGCGATCATCTTCTCCTGCTCGCCGGGTTCGCAGAATCCGCATTCGGCCATGTGCATGATCTCGGCGCCGCTCTCGGTGTCCTGCAGCTGTGCCACGTCGACGTCGGCCGGAGTGATGCCCGCTTGCTCGAAGGCCGCCCGTGCCGCGTCGGCGGAGACGCTGGTCGGTTCGCCGCCGCCCTGGATGGACGGGCTGAAGACCTCGAACGAGCCGAAGCGCCTGGTGCGGTGCGTGATTGCCCGCAGCTGCACCGATCGTCCGCCGAGTCTGCTTGTCGTTTCCTCGTTCGCGACGATCACGGCGGCGGCGCCTTCACCGGGGGAGCAGAACATGTAGCGGGTCAGTGGATCGTTGACCATGTCGGCCGACGCGATGGTGGCGGCGTCCATTGCCTCCCTTCGCCAGGCGTTGGGGTTGAGAACACCGTTGCGGTAGGCCTTTTCGGCCACTCGCGCGAGCGTGTCCGACGTGATGCCGTGCTCACGCATGTAGCGGGAGATCTTGGCGCCGAAGAACTGTGTGGTCACCATCAACCCGGTTTCGCCGTACCCGTCCGGCAGTCCCCATTCGGCAGGCCGCGGGTCGAAGGCACCGCGGGGGTGCTTGTCGAATCCGACTGCGAGAGCGACGTTCGCCGAGCCCGACCGCACAGCGTTGACGGCGGAGAACAGCGCGCTGCCACCGGTAGCGCAGCCGTTCTTGACGTTCGTGAACGGAATGCCGGTGAAACCCAGTTCGGCCACCAGAGTGTCGGCCAGACCGGAACCGTCGCTCCCGCCGAACGCGACCTGCACGTCGGGCCACGCGAGTCCGGCGTCGGCCAGTGCGGTGTGAATGGCGGTGACGGCCATCTGCCGACCGCTGACTCCGGGCTGTCGGCCGAACTTGGAAAGCCCGGCCCCGATGATGGACACGGGTTGGCTCACGCCGACACTTCCTTCGATTCGAATGTTCCCACTGCGAACCGGGGCACCGGTGTGGCGGCGACCAAGCTCACCGGTGCCCCGTCCAGTTCGTCGAAATTGTCGCAGTCGATCAGGGCTTCGATCTTGATGCCCTCGGGGAGTTCCACATAGCCGACGGCGAACGGTCGAAACCCCTCCGCCGGCGGGACATACGGCGGCGACTTCGGCGCGAAACGCTGAATCGTGTACGCCCACAACGTGCCCTGTGTGCTGAGGTGACGGGCGACGCCCGTCGGGGTTGCGCACCTGCTGCACATCGAGCTCGCGGGGAACGCAACTGTGTGGCACACGGTGCATTCGCTACCTTCGAGCGCGATTCCGGACATGTCGACCACGAGGATTCCCTTCTGACTACGGTCGAGGCGGACGGATCAGCGTCCGACCCACTTCGGCTCACGCTTCTCGAGGAATGCGGTGACGCCCTCTTTGCCGTCCTCGGACTGCAGTGCGTTGCCCACGGCGAGGTGCTCCATCACCATGAGCGACTGGATGTCTGCGTCCAGACCGCGGTCGATGCACATCTTGGTCAGCTTCATCATGAACGGGCTCTTGTCGGTGAGGTTCGCGATGAACTCCTCGACCGTCTTGTCGAGAATCTCGGCCGGCGCGGATGCGTTGATCAGGTCGAAGTCGACCGCCTCGGTCCCGCTGAGGAGCTTGCCGGTGAGCATGAGCTCCTTGGTCTTGCGGATGCCGATCATGCGCGGCAGACGGTAGATGGGACCGGCGCCGCCGAAGAGTGCACGGCGGATGTGGAAGTCGCCGATCCGGGCGTCGTCCGCTGCGATGGCGAAGTCGCAGGAGATCATCAGCTCGAACCCACCGGCGGTGACGTAGCCCTCGAGGACTGCGACCGACGGGGTGTTCATCGAGTACAGGCGGTCACACACCTTGGCGGACAGGACGGCGACGTCCATCGCGGTGGTCGTGCCGATGAAGTCCGACAGCAGCTCGTCGAGATCGAAGCCCGAGCAGAAGGTGTTGTTCACTCCGCGCAGCACGAGAACCTTGAGGTTCGGATCGTTGTCGACCTCCACGATGATCTCGTCCAGCCGGTGCAGGAGCTCCACCGTGACGGCGTTCTTCTTGTGCGGGCGGTTGAGCCAGACGCGCGCTACGTCGCCGTCTTTCTCGAGCAGGATGTGGTCGGTCTCGATCATGGGATTGCCTCTCGATAATTGAACTGGATTCACTTCAGTATTAAACACCGAACGGGTCGGCGTCAACAGTGGACTTCAGACGCCGATCAAATCCGCGATGCGGCGCCGGTGGTCCCGCGAGTTTCCCTGCAGCGCTTCGTTTCCCATCACACGTCGGTAGTACGAGTGCGCGGGGTGCTCCCAGGTGAAACCGATGCCGCCGTGCAGCTGGATTGCTTCCGAAGCCACGAGAACGGCCGCGTCGGTGCAGACGGCGCCGGCCACCGCGATGGCGAGAGAGGCGTCCGACGGGTTCTCGTCGTAGACCGCCGCGGCGTATCGGGACGCCGATCGAGCTCGCTCGAGGGCGAGCAGAGCGTCGGCGAGGCGGTGTTTGACGGCCTGGAACGACCCGACGGGTCGGCCGAACTGCTGTCGGGTCTTGACGTAGTCGACGGTGGTCTCCAGAAGTGCGTCCGCCACACCGGTGTTCTCGCACGACAGAGCCACTGTTGCGAGATCTGCCAGCCTGCTGCATATTCCGGCCGTCGTGTCAGGGGACGACAACGCCGGCGCGACCGCATCGGTCACCGTCAGGTCGGCTTGGCGACGGGTCGGGTCGAGTACGCGCAGGTTTCGCGCCGACACACCGTCCGCCGTGGAGAGTGCGAACAACCGTCGACCGTCGGAGCATTCGGCGGAGAGGACGACGACGTCCGCTTCGGCGCCCCCGACCACGTGATGTGCAGTGCCGCTGAGGGTCCAGCCGTCCGAATCGTGCCGCGCGACGAGTGCGTCCGCCTCGGGTGTCAGTGAGCTGACCGTCGCGATCGTCGAACCCGCAAGTGCGTCGGCGACCAGTGCGTCGACACCCGGTTCCGTTGCTGCAAGGAGTGCATGCACGCCCAACGTCGCGCTCGCGTACACCGGCTCGGGGACGACGGCGCGGCCGCATTCTTCGAGAATGATGCCGAGTTCCACCATTCCGTATCCGAGACCGCCACGGCTTTCCGGAACGGCCAGACTGGTCACGGACATGTCGTCGGTCAGCCGCGTCCACAGGGAAGCGGAGTACCCGAGCGGCTCGTCCGACGACGCGCGGACCCGAGCGATCCCGGAGTGCTTGACCAGGAGACTTCGGACGGCGTCGCGAAGCTGTCCTTGTTCGTCGCCGGGGGTCAGGGCGCTCGGCTCGGAGCGAGGCCACGGGACCTCGCTGGGGGGTGTCGTGACAGGCATGGCGCTCCACTCGACTCGAGTTCAGTTTATGTCCGAACCATAGCGCGACGGAGCCTCGACAAACAGGGTATAGCCGAACTAAGTTCAATTCATGACGCTGAACATCCAAGACTATTACTCGACGCTGGACAGCGGCGATCTCGCGGCGGCGGTCGAGATGCTGGCACCGGACGTCGAATTCGTGATGATCCTGCCCAGCGGAACCAACCGGGGATCCGGCCGCGACGCCATGTTGACGTATCTGACCGCCCGCCCGCCGGTCGATCGCAAGCACAACCTGCTCTCCGTGGCCGACGACGGCGACCTCCAGTTCGCGCACGGTTCGGTGACCGACGCCGGCCGTGTCACGGGCTACTTCGTCGGCGCCATGCACCTCGACGGCGCCGGCTTGGTCGATCGTTATCAAGTGTCCTTCGACGCCGATTTCGCACTGGTGCCGATTGCCGACGACAGCGAGGGGACGAAATGACCCAGCCCACCGGTGCCACCGAGACTCTCGAACTCTGGTTCTCCTACATGGATTCGGACGACCCGGATCGCGTACTCGGCATGATCTCGGACGATTTCCAGATCTCGATTCTTTTCTCGAAGGGCCAGGGCGACTCCGCCGAATTCGTCGGAGATCGCGAAGGCCTCGTTCGATACCTTGCACAGCGGGAGAAGAGCACTCTCGTTCATCACATCGAGGCCGGGGCGTCGGTCAACGGAATCGAACTCGTCCTGGGAAAGACGACGCGCGCAGGCGAATTCGAGGCGTCGTTCAACGCCTCCGCCCAACTCGACGCCGACGGCAAGGTCAGAAGAGTGCTGATGGCGCGCAGCCCGGAGGTCTCGTTCGCCGCGGGCACGGATCGGTGAGCGCGGCCGCCGAGTCGGACACTGTCCTCCAACTCGGTCCGGTGGCGAGCCGCGTGGTGGAGTTGTTCGACGCGCTGGGCGAAGGTCCGTTGCCGGACAACAGGTCCGTCGCCGCTCTGCTGCACATCAGCGAACCGCACCTGCGGCGCATGCTGGCCCGTGAGTCGACCTCCATGGGAGCTCTGCGTGCTCGGCACTACACGGACGTAGCGCTCACCCGGCTGCGCGGGGGTGAGACGGTCACCGACTTGTCCGCCCGTCTGGGTTATTCCGAATCGCGCGCATTCCGGCGCGCGTTTCGCCGCTGGACCGGGGTGCCGCCGAGCGCGATCGGTTGACGACCCGGCCGGACCACAGGGCAGCTAACCTGGACTCGGTGCACCTCGACTATCGCAACCGCACCGGCAGAGGCCCCGGGCGCGCAGTCCGAGCCCTCGGCTCCGTCGTCCCGGGCGTCGCCCGGGTGTGGTCCCAATCCGAGCCGTATGCCGACGAGTGGCATGCGCACAATCTGTCCGCACTGGACGATCCTGGACGTCGTTGGTTCGTTCTCGGCGATTCTCTGTCTCAGGGCATAGGGGCATCGTCGTACGACGCCGGCTGGGTCGGCCAGCTCGCCCGCCGGCTTGACGAGCACGGGCACCGCCTCCAGGTCGTGAACCTGTCCGCCACGGGCGCGCGGGTGCGTGATGTTCTCGATCAGCAACTGCCGGTGCTGAATTCGATCGGCACCCGCGACGGCGACGTGGTCACCGTGATGGTGGGGTCGAACGACCTGTTCGGCGGTCGGCGCGGTGAGCTGGGAGACGACTTCGCAGAGTTGGTGGATCGGGTGCCCGTCGGGACCGTCGTGACGACGCTCCCGCAGCCCACCCGCGCCACCGATGGAGCGAATACGCACATCGAGCGCGCGGCCGAGCAGGGCCGGATCGTCATGGCGGACCTTCGTGTCACGGGCCCCTCCTCGTGGCGCGGCCGGCTCGCCGGCGACTGGTTTCACCCGAACGACGCCGGATACGCCTCGATAGCAACCGCAATGGAGCAGACGATGCTCACGGTTCTCGGCTGACGGGTCAGGGGCGCTGCGCTGTCGCCACGAAGTTGTCGGTCGCGGCGGCGACGATCTGCGTCGGCGTCACGTCGATGTCTCCGTTCAACCACGTCACGACGAGTTCGGCGAGTCCGCCGACGAAGAGGACCGCGTTGAGGTCGTCTCGCGGTGCGGGCCACGCCCGCTCCCCGTACAGCGCGTGCGCTTGCTCCACGACGAGGGAAGCGAAGTCGCGCAACAACTCCTGGCGGTAGGAACGAAGCGACTCGACCGCGGTCGACTCGATCATCGCGACCCGCCCCTTGCGGCGATCTGCGGTGAGAACGCCGACGAACGCAGCAATCGCGTTCTCCACTTTCTTCTCGACCGAGGGGGCGGGCGAGCCGAGAGCGTCGAGTGCTGCGGCCCGCACTTCGTTCGACACCGCGGCCACGATCTGCTTCAGCAGATCCTCCTTGCCGGTGAAGTTCTGGTAGAAGTAGCGCTCCGTCAATTTCGCGTGCGCGCAGATCGCAGTCATCGTCGTGCCCGACGCACCGACGGTGGAGAACAGTTCGAGACCGGCGTCGAGGAGTCGTTCACGACGTTCGGCACTGCGGTCGTCTGCGCTTCTGCCCGCGTAGGGACGCGCCGATGAGTTCACTCGTAGATCTTGACAGGTCGTTTCGATGTGACGCAGACTACACAAATCTGACAGAGCGTCCTGTCAGATTGGAGGGACTAC
This sequence comes from Rhodococcus sp. 320_ES, assembly GCF_059691855.1. NCBI lineage: Bacteria > Bacillati > Actinomycetota > Actinomycetes > Mycobacteriales > Nocardiaceae > Rhodococcus > Rhodococcus sp. 320_ES. Next base: position 484,265 of record NZ_JCAWAG010000002.1, on the reverse strand, counting down.
CGATGTCGAAGATGCTCGCCACCCCACCTGCGGACACAGGTCTCGATCCGGTTCCCGGCGACAGCGGAATGCCGGTGATCGGATACATGCTCGACTACATTCGCGATCCTCTCGGTCACTTCCGTACTCGGTGGAGCAAGTACGGCGAGGTCTCGTGGGCCACGATGGCCGGACAGAAATGGGTGATCGTTCTCGGGCCCGACGCCTGCCAGGAAGTGTTGCAGAACAAGGACAAGGCGTTCGTGAACAGCGATGGCTGGTCCAAGTTGATCGGACCGTTCTTCCACGGTGGACTGATGCTGCTCGACTCCGAGGAACACCTGCGGCATCGCCGAATCATGCAGCAGGCGTTCACCAACGACCGGTTGGCAAAGTCCGTCACCGCGTTGAATCCCGTCGTCTCGGCGGGGCTGGACGCATGGGCCGCGGGCGATGCGTTCCGCGTCTACCCGGCGCTCAAGGCCCTCACCCTCGATGTTGCAACCGAGGTTTTCATGGGCGGGGCGGAGGGCGCCGACGACGCCGAAATCCGGCGCATCAACGACAGTTTCGTGGCGTGCGTGCAGGCTGCGACGTCCATCGTGCGATACCGCCTACCCGGTACGCGGTGGAAGAAGGGTCTCGACGGCCGGCGCACCCTCGACGCATTCTTCCGCCGTTACCTGCCGGCCCGGCGTGCGACTGCGACCGACGATCTGTTCTCCACGCTGTGCCACATCGAATCGGAAGCGGGACAACGCTTCTCCGACGACGAAGTGATCGACCACATGATTTTCCTGCTCATGGCGGCCCACGACACGTCGACGATCACGCTGTCGACGATGATGCAGTACCTCGGTCAGCACCCCGAGTGGCGGGAGCGGTGCCGGGCCGAATCCCTCGTTCTCGGAACCGATTCGCCGACTCTGACGCAGCTGAACGAATTGGAGAGCGTCGACCTGGTGATGAAGGAGTGCCTGCGGTTGGTCTCGCCCACCCCGGTCGTGGCACGTCGGGCGGTGAAGGATACGACGGTTCGCGGCCGTTTCGTCCCCGCGGGGACGTTCGCGTCGGTCGCTCCGCATTTCACGCATCACATGCCCGAGTACTGGCCGCAGCCCGAGAAGTTCGATCCGAACCGCTTCTCCGCGGAGCGTCGTGAGGACAAGGTGCACCGTTACGCGTGGGAGCCGTTCGGCGGTGGGGTGCACAAGTGCATCGGCATGTTCTTCGCGGGCGCCGAGATCAAGACGATCATGCATCACCTGCTGCTGACCTTCGACTGGACGGTCGATGCGGACTACGTCGCGCCGCTGAATTTCACGTCGTTGCCCTTCCCGGAGGACGGTCAGCCGGTCGAGTTACGACGGATCTGACGCGCTCTATTGTCTGCAACAAGATGTCGCAGTAAGGTACGTGAAACACGTTGTTACAGGTACCGCGAGACACGCGCAGTGCAGGCGAAGGAGTGTCATGACAGTCACGACCACCACGCGGAACGACTACGAGCGCACCCTTGCGACGTTGTCGGAAGCGTCCGTTCACCAGCACTTCGACGCGTTCGTCGACGTGCCGTGGGACGACCCCGAATACGCGATCACCCCGAACGACGAGCGCTGGATCCTCCCGCCGGCCGACCCCCTCGGCTCGACGCAGTGGTACCGGTCCCAGTCGGTGGAGCGGCAGATCTACATCGGCATGTACCGCCAGGCGAACATGCTCAAGGTGGGTCTGCAGTTCGAGCAGATCCTCATCAGCGGGCTGATGCATTACGCCCTGTCGCTGCCCAACGGAACTCCCGAGTACCGGTACGCCACTCACGAGGCCACCGAGGAGTGCCATCACACGCAGATGTTCCAGGAGCTGATCAACCGCATCGGCATCGACGTCGCCGGAGGCCCCCGATGGTTCCGCAAGACCGGGCCGTTCATGCCGTTGGCGGCGGGCCCGCTGTCCTTCGGGTTCTTCGTCGGCGTGCTCGGTGGCGAGGAGCCGATCGATCACATGCAGAAGGCCGTGCTGCGTACCGGCACCGAAATGCATCCGCTCGTCCAGCGGGTCATGCAGATTCACATTGCGGAGGAAGCTCGGCACATCGGCTTCGCGCACCAGTACCTTCAGTACCGGAGCCCCAAGCTGAACCGCAGACAACGGGCGGTCATGTCGGTGGCCACTCCGGTGATCATGCGCATTCTGTGCGACGCGATCATGAAGCCGACCGCGAAGATGCAGCGCGATCTCGACATTCCCAAGCACGTCGTGAACGAGGTGTGGTGGAGCTCGGACGAGTCGCGAAAGGTGTTGCGCGACATGTTCGGTGACGTTCGCGCCCTGGCGACCGAGGCGGGACTGATGAACCGCGTGTCGGCACGGGTGTGGCGGATGCTGAAGATCGACGGCCGGCCGTCGCGCTTCCGCAGCGAGCCCAGATCCGCAGCGGCCTGACGCATGCCGCACGTCGTCACCCAGTCCTGTTGCGCCGACGCCTCCTGCGTCGTGGCGTGTCCGGTCAACTGCATTCACCCCGCGCCGGGTGAGCCCGGTTTCGGCACCACCGAGATGCTGTTCGTGGACCCGGCGTCGTGCGTGGGGTGCAGCGCGTGCGTCACGGCGTGCCCGGTCGGTGCGATCGTTCCCGACACCGCCCTGACGCCCGAGCAGCAACCGTTCCTGCAGTTGAACGCCGACTACTACCGAGACAGCCCGCACGCCGACCGCACTCCGCTGGCACTGGTTCCGCAGCAGCGCCGACTGCGCCGTCCCGGCCCGTTTCGGGTGGCCGTCGTCGGCTCCGGTCCCGCCGGCCTGTACACCGCGGACGAGTTGCTGAAGCACCCCGAGATCAGCTCGGTCGACGTGTACGACCGGCTGCTGACGCCGCACGGGCTGGTGCGTCACGGTGTCGCGCCGGACCATTCGGCAACCAAACGCGTCACCGAGTCGTTTCGCGACATCGAGGACCAACCCGGGTTCGACTACGTGCTCGGGGTCGAGGTGGGCGTCGACGTGTCCTTGGCCGAGCTGGCGTCGAGCTACCACGCCGTCGTCTACGCGGTGGGAGCGTCGACGGATCGCCGGCTCAACATCGCCGGGGAGGACCTGGCCGGATCGCTGGCCGCGACCGACGTGGTCGGTTGGTACAACGGCCATCCCGATCGTGTCGGCGTGACGGTCCCGCTCGACCACGAGCGGGCGGTGATCGTCGGAAACGGCAACGTGGCACTCGACGTGGCCCGCGTCCTCACGCGGGACTCGCGGTGGCTGGAGGCTTACACCGACATCGCATCCGATGCGCTCGCGGCGCTCGACGCCGGCGCGCTCCGGGAGGTGCAGATCCTGGGCCGACGCGGTCCGGGCGAATCGGCGTTCACCCTGCCGGAGCTCATCGGTCTGGCCAACCTGCGAGACGTCGACGTGCTGGTCGACGTCGACCCCGCGCTTCTGGCCGGCGACGACCCCCGCACCCGGTTGCTCGCGGAGATTGCCGCGCGTCCGCAGTCCGATCCGACCGATCGCCGTCGAATCGTCCTCCGATTCCTGGTCTCGCCCGTCGAGATTCTCGGAAAGGACGGGCGGGTCTGCGGGGTGCGTGTGGCGAAGAACCGTCTCGAACCAGGAGCCGACGGAGCGGTCCGCGCCGTCCCGACCGGGGACACCGAGGTGGTCTCCGCGGGCCTGGTCGTGCGATCCGTCGGTTTCCGGGGAACGGAAGTCGCCGACCTGCCGTTCGACGCGTCGACCGGCACCGTGCCGAACGATCGCGGACGGGTCCGAGACGGCGTGTTCGTCGTCGGATGGATCAAGCGCGGCGCGCGTGGGTTCATCGGTACCAACAAGAGTTGCGCGCAGGAAACGGTGGAGAGCGTGCTCGATCATCTCGACACCGCAGACCTGTCGGCGACGACGGACGAACTCCCTGCGCGATCCGGCGACGTCGGCACCGTGCGCGGGTGGCGACGGCTGGACGCGCTGGAAATTGCGCAGGGGCAGGCCCGCGGTCGTCCGCGCGAGAAGATCGTCGACGTCGAGGGGCAACGTGCCGCGCACCGCACGGCCGATCGACACCGTCCGGCCTCCGGCCTCTTCGGGGCGAAGGGGCGACGTCTGCGCCGAGCATGAGAACATCGCTCATGGACGCCGTCAGCCGCACTGCACAGTCGGACGGACGGAAACGGCGCTGGCAGCAGCACACCGCCGAGCGGCGTGAGCGCATCATCGAGGCGGCGTTGACCGTTCTCGCCCGCGACATCTCGCCGGGTGAGCGTATGACGGCGCAGCAGATTGCCACCGAAGCGTCCGTGCACCGCACCGGGCTCTACCGCTACTTCGACGACCGGACGGACCTCGACACATCGATCCAACGGGTCATCTGCGAGGACATTCGGTCCAAGGTCATGTCGGCGGTCGTGTTGACCGGCACTCCGCGAGACGTCGTGAACCGAGTGGTGGGCAGCTACGTCCACTGGGTTTCCGAACACCCGCAGTGGGCTCGGTTCGTCGAACAGGATCTCTCCACGGACACGGTGTCGCCCTTCGAGGAACTCAACCGCGACATGTCGCGACAACTCGAGGACATCACCGCGGCGTTCCTCGCCCTCGTCGGCGCCGACCTCGGGCCCGACGACCAGAAGTTGGTGGGTCCATGGGTGTCCGGTCTGATCTCCGGGTGCATGGGAGCCGCGCGCACCTGGGGACAGCAGGGCGACGATCAGACCGACATCGACACCTTCGTCACCTTTCTGGCGGACACGATCTGGATGCAGATTATCGGCCTCGGTGAGTCACGTGGAGTGAACATTCCCCGAGTTCCGTTGGAGGACATGGTCGATGGCGCGCGTCGACCCGAGGTCCAGCCGTGACGGCATACGCAGACGGAGGCTGGCGCGTCTACGCGGGAACCGATCTTCCGTTGCCGCTCGCTGCCGCGCTGGCCGAATTCGTGGAACACGGGTATCACGGAACGACCGTTCGCGACATCGCGCGGCGTGCCGGGCTGTCCGTGTCCGGCCTGTATCACCATTACCCCTCCAAGCAGGAGATGTTGGTCGGACTCACCGACGCGGCGATCGAGGAGTTGCTGGCGCGCTCGCGGGCGGCGGAGGCCGAAGCGGGCCGTTCGCCGTCGGCTCGCTTCGATGCGGTGGTCGAATCGTTGCTGCTCTTTCACATGCACCGGAGAGAACAGGCCTTCTTGAGCTCGACGGAAATTCGTAGCTTCGATCCCGACCGGCGTGATGCCTACGTGAGCAAACGGGACGAGCAACAGCGAATGGTCGACGCGATCGTCGCGGACGGTCTGTCCGACAACGTCTTTCACGTACCCGACTCCGTCCACGCGTCGCGCGCCGTCGTTTCCATGTGTGTGGGAGTGGCGAGCTGGTACCGACCGGACGGGCCTTCCTCGCCGGCGGAGCTGGTCGAGATCTACTTACAGATCGCTCGCCGCATGGTCGGTGCTTGACGGGCTCGCCCCTCTCTGTCAGTGTCGAGAGTGCGACCGAACGAGCGTACGGTCGGTGACTCAGGAGGAAGCTTCCGGTGGCGATCGAACTCGAGTACGACCCGCACGTGGTGACGTTGATCGACAAGACCAGAGCTTTCACGCGCGAGCACGTGTTGCCCATCGAGGACAAGTTCGTCGGCAACATCTCCGATGCGGGAGGCGACCGGTGCCGCATCGAGATGCAGGCAGCCGCCAAGGACGCGGGAATCTTCGCCCCGCACGCACCCGTCGGTTACGGCGGGCACGGGTTGAACATGTCCGACCGCGCCCCGGTGTTCGAAGAAGCCGGCTACTCGCTGTTCGGGCCGATCGCATTGAACATCGGTGCCCCGGACGAGGGCAATGTGCATCTGCTCGCCCATGTCGCGTCGGACGCTCAGAAGGAGCAGTTCCTCGCCCCGCTGGCGCACGGTGACGTGCGCTCGGCGTTCGCGATGACCGAACCGGCGCCCGGTGCGGGATCCGATCCGTCGGCGTTGTCGACGACCGCAACGAAGGTCGACGGCGGGTGGAAGATCGACGGCCACAAGTGGTTCATCACCGGAGCGGACGGCGCAGGCTTCTTCATCGTCATGGCTCGAACCTCGGGGAAGCCGGGTGATCGCGGCGGCGCCACGATGTTCCTCGCGCCGGCGGACACGCCTGGAATTCGGGTGGGCCGTCACATCAGCACCCTCGACAAAGCCATGATCGGCGGTCATTGCGAGGTCTTCTTCGACGGAGCGTTCGTCCCCGACGAGAACGTGCTGGGCGCAGTCGACGAAGGATTCGCCTACGCGCAGGTGCGATTGGGCCCGGCTCGGATGACGCACGTGATGCGTTGGCTCGGTGCCGCGCGTCGCGGGCACGACATTGCCGTCGCGCAGGTCGCCCGCCGCGAAGGTTTCGGATCGACGCTCGGTGACCTCGGGATGATCCAGAAGATGGTCGCCGACAACGAGATCGACATCGCGGCGACCCGGGCGCTGCTGGTGCAGGCGTGCTGGGCGCTCGACCGAGGGTCCAAGGCCGGCAACGAAACCTCCATTGCCAAGACCTTCGCCGCGGAGGCGATCTTCCGAATCGTCGACCGTGGTATTCAAATGTGCGGCGGGATGGGCGTTTCCGACGACCTGCCGCTGGCTCGGCTCTCTCGGGAGGTGCGGCCGTTCCGGGTGTACGACGGACCGTCCGAGGTGCACCGGTGGGCCATCGCGAAACGGGCTGTCGGAGCGGCGAAGAGGGCCGCCCGCGATGCCTGAGCTTCCCGGTATGAATGTTGCTGCGCTGCAGGATTTCCTCGTGCGCAGCGGGGTCGAGGTGCAGGGCGAGCTGCGTGTCGAGCTGATCAGTGGCGGTCGCTCGAACCTGACCTACAAGGCAGTCGACGACGTCGGCGCGTGGGTGGTGCGCCGCCCACCCGCGGGTGGGTTGACCCGTCGGCGCACGACATGGCGCGCGAGTGGTCGGTGACCAGCGCACTTGCCGTGACCGACGTTCCGGTGGCGCGGGCCGTCGCGTTCGATGCGGAGGGTGACGCCCTCGGTGCGCCGATGACGGTGGTGGAGTACGTCCCGGGGACGGTGGTGAGATCACGGGACGATCTGAATGCGCTGTCGGACGACGAGGTACAGGCCAACGCATCCGAACTCGTCGACGTCCTTGCCCGGCTGCACGCCGTCGACTTCGACGTCGTCGGGTTGTCGAGTTTCGGCCGTCCCAACGGGTTCGTGCGGCGGCAGGTCGCGACGTGGGCGCGGCAGTGGGACATCGTCAAGACACGCGAGTTGCCGGACGTGGAGCGATTGCGCGATGCGTTGGCGACGAGCGTTCCGGACGAGTCGGCGTCGTCGATCGTGCACGGGGACTACCGCGTCGACAACACCATTCTTCTCGACGGCGATGCGAGCCGGGTTGCAGCCGTTGTCGATTGGGAGATGTCGACCCTCGGTGATCCACTGACCGATGTTGCGCTGATGTGTGTGTACCGGCAGCCCATCTTCGACGCGGTCCTCGGTGAGAGTGCTGCGTGGACGAGCGACCGCTACCCCTCGGCGGACGATTTGGCGCAGGCCTACGCCACCCGAACCGGAAACACGCTGCCCCACTGGGACTTCTACGTGGCGTTGGCGAACTTCAAGCTCGGTGTGATCGGCGAGGGCATCACGCACCGTGCCCGTGCAGGATCCGGGCGCGACGGGGAGGCGGCGGCGGAAGCCACGAGCGAATTCATGGCTGCGGGACTGCGTGCGATCCACGGCTCGGGCGTCTCCGATTAGTTCGGGGTGTTCCGCGAGTCCACAGTCGACGACTCACCGAAGGAGCATCATGGGAAAGCTCGGCTACAGCATGCACATCTCCCTCGACGGCTACATCGAGGACGCCACGGGCAGCTTCGCCTTCTCTCAGCCCGACGAGGAGGTGCACCGGTTCTCGAACGCACAGGCGCGCGACACCGCGGGGTTCCTGTTCGGTCGGCGTCTGTACGAGCTGATGGAAGATTTCTGGACGTCACCCGAGCGCGCCGACGGCGACGAGGTGGAGGCGGAATTCGCTCGCGAGTACGTCGCAACACCGCGAATCATCTTCTCCGACAGTCTCGAATCGGTGCCGGACGGTTGTCGGCTCGTGCGTAGTGCCGACTCTGCCGCGGAGGTCGAGAAGCTCAAGCGCGAGACCGACGGGTGGCTGAGCCTCGGCGGTGCTTCGCTTGCGGCGTCGCTGGTCGATCAGATCGACGAATTCTGTCCGATCGTGGCGCCGGTGATCGTGGGCGGGGGCAAGCCCTACTTCCCGTCGGGCCACCGACTGGACCTGACGTTGATCGAGCAGCGCGTGTTCGAGGCCTCGAGATGGACGTTCGCCCGCTACCGCGTCGAGGGCAGCCCGTCAGAGGCGTGACAGCTCGGCGGTCCGGGGGCATCCTGACACGTGTTCGGCAACCGCCTCGCTCACCTTCGTCACCTCGTCGGCAATGGCGTCGGGGCTCTTGGTGTCCGACTCGTGCAGGTAGGTCGTCGAACCCAATCGCGCACCGCAGTATTCGACGATCCCGCGTTCGATCTGGGTCTCGACGGCAGCGTGAATTCCGTGCCGCTCGAAGCTGTCCGCGTCGTCGCCTGCGATCACCACCAGGTGGACGGTGAGGTGCCCGAGTTTCTTCGTGAACTCACCGCCGGGGGTGAAGTCGTACGCCCAACCCCCGACGAACACGCGGTCGATCCATCCCTTGAGCAGGGCGGGCATCGACCACCAGTACATCGGGAACACCAGAACGAGGTGCTCTGCGCGGTCGATCCGCTGTTGTTCGGCGGCTACGTCGGCGGGTGTGCTTCCCGTACCGCGGTACAGGTTCAGGTCGGCGTCGGTGAACCGCGGATCGAAGTCCTCGGCGGTCAGATCGGCCACGTCGGCATCGCCGATCGCGCGCGCCACGGCGTGCGCCATGTGGTGCGTGAGAGAGTCGGGGGAGGGGTGGGACACGACGACGAGAGCGGTCATGATTGCTTCCTTGCGGTAGGGAGGGCAAGCTATATACCAAAAGTAGGTTACTATCAGTACATAGTGCAGGAGGTGCTCATGGTGCGAACGCGGCTCTCGCGCGCCGACAGATTCGATCAGCTGATCGAACACGCCTGGGCGCTGGTGCGGGCGGAGGGCGCGGATGCGCTGACGCTCGGACGTCTCGCCGAACGGGCGGGCGTTGCGAAACCGGTGGTGTACAGCCACTTCGCGTCGCGCAACGCGCTACTGGCTGCGCTGTTCACCGAGTTCGACGGCCGCCAGGCGGCTGCGCTCGAAGAATCGTTGTCGACGGCCGAGCAATCGCTCGAGGGTCGCGCGGGCGCCATCGCCGACTCGTTCGTGGGGTGCAGCCTGGCGCAGGGACGCGAGCTCACCGGGGTGCTCGCCGCACTGGAAGGCTCGCCCGAATTGGAGCAGGTGAAGCGCGACGCCGAACAGGCGTACTTCGAGCGGTGCGCCGCCCTACTGTCTCCGTTCAGTCGACGCGGCCGTGTGTCGGCACCGTCGATGACGGCCATATTCGGAGCCGCAGAAGCACTGTCACAAGCGGCGGTCACCGACTCTCTGTCCCCCGGCCAGGCAACGGACGAGCTGACTGCTCTGATCGTGGCGGTGGTCGGCAGAGCGTGAGGGTGTGTCCTCAGTCGGTGCCCATCTCGATGATCGCGCGGCCGGTGATTTCTCCGCGCGCCAACGCCTGATAGGCCTCGTCGACGCGGTCGAGGCTGTACCGGCGGGTGATGACCTGTTCGGGGGACACGATTCCGCCTTCCACCATGCGCAGCAGCGCCGGCATGTCGGTTCGCGCCTTCGCACCGTACGACCCGTGAATTTCCAACTTGCGGCGGACCATTCGAGCCAGGTCGACCTCGCCGACGGTGCCGGCCGGGGCGATTCCGACGACCACCGCGCGACCACCGTCGTCGAGAATGTCCATCGCGGTGGCGAAGGTCCGCGCATTGCCCAATGCCTCGAACGCGACGTCGACACCGTGACCGTCGGTGAGTGCTTTCACCTCGGCCACGACGTCGGCCGTCGCGGAATTGACGGTGTGCGTGGCGCCCAGCGCGGCGACAGCGGCAAGCTTGTCGTCGTCGATGTCGACCGCGATGATCTGCGATACACCTGCGGCAGAGGCGAATTGAACGATCGACGATCCGACGCCGCCCGCGGCGATCACCGCGATGCGGTCACCGAGGGACAGTTGTGCGTTGTTCATGGCACCGAGTGCGGTGAACGAGCTGCACCCCAGGATCGACACTTGCTCGAGCCCGACGCCGTCGGGAACAGCGAACGCGTCGGACGCCGGCACGACGCAGTATTCGGCGAGCCCGCCCATGGAGTACATCGCCAGCGGGGTGCCGTCGTGCCGGGCCAGCCGCGAGTCACCGTCGTACAGCGTGCCTTTGAGCCGATTGAAGGCGAAGAACTTCTCGCACAGGTCCTCCTTGCCGCGGGCGCAGTGGCGGCACTCGCCACACGGCATGATGAAGCTGCATACCACCCGATCGCCGACGGCCACGTTCTCGACGCCCTCGCCGACCTCCTCGACGACGCCGGAGACCTCGTGCCCCAGCACCGCGGGGACCGGGAAGGCGACCTCCGATTTCAGGACGTGAAGGTCGGTGTGGCAGACGCCGCACGCGGCCACCTTCAGCAATATCTCACCGCGCCGAGGCGTCGGAACGGGAATGTCTTCGATCGTCAGAGACGGGCCGGTGCCGTCGAACACTGCAGCTTTCACCACTCGAACGTAACCGCTCGACGGGTGGGCGCGTGGGGCATTGGGACAGAACCCCACCCCACCTACCCCCGAACGGCAGACTTGACGGGCACCGGCACCCCGTCGATCGTCTTCGGAACCCACAGCCCGTCGACGAGTGTCGGATTCGAAAGGTCGCCGGCATCGAACGTCAACTCGGAACCGTCGTCGCAGGAGAACGACGTCGGCTCAGCACCATTCGCAGTGCAGGTGCGGCCGTCGACTGTCGTGAGAGCGCTGACCGGACCCTCGCCACTGAAGACTGTCGCCGGTGTCGAGGACGGCGGGGGAGTGGTTGTCGACAGTGTCGTCGTCGGGACCGGGTCGATATCGGTCGTGGTGGTGGTGGTGGTGGTGGTGGTGACGGTGGTCGTGGTGGCTGAAGCGGTCTCGGTGGTGGTCGCCTCGGTTGTGGATGCCGCGGTGGTGGTCGGGCTCGTCGTCGACGGACCCGTTGACGTTGTTGTCGAGGGTGGTGTCGTCGTCGGGGTTGGCGACACCGGCACGGACGACGTCGGTTCTGCGTCCACGGCGGCGGGTGCCGCCACCCTTGCCGACGCGAGTCCCGCCGACAGCGCGGTCGGAGCGGAACCGGACGTCCCGCAGGCCACGTCGACCAGTACGGCCCGAAAGGTGAAGTCCAGCAGGACTTCACCTAAGATACCCAACCTCAGAACGCGGGTGTCCATCACAAGAGTCGAGCGTGCACTCGTCGCGGTCTGAGTGACGGTGCTCGTCATCGACCCGGAGACGGCCGCCGATGCCAGCGCGCCCTGCCCGAAGGTGAAAGTGGTGGTTCCGCCTGCGGCGGGGATCGACACGGCATTGCCTTTCACCTGCACGGACCCCTGGTTTCCTGCTGTCGCGTTGGCGGCCGCGGCCGCGGTGGCTGTGTTCACCGCGATGGGAGCGCTCAGATTGCACGCAGCCGAGGCGGAAATCGGTGACGTCACGCTCAACGCGTCAACCGTTCCGACGCCCGCCACCAGGCTTGTGCGGAGCCGGTAGGACGACAACGATCCCGTGGAGTAGACCTTCTGCGGTGCCGACGCACACTGTGTGGGTGACGCCGGACCCCACGAGTAGGACGCACACACGGTCCCCCCGATCGACGAGCCTGCGGTGCTTTCGGCTCTGAACTGATTGATCAAGGACAGAACGCCCCCGGTGACGTACGGACCTGCGCCGGAGGTGGTCACGGCCCCCGGCGAGGCCTGAGTCGCCGCTGCCGTCGAGCCGGCCCACGGCAGCGGATCCCCGCCGGACAACAGCCCGACCACGAAATTGATCGACGACACGCGGCCAACCTCGGCACGCGCGTTTCCACTCGTCGGCCAGTAGGCGGACGACACAGGAGCCACCAGGTGGTCCACGTCGGTCCACGCCGCGTCGGTCGTGTGTACACGGGTCGTCGCCCCGGCGAGAACGACGACCGCCGCAAGCAGAACGACGACTGCAGTCCGCGCTCGCGTCATGTGTGTGGTTTCGGTGTTCGGGGCCAGAAGACGGCAACGACCAGAATCGTCATGGCGATCGTGATCGCCCCCAGCGCGAACGGGTTCGAGAGCCAGACAATGGCTTTGGCCAACTCGGGGACCGACCACAGAACTTTGCGGACCTCGGTGACGTTGTAGCCTGCGGGATCCTCGTACTTGTTCGCGTCGCCCTTGAGTTCGAGGAAGGTCTCTCCGTTGGCCGCCGGGGTCGTGCGGACCACGCGGTGTGTGACAGGCAGTTCTCCGGGCCGGTCCACCGTGACGACGTCACCGGGGACAACCGACTCGGCCGGTACCTGTCGAACCACCGCAAGCGATCCCGTGGGAATCGTCGGTGACATCGAGCCGGTTTTGAACATGATCAGCGTGACGTTGAACGCGAACGCCATGACGACGAGCGCGATACAGACGATGCCGCCGAGGGCGAGGACGTTGAGCAGTGCATCACCCACACGTGAAAGTGGGCTACGACGTCGGTGCGCGGTGAGGTCGGTGGTCATGGTTCGTCTTTCGGTTCAGGCTGTGCCGACGAACGACCATGTGGCCGTCAGGGACTGAGAGTTCAGTGCCGGCGTGTTCCACACCGCGGTGGTGTCGGGCAGCGTCAATCGGAAGCACAGTGCGACGGCTGTTCCCGGTAATCCGGGCGCGCCGGCAGTCAATGTCAGAGCGGGCGTTGCGGAATCGGCCGCCAGCGACACTCCGGCGCTTGCCGAGCCCACGAGGAAGGTCGAGCCGGAGACGAAGGCGCTACTGGCGCACGTCGTGGACCGCACCACCGTGTACTGCAGGGCGGCGCCCAACGCTGTGGATGTCGACGACGTGCCGTCGATGGTCACCGCGACGGCGGGTGAGGCCGTGACGGCACGTAGCGACACCGCGCCGTACGCCGATGTGCCCGGAAGCATTGCCGTGCCGTCCGTTCCGAGGGCAAGCGTGGCCGGCGTCGCCGCCGTGTGCGTGCCCCAGTTCGTACCACCGTCGACGGAAGACTGAAAACCGAAGGTGCCTGCCGTGAACGACCCTTTGCCGATCGTTCTGTCCGTCCAGCTCGCCGCGACCGCCGTGGTCGAGACCACGGCGGCCGCGAGACCGAGGACGAGGCCGGATGCACAGAGAACTCGGGCCCGGCGGCTCGTTGCGAGACGCGAGCGCCGGGGTGAAGCGTGCCGAACCATTCGGAGAAATCAGGGCGTGACGGCGGTGGCAGCGAACTGCCACGTCACACTGCCGGTGGTCTTGCCGGCTGCCTGAGCGGCGGTCACCGTGGAGGGTAAGGACACCGCAAAGCACAGCGGCACAGCGGTTCCGGCTGCCGGGAGCGAGATGGCGTTGGCGGCACTACCCGTCCCAAGCGTGCTTCCCGCCGCGACGACCGTGGTTCCACCCGTGATCGTTCCGGCTGTGCACGCGCTCGCCGCGACCCCGCTGACCACGGTGTACGTCAGGTACTGGGTCAGCGGGCCTGTCGTGGGTGTGGCGCCGTTCAGCGTCACGTTGGCGGCGTAGGCGCCGCCCGCGCCGGCGGCACTGCCGACGCGCAGCGCGACCGGTGCGTAGACGGTTGTCCCGGGGCTGAGTGCGTCGAAATTGGTTGTGTAATTGAACGTGCCGGCAGTTCCCGCTGTGTCGTATTCATCCCAGGCGCCGGTGCCACCGGAAGAAAAGTCGCCCTGGACATTCCAGTTCTCGGCGGTGAACGTGGCTTTTCCGAACACGTTGTCCGTCCACGCGGCAAGGGTGATCGCGGCGCCCACGCCGAGGACGAGTCCGCCTGCGAGCAGCGCTCGTATTTTCCGCTTTCGGATGAGTTTGCTGTCGTCGGATGGCGCGGCAGGACTGTCGAAGTCTGTGGACATGGTTTTCCCCTGTGTAGTGAACCTCCATTCTGACAATGGCGGTATGCGCAGGAGCGTAAACCTGCATTGACCGAAAAGCGAGTGTTATGAATAGATTTCGGATTTGACTTCCCCGATATAGATCCTTTATACGGACGACGTAATCAGCCTGCGCCGGATAAACGGATTTTGGGTTTGTAAGTGCGTGTGACTGTGCGTCCTACCGGCCGGTAAGATCCGCTGTGCGCGATTTACTGCCCCGGAGGGGCGGAAATCGCGCACAGGGGGCGGAGCCACCCAGCCACATCGTCCGACGACCGGAGACCCTCGACGACATCGTGCACAACCTGCGCATCGGCCACGCCTGTCAAGCGCTCGACCTTCGTGCGCACCGCATCGATGTCCATCGGGAAGTGGTCGACGTCGCCCACCGGGTTCGGAGTGATGGCACTGATCGTGTCACCACCGCGCAGCGTCACGGTCACCTCCGCTGCGCGACGTGCGGGTAGTAGTGCATCCAAATCGTCTGCAGCACATACACTCACACGTTCACTGAACCTCTCGGCGTCGTCGAAGGTGGGTCCCGCCGGGTCGAGAGCGGCCGCGTCGATCGTGTCGGTGACGAAGGATGCCGCGACGACGAAGGGCAGTGAGAACATGGCCGCGAGACGGCTCGTCGGGTGCCGTTGGAACAGTGGCGCAGCCAACGAGTGCGTCCGCACGTGAACGGTCTCGACGTCGTCCGCCGTCCACTCGGCGCCGGCCTTCAGGCTCTGAATCGTGTCGACGGCTGCGTGGGTATACGAGCACGACGCGTGCTGTTTGCAGTACCCCTCCAGCATGAACCACCGTGACCCGAGGTCCTCGGTCAGGCGGTCGTAGTTCATGGTTCCGATGATGTCGCCCAGCGTCTGCGCCGCGGCGCCCGAGTTGCTCACCAGGCCCGCGCTCGCCAGTCGCGAGGCGTCGAGTCCCGCGCGCACAGCGCCGGCGATCCACAGATTCCGGGTAAAATTCCCGTCCAGTACGACGGCCCACGGTGCCACGTGGACGAGCGCGGACGACGCGTCGATCGCGGCCGCCACGCCGGTCGCATCGAGTCCCATGATGGATGCTGCCGCCGCAGCGGCTCCGGTGGCTCCCCAATGGCCGTGCGTGTGCCACCGCGGATCCCGGTCGAGCGCGTATCCGAATCGGGTGGCCACCTCGTATCCCGCCACGACGGCGGCCAAGAATCGTGATCCGTCTATTGCTTGGGTGGACATGCGAACTGCTGCGATCGCGGCCGGGACCACGTGGGCGGCCGGGTGCCCGGCTGCGTACTTGTTGCCCTCGTCCAGTTCGAGGCAGCACGAAGCGATGGCATCGAGTTGGGCGGCAGTCTCGACGGTCGTCGTATCGGGGGTGCCGAGCGGTGCGGTCGTTCCGGACTCCGTGAGCCACGCTCGTCGAAGTCGCGTCATTTCCGAGGTCCTCGCGCCGGCGACGGTCACGCCGAACAGGTCCAGGAGAACGATCTCGGCTCGCGCCGCGAGCGGCGACGGCAGACCCCCGTCACGCAGTGAGCACGTCATGTCCGCGAGCCGTTCTATCTGTTCCGCTGAACGAAACGCTTCTCCACTGTCCATCTCGGCACGGTAAGGGCATGACTGTGCGGTGTCAATGGCAATACGCAAGTGGCGATGCGGTGTTAGCCTGATCGAATTCAGCGACATCGACCGAATAATGTTTCGTTCAACGGAACGAGCCTGAGCAATGTCGGTGCCGAATCGAAGCGCTGCCGAAACGAACAGCGCTGCCGGAACGAACAACGAGGAGACGACACCATGCCCGACCAACTTCACCAGGCCGTGTCGGCCGGGGTGCAGATCGTCGACCTGGGTCGACAGTTGCGGGTCGGGATGCCGCAGTCGCCCAATCATCCACAGTTCTGGCACACGCTGCCGCGACGGCACGGTGACATGACGAGATCCGACGGCGGCAGCGCGGCCAACGACATGATCACCACCGGAACGCATGTGGGCACGCACATCGACGCACTCGCCCACGTCTCGCACGACGGCAAGCTGCACGGCGGTGCCGACGCCGGCCAGTCCTGCATCGGCGGCAAGTACGTCGAGCACGGAGTGCACACCATTGCCCCCATGATTCGGCGCGGAGTCCTCCTGGACATTCCCGCCGTGCTGGGGCTCGACCGCTGCGACGGCGGGTACGAGATCACGGTGGCCGATCTGGAGGCCGCGTGCGACGCCGAGAACGTGGTGGTCGGCGAGGGTGACGTGGTGCTGATCCGCAGCGGCTGGGGTCAGTTGTTCGACGAGGGGGCTCCCTACGTCGGAGGACCGTCCGGTGTTCCCGGCGTGAGTGAAGCCGGTGCACAGTGGCTGGCGCAGAAGCAGATTCATGCCGCCGGCGCGGACACCATCGCGTTCGAGCGACTGGCGCCCGGAGGCGGCCACGCATTGCTCCCGGCCCACCGTGTGCTGCTCGTGGAGAGCGGCGTCTACATCATCGAGGCGCTGGACCTGGAAGAGCTGTCCGCTCTGAAGCGGTACGAGTTCTCCTTCGTTCTCGTGCCCCTGAACATCTTCGGCGCGACCGGGTCTCCGGTCCGGCCGCTGGCGGTGACGTCGGCATGAGCGATCGCACCCTGGCGCAGACGCTTGCGGAGTTCGCCGCCGGCACCGACTACGACTCGCTTCCCGCCGACGTGGTGGACAGCGTGGGCATGCGCGTTCTCGACACATTGGGTATCGCGATAGCAGCGACGGAGCTGGACACCAGCGCCGCGGCCACGGCATGGGCTCGTGAACAAGGCGGTGCGGCAGCTGCATTCGCCGTCGGTGTGGACGTCGCGCTGCCCGCCCCGTTGGCGGCCTTCGTCAACGGCGTGCTCGCGCATTCGCTCGACTTCGACGACACGCACCTGCCGTCCATCCTGCATCCGAGCGCCAGCGTCGTTCCGGCAGCCCTGGCCGCGGCTCAGCAGCACGGAGCGAGCGGGCGAGACCTGGTGCGCGGCATCGCTGTCGGGCTCGAGGTGTGTGTGCGGCTCGGCATGGCCGGCTTCGACCCGACCACGAAGAACTCGGTGTTCTTCGAGCACGGGCAGCACGCGACGTCCATCTGCGGCGCCATGGGCGGTGCGGTGGCTGCGGCCGTGATCGGCGGAGCCGACGAGGGGAAGATCGTCGACACTCTCGGCATCGCCGCGTCGATGGCGGCGGGGATCATCGAGGCCAACCGAACGGGTGGGACGGTCAAGCGCATGCACTGCGGGTGGGCCGCGCACTCCGCGCTCGCCGCCGCGGGTCTTGCGCGCCACGGGATCACCGGACCACCGACCGTGCTGGAGGGACGCTTCGGCTTCTATCAGGCGTGGCTCCACGGCGACGGGCGAGCGTCGGAAATTCTCGACGGGCTGGGCACCGACTGGGCCGTTCCCGGAATCTTCTTCAAGCCGTATCCAGCCAACCACTTCACGCACGCGGCTGTCGACGCCGGTGCCGCTCTGCGTACACGCGGTATCGCGCCGGACGACATCGACACGCTGGTACTCGGTGTGCCCGCAGCGAACCTGCGCACCATCGGGGAACCGATCGAGGTGAAGCGCGCCCCCGCAACGGGTTACATGGCACAGTTCAGCGGCCCCTATGCGGTAGCCGTCGGAATGTTCGGGGGAGGTGGGCTCGGCGCCGCGCTCGAGGACTACTCGGACGAGTTGGCAACATCGGCGGACCGCCGCGCACTGATGGCGAAGGTCGACGTGGTTCCCGACGCACGGTGTGATGCCATTTTCCCGCACCAGTTTCCGGCTGTTCTGACCGCGACCTTGACGGACGGGTCGACGGTGGTGGAGGAAGTGCTGACGACGCGCGGTGGCCCGGAGCGTCCGCTGTCGTTCGACGAGGTGTCGGCGAAGTTCCGTGCCAACGCAGGACCGTTTCTCGCCGCCGACGAGCTCGACGCGCTGGCCGGACGGTGCCACTCGCTGGACGCACTCGTGTCCGTCGGAGAGTTGCTCGAACCACTGACGACGGTCGAACGCAGCGTGTGACCTACGCGCGGGCCAGGATTTCCCTGGCCCCGCGTACCACCGCTTCGTCGACGAAGTGGCCGCGGTCGTCGACCGTCGGCCCACCGCCGGAGAGTGCGTACAGATCCAGAAGCCGTTGTGCCCGTTCGAGTTCGTCGGGCGACGGCGTCAGAGCAGCGTTGATGATGGACACCTGACGGGGATGCAGTGCAGTCCGGCCGCGAAAGCCCATGTTCACGAAATGGTCGGTAGTCGCGACGAACGTGTCGAGATCGCGGAAGTCGGTCGACGTCGGAGCGATCGGCGCAGCGAGAGACGCAGCAGCGCAACCGATCACGATGTCCATGCGAATCGAGTCGATCACCGCGGACGTGTCCGGAACCCGCGCGATGCGCAGATCGGCGAGCAGGTCGACCTCGCCGATTCCGAAGGTGAGCACGCGTGGTCGCGCTGCCATGGCGCCGAGCGAGCGGAGCGCATGCGCTGTTTCGATCAGACCGATGACGGCGAGCGGACCGCACCCGCGTGCCGATTCGAGCTCGGTGAGAAGGGCGTCGGCGCGATCGAGCGCGTCCACCGAACACTTGGCGATCATGATGCCGCGGACTCCGGGAAGCACCGCCGCGGCCAGGTCCTCATCGAGGAACTCCGGCGTCACCCGCACCCACGCCTCGGTGTCGTTCTGTTCGCGAGTGCGGAGCCAGTCCGACACGCATGCCCGGGCAGACTCTTTGTCCAGCAACGGAACTGCGTCCTCGAGATCGAGGATGACGGCGTCGGCTTCACCCGAGACGGCCTTGTCGAACAGCGACGGTTTGATCGCGGGTACGTAGAGAAAAGATCGGCTCATTTGCCCGCCCTCTGCTTCAGATGTGCCGTGATGGAGCGTGCGGCGGTGACGACCTGCCTGGCGTGCACGACGTGTTCCTCGTCCGCAGTCGACGAGTAGCGGAAGGCGGGTCCGGACGAGCTCACGGATCCGAGAACGTGATCGGCGGCGTCGAAGAACGGCGCGGCAATGGAAGCGGCTCCGGTCTTGCGCTCGTTGATCGAGGTCGCGTACCCGTTCACGCGGATGTCGGCGAGCCTGGAGTGAAACGCCTCGGCATCCACCTCGGGGTTCGTGCCGCGCAGTTCCTGCAGCGCTTCGGCGGCGAAGTGCTCGGGGAGGAACGCGAGGATGGCTCGGCTCGAGGCGCCCGAGTGCAGGGGGTACTGCGGGCCGATCTCGACCACCATCTTCACTTCCTGCGGACTCTCGTACTGGTCGAGATACACCCGGCGGTGGCCGACCAGCGCGGACAGCGTTGCGGTTTCGCGTGTCTCGGCGCGCAACGTGCGCAGGACGGGCGCCGCCACCGATCGCACGTCCAGCTGACTCCATGCCTTGGTGCCGAGCCCGATGGCCGCCGGGCCGAGCGAGTACGTCGAATCTCCGGGTACCGGCTGCACGATGGACCGAGACGACAGCGACTGCAGAATGCGGTGCACCACAGCCTTGCTCAGTCCGAGCCGACGTGCGATCTCCGAGACCCCGAGCGCTCGATCGGACTGCGCGAACGCCAACAGGACGTCGGCCACCCGGTCAGCGGACTCGGTACCCGTGGACGTGTCGACCGAAAGTCGTGAGCTGGGCGGCGTGACCATGTGGCCATCCTTCCGTATGCAGGCGAACTGTTCCGTGGGAATCCGTTTCGCTGACCATACCGTTCCGCTGGGCGAACCACTGACTTAACGAGAAAGTCACGAAAGAACCTGTTCGAGGCCGGTGATGCGTGCCATACTCATCCGCAAGGGGAATCACCCGCCACCTACATGGTGCGCTGAGCGGAACGTTCAGCAGCCAGTGGTTGGCCTACTCGGTGCCGCACAGGCGCGAAAGGCAGTTTCGATCATGAAGAAGCTCGTAGGCGTGCTGACAGCCGTTGCACTGTTCGGCGCAGCAGCATGTGGCTCATCGTCCGGTTCCGGCGACACGGGAACCATCAAGATCGGCTCCGTTCACCCCACCACCGGCGCCCTCGCCGGCGTCGGTGGACTGATGAACGACGGCGCAGCACTGGCGGTCTCGGACATCAACGCAGCGGGAGGCATCAAGGGTCTCGACGGGCGGCAGCTCGAGCTGGTGTCCGGAGACTCTCAGGGCAAGGCCGAAGTGGGCCAGAGCGAAGCGCAGCGACTGATCGACGACGGCGCGGTCGCGCTCGTCGGTACGTATCAGAGCGACGTCACGCAGAACGTCGCCTCGGTCGCCGAGCGTTCGCGCGTTCCCCTCGTCATCGACGTGGCAGTGGACGACAAGATCCTCGACCAGGGCTACCAGTACTCGTTCCGCATCCAGCCCAACGCGTCCAGCATGGGAACCGACGGAGCCAAGGCTCTGGCGGCCATCGGCCAGCAGTCGGGTCAGCCGATCAAGAAGGTCTCCTACCTTCACATCGAAGGATCCTTCGGCGACAGCGTGTTCAAGGCATTCCAAGCGGAAGCCGCGAACCAGGGCATCGCGTCCGTCGACGAAATCACCTACCCCGCAACCAACTTCTCCGACGCCACCACCCAGGTGCGGCAAGCTGCGGTCGGAAATCCCGACGTCATCGTGGCCACGGGCTACTACCCGGACGGTCTGCTCATCGCGAAGGCGGTCCAGCAACTGAACCTGAACGTCAAGGGTGTGTACGGAATTGCCAACGGCGCCTTCGACGACAGCTCGTTCCCAGCCGCCGCCGGCACCGCGGGTGACGGTGTGCTGAGCGCCAACTACCACTTCGACGCGACCAGTGATCGAGTCAACGACATCCGTACCCGCTTCCAGGAGAAGTACGGAAAGCCCATGGAGACCGCAGCAATGCTGTCCTACCAAGCTGTCGAGGTCATCGCGAAGGGCCTCGAGGACGGCAAGGACGCCGACCCGCAAGCGTTGCGCGACGCCATCTCCGGTGAATCGATCGACGATCCGCTGTTGGCCTTCGCCGGCCCCATCCAGTTCGACGAAACCGGGCAGAACAAGAACGCGACGGTCATCGTGACCCAGGTCCGTGACGGCGCCGTGGCGCAGGTCTACCCGCAGGAATTCGCCACGGACGCACTGCGCTTCCCCGCCGGAGCCGGACAGTGACTGCGTCCACCGAGTCCGCGTCCACCGAGCCTGCGACCACCGAGACGGCACCCACCGCACGGCGCAAGTTGTCGAGGTCGATCGACCCCGCCGTCGGTGTGGCCGCAGCGATCGTCGTGATCATGGCCGCCGTCTACCTCGTCGGCGGTAAGGACCAGGGACTCGTCACACAGTCGGTCGTCTCGGGCCTTCTGCTCGGCGGTGTGTACGCACTGATCTCGGTGGGACTGACGCTGATCTTCGGTGTGCTGGGCATCGTGAACTTCGCCCAGGGCGCCATGCTCACCATGGCGATGTACATCGTGTACGCGCTCTCGACCGCCGGACTGCCCGTGTACGTCGCGACCATCATCGCGGTTCCACTCATGTTCGTCTTCGGCATGATCGTGCAGGCCGCGCTGCTGACCAAGCTCACGATCAGCGGAAGTCACGACGGTCCGCTGCTCGTGACACTCGGTCTGTCGCTGCTGATCATCAACGTTCTGCTCATGATCTTCGGTGGTCGGCCCGAGCAGGTTCAGGCGCCGGTCGACGGATCCCTGTCCGTCCTCGGTGCCGTGGCATCGTGGCCGCGGGTCATTGCCTTCGTCGGTGCGGCGCTGGTCGCCGTGGCGCTGTCGGCGGTCCTGAAGCGAACTCCGTTGGGTCTGTCGATCCGGGCGGTCGCGTCCAATTCCGAAGGGGCCAAGCTCGTCGGCGTCGACATCGGTCGGGTGTACGCCCTCACGTTCGGGATCGGCGCGGCGTGTGTCGCGGTGGCCGGGGGTCTGATGACTCCGTTCACCAGCCTCACCCCGTCGGTGGGCGAGCAGTTCACGATCCTCGCGTTCGTGATCGTCGTTCTCGGCGGACTCGGGAGTGTCGTCGGAGCGGTGGTGGGCGGACTGGTGATCGGTCTGGTCCAGACCGTCGGAGCGTTGTTCCTCCCCGGCACCGGATCGCTGATTCTGGTGTTCGCCGTGTTCATCCTGGTTCTCTTCCTGAAGCCCGAAGGACTGTACGGAGCACGCCGATGACCGCCACCGCCCCCGCACCGACGACGTCCACAGCGAGCGATCCGCGGCTGAAGGACACCTGGCTTCGACGTCAAGTCGTCACCCTCGCAATCGGATTCGTCGTCGTCGCCGTCCTGCCGCTGGTGTTGGGCGAACAGGCGCAGACCGTGGCCGTCCGAACGCTGATCTTCGCCATCATGGCCGTCGCATGGAACATCATGAGCGGCTTCGGCGGAATGTTCAGCTTCGGCCACGCCGCGTTCTTCGGCATCGGCGCCTACACCGGCGCGTACTTCGTGGTCGAACACGCTGTATCGCCGTGGATCTCGATGATCGTTGCCGCCGTCATCGCGGCGACGGTCGGAACGTTGCTCGCCTACCTGTGTCTGCGGTATCGACTCGCCGGGTCCTACTTCGCGTTGGCGACCTTCGCCTTCGCGCAGATGTTCCTGCTCCTCGTGCAGAACCTGGAGGTGTTCAACAAGACCGAGGGATTCAACGTCCCGATCCTCCCTCGCGACTCGTGGTGGATGCTGCAGTTCGAGAAGGGCAGCCCCAACTACGTGTGGATCCCGTTGGTGATTCTGGCCGTCGCCGTTCTGGGAACGATCTTCTACGTCCGTTCTCGTGCAGGACAATTCGTTCAGGCTGTGCGTGACGACGAGACTGCTGCGGCATCGCTCGGAATCGCGACGGTGAAGTATCGGCTCATCGCGGTGGCGGCCAGCTGCGCCCTCACCGCGGTCGCCGGCGTCTACTACACCCAGTACTACTTCTTCGTGGGCCCGGAGCAGGCGTTCGGTTCCGCGGTGTCGGTTGAGGCGATCGTGCCCGCCGTCATCGGAGGAATCGGCACCATCTGGGGTCCGGTGATCGGCGCGGCCGTGATCGGACCGTTGTCGGAGATCATCAACGAACTTCTCCGCAACCCACCGGGCTTCCTCGCATTCCTCGACGGTGCAATCGGTCTCGACGTGGCGGTCTACTCCGTCATCCTGATCCTGATCGTGATCTTCCTTCCGAAGGGAATCTTCGGCACAGTGCGCGAGAGGTGGTTCCGATGAGCCTGCTGACGATCGAAGGACTGAGCAAGTCCTTCTCGGGTATTCACGCGGTGCGCGATGTGTCCCTCGAGGTCTCCGACCGCGAGTTCCTCGGCATCATCGGCCCGAACGGCGCCGGAAAGACGACGCTGTTCTCGCTGCTGTCCGGCGAGCAGGCCCCGACCGAGGGTCGAATCGTGTTCGACGGCACGGACATCACCGGGTGGCCGGCGAGCAAGGTCGCCCGCAGCGGGCTGGTGCGCACGTTCCAGCTCATGCGACCGTTCGAGTCGATGTCGGTGCTCGAGAACGTCACCATCGCGGCGTTGACGAAGCGCCGCAATCGCAAGGACGCGCGCAGACATGCCCTCGAGGTACTCGATCGCGTACAGCTGTCGGATCAGGTGGGCGGCAAGGTGTCCACCATGTCCACGGCCGGTCTCAAACGGCTCGAGCTCGCTCGTGCCCTGGCCATGGAGCCTCGGGTGGTCCTGCTCGACGAGGTGCTCGCCGGGCTGGTTCCCACCGAGCGCGCCCCGATGATCGAGTTGCTGCGCACTCTGCACGGCGACGGTCAGACCGTGCTGTTCGTCGAACACATCATGGCCGCGGTGATGGCGCTGTCCGAACGACTCGTCGTGATGCACGAAGGTGCTGTGTTGACGTCGGGAGACCCCCGCACCGTCATCGAGGACAGTCGCGTCGTCGAGGCGTACCTCGGTGAGGAGAAGATCGCATGATGCTCGAAATCGACGACCTGCACGCCGGATACCGACGGCTCGAGATTCTGCACGGACTCGACATGACCATCGCGAAGAACGAGATCGTGTCTCTGATCGGCGCGAACGGGGCCGGCAAGACCACCACGCTGCGCGCACTGTCCGGCATCGTCACTCCGACCGGCGGCCGAATCACGCTAGACGGGACCCGAATCGACGGCATGCGCGCGGATCGCGTGGTCAAGGCGGGACTGGTTCACGTCGCGCAGGACCGCGCTCTCTTCGGCGCACTCCCGGTGTTCGAGAACCTGGAGATGGGCGCCTACACCCAGAAGCGCGGCAGTCACAAGGAATCGCTCGACCAGGTCTACGACCTGTTCCCCATTCTCGCGGAACGCCGGGATCAGCGCGCGGACACCATGTCCGGCGGGCAGCAGCAGATGCTGGCCATCGGACGGGCCATGATGGCGAAGCCGCGGTTGCTCACTCTCGACGAGCCGTCCGTCGGGTTGTCGCCCAAGCTCGCCGCTCAGGTGCTCGACGCGATCGTGAAGATCCGCGACACCGGCGTCACGGTCCTCATCGTCGAGCAGAACGCTTCGGCTGCGCTCGACATCTCGGACCGCGCCTACGTGATCGAAAGTGGATCGATCGTGTTGAGCGGCAAGGGTTCCGACCTCGCGCACGACGATCGCGTCAAGGCCGCCTACCTCGGCATCTAGGAGTTCTACCCGCATGCATCTTCTCGCTTACACGCCGATACACGTCGGCGCCGACGAATTACGCCGCCGCCAGGAGCGATACGACCACCTGGCGCCGACGGGGGTGACCGTCGAACTACGCGACATCGGAGCAGACGCGCCACGGGCGCTCGACACCGAATCGGACGTACGACGGTCGGAAACCGTTCTCACCGAGGCCTTCCGCCGCGTCGACCCGACGGGTGTCGACGGATTCCTGCCCGACTGTGTGCTCGACCCGTGTGCCGAAGTCGCGAGCACGTTCGCACGGCCCCTGTACGGGCTGAGCAAACTGACCGCATCCCACCATCTTTCGCTGGGTCGCCGCGTCGGTGCTCTCGCCCGAAACCGCGCCATCGCAGACGAACTGGATCGGCGGTTGTCGTACTACGGCTTCGAGACCGAGGCCACGCACGTCATGGATCTGGGTGTCCACGACATCGCCGATTCGCAGGCCTGGGGACGTGCGGTCACCGAACACGCGCACCTGCTCGACTGCTCCGTGGCCATCAACGCCTGCTCCGCCGTCGAACTTCTCGACCCGCCCGCGTCGCCGATGGTCGTCGATCCCACGGCCACCGCACTTCGACTTCTGGGCGTCACAGCAGAATCGGAGGCGACCCGGTGAGCGACACCGGACCGGACCTCGTCGTCGCCGGGGCCGGCGGAGGGCTCGTTGCCGCGTTGCGCGCCGCCGAACGCGGACTCGACGTCCTCGTGGTCGAGGCGAGCACACATTTCAAGCGTGGCAACAACACCTCCATGTCGACCGCCATGATTCCCGGAGCCGGATCACGTTGGCAGCGCGAGGCCGGCATCGTCGATTCGCCCGAGACCTTCGTCGACGACGTCATGCGGAAGACGAAAGGAACGGCCGACCGCCAACTGGCGACCGCGTTGGCCGACGTCAGCGCACCGTTGGTGGAATGGATGGCAGACCATCTCGGTATTCCGCTGACTCTGGTCACGGACTTCGCCTATCCCGGTCACTCGCAGTTCCGATGCCACACCGTCGAAGGGCGCCACGGCAGCATCATGCTCGACCATCTCGTTCGCGCCGTGGCCGACGAACCACGCATCGACATGCTCGTGCCCGCGCGGGTCACCGACGTCTCCACCGGGGCCGACGGGCGGGTGGACGCAGTCACGATCACCCACCCGGACGGCAGCAGTGAGTCGATCGCCACGACGGCGGTGTTGTTGGCCACCAACGGATACGGAGCCGATGCAGACCGGGTGCACCAGTGGGTACCCGAGATCGCATCCGCTCGCTATCACGGCAGCGAGTACTCGATCGGTGACGCACTCGAGATCGGCGGCCGGCTCGGCGCCGAGTCGAAATACCTCGACTCCTACCAAGGTCACGCGGCGCTGTCGAAGAAGGCGAACACCCTCGTCGGGTGGGCCACCGTGATGCACGGCGGTGTGGTGCTCAACACCGACGGTCGCAGATTCGGCGACGAGACGACCGGATACTCGGAGTACGCGGCGACCCTTGCTGCACAAACGAATTCCGAAGGGTGGATCGTCGTCGACCGTGACATCTACGACAAGTGCCTGGCGTTCAACGACTTTCGCCAGACCGTCGATTCGGGTGCGGCCGTGTGGGCCGACACGGCCGACGAACTGGCAGCGGCCACGGGCCTGCCCGTCGACGGCGTCGTCGCCGAATTGACGGCGGTGCAACGGTACGCACGCGGTGAGGCATCGGACCCGTTCGGCCGCAGCTCGTTCGAGCACGACATGGCCGCGCCCTATGCCGCGATCAAGATCGTTCCGGCGCTGTTTCACACTCAGGGCGGTCTCGCGGTCGACGGACACGCTCGTGTTCTGCGGTCGAGCGGAGACGCGATCGACGGGCTCTTCGCCTCCGGCGGCGCCGCCATGGGCATCTCCGGTCACGGCGCCGCAGGGTATCTGGCCGGCAACGGATTGCTCCCCGCTCTCGGACTCGCCTACCTCGCAGCCGACTACCTCTGATTTTTCGTTTCGAAAGGACCCCTCATGTCTCTGTTGATCACCAACGCCCGCGTCGTTCGACCCGGAGCCGATGCGCCCGACGACGGTGAGTTCGTCGACCTCCTGATCGAGGACGGAAAATTCACCCGCATCGAGGCCGGGATCTCGCCGGACTCGGCGGACACCGTCGTCGACGCGGCCGGCAAGGTCGCGTTTCCCGGTGTCGTGGACGCACACCAGCACTGGGGTATCTACAACCCTCTCGGTGAGGACGCGGAGTCCGAATCACGCGCCTGCGTGCAGGGCGGAGTGACGACGTCGATGTCCTACATGCGGACCGGTCAGTACTACATGAACACCGGCGGTGCCTACGCCGACGTCTTCCCGACCGTGCTCGCCGCCACCGAGGGACGACCGTACGTCGACTACGCGTACCACCTCGCGCCGATGTCCAAGGAACACATCGCGGAGATCCCCTCGCTGATCACCGATCACGGTGTCACGTCGTTCAAGATCTTCATGTTCTACGGCAGCCACGGTCTCCACGGGCGGTCGACCGACCAGAGCGAATTCCTGATGACTCCCGAGGGCGAACGGTACGACCTCGCGCACTTCGAGTTCGTGATGCGCGGCATCCAGGCCGCACGCGAACAGTTGGGCGACCTCGCCGATCACATTTCTCTCTCGCTGCACTGCGAGACGGCCGAGATCATGAGCGCCTACACGAAGATCGTCGAGGAGGAAGGCACTCTGAAGGGCCTGGCCGCGTACAGCGCGTCGCGTCCTCCCCACTCGGAGGGACTGGCCGTCACGATCGCATCGTTCCTGGCCGACGAGACGCAGTTGCCCAACATCAACCTTCTGCACCTGTCGTCCCGCAAGGCGCTCACCGCGGCCATGCGCATGGCCGCGGCGTTCCCCCATGTGAATTTCCGACGTGAAGTGACGATCGGGCACCTGTTGGCCGACATCGACACCGCCTACGGTCTGGGCGGCAAGGTCAATCCGCCGCTGCGGCCGCGCGACGACGTCGAGGCGCTGTGGGAGCACCTGCTCGACGGTGACATCGACTGGGTCGTCAGCGATCACGCGTGCTGCAAGGACGAGAAGAAGTTCGCCGAGGATCGAGGCGACATCTTCGCGGCCAAGTCCGGATTCGGTGGAGCCGAGTACCTGCTGCCCGGTCTGGTCAGCGAGGGCCGCAAGCGCGGCCTCAGCTGGAAGCGCATCGCTCAGCTGACGTCGTCCAATCCTGCGTCGCGCTACGGCCTTCCGGGCAAGGGTGACATCGCGGTCGGGATGGACGCGGACATCGCCCTCGTCGACCCGGACCACACCTGGACCGTGCGGCCGGAGGATTCGGAGTCGACGCAGGAGTACACCCCGTTCGAGGGATTCGAACTCGGTGCCAAGGTGACGGACACGTTCGTCCGCGGTCAGCGGGTTCTTGCCGACGGCGCAGTGTCCGGTTCCCCGGTCGGTCGCTACCTGCACCGTCCGTACAAGTGACCGGGCCACTCGACGGCGTCAAGGTTCTCGACGTCTCCACCATCCTGGCGGGACCGCTCGTCGCCCAGATTCTGGGCGACTTCGGAGCCGACGTGATCAAGATCGAGCACCCGACCAAGCCGGACGGTATGCGCGGCCACGGACTCGACAAGGACGGCCACCCGCTGTGGTGGACCATGGTCTCGCGCAACAAGCGGACCATGACGCTGAACCTCGGAAATGCCGAGGGAGCGAGCGTCTTTCGGCGGCTGGCCGCGGAGGCGGACGTCGTGGTCGAGAACTTTCGGCCCGGCACCTTGGAGCGGTGGGGTCTGGGGTACGACGTGCTGTCCGCGGACAACCCCGGCTTGATTCTGTTGCGTGTCACCGGTTTCGGCCAGACGGGTCCGTACGCGGGGCGTCCCGCGTTCGGGACTCTCGTCGAATCGATGAGCGGCTTCGCTCACCTCACCGGAGCGGCGGACGGGCCGCCGACGCTTCCGGCGTTCGGCCTAGCGGATTCGCTCGCCGGGATCGCGGGATCGTCCGCAGTGTCGATGGCGCTGCTGCACCGCACGAAGAACGGCGGCGTCGGTCAGGTCATCGACCTGGATCTGCTGAGTCCGATCATGACCGCGGTGGGGCCGGGTGTCATCTACGCGGACCAACTCGGAATCGATCAGGAGCGCACCGGTAACCGGTCGAGCAACAATGCGCCTCGCAACCTGTACAAGACCTCGGACGGGCACTGGGTGGCCGTGTCGACGAGCGCCAATTCGATTGCGCAGCGCGTGCTTTCGCTGGTCGGGCATCCCGAGGTGATCGACGAGCCGTGGTTCGCCACGGGTCGCCAACGTGCGGCGCACGCCGATCTGCTCGACGACTACGTCGGTGGTTGGGTGGGCGCCCGCACGCGGGACACCGTCGTCGCGGAGTTCGAAAAGGCCGGTGCCGCAGTGTCTCCGGTGTACAAGCCGAGCGATCTGCTCACCGATCCGCAGGTCGCGGCGATCGAGATGGTCACCACCGTGAAGGACGACGACCTCGGTCCGGTGCGGATGCAGAACGTCATGTGGCGGATGAGCGAGAGCCCGGGGGAGATCAGGCACACCGGCCGTCGGCACGGCGCCGACACCGACGCGATCCTGGGCGAACTCGGTTTGACCGCAGAGGAAATCGAGCGACTGAGGGAGGCCGGCGCGGCCTGATCGGTCGGTGTTCGGTGAGCGGCGTCCCAGACGAAACCGCGCGGTTTCGTGAAATGACACAACGCTGAAATGGTGTCATTGCCACAACCATTCGGGATACAAATAGCCGTCGTCACAACGGTGCGTCATCCCTTCTGGAAGGATTTACATGATCAACATTCTGCCGCTCACCAATTTCCTGAACTTCGCCGACTTCCTCAACGTCTCGGCCATCGCCGAGATCCTGCGCAACCTCAACCTGGGTTCCTGAGCAGGGCTGATCGTCGCCCTACGGGCGCGCGGCTCGATCGTCGACGCGATCGAGCCGCGCCCCTGTGCAATGGAAAGCATCGCCTTTCCACAATTCTTGCCGGTGCCGTTTACGTTCGTTTTTTCGGTCGGCCGACCTCGCCACATTCAATGGAATTACGCTGGTTGCACGCCCGACCCCACGGGTCGGGCGTGATTCGTGGTAACCCTGTAGTCATGAGTGGTATGGCGCAGCTGGCGTTCGAGAACACGATGATCACGGAAGTGGACGGTCTCACCGTCCCCTGGCAGGGGGCGCCTGCGCCCTCGCCGCGTGTCCTGGTCGCGAACGCCGACTTGGCCCGCACGCTCGGACTGGACCCCGCGGAGCTGACCTCCGACGAGGGCGCCGCCGTGCTGTCGGGTGCCCTCGCTCCCGCCGGCGCCACTCCCGTGGCGATGGCGTACTCCGGTCACCAATTCGGTGGCTTCGTTCCCCTTCTGGGAGACGGGCGCGCTCTGCTGCTCGGTGAACTGCGCGGCGACGACGGCTCTCTCGTCGACCTGCACCTGAAGGGGTCGGGTCCGACACCGTTCTCGCGCGGTGGTGACGGGCGCGCAGTCGTCGGCCCGATGTTGCGCGAGTACCTGATCAGTGAGGCCATGCACGCGCTGGGAGTGCCCACCACACGCTCGTTGGCCGTCGCATCGACGGGGGAGGACGTGATCCGCGAGGGCCGGCAGCCCGGCGCCGTGTTGGCTCGGGTCGCCTCGAGCCACATCAGGGTGGGGACGTTCGAATTCGCTTCGCGCCGTCCGGGACTCGTGCAACCTCTGGCCGACTACGCGATCTCACGGCACTACCCGCACCTGAAGGACCTTCCCGACGCCGAGAAGTACCTGGCGTTCTTCACGGCAGTGGTCGAGGCGCAGGCAGCCCTGGTCGCGCGGTGGATGCTCGTCGGTTTCGTGCACGGCGTCATGAACACCGACAACACCACGATCTCCGGCGAGACGATCGACTACGGACCGTGCGCGTTTCTCGACTCCTACGACCCCGCCGCGGTGTTCAGCTCCATCGACCGCGGGGGCCGGTACGCCTACGGAAACCAGCCCGCGATTCTCGGCTGGAATCTGGCCCGCTTCGGCGAAACGCTTCTGCCGCTGGTCAGTTCGATTCCGGACGACGCGATCACGGCGCTCACCGAGGTGTTGGACGGTTACGGTGCGCGGTACCACGCAAATTACAGGGCGGGGATGGCGGCGAAGCTGGGGTCGAGCGTCGACACCCTCGACGACGCTCTCGTCGACGATCTTCTCGCGCTGCTTCGTGATCATCGGGCCGATTGGACCCTGACGTTCCGCGCGCTGGCCGATCACGTGCGGGGCAACTCGACTGCGCTGCAGGCCATCTTCCCCGCCGGCGCCGCCGAGCCCTGGCTGCTGCGATACGACGAGGCGAGGACGGAGAACGGAGGCACACTCGCCGACGCGATGGACCGCGTCAACCCGATCTACATACCGCGCAATCACCGCGTCGACGAGGCGCTGCAGGCAGCGACGGCGGGCGACATGGAACCGTTCGACCGGTTGCTCGCGGCGGTGTCCCATCCCTTCGATCGCCGCACCGAGTGGGCGCAGTACGCCGAGCCGGCGCCCCGTGAGTTCCAGGACGGCTTCCGCACGTTCTGCGGCACGTGAACCGGTCGTTCACAGCCCGGCGTGCGCGTCAACCGACGAGATTGTTCGCCGCCCACTGCATGTGCGACCGAACCGCGTCCGCGGCGGCAACGGGATCGCCGGTGTCGATCACGTCGACCATCTCGAGGTGCCGGTCGACATCCATGTTCCCGACCGCTTTTCCGCGCCCGGCGTACATGATCGACATTCGTATGGACCCCTCGAGGTTGGTCCACGAGTGGAGCAGGGTGTCGTTCTGCGCCGACACGCAGAGGAGTCGATGAAAATCGAGATCCGCTTCGATGCGATCGTCGAGGGTGTCGGTCCGGCGTGCCTTCCCCATGCGCGCCAGCACGTCTCGGAGCGCCGTGGTCACCGTTGCCCGGTCCTCACGAGTCGCGACGACCGACGCGGCGAGCGCCTCGAGTGCAGCGCGAACCGCGAAGATGTCGTGTATTTCCTTCGTGTCGAGGTGTCGAACGAACAGCCGCCCCCGCGCGCCGGTCACCACGAGGCCCTCCTGCTGCAGCTGCCGGAGCGCCTCACGGAGAGTCCCGCGGCTGATCTGAAGTCGTTCGGACAGTTCGGTTTCGACCAGTGGGCTACGGGGATGGAGCTCACCGCTCGTGATCGCGACGCGCAGGGCTGTGACTGCCTGCTGACGGAGATTCGTCTTCTGCAGACCGAGGAGTGCGCCGGGTTGTGCCATGGTGGAATCGCTCTCTGTCGACCGCTGCCTGTCGACAGTCAGCCTACAGTTCGGCCATGATTCGCTCTTCGACCCGAGCGGTGGACAGGCCGTAGCGATCGTGCAGGGTCGGAAGTGCACCGGCCGCGAGGAACTCGTCGGGCAGCGAGATGGCACCGATTTTCTTGCCCAGACCGCGTTCGACGACAGCGGAGGCCACGGTCTCGAAGAGCCCGCCGATCTTGGTGTGATTCTCGAGGGTGAACGCCAGACGCGGCGTATCGAGTTCGGCGAGAACCGTGGCCGAGTCGAACGGCTTGATCGTGGGGGTGTGGACCACGGCGACGTCGATGTTGTGCTTCTCGAGGTTCGATGCGGCTTGCAACGCCCTCATCGTCATCAACCCACTCGACACCAGGACGACGTCCCGACCGGGTCGGATGACCTTGGCCTTGCCGAGTTCGAAGGTGTAGTCGTACTCGTCCAGCACGGTCGCGACCTTGCCGCGCAGCAACCGGAGATAGGTCGGTCCGTCCGACGCCGCGAGTTGCGGAACCGCCTGCTCGATGTCGACCGAATCGCAGGGGTCCACGATGGTCAGATCGGGCATACCGCGGAAGATCGCCATGTCCTCGGTGGCCTGATGGCTGGGTCCGTAACCCGTTGTGAGCCCTGGCAATCCGCCGACGATGTTGACGTTCAGCTTGGGCTCGGCGATGTCGAGGCACAGGAAGTCGTACGCACGGCGGGCGGCGAACACCGAGTACGTCGACGCGAACGGAATCAGTCCGGTCTCGGCCATCCCGGCGGCTGCGCCGAACAGCAGTTGCTCGGCCATGCCCATCTGGAAGAACCGCTCCGGAAAGGCTTGGGCGAAGATGTGCATGTCGGTGTACTTGGCCAGGTCGGCGCTGAGCCCGACGATCTTGTCGTTCTCCTGCGCGGCGGCGACCAGCGCGTGACCGAACGGGGCGGCCGCCGTGCGTTGGCCGGGGTCGACGAACGACGCGATCATCGCCGACGTCTTGAGCTTGGGTGCGGTGGTGGTGGTCATGCTTGGACCTCGTTTTCTTGCAGGTAGGACGGGTCGAGAACGGCGTCGGCCTTCGGCCTGCCGAACCGCTCGGTGAGTTGGCTACGGCAGATCGCCCATTCGTCGTCGTCGATACGCATGAAGTGCGCCTTCTCCCGTGTCTCCAGCAGTGAGACACCGAATCCGACCTTGGTGTCGCAGATGACGATGGACGGGTTTCCGACCGGAGCCGCTGCGGCACAGGCGGAGTCGAACGCATCGGAGAGCTGAGCGGGATCGTTTCCGTCGACGCGGTAGACGTTCCAGCCCATTGCCGCCCACTTCTCGTGGACGGGCTCGATACCGAGCACGCCGGCGGTGGGTCCGTCGGCCTGCAGTGCGTTCATGTCCACCATGGCGATGAGGTTGCCGAGCTGGTGGTGATGCGCACCCATGGCGGCCTCCCAGGTCGAGCCTTCGTCCAGTTCGCCGTCGGAGAGGAAGTTGAACACCCGTGACGGCGAGTTCTGCAGACGCAGCCCGAGCGCCATGCCGACGGCGACGGTGAGGCCGTGTCCGAGTGAGCCACCCGAGATCTCCATTCCCGGTGTGTACGTTGCCATCGCGGACATCGGGAGGCGCGACTCGTCGGACCCGTACGTCTCGAGCTCGGCGACAGGAACGATGCCGGCCTCGGCGAGTGCGGCGTAGAGACCGATGGCGTAGTGGCCGGTGGAGAGAAGGAAGCGGTCTCGCTCGGGCCAGTGGGGGTCGTCGGCGCGGTAGTTCAGTCGCTCGGCGTACACGGCGGCGAGGATGTCCGCGGCGCCGAGTGCCTGACCGACGTAGCCCTGTCCCTGCGCTTCGCCCATGTCGATGACGTGATGGCGCATGCGGTAGGCGAATTGGGCCGCCCTGTCGATGCCGGTCGCGTTCTCGATCGTGGTCGTCACAGCATTTCCTTCTGTCGTGTAGGGGTGGAGGTGGGCTCGGGTGTGGTGCGTTCGGCCTCGGAAGCCAGACGACGTTCCGTCGATCCCCACGTTTCCTTGGTGGCGATGGCCGACCCGAGCCCGATGAGTGCATAGGCGATGAAGAGCAGTGCCGGTCCGAGCCATCCGAGCCACACGAACAGCAGGGTGGTGACGAACGGCGTGAATCCGGAGACCATGGCCGAGATCTGGTACGCCAGCGAAGCTCCCGAGGCGCGGCGGGCGGCGGTGAACAGCTCGGGGAACCAAGCGCCCTGGGCGCCGGCGAGAGCGTTCTGGCACACGGCGTAGGACAGCACGATGGTCGCGACGACGAGGAAGAAGACGCCGGTGTTGACGATCAGGAACATCGGAATTCCGAACAGCGCAGCAAAGGTGCAGACGCCGATGTAGAGAGGTCGCCGTCCGATCCGGTCGGTCAGCGCGGCCCACCCCATCGTGGCGAAGATGCCGATTCCGGAGGCGATGCAGAGGGCGGTGATGGTTTCGGACGTCGAGGCGAGCTTCTCGGTGTGCAGGTAGGAAATCATGTACGTGACCGACACGGCGTACCCGGCGGTTTCGGCGACGCGAAGACCGATGCCGCGCAGGATGTTCGGCCAGTCCTGCTTGATCGACTCGACGATGGGTGACTTGGTGACACCCGCCTCCTTGACGTCGTCGAACACGGGGCTTTCGGGGACCTTCGACCTGATGACCAACCCCACCATCACGAGAACGATGCTGAAGAGGAAGGGAACTCGCCATGCCCAGTCGCCGCCGAGGTGCACGCTGCCGAGGAACACGAGGTTGGCCAACAGCAGTCCGACCGGGAATCCGGCCTGCACGATCCCGGTGAACTTGCCCTTCTTGCGCCAGGGCGCGTGTTCGTAGCTCATGAGGATTGCGCCGCCCCACTCGGCGCCGAAAGCGAGACCTTGAACGATGCGCACGACGACCAGAAGAATGGGCGCGATCACGCCGGCCTGTGCGAAGGTGGGGAGCAATCCGATGGCGAACGTCGCGATGCCCATCAAGATGAGCGATCCGACGAGGACGGGTTTGCGGCCCACCTTGTCGCCGAGGTGGCCACCCACGATTCCGCCGAGGGGTCGAGCGGCGAAGCCGACACCCAGAGTGGCGAACGACGCGAGAGTTCCAGTGACGGAACTGGTGCCGGGAAAGAACGCGGTACCGAAGTACAGCGCGGCGGCCGTGGCGAAGCCGATGAAGTCGTACGTCTCGATGACTGCGCCGATCGAGGACCCGACAGCGACGCGTTTGGCGTCCTTGGTGCCGTGGACCGGGCCACGCATGTGGAGAGCTGTGCTCATGGGAAACCGTCCTGCAGAGGTAGTGGGTATCAAACTCGTCCGAGTGACCGTCGACTGTCAACGATTCGAGTGTGACCCACTGCACTGTCACTGTCAACAGTCAACCGATAACGGTTGACTGATGACCGATAACAGTCCTACTGTGGTCCGCATCACCCACGCCACGCATCACGAGGAGCCCAACGCCATGAGCACACAGAGAACCGCAGTCGTCACCGGAGCCACGTCGGACAAGGGAATCGGGCGCGCGACAGCAGAGCGCTACGCCGAGGACGGATGGGCCGTGGTGATCCTCGATCTCGACGGCGAAGTCTCGGCCAAGGTTGCCGCCGAGATCGGCGGAACGTACAACGTGCCGGCGTTCGGCCATGCGATCGACGTGTCCAGCGAGGAGTCGGTCCTGGCTGCCCATGCCGCAGTCGAGGCCGAAACCGCCTCGGGCGCACTGCCTCCCGTCGGCGCACTCGCGAACATAGCCGGAATCACCTCACCCGTCCCGTTCCTCGAGACGACCCTCGAACTCTGGAACAAGGTGTTCGCCGTGAACTCCACGGGGACGTATCTGGTCACGAAGGCCTTCCTTCCCGGCATGATCGCCGAGGGGTGGGGGCGCATCGTCAACATGTCCTCGGTGTCGGCTCAACGCGGCGGCGGCGTCTTCGGCAAGGTGCCCTACTCGTCCGCCAAGGCAGCGGTTCTCGGGTTCACGAAAGCCCTCGCCCGCGAACTCGAGGACACCGGCGTGACCGTCAATGCGGTCACCCCCGGCGCAGTGGACACGAACATTCGCGTCGGCAGCACGGACGATCAGGAGAAGGCCATCGCGCAGGGCATCCCCCTCGGGCGTACGGCCACCACCCGGGAGGTCTCGTCCGTCATCACCTTCCTCTCGTCCGAGGACGCCGCATACCTGACCGGCACGACGATCGATATCAACGGCGGCAGCCACATGCACTAGGCACGTCCCGCCGACCAGGCAATTCGGACATGAAAAATTCCTGAGAGAATTTTTGCGAAAGCGCATGCGCAAGCGTTTTCGCAAGTCTTATGCTCCTGCAGATCGCGGAGCAGTAGGCGCCGCACCGGGGACTAAGGGAGTCCGCATGTCCGTTACTCGCAGCAGAAGCTCACTCACGATCGGGACGGTCCTCATGGCC
Organism: Rhodococcus sp. 320_ES; assembly: GCF_059691855.1. Lineage (NCBI taxonomy): Bacteria > Bacillati > Actinomycetota > Actinomycetes > Mycobacteriales > Nocardiaceae > Rhodococcus > Rhodococcus sp. 320_ES. The sequence continues at coordinate 447,810 of NZ_JCAWAG010000002.1, read as the reverse complement.
GGCTCACTGGTCCTCGGTCTCACCGCCTGCGGTGGATCCGACTCCAGCACCGTGAAGGTCGGTCTGATCACCAAGACCGACTCGAACCCGTACTTCGTGAAGTTGCGCGAAGCCGCACAAGCTCAGGCCGACAAGAGTGGCGCTCAGCTCGTTGCGCTCGCAGGCGCCTTCGACGGCGACAACGAGGGTCAGGTTTCTGCCATCGAGAACATGGTCGGCCAGGGCGTCAAGGGCATTCTGATCACCCCGAACTCCTCCACCGGCGTGCTCGACGCCATCAAGAACGCGCGCGACGCCGGCGTCGTCGTGATCGCTCTGGACACCGCGACCGACCCTGAGGACGCGGTCGACGCCACCTTCGCCACCGACAACAAGGCCGCCGGCGTCAGCCAGGGCAAGTGGGTCAAGGCTGCACTCGGCACCACGGCGCCGCAGGTCATCATGCTCGACGGAACCGCAGGTGGAACCGTCGACACGTTCCGTCACGACGGATTCCTCGAAGGTATGGGCCTCACCAACGACTCGCCCGAGATCGTCGGCCAGGAGAACACCAACGGCGACCAGACCAAGGCGCAGACCGCGATGGAGAACCTGATCCAGCGCGCCCCGCAGACCAACGCGCTCTACACCATCAACGAGCCGGCAGCGGCGGGCGCGTACCAGGCAATTCAGTCCGCGGGCAAGGCCGGTCAGGTCACGATCGGTTCCATCGACGGCAGCTGCACCGGTGTCGCGGACGTCAAGGCCGGCAAGATCGGCGCGACCGTGATGCAGTTCCCCGCCAAGATGGCCGAGCAGGGTGTCGACGCCGTGGTCAAGTTCGCGCAGGACGGCACCAAGCCGAGCGGATTCAACGACACCGGTTCGCAGCTCGTCACCGACAAGCCCGTCGCCGGTCTCGAGTCGCAGGACACCACCTGGGGCGCACAGAACTGCTGGGGCTGATCGCTTCCATGACCACTGGCGCACCAGCGACAGCGACGCCGACGGTGGCGAGCCGGTTCAACGTGGGGAACCTCCTGCGTGAACCGTTGCTCGGCCCGTTGGTGGCGCTGGTCATCGCGATCATCGTCTTCAGCTCGGTCTCGGATTCGTTCCTGAATCCGCAGAACGTCTCGCTGATCCTGCAGCAGTCCGTGGTCGTCGGCATCCTCGCCGTCGGCCAGACGCTGATCATCCTCACCTCCGGGATCGACCTGTCCATCGGTGCGGTCGCCGTGTTCGGCACCATCGTGATGGCGCAGAGCGCCGGCGCCAACGGCCCGGTCGTCGCGCTCGGATCCACGCTTGCAGTGTGTGTGGCGTTCGGTGCGATCAACGGTGGCCTCGTCACCGTGTTGCGGCTCCCGCCGTTCATCGTGACCCTCGGAACGTTCACCGCAATCCAGGCGGCGACTCGTCTGCTCGCGGGCTCGGAGACCTACCGCGTGGAGGAGGGCCCGCTCACCTTTCTGGGTACGTCGTTCAAGGTCGGGTCGTTCTCGACCACCTTCGGTGTGGTCGCGATGGTGCTCGTGTACATCGTGATGTGGTACGCGCTGTCCCAAACTTCTTGGGGCAAGCACATTTACGCGGTGGGCGGCAACCCGCAGGCCTCGGCTCTGTCGGGCATCAAGTCCGGTCGCGTGCTGTTCTCGGTCTACATCGTGACCGGCGTGATCGCCGCGATCGCCGCCTGGGCCGCGCTCGGTCGCATCCCCAACGCCGACCCGAACGCGTATCAGAACGCCAACCTCGAGACGATCACCGCTGTGGTCATCGGCGGAACGAGCTTGTTCGGCGGACGCGGCGGCGTCGGTGGAACCCTGGTGGGAACGTTGATCGTCGGCGTCCTGCGCAACGGCCTCACCCAGGCCGGAGTCGACAGTCTCTATCAGAACATCGCCACCGGAATCCTCGTGATCGTCGCGGTGTCGGTCGATCAATTCGCACGCAGGAGATCACAATGACGACAGCGAGCGGCACACCCGTTCTCGAAGCGCGCGGGCTGGTGAAGAAGTACGGCAACGTGACCGCGATCAACGGCGCCGACTTCGAACTGCACCAGGGCGAAGTGTTGGCGGTCATCGGAGACAACGGCGCCGGAAAGTCCAGTCTCATCAAGGCTCTGGCCGGTGCGGTGGTGCCGGACGAGGGCCAGATTCTGATGAACGGCGAGCCGGTGTCGTTCAAGAACACGCGAGACGCCCGAGCGGCCGGGATCGAAACGGTCTACCAGGATCTCGCAGTGGTGCCGGCTCTCGACATCGCCTCGAACCTGTACCTCGGTCGCGAAGTTCGTCGTAAAGGCATTGCGGGCAGCGTCTTTCGTCGACTGGACATGCCCAGGATGAGGCAGGAAGCGTCGCAGCATCTCGCCGATCTGAAGATCGGCATCAAGTCGGTCAACCAGGCGGTCGAGACGTTGTCCGGTGGACAGCGACAGGGCGTCGCGGTGGCACGTGCGGCCGCCTTCGGCCGCGGCGTGATCATCATGGACGAACCGACAGCTGCTCTGGGCGTTCGCGAATCGGGTCAGGTCATCGACCTGATCCGCTCGATCCGCGATCGCGGCATCCCGGTGGTGCTGATCAGCCACGACATGCCCCACGTGTTCGAGGTGTCCGATCGCATTCACATCCACCGACTCGGGCAGCGTGCCGGGGTCGTCGACCCCAAGACGCGATCGATGTCGGAAGTGGTCGCGCTCATGACAGGTGCAGAGGAGCCGACCGATTCAGAACGCGCCGGCCTCCGAGGGTGATCGCGGGTAGGCCGGAGGCCGGTCGTCTTTCATCCGGCGAGCCCGTCGGCCTGTTCGTCGGGCTGGCGACTCTCGATGTGATTCATCGCATCGCGAGACCCCCTGAGGTGAACCAGAAGATCACGTCGTCCGCCCAGTTCGTCGCGGCAGGCGGACCGGCTGCCAACGCGGCCGTCACGTTTGCCGCACTGGGCGGCGACGCGATCCTCGTGACCGCACTCGGTGAGGATCCCATCGCCGATCTGGTCCGAGCCGACCTCGCCGCTCACGGTGTGCGAGTGGTCGACGCGGCCGCGGGCACCACGCGAGCGGTGCCCGTGTCCGCGGTATCGGTTGTCGAGGCGACGGGCGACCGATCGGTCGTCTCCCTCGACGCCGTCGGGTCCGATGCGTCGCCACCGAACGATCTCGGTGACCTCGTGGCGGAGTCCGATGTGGTGCTCGTCGACGGGCACCACCCCCTGATCGCCCGTGCTGCCGTTCGCCTTGCGGCAGCACGGGTTACCACCACCACGGTGGTCGACGCCGGCCGGTGGAAGTCGGTGATGAGCGATCTCGTGCCGTCGGTGACGGACATGGTCTGCTCCAACGACTTCCGGGTACCGGGCAGCGCCGACTCCGAATCCACCGCTGCCGAACTCGTTCGCAGCGGTGTGCGTACCGTGGTCACCACCCACGGCGGTGATCCGGTCGACTGGTGGTCCGACGGCGCGTCGGGAACGGTGCCGGTGCGGCCGGTGGTCGCCGTGGACACACTCGGTGCCGGGGACGTGTTCCACGGCGCCTATTGCTACTTCTCGACGCAGGCGACGACCGGTGTCGCCGAGCGCATCGATCGCTCCAACCGTGTGGCCGCACTACGGTGTTCGGTGATCGGGCCGCGAGAATGGCTTACACAACTACATACCCTCGAGCGTGGAAAGTGACAACGGTGAATCAGCAGGACGTGCAGGATGCCACGCTGGACCAGCTGGTCGAGTCGGCGAGGAAGCTCGCCGAGGCCGGTGAGCGCCGTATTCTCGGACTCACCGGTGCGCCGGGGGCCGGAAAGTCCACGGTCGCCGAACAGCTCGTCGCTGCACTCGGACCGGAGACGGCCGTACTGGTGCCCATGGACGGTTTTCACCTCGCCAACGAGGTGCTCGTCGACCTGGGTCGTCTCGATCGCAAAGGCGCCCACGACACCTTCGACGACGGGGGATACACGCGGCTGATCGCCGCAATCAGGGCGCAACGCCCGAACGACCCCGCCGTCTACGCGCCGAGGTTCCGGCGCGAGATCGAGGAGTCGATCGGCTCGTCCATCCCGGTGCCGTCCGACGTGCCGCTCGTGGTGACCGAGGGCAATTACCTTCTGCTCGAGTCCGACGCCTGGCCGTCGGCGCGATCCCACATCGACGAGGTCTGGTTTCTGTCGCCCGACACCGAGATTCGCCACACGCGGCTCGTCCGCCGGCACGAGTCCTACGGCAAAACCCCGGAGCAGGCAGCCTTCTGGGCACTCGGGTCGGACGAACGCAACGCCCAACTGATCGAATCGACCGCCGTCCGCGCCGACCGTATTGTGCGTCTGCGGTGACCACCATGGGCGACGTCGCCCGCATCTCCGGCGTCTCGGTTTCCACCGTGTCGCACGTGCTCAACGGCACACGCAAGGTCAACACGGCCACCCGGTTACGGGTCGAGGCCGCCATCGAGCAGACCGGCTACCGGCGCAACGTGGTGGCCCGATCGCTCGCGGCCGGCCGCACCCACCAAGTGGGACTGTCGATCTCGGTGCTGACCAACCCGTACTTCGGCAGCCTCGTCTACGCGGTGGAGCGGGCGCTCTCCGATGCGGGCTACGTGCTCATCGTCGGTGATTCGCACGACGACGTCGGTTCGGAGAAACGCGTCACGGACTCGCTTCTCGACCGTCAGGTGGACGGAATGATCGTCGCACCCGCGGCCGGGTCCGAGAACTCGACCCTTCCCGGCATCATGCGCACCGGAACGCCGCTGGTTCTGATCGACCGTGGGGTGGACGTCGGCAGCGATCAGGTCGGCCCGGAGAACCTCGAGTCGGCGCGGGCCTTGACCGATCACCTCCTCGATCTCGGTCACCGCCGCGTCGCCGTCGTGCGCGGCATCGCCGGAATCTCCTCGACCACCGAGCGATTCGACGGTTTCGCCGCCGCCATGACCGGGCGCGGCCTCACGGTGGACCCCACCCTGATCGTCGACGGGGAGTCGAACACCGATGTGGCTGAGCGCCAGGTGCGCGCGCTGCTGTCGAGCCAGAACCGGCCCACGGCACTGGTGTCGCTGAACAACTCGATGACCATCGGCGTGTTGAAAGCCGCTCAGTCGGTGGGGTTGTCGATTCCCGACGATCTCGCCCTGGTGTGCTACGACGACTTCGAATGGTCGGATCTGTTCGAGCCCAAGCTCACCGCGGCGGCGCAAGACGTGGAAACCATCGGAGCCACCGCCGTCGAGCTTCTCCTGCAACGCATCCGAGGGCACGACGGTCCGCCGCAGCACATTCGGGTGCCGACAACGTTTCACCATCGCAACTCGTGTGGTTGCGCCGACGCTCACCGATAGGAAGATTCTCGATGCCGATCGCAACACCCGACCGATACGCCGCGATGCTCGACCGCGCGAAGGAGGGTGGGTTCGCCTACCCGGCCATCAACGTGACCAGTTCGCAGACGCTCAATGCCGCACTGCAGGGTTTCGCCGACGCGGAGAGCGACGGGATCATCCAGGTCTCGCTCGGTACGGCACTGTATCTGTCCGGCAACAGTGTTCAGAACCGGTTCGCCGGTTCCAAGGCACTCGCGCTCTACGCGCACGAGGTGGCCTCGCACTACCCGGTGACGGTCGCTCTGCACACCGACCACTGCCCGGCCGAGAACCTCGACGACTGGGTTCGGCCGTTGATCGCCGACTCCGTCGAACGTCGCAGCCGCGGACTGGACCCGCTGTATCAGTCGCACATGTGGGACGGATCCGCGGTTCCGCTCGACGAAAACCTCTCCATCGCACACGAATTGCTCGATGCCTCGGTGAAGGCCAACACCGTGCTCGAGATCGAGGTGGGTGTTGTCGGCGGCGAAGAGGACGGTATCTCGCACGAAATCAACGACCAGTTGTACTCCACGGTCGACGACGCGCGGGCCACCGTCGCCGCGCTCGGAGTGGGTGAGCGCGGCCGGTACCTCACAGCGCTCACGTTCGGCAACGTGCACGGTGTCTACAACCCGGACTCGGTGCACCTGCGGCCCGAGATCCTCGAGGAGATTCAAACCGTCGTGGGCCGTGAGACGGGCACGTCGAAGCCGTTCGATCTGGTGTTCCACGGCGGGTCCGGGTCGAGTGCGGAAGACATCGCGTCGGCCGTGGCGAGCGGCGTCGTGAAGATGAACATCGACACCGACACCCAGTACGCCTTCACCCGATCGATCGCCGGACACATGATCGGCAAGTACGACCAGGTGCTCAAGGTCGACGGCGGCTACGGCAACAAGAAGGCCTACGACCCGAGGTCCTGGGGCAAACCGGCCGAGAACGCCATGGCGGCACGGGTTGTCGAGGCCACGCAGATGCTGGGCTCGGCCGGACGGACGATGCGCTAGGAGCGAGATAGTAGACGTGGGTCTACTTCCGTCGTTAGGCTTCGGTTCGTGCGCAGACTCGTCGACAACTATCGCGACTGGATGAGCCTCGGGCCCGGCGGACTCCCCGCCAATCCGGTGGGGTGGGCAATTGCCACGGCACTGGGGCCGCTCGGTCGCGACCCGATGACGGTCCGGGGGAGCAAGGCGGCGCGCATCCCGTCCTGGGACCTGCCGGTAAGGCCGGGACCGCGCCCACAGGTGGCGCCCTTCCCCATTCCGCACCGCCAGACCACGGACGTGGCCGACGGCGCGATTGTCTCCGCGATGTCGGAGGTGGTCGAATCGGCGGGATCGGATCCACGGTTGTGCCTGCAGCGCAGTCGTTTCGAGCGACGCGGGCAGGCGCTCTACGTACGCGAGGATTTCCGGGCGGTGGATCGGGTGAGGTCGTCGGGCGGCGAGATAGCCCATGTTCACGGCGGCGACGGCTCACTGCACGTCGTCGCGGACCCTGCGGATGCTCAGCTACTCATCGACCGCGGGTGGGGCGAACTGCATCCCCTCGCCGGCCGGCCACTGCTGGGACTGCCGAAATCCTATGTCCTGCTGTACTCACCCCGGAACGACGACGACCTTCGGCGTCTGACGGCCATCGTGGAGCGTGTGGTCGCTACTGCGTTGCCGGACCGGTGAACAGCGCGTCCCACGACACGTCGTTCAGGGACGACTCCGTTGCGGCGACCACTCGGTCGGGTCGAAGCAACACCGCGTCGGTGCGGTGCTTCTTCAGCCAGGCGATCCACACCGGCCGACCCTCGGCGGGAACGAGGGTCGCGTTCAGTCGATTGGCGACGCGCGCCATGTCCGGTCCGAGGGCGCCGCGGTAGATCACCGACAAGCCCTCTCCCAACAGCTCGTCGGACCTCCCGGTATCGATCCGCTCCTGGGGAGCAATGGTTCCGATGAGGCGTCGCCGCGTCACGAGTGCGCTGCGGCCGAGCGGCGGAACAGGCAATCTGGACGCGAGCGTGGACACTCCAGGGAGAGCGAAGGTCTTCGACAGCGCCTTCTGCACCAACCGACCGCGTCGACCCGACCCGCCGGTCATGGCCCACCCGATCAGTACGGCCGACCGAATGACGTTGGTGACCTGCGGCTTTCGCTCGGCCTCGTAAGTGTCGAGGAGCTCGACAGTTGCGTCGCCGCGCAGAACCCACGCCAGCTTCCACGCCAGATTGAACGCGTCGCGCAAGCCAGCGCCCATGCCCTGGCCGATGAAGGGAGGGGTGGAATGTGCTGCGTCGCCGAGCAGGAAGATGTTCCCCCGCCGCCAGGTGTTCGCGACGCGGGCGCGGAAGGTGTAGGACGTGCACCGAATGATCTCGACACCCGGCTCGGACGGCGGAATCCACCGACTCAGTAGCTCTCGGATGTGCTCCTCGGGGTAGGGGACCACGCCGCTCTCGCCCTCGGGAAGACGGAATTCCCATCGGTACCGATCGGGCCCGATCTGCATGAAGGACGCGGGGTTGTCGGCGTCACAGATCTGGAACACCCCGTCCCACACCGAAAGATCGAAGTCGAGTCTGACGTCGACGACCAGCCAGTTCTCGCTGAAATGCAGGTCGTCGAGTTCCGAGCCGATGCCGGCGCGAACACCGCTGTTCGCTCCGTCCGCGCCGATCACGTACGTCGCGTTCAGAGTGCTCTGCTCTCGGGTGTTCTCGTCGCGAAGGTGAACGACGATCGGCGCGTCGACGTCGGAGGGACGATCTATCCGGAGTACCTCAACGCCGGTCATGAGTCGCACCTGTGGATGCTGCTTCAGATTCGACCGCAGCATCAGCTCGAGCTCGGGCTGATCGAACATGTTGGCCTCGGGCCAGCTGTGGACTCCCGTCGACGCGCTTCGATCGAGTTCGGCGATGAGGTTCAGACCGGCGTCGACCAAGCGCATTCCGCGAGCAGGTCGGCTGATGGCCGAGAACTCGCCGTCGAGGCCCAGATGCTGAAGCAATCGGTAGATTTCGCCGTCGAGATGAACTGCCCGCGGTAAGGGATAGTGCTGCGGATGCCGTTCCAGCACAATCGATTCGATACCGTACTGCGCCAGCAGCGTAGCGGCCACCAGACCCGACGGGCCGGCGCCGACGATGACGACCGGCGCGCCCGTCATGAAGCCTTCACGCCGTTCGTCTGTGTTCCGAGGTCGAGCACTCCGTCCGAGCTCTTGATGGTGGCGGTGACCGCATCGCCGTCCACCAGGTAGTCGGGATTCGAGGCTTGGCGCTTGAAGAAGATCTCCCACTTCTTGTGCGGCGGAATGAGTGCACCCAACTTCTCGACGATCTTCGGCGGCGCCTTCAGCGCGGTGCCGCCCGGTGTGCCGGTCAGCAGGAGATCGCCCGCACTCAGCTCCTGGAAGCGTGCGAGCAAGGTCAGGGCTCGGGCGGGAGGGACGATCATGTCGGCCATGGTCGAATCCTGCCGCACCACACGATTGACCGACAGCGTGAGCCGTAAATCGTCGAGGTAGCGGAACTCGTCGCGCTCGAGCAGGACCAGCTTGGGTCCGACCGGAGTGAAGGTGGGGTAGGACTTGCCCTCGTAGAACTGCGTTTTCGTCAGCTGAACATCGCGTGCGCTGACGTCGTTGGTGACCACGAGGCCCGCGACCCAGTCGGGAAGCGTTGCCGGCGTGACGATGTCGCCGATGTTCAGTGGTGCGCCCATCACCAGGCCCAGCTCGACCTCGTAGTCGAGAAGCTTCACGTGCTCGGGCTTGACGATCGTGTCCGTCGGTCCTGTCATGGACGCACCCGACTTACGGAAGAACGTGGGAGGCACGTTGTCGGGGTCGAAGCCCGAATCCTTGGCGTGCGAGCGGAAATTGACCATCTGCGCGATGATCCGGCAGGGACGAGTGACCGGCGAGACGAGCTCGAGTTCCGACACGGGTGTGCCGCCGGAGGAGTCGGCGGCCGCGGCAATGGCGTCGCGTTCGTCCAGAAGCTCGGCGGTGGTGGCCGCGGTGGTGTCGATCTTCTGTGCCAGGCCGCCGCTCTCCACCCACCAGGCGTCGGACGTTCTCAGTACGGAGGTGCTCATGAATTCATCGCTTTCATCAGGGATCGGAGAACGGGAACGTCGATTTCGGTGTCTGTGCGGATCGATGCGACGAGCGAGCGGAAGTCGACATCCTTCGGTGCTGTTCCGAGGAAGTCCCTGGTGACGGACGGCCCCCATTGCGACAGGCCGCTCGCGGACATCGTCGCCCATCCCGGCTCGATCGAGTTGTCGAACAGGTCGCCATCGGCGAAGTGCTCGAACATCAGATGATCGGGGTCGCGCCAGTAGTCGAAGATCTGGCTTCCTTGGATGTGGCGTCCGATGCCCCAGACACGAGAGTAGTTGCGCGACTTCAGGTATTCGCCGCCCATCGCGACGGTGTCGAGGTCGGTCACCTCGTACGCCGAGTGCACGTATCCGACCCGAGGGCCGAGGTGCATGGCGATGGTGTGGTGGTCGGCGGGAACGGAGCCCCGGTCGCACCGCATGAAAGCCATGGTGGGGCCGCGGTCACGCATGTCGTCGAGGAAGAGGAAATCGCTGACGATCATGCCGAGCGTCTCGAGATACCAGTCCAGCGCAGCTCGAAAGCGGTTGGTTTCCAACACGACATGCCCCAGCCGCTCGATGCGTGCGGGTTGCTTCGCGGGTCGTTGGGGGACGTTGATGCGCGGTCGCAGTTCACCGAAATTCAGGGTGGCCGAGGGCAGTGGAATCGACAACCGCGTGACCGGTTGGCCGTACGCGACCGAGACGGGGAAGCCGCTCGGGTCGGTGAGGCGGACGATCTTGCCGCCTGCGTAGGGCTTGACCACGGTCTCGGCGTGTCGAGCGAGCCGTTCGAGGTCACCGTCGGCCGCGGCTTGAAAAGTGTGACCGAGGAAGCGCGATGTGGGGCCGCGGCGGATACGCAGGCACGGCGCTGTCGACTTCGTGCCCTGCAGAACCAGTAGATCCTCGGTCTGCTCGGTGACGGTGAAGCCGAAGTCTCGCGCAAATGTCGCAGTGCGTCGAAGATCGGGCTTCTCGAACTCGAGCCACGCAAGATCCTGAACCTTGATGACCGGATTGCGATGCCGCCCCGAATGTTCCGACGCCAAGCCGCTCTCGTTCGAGTGGAGGCCGTGGTGGACGTCGGTGTCGAGTGTGGAGGAGCTCATGCGAATCATCCTGTCGATCGGAACTGATAATATTATCAACACTGATGGTTGGCCGTGTCAAGGATGTCCAGTGGCCCCTAGCTCGTAGGATCGACAGTCGGACGGATCAGGACGGAGCTGTTGGATGGCCACGAACGAAAGCGACGCCCCCGTGTCGCGATTGCAGCGCCGTAAAGCCCAGACCAGGCAGGCGTTGCTGGATGCGGCGCGCACGATGCTGGCCGAGGGCAACGCCGCCACCGCGAGCATCGCCGAGATCACAGCGGCGGCAGACGTCGGTTTCGGCTCGTTCTACAACCACTTCGAGGACAAGCCCGCGCTGTTCGCGGCCGCCGTCGAGCAGGTGCTCGAGCAGTGGGGCGAGCTGATGGACACCTTCGGTGACGACTCGGGCAACCCTGCGCAAACCTTCGTCACGTCGTTTCGGATGTCCGCCCGCGTCGCGTTCATGCACCGGCAGGAGGCCGAGATCATCTCGCGTTCGGGCTTCGCGCTGCTCGATTCTCCGACCGGGCTCGGACCCCGAGCGCAGCGCGACCTCACCGCAGCCGTCGACGCCGGCCAGCTCACCATCCCCAACATCGAACTCGCCACGGCGGTCACAGGCGGGAACCTGCTGGCACTGATCCACCTGTGGCTCGAGGACGAGACGGCAGTGGGGGACGAGGACATCGACCGCTGCGCCGAGCAACTACTGATCGGGTTCGGCGCGGACGCGGAGACAGCAAGAACGTTGGCACATCTGGATCTCGACTGAGGCCCGTTGTGCTCGGTAACCGGATTCGGCTGGATCGACTGTTCGTCGACCACGAAAGCTCCCGAGCGCACCTGGCGGCGGTCCATCGCCCGTAGGGTCACGCCTCGACCCGGGGGGCAAGTGTGACCGAGTCACCACGCGCGAGTCGAGCTGTGTCTCGCCGATCCTTCCTGACGGTACTGGTGGCGGCACCCACTCTCGTTCTGGTGAGTCGCCCGATTGCCTCGGCCGCGCCGCCGGCGGTCGATGGCGGCCCGGACGAGGTCCTGCCGGCCATGCCCACCGGTCCCTTCCTGGTGGCGCTCGAGATCCAGCCCGATGGATCAGTCCACTTCGAGTTGCCTCGCGCCGAGATCGGTCAAGGTCTCACGACGTCCGTGGCGATGCTGGTGGCGGAGGAACTCGACATTTCCGTCGACAAGGTCGTGGCGTCCCTCTCGCCCGGACGTCAAGAGCTGACCGGTAACCAGAGCACCGGCGGATCGATGTCGATTCGCACGCTGTGGAACCCGGTGCGAACGATCGCGGCGACTGCGCGAGCCCGCCTGGTCCGTGCCGCGGCCGACCGCTGGGGTGTCGACGCCGACACCCTGGTCGTACTCGACGGTGTGGTCACGGCCCGAGACGGTAGAACCGCGCACTTCGGCGAATTGGCAGCCGCTGCAGCGAATCCCGCACTGATCTTCGTCGTTTCGCCGCCCAAGACCCCCGACACGTTCTCCGTGATCGGAACCCCGACGGCGCGTGCCGACCGGCGCGCGATCGTCACCGGCCGCCTCGAGTACGCCCTGGATCTGAAGGTTCCCGACGCCATGCCCGTCATGGTCCGTCGGCCACCCACCGTCAACGGGACGGTTCGCTGGGTCGACGAAGCGGCAATTCGAGCGATGCCCGGCGTTCTCGACGTCGCCGTGGTGGCAACGGGCGTCGCCATCATGGCTCGCACGTTCGGTCAGGCTCTCGCGGCGAAGGACGCCGCCGACGTCACCTGGAACGCGGGAACCATCGACGACCAGTCGACCGAGTCCATGCAGGACACACTTCGCGCAGCCGTCCCGCCGTTCGCGGCGCCCGCGTTGCGATCGGGTGAGAGGCGTCTGAACGTCGACTTCGATTTCGCGCCGGTATCCCATGCGGCCATGGAGACCAACTCGGCTGTCGCCGACGTGCGCAGCGATCGCGCCGACATCTGGGCATCGATGCAGTTCCCCATCTTCGCGACGCAGAAAATCGCACTGGCCCTGGGATTGTCGGCCGACAAGGTGACCACCCACGTGACGAACGGCGGCGGATCGTTCGGGCGCCGACTGCATATGGACGGCCCGATGGAGGCCGCCCTGATCTCACGTGCCATGGGCAAACCGGTGCGACTGATGTGGTCGCGAGTCGACGACATGCGGCACGGCCGGGTCCGATCGGCTGTCCACTCCGCGTTCGACGCCGTCCTGTCCGGCGGTGGTGTCGTGTCCTGGGAGCAATGTGTCGCCGCCGTGGCCACCGACTTCGCCGGCGGAATGGGCGACATCATCTCCGACGCGCTCGCACCGTCCCCGGTCATCGGGCAGTTCCTGTTCCAGAGTGTGCGCGATCCCTACTCGTTCGCGGCTCGAGCAATGCGCTCCCTGGTCGAGGTTCCCATCCGAATGCCCACCGGCAGTTGGAGATCGGTCTTCTCGGGCACCGTTCGAACCTCGGCCGAGATCATGGTCGATCGAGTGGCCGCAGCGTTGGACGTCGACGCACTGCAGTTCCGGATCGACTCAGCCGAAGACGATCGTCACCGTGCAGTGCTGAGACGTCTTTCCGAGGAGGGGGACTGGGGCAAGGACCTCGGACCCGGTCGCGCACACGGAATCGGATTTCATGCGGAGTACGAGTCGTCGGCGGCGTATCTCGTGGAAATCGATGCACGTGATCTGAGCTCACCACGGGTAACGAACGCGCTGGTCGTGGTCGACGTGGGTGTGGCAGTCAACCCGCGTGGTCTCGAATCGCAACTCCTCGGCTGCCTGATGGACGGCATTTCGACGATGCTGAGCGCCGGAATGCACTACGACCGGGGGCTACCCCTGGAGGGTAGTTACTCGCAGTTTCACTATGCGCGACAACGTCACTCGCCGACGGACTTTCGAGTCGTGGTAATCGAGTCGGGTGACACACCGGGCGGCGCAGGGGAACTGGGCATGCCCGCGGCGTCGGCCGCCGTGGCCAACGCGTACGCGCGTGCGACCGGAACCGAGCCCACGTCCTTCCCGATTCTGTTCGACGTCGACTTCGAACCCTTCCCGAAATGAGTGATCGTGTCCGATAAACAGTTCGTGGTCGACGGAAACCCGGTGTCGGTCGACGTCCCGGACGACATGCCTCTGCTGTGGGCGTTGCGCGACGTGCTCGGTGTTCGCGGACCGAAGTACGGCTGCGGTATCGGAGTGTGTCACGCATGCACCAGTCATCTCGACGGCAACGAGATCCTGGCGTGCATCACGCCGGTGTCGGAGGTCGTCGACAAGGAAGTGACCACGATCGCCGGTCTCGCCGACGGTGACCGTCTGCACCCCGTCCAGCAGGCATGGATCGACGAGGACGTCGCGCAATGCGGGTATTGCCAGCCGGGGCAGATCATGGCGGCGGTAGCGCTGTTGAAGCGCATCCCGAATCCGACGGACGCCGACATCGACACCATCGAGAACGTCTGCCGGTGCGGCACCTACTACCGGATCCGTCGTGCGATCAAGGCCGCGGCACGGGCGATGCAGGAGGGCTAGCTCAACAGCTCTGCCGCACAACAGGTTCTGCGAAATGATCGGCTGCGCGCGCGATCACGAACGCCTGGGAGGCGGTTTCACCCGACGACTTGTCCGCGGTGCGGAGGGCGTCCCGGTGCAGCACGTAGCCGCACTCCATCAGTAATTCCTGGACCGTATCGACGTCGTGCCGAAGAAATTCGAGATCGACATTCGACTCGAAAACATTGCTCAGCAACAGGTTCGGCGCATCGGTCTGAAACGCGAGCAGTAGCCAACCGTCCTCCGACAGGACGCGGCGAAGCTCGACGAGAACGCGCCGCAATTCGTCGGTGGGAGTGTGGACGATGGAGTACCAGGAGCAGACCGCGTCGAACGAATCGTCGTCGAACGGCAACGCGGTCATGTCCGCAACCGCGAACGTCACATCCGGGTGTGCTGTCCGCGCGATCTCGACCATCGCGGGCGAGGCATCGATGCCCTCCGCCGCGAGGCCGCAGTCCGTGAGGATCGCGGTGGCATCACCCGGCCCGCATCCGACGTCCAGAACGGTGCGGCCCTGCGACGAGCGCACGGATCGGGCGAACGAGCGCAGGATCGCGACGTCGAAGGGCTTCCCGGCCAGGGCGCCGTCGAAATGTGCGGCGTAGTCGCGGGCGATGGCGTCGTATGCCGCGGGAACGTCCACGCGTGGAGCCTAACGGGCGGTGAGGCGGTCGTCGCCCGATAGGCTCCAGATTGCTACAGCGCAGCAGCGAGCCGGTGATACGCCGCGTTCCACCTCAGCGTCTGCGCGAATCCTCGGGTGGTCGTTCCGGAATCGATGGTCAATAGCTCGACTCCGATCATGTCCGAGAACGCCTCGAGCACAGGAAGACCGATGGCCGTGCTCAGAACGGTGTGGTGGGGAGCGCCGGCGGTGAGCCAGGATTCGGCAGAGACGGACAGCGACGGTTGCGGTTCCCAGACCGCGCACGCAACGGGGAGTTTCGGAAGTGCTTCGTCCGGCTCGACCACGTCGATCACGTTGGCCGTCAGACGGAATCGCTCTCCGACGTCCGATAGCCCCACCACGATCCCGTGGCCGGGGTCCGCGGTGAATCGCAACCGAACCGGGTCCTCTCGTCCGCCGATCGACAGTGGGTGGATCTCCAGAGTCGGCCTGGCTGTGGTGATCGACGGACACACCTCGAGCATGTGGGCGCCCAGGATTTTCTCTTCCCCGGGAACCAGGTGATACGTGTAATCCTCCATGAATGATGTACCGCCGTCGAGACCGTCGGCCATCACCTTCATGGCGCGCAACAACATCGAGGTCTTCCAGTCACCCTCGCCGCCGAATCCGTACCCGTCGGCCATCAAGCGCTGCACGGCAAGTCCCGGTAGCTGCCGGAGCCCGCCCAGATCCTCGAAGTTCGTCGTGAAGGCATTGAATCCACCGTCGGTGAGGAACCGACGGAGGCCGGCTTCGACGCGGGCTCCGTACAGCAACGATTCGTGACGGTCACCGCCTTTGCGCAGCGACGGATCCACGTCGTAAAGGTCGGTATATTCGTCGACGAGCGCAAGCACGTCCGCTTCGTTCACCGCGTCGACCACCTCGACGAGGTCGTTGACGCCGTATGTGTTGACCGACACTCCGAAGCGCAACTGCGCCTCCACCTTGTCGCCTTCGGTCACGGCCACGTCGCGCATGTTGTCGCCGAACCGAGCCAACGACAGAGACCGAAGTTCGGCGCGGCCCAACGCCGCTCGTGCCCACTGCTCGACGCGCAGGAGTACCGCAGGATTGTCGACGTGTCCCGCAACCGTGGTTCGCAGGACACCGACGCGGGATTCGATGTGACCGAATTCCCGGTCACCGTGTGCGGCCTGGTTCAGGTTCATGAACTCCATGTCGATCGTCGACCAGGGCAACGACATTCCGGCCTGCGTGTGCAAGTGGAGGAGGGGAACGTCGAGCGCATCGAGTCCCGCGATCCACATCTTGGCGGGCGAGAACGTGTGCATCCAGGTCACGACGCCGACGCATTCGTCGGCGGCATTGGCCTCGCGCATGCAGCGCAGGATCGACGAGGCATCGAGCAATACGGGCTTCCACACCACCGAGAGAGGGAGAGCGGTGTCGAGTTTGCTTGCTATTTCTCGTGATTGGACGGCAACTTGATCGAGAGTATCGGGACCGTAGAGGCCTTGGCTGCCGGTGAGGAACCAGACTTCGGACATGTGTGAACCTCCGTGAAGTAAGTGTGTGATGCGCCGAATCAGCGCTGGCCGTACACGTTCTGATAGCGGTCGTAGAGTGCGTCGACCGCCGCTGCCGGGATCGAGAGCGGTCGTCCGAGTTGGTAGGACAGGTGCACCGACCGTGCGACGTCTTCACACATGACGGCTGCCTTGACGGCGGCGCGGGCCGTGGGCCCGACACTGAATACGCCGTGGTTCTGCATGAGGACAGCGGGCGAGCGGCTGCCGGCGAGGGTGTCCACAATTCCGCGGCCGATGGAATCGTCGCCGATCGTCGCGAACGGACCCACCGGGATGTCGCCGCCGAACTCGTCGGCACACATCGTCGTGACGACCGGAATCGAGGCTCCCCTCGCGGCCCAGGCCACCGCGTACGGCGAATGTGTATGCACCACACCGCCGATGTGCGGAAGGTGGCGATACACGTACGCCTGCGCTTCGGTGTCGGACGAGGGTGAATGTTCGCCGTCGACAACGCGACCGTGCAGGTCGCACACCACCATGTTCTCGGGAGTCAAGTCGTCGTAGGACACTCCGCTCGGCTTGATCACCATCAGATCCCGGCCGGGTACGCGTGCGGAGACGTTGCCGGCGGTCCACACCACGAGCTGATAACGGACGAGTTCGGAGTGTAGAGCGCACACATCGCTGCGAACCGCGGCGATGGTCTGCTGTACCTCGTCGACCGCGGTCATCGCGTGGCCGCCAGAGCGAGTGCGTCGCGTCGGAGTGCGCGCAGGCGCCGCATCGTCACCGGGTCGCGGCCGAACCGATCGTGTAGCTCCCGATACACCGCGTACAGGTCGTCGTAGCGGGCCGAGCGCGAATCGTCGGGAACATACGCTGCTCGACGAACCTTGCCCATCGATTTCGATGCCAACGGTACGTCGGAGTAACACCCCGCGGCCACAGCGGCATGGATGGCCGACCCCAGGGCGGGCCCTTGTTCGGACGCGATGACGGACAGGGGCATTCGCAACACGTCGGCGTAGATCTGCATCAGCAGGGGGTTGCGAGCCAAACCGCCGGCGACGACGAACTCATCCACCGGCACACCGCTTTCCCGAAACGTTTCGACGATGACACGCGTCCCGAAGGCGGTGGCCTCGAGGAGCGCTCGGTAGGTGTCCTCGGGTTTCGTCGCGAGGGTGGTTCCGATGATCAGGCCGGACAACTCGTGGTCGACGAGGACGGATCGGTTGCCGCTGTGCCAATCGAGCGCCACGAGGCCGTGCTCACCCACCTCCTGAGCTCCGGCCAGACGGGTGAGGTGGTCGTGTACTGATTCGCCCGCCTCCGACGCGGCGTCGGTGTAGGACGCGGGAACGCCGGTGCGAGTGAACCATCCGAAGATGTCACCGACCCCGCTCTGGCCGGCTTCGTAGCCGAAGAAGCCGGCCACGATGCCGCCGTCGACCACTCCGCACATTCCCGGAACGTCCTGCAGGACGGTCGAACTCATCACATGGCAGGTGGAGGTTCCCATGATGGCGACCATTCGGCCAGGTTCCACGGCGGCCGCTGCGGGCGCGGTGACGTGGGCGTCGACGTTGCCGACTGCGACGGCGATGCCCTCGGTGAGCCCAGTCCACGCGGCTGCCTCTGCGGTCAAGGTCCCGGCGCTCGAACCCAATTCGCCGAGAGGCTGGTCCAGTTTGTCCTCGACGAACGAGGCGAAACGCGGATCGAGTTCGGCGAGGAAGTCTTCCGACGGGTACTGCCCGTCCTGCAACATTCCCTTGTATCCGGCGGTGCACGCGTTGCGGACGTAGGTGCCGCACAACTGCCACACGATCCAGTCCGCAGCCTCGACCCACCTGTCCATCGCAGAAAAGATCTCGGGGTCTTCCTCGAGAATCTGCAGGGCCTTCGCGAACTCCCACTCCGAGGAGATCAAGCCTCCGTATCGGGGAAGCCAAGTCTCACCTCGTCGGGCCGCCAGCTCGTTGATTCGGTCCGCCTGGGACTGCGCTGCATGGTGTTTCCACAGTTTCACGTAGGCGTGCGGACGATCCTCGAACCGCGGGTCCTCGCTGAGAGGAGTGCCGTCCGCGTACGTCGGCACCATCGTGCAGGCCGTGAAGTCGGTACCGATACCGACCACGTGTCCCGGATCGACTCCTGAGACTTCGAGGGCCGCGGGGACCGCGTGGCGAAGGACTTGACGGTAGTCGTCGGGAACCTGCAGGGCCCAGGCGTCCGGCAAGCGAGCCGATCCACCCGGAAGTGTCTCCTCGAGCACGGAGTGCGCGTATTCATGCACGGCGTAACCCATTTCGGCTCCGTCGGACACCCGAACGACGACGGCTCGCCCGGAGAGAGTGCCGAAGTCCACTCCGACTGTGTATCGGTCATCCGACATCTGGATCTCCTCGATGTGGTGCCGCACCGGAACTCGAGCGGATCACGAGTTCCGGTGCGATCGATCGTTGCGGGGGTGTGGAGCCGTCGAGGGCTGCGCGCAGAATTCCGATTGCGCGCCGCCCGACTTCGGTGAAGTCCTGCCGGATCGTGGTCAGGGGTGGGATGAGGTACGCCGCCTCGGGAATGTCGTCGAAGCCCACCACGCTGAAGTCCTGCGGCACGCGGCGGCCGCTTTCGTGAAACGCGCGCAGAAGACCGAGCGCCATCTGGTCGTTCGCACAGAAGGCGGCGGTGACCGTGTGGTCCTCCGCAAGACGCAACCCGCATTCGTATCCGCTGCGCGCCGACCAGTCGCCGCGCAGCACCGGGGTCCAGGGCAGACCGGCCTCGTCGAGTGCCTGTTGCCATCCCTGCTCGCGGCCTCGGGATTCCGTCCAGCCGTGCGGACCGGAGAGATGGACGATGCGCTGATGGCCTGCGTCGACCAGGTGTCGGGTCGCGAGCAGCGCGCCGCCCGTCTGGTCGATGCCGACGGTCCAGCGCGACACGGCCGGATCCCCTTCGACTACCACGACGGGAACGACGGATTCTTCCGAACGCGCCGCAGCGACAGCGTCGTCGGTGGCGGCGATGAGGACGATTCCTTCCACACCCTGGTCGTGGAGGTGGTGCAGTGCTCCGACGAGCTCGTCACGCGACAGGGTGCTCAAACTGACTGCGCTGACCGAGTATCCGGCTTCGCGCGCCGCACTCTGGACGGTGCGGTGCGTGGTGCTCGGTCCCCAGAAGCCGCCCTTGGAACCGATGATCCCGATGGTCGCAGACCTTCTGGTCACCAGCGCTCGAGCTGCCCTGTTCGGCCGGTAACCGAGCTGGTCGATCGCGCGCTGAACTCGATCGCGTGTCTCCGGACGTAGATTGGTCTGTCCGTTGATGACGCGCGAGACCGTCTGATGAGAGACGCCGGCGAGGCGGGCGACGTCGGCCATGACGGGCGTTCGTGTCGAGGGAAGCGTTGCTCCGTCGATGCTGTCCGTGGTCATCTGCGCCTCACCGTGATCAGGCGTTGCGCCACCACGAACACCAGAAGCAGGATCCCGATCGCGATTCGTGTCCACCATGAGCTCAGTGTTCCGTCGAAAGCGATGAAAGTCTGTATGGCACCGAGAATCAGGACGCCGATGAGGGATCCGATCACGTAACCACGACCACCGGTGAGCAACGTTCCGCCGATCACCACTGCTGCGATGGCATCGAGTTCCATGCCCACCGCGTGGAGGCTGTAGCCCGAGAGGGCGTAGAAGGAGAACAGCAGGCCGCCGAGCGCCGCGCAGAATCCGCTGATCGCGTAGACGCCGACCTTCACGGCCGCGACCCGCAGCCCCATCAGGACCGCCGACGCTTCGTTGCCTCCGATGCCGTACACCGACCGCCCGAACCGTGTGCACGCCAGCACGTATGCGGCGATCGCGACGGTCACGAGCGCAATGACGACGCTCCAGGTGATCGTGTAGCCGCCGGGGAGTTCGATCACGGCGAATGCGATGGACGAGAACGTGTCGTCCGTGATCGGAATCGACTCGACCCCGATCATGTAGCAGAGCCCGCGCGCGAGGAACATTCCGGCCAGCGTGGCGACGAAAGGCTGGATCTGCAGGTAGTGGATCAGGACGCCCATCGTGGTGCCGAGCAGGAGTCCGCAGAGCAGCACGACTGCCATGACGAGCAGTGGCGGCCAGCCCAGCTGCAGAGTGCGAGCGGCGATCATGGTCGACAGCGCGACAACCGATCCCACGGAGAGGTCGATGCCGCCGGTCAGGATGACGAAGGTCATTCCCACCGCGAGCACGACGAGGAACGAGTTGTCGATGAGGAGCGACAGGAAGACCTGCGGATCCGCGAATCCCGGGTAGCGGAACTCACCCAGCCCGAAGAGTCCGACGAACAGGGCGATCGTGGCGATCACCGGCAGGAATCGTGACGGTGGCGAGTATCGGCGCACACGATCGACGAGGGATCGGTCCGGGGGAGATGCGGGTGGGGTTGACGCGGGTGGTGCTGTCAGGAGATCGCTCACGATCGTGCCGCCTTCGCAGTGGTGGGACGCAGGAGGGTGCGCAGCGACGCTCGCGCTCGTGGTGACTGGAGCAGGCAGACCACGACGATGACGATCGCCTTGAACAGGTAGTTGGCCTCGGACGGGATGCCGACGTTGGTGATGGTGCGGGTCAGTGTGCCGATCAGCAGTGCGCCCACGACGGTTCCGGCGATCGAGAATCGACCACCCGTCAGTGCGGTGCCTCCGATGACGACGGCGAGAATGGCGTCCAGCTCGATCCACTGACCGAGGCTGTTCGCGTTCACCGAGTTCGTGTTGGCCGCGATGATCAGTCCCGCAATGCCGGCGCAGACCGCAGCGAAGACGTAGACGGTCCAGACGATGGTCCGCGAACGAACCCCTGCGAGTCTGCTCGCCTCGGGGTTGATTCCGACCGCCTCGACGAGCATTCCCAGAGCGGTTCTGCGGGTGAGCAGAGCCGTCGCCGCGACGACGGCTGCGGCGATGAGCACCGCGATGGGAAGCCCCAGAAGCGTTCCCGACGCGAGCTCGGTGAACGCGGAGTTGTTGACCGTCGTGATCTGTCCGTCGGTGATCAGCATGGCAAGGCCTCGGCCCGCCACCATCAAGATCAGCGTCGCGATGATCGGCTGAATACCGAAGACGGACACGAGGAGTCCGTTCCACAGGCCGAGCAGGAGGCAGGCGGCGAGTGCCCAGACCACGGCCATGATCATCGTCGTGGTGGCGCCCTCGTCGGGCGCCGCTGCGATTCGTGTACACGCCACCGCCGCGGCGATCACGGCGACGGCACCGACGGACAGGTCGATTCCGCGGGTGGCGACCACCAGTGTCATTCCGAGTGCGACGAGAACCAGCGGCGCCGAGTTCCGGACGATGTCGACCGGATTGCCGAACAGCCCACCGTTCTCGATGCGGATGTCCAGGAAGTCCGGTGTGACAACTACATTGACGACGACCAGAGCCAGCAGGGCGAGCAGGGGCCAGACGATGGGTTGCGCGAGGACCCGCGTGACGACGGGCTTCGGCGCGGTGGTCGACGGGGGGACGGTCTGGGTCATGATGCGGCGTTCCTGTCGAGAGTTGTTGTCATGGAGGATGACTCGGGTCGCGCCGACTCGTCCGTGCGGACGCCGGCCGCGATGGTGGCGAGCACGTCGCCGACGGAGACCCCGTCGTTGACCCTCTCGTCGATCTTGCGGTGATCGCGCATGACGACGATGCGATCGCTCAGACGCAGGATCTCTTCCAGTTCGGCGGAGATGAAGACGACGGACATTCCCCGCGTCGCGAGGTCGGCCACGAGTGTCTGGATCTGTGCCTTCGCGCCGATGTCGATTCCGCGCGTCGGTTCGTCGAGAATCAACAGCTCCGGCTCGGTCACCAGCCAGCGCGCGAGCAGCACCTTCTGTTGATTGCCTCCCGACAGGTTGCGCATCGCAGTGGTCGGGTCGGCCGGCCTGATGTCCAACGCCTCCATGTACTTGCGAACGAGGGCGTTGCGCGTCGACCGCGGGATGGGTCGAAGCCACCCGCGCTTGGCCTGGAGCGCGAGCATCATGTTGTCCGCCACGCTGAGATCACCGACGACACCATCCGCCTTGCGGTCTTCGCTGGTCAGTGCGATGCGCCGGTCGGCAGCCTGTCGGGGTGTGCGGATGCGGCTCCGAATCGAATGCACTTCCACCGATCCCGAGTCGGCTCGGTCGGCGCCGGCCAGCAGTCGGGCGAGTTCGGTGCGCCCGGATCCCAGCAGACCTGCGACGCCCACGACCTGCCCCGCATGCAGACGCAGGTCGGTCGCTTCCAGAGCGCCCTTGCGGCTCAGGCCGAGTACTTCCATGACCGGCATTGCGTCGCGGGGGACCACGACGGGTTCGCGACTGTCGAGTTCACGCAAGGTGTCGAGCTCCCGGCCGATCATCAATTCGACGAGGGTGAGCTGCGGGGTGTCTGCGACGGAGCGCTCCTCGACCAGGCGACCGTTCCGCAAGATGGTCATGCGGTCGGAGATTCGGTAGACCTGGTCGAGGAAGTGGGACACGAAGACGATCGACGTGCCTTCGCTGCGTAGGCGATCGATGACACCGTAGAGCGTCTCGACTTCGTCCTTGTCCAGGCTCGAGGTGGGTTCGTCGAGGATGAGTACCCGTGACTGGACATCGACCGCCCGTGCGATGGCCACCAGCTGTTGGATGGCGATCGGGTGGTCACCGAGGATCGACGACGGGTCGATGTTCAGTCCGAGTCGGTCCAGCGTCGTCTTCGCCCGTCGGTTCATCGCACGCCGGTCGATACCGCCGATGGCTCCGAGAAACGCGCCGGGGAGGCGCCTCGGCTCGCGTCCCAGAAGCATGTTCTCGGCCACGCTCAGATTGGGAAGCAGGTTCACTTCCTGGTAGACCGTGCTGATTCCGGCTTCTCGAGCCGCGGCCGGGTTCCCGAACTCACGCTGTCTTCCGTCGACCGTGACGGTTCCGCCGTCGATGGGGTAGACGCCGGTGAGCGCCTTGATGAGGGTGGATTTCCCGGCGCCGTTCTCGCCCATCAGCGAGTGAACTTCACCGGGGAACAGGCGAAGCGACACCCCGTCGAGCGCCCGTACCGATCCGAAAGTGATCGAGATGTCCCGCATCTCGACGATGGGTGTGTCGAGAACGACGTCGGTGGTCATATCGGAACTTTCTAGTACTGGCGGTCGGCGAGAACCGAGGCTGCCTGTTCGGGCGTGAACGTGGTTTCCTCGGTGACGACTCGCTTGGGAACCTCCTCGCCGTTGATGACCTTCTTCGTGAGGTCCATCAGTTGCGGCCCGAGCAGAGGATTGCATTCGACGATGAAGTCGATCTTCTTGTCGGCCAGTGCCTGCATTCCGTCCTTGACCGCGTCGACGGTGATGATCTTGATGTCTTTTCCGGGAACGAGGCCGGCTGCTTCGATGGCCTGGATTGCGCCGAGTCCCATGTCGTCGTTCTGAGCGAAGACCACGTCGATCTGTCCGCGGTTCGAGTTCAGGAAGGACTCCATGACCTGCTTGCCGCCGTCGCGGGTGAAGTCTCCGGTTTGAGAGGCCGTGATGGCGATCTTCGAATCGCTGCCGATGGCATCCCGGAATCCCTCTGCGCGGTCGATGGCCGGCGCGGCCCCCGTTGTGCCCTGCAGTTCGACGACGTTGATCTTGCCGTCGCCGGTGGTATCGGCAACGGCGCTGTTCTGCACCAGCCAATCTCCGGCTTTCTTGCCCTCTTCGACGAAGTCCGACCCGAGGAACGTGGCGTAAAGCGAATCGTCGGTGGTGTCGACCGCTCGGTCCGTCAGGATGACGGGAATGTTCGCGCGCTTGGCTTCCTGGAGCACCGGTTCCCAACCGGTCTCGACGACCGGGCTGAACGCGATGGCGCTGACCTTCTGCTGGATGTAGGTGCGAATGGCCTTGATCTGGTTTTCCTGCTTCTGTTGGGCGTCGGAGAACTTCAGATCGATTCCGGCAGCGGTAGCGGCTTCCTGGATGGACGTCGAGTTCGCCGTACGCCAGCCGCTCTCCGCGCCGACCTGCGAGAAGCCCAGTACGGTGGCGCCTGCTCCGCCCCCGCCCGAGGAATCTCCTCCTCCGCTGCTGCACGCACCGAGCGCGAGCGCGCTACTCAGGACGAGTGCGCTGACTGCACAAAGCTTCTTCGACGCCATGGGTTCTCCTCGATAATTCGCCACTCCACTGTGACGTGTGCAACAGAGTGTGAGCGTTAACATTGGGCGCCGTCAAGACCTTTGCGAACATTGGTCGGGAAAAATGTTAACGCTCACTCTTGGAGCGTCGAGAACCTCCATTCGATGACCGAACGGTATGTTTCACCAGGTCGCAGTACCGCGGACGGAAACGCCGGCTGGTTGGGGCTGTCGGGGAACAACTGCGGCTCGAGAGCGATCCCGTCGCCTTGTCGCAGCCTGGTGCCGCGGCGCGAGATGTCGCCGCCGTCGAGGAAATTACCGGTGTAGACCTGCAG
Source organism: Rhodococcus sp. 320_ES (assembly GCF_059691855.1). Taxonomy (NCBI): domain Bacteria; kingdom Bacillati; phylum Actinomycetota; class Actinomycetes; order Mycobacteriales; family Nocardiaceae; genus Rhodococcus; species Rhodococcus sp. 320_ES. Next base: position 423,040 of record NZ_JCAWAG010000002.1, on the reverse strand, counting down.
GCCCGGTTGATCGCTCCACACCTCGAGTGCGGTCCTGCTTCTGGCCGAACTCAGCCGGGCAGCGCGGCGAAAACCGCTCCCGTCGACGACGTAGTTGTGGTCGATTCCGCGGGTCGCCGACAGTTTCGCATCCGCCGCCCGTGCCCGGTCGCCGACGCGACTCGCCGTGCGCAGATCCAGGGCCGTGCCCGAGACATCGTCGGTGCCACCGGTTGGAATTGCGCCGACGCCCACCGGAACGAAGGACGATGCGAACACCTGGAGTTCGTGATCGTCCGTTCCGGTGCCGTCGAGATCGAAATAGGCATGGCTGGTCAGGTTGACCACCGTCGGTGCAGTGGTCGTCGCGGTCAGTTCGAGGCGCACCGTGGTTCCGGTGACGGAGAACGCGGCGCGCGCATGGACCTCCCCGGGGTAACCCTGATCTCCGTCGGGGCTGACGAGTTCGAGCGTGACTGCATCGGCTGTCCGCTGCGTGACCGTCCACGGGCGGGAGTCGAATCCATCGGTGCCGCCGTGCAGATGATGTTCGCCGTCGTTCACGGTCAGCACGATGTCGCGACCGTCCAGATCGAAGCGACCGTGTGCGATGCGGTTGGCGTATCGACCGACGGTCGAGCCGAAATATGCTGTCGACGAACGTAGTTCGGCTTCGCCGGCCACTCCGACGAGGATGTCGCGACGCACCCCGTCGCCGCAGGTCACCGCCATTCGCTGCAGCGTCGCGCCGTAAGGGAGCACGTCGACTTCGATGCCGGATTCGGAGCCGATGGTGACGGTGTTCTTCGGGTCTGGGTTCACGCCGACGACAGTAAAGCCCGGGCAGGGCCTCCGTGCGAGAACTCCACACAGCACGACGCCCCGCGAGCCATGCGGCTCGCGGGGCGTCGTGTGGAACCGATACTCAGAGCTCGTAGCGGTCCAGCATCATGACCTTGTCCCATGCGGCGACGAAGTCGGCGACGAACTTGTCCTTGGCGTCGTCGCACGCGTAAACCTCTGCGACGGCACGCAATTCGGAGTTGGAGCCGAACACCAAGTCGTTGCGCGTTCCCGTCCACTTCTTCTCACCGGTGGCGGCATCCTTGGCTTCGTAGATGCCGTCCTCGGCGGTGGGAACCCATTCGGTACCCATGTCGAGGAGGTTGACGAAGAAGTCGTTGGTGAGCGTGCCGACCTTGTCGGTCAGGACGCCGTGCGACGAGTTCTGGTAGTTCGCACCGAGAACGCGCAGACCACCGACGAGGACGGTCAGCTCGGGTGCGCTGAGCGAGAGCAGGTTCGCCCGGTCGACGAGCGAGTACTCCGCCGGCAGCTTCTGCCCCTTGCCGAGGAAGTTGCGGAAGCCGTCGGCCTTGGGCTCGAGGTCGGAGAACGAGTCGACGTCCGTCTGCTCCTGCGTCGCGTCCGTGCGACCGGGAGTGAAGGGCACCGAGACGCCGGAGGCCTTCTCCAGTGCGGCAACGCCACCGAGGACGACGAGGTCGGCGAAGGACACCGTTCCGGAGAACGATTCCTGGATTCCCTCGAGGACACGGATGACCTGTGCCAGCTCGTCGGGCTCGTTGACCTCCCAGCCCGCCTGGGGCTGCAGGCGCAGACGGCCACCGTTGGCGCCGCCACGCTTGTCACTGATGCGGAAGGACGATGCCGCGGCCCATGCGGTGGAGATGAGCTGCTGCGTCGTGAGACCGGAGTCGAGGATCTTCGACTTCAGCTCGGCGATCTCGGCGTCACCGATCAGTTCGTGATCGACGGCCGGGATCGGGTCCTGCCAGATCAGGGGCTCGGCGGGAACCTCGGGGCCGAGGTACCGCGAGACCGGTCCCATGTCGCGGTGGGTGAGCTTGAACCACGCCTTCTGGAACTCTTCTGCGAGTTCCTCGGGGTGGTCGAGCCAGCGACGGGTGATCTGCTCGTAGATCGGATCGACGCGCATCGCGATGTCCGAGGTGAGCATCGACGGGTGGCGACGCTTGGACGGGTCGGCCGGGTCGGGAACGAGGTCCGCGCCTTCGCCGTTCTTGGGACGCCACTGGTGCGCGCCGCCGGGGCTCTTGTAGAGCTCCCACTCGAATCCGTACAGCGTCTCGAGGAAGCTGTTGTCCCACTGCGTGGGTGTCGGGGTCCAGATGACCTCGAGGCCACTGGTGATGGCGTCGGCGCCGACACCGCTCTGGAAGCTGTTCTTCCAGCCCAGGCCCATCTGCTCGATGGGGGCGCCCTCGGGCTCCGCACCGATGTGCTTGTCGGGGTCGGCTGCACCGTGCGTCTTGCCGAAGGTGTGTCCGCCGACGGCCAGGGCTGCGGTCTCGATGTCGTTCATGGCCATGCGGCCGAAGGTCTCGCGAATGTCCAGCGCGGACTGCACGGGATCCGGGTTGCCGTTGGGGCCTTCGGGATTGACGTAGATCAGGCCCATCTGCACTGCGGCAAGCGGGTTGTCCAGGGTCGTGCGATCACCGTGGTAGCGCTCGTCGCCCAGCCAGGTCTGCTCGGGGCCCCAGTACACGTCTTCTTCGGGCTCCCAGACGTCTTCACGTCCGCCGCCGAATCCGTAGGTGGGCAGTCCCATCGACTCGATGGCAACGTTGCCGGTGAGCACGATGAGGTCGGCCCAGGAGAGCTTCTTGCCGTACTTCTGCTTGACCGGCCAGATCAGGCGACGCGCCTTGTCGAGCGATGCGTTGTCGGGCCAGCTGTTCAGCGGTGCGAAGCGCTGCATGCCGGCTCCGGCGCCGCCGCGTCCGTCCTGCTTGCGGTAGGTGCCGGCCGCGTGCCACGCCATGCGAATGAAGAAAGGGCCGTAGTGACCGAAGTCGGCGGGCCACCACGGCTGCGAGTTGGTCATGACCGCTTCGATGTCACGCTTGACCTCGGCGAGGTCGAGAGAGTTGAACTCGGCGGCGTAGTCGAAGTCGGCGCCCATCGGATCGCCGACGGCCGGGTTCTTCTTCAGGATCTTGAGGTTGAGGGCCTGGGGCCACCACTCGTGGTTCGAGCCACCCTCGACCGGCATCGGCATCTTGTCGTGCATGACGGGACAGCCGGCGGCAGCATCCTGCGGCTGGTCCTCGTTCATCTCTTTTTCGCGTGTTGTGTGGTCTTCAGTCACGACTGTCCTTCCGAGCGTTGACATTTGCGTGTTGGGCCGAGCAATCGGGGCACAGACCCCAGTACATGACCTCGGCTTCGTCGATCGTGAAGCCATGAGGTTCCGAGGCGGTGAGGCACGGTGCCTCACCCACCGCGCAGTCCACGTCGGCGATGTTTCCGCACGATCTGCAGACGACGTGGTGGTGGTTGTCACCGACTCGTGTTTCGTAGCGCGCCGACGAACCGGACGGCTGTATCCGGCGTATTAGGCGAGCCACGGTGAGTGCGTTCAGGACGTCGTAGACGGCCTGCCGAGACACCTCGGGCAGCGAGGTACGTACAGCTGCGAGAACTGTCTCGGTATCAGCGTGCGGATGTGCGCCCACAGCCTCGAGCACCGCGACCCGCGGGCGGGTTACGCGGAGTTCCGCGGAGCGCAGTTGCTCCGCATAGGAATCGCTCGAGGCCACGCCACCACTATGGCCTCCTTTTCTGGATCAAGTCAAGACTTCGTGGTGATGAGAAGATGCTTCGGTGACAGAGCCCAAGCGATCGGACCTGATGCTGGGACTCACGCTCTCCGCCGCGTCGGGATCGGTCGACGCGTTGGCCCTGACGAGACTCGGCGGAGCGTTCGCCAGCGTCATCACCGGCAACGTGGTCGTCGTGGGGGCGTCCGTGGGTGTGCAGAACTGGACTGCACTCTCCCACGCCGCCGTTGCGGTTCTCGCATACGCTCTCGGCGTCGCCGTCGGCCACACCGTTGTCCGGTTCCGTTCCGCCGCAATCGGATTGGAATTCGGACTCGTGCTCGCTCTTGCGGTGATGTGGATCGGGTCGAACGCGCACCCCAGCGGCGCGGCGCAGTACGCCGCTCTGTCACTCGCCGCCACGGCGATGGGCGTGCAGAGCGCCGCGTTCACCCGCGTCCACCTGCCCGGCGTGAGCACCACCTACTTCACCGGCACCCTCACCGGTCTGGTGAGCGGGCTGGTGTCCGAGCGGACCGTCAACCGTGCGGCCGCCATGGCGTTGTGCGCCTTGCTGATCGGCGCGATCTGTACGGGTGTGGCTGTCATGTACGCGGATGTGTACGCAGTGCTCGTGCCGTTCTTCCTCGTTCTCGTGGCCTTCGTGTCGATCAACCGAGTGTCCATCAACCGCAAGCGCTGAACGCGCGCTCGAACTCCGACTTCTATAGGCTCTGTAACCGGTGCGCCGGGAAGTCTGGTCGGCAACGAATTTGTGCTGCCGAAACGAAGGGCTCCCATGTCATCCGATCGCCTCCCGCTGTTCTCTCGCGGATCATGGTCCGAAAGCGCACGCATCGCGGAGATCCTGCGCAGGGAAACCGTCGGCGGTGCGCTGCTGCTGGTTGCCACCGTGGTTGCTCTGGTCTGGGCGAACTCCCCGTGGTCCGACGCCTATTTCTCGCTGATGCAGACGACCGTCGGACCGTCGTCGCTCCACCTCGATCTCACGATCTCCACCTGGGCCGCCGATGGCCTGCTGGCCATCTTCTTCTTCGTGGTCGGCGTCGAACTCAAGCGAGAGTTCGTGGCCGGGGACCTCCGCAACCCTGCGCGAGCGGCTCTGCCGATCGCTGCGGCGGTGGGAGGAATGGCGGTCCCCGCGCTGGTCTTCGTGCTCGTGAATCTCGGTACGGGTGACGGGGCACTGCGGGGCTGGGCGATTCCGACGGCCACCGACATCGCGTTCGCCGTTGCGATCCTCGCGGTCATCAGCACCCACCTTCCGTCGGCGCTGCGCACGTTCCTTCTGACGCTCGCCGTGGTGGACGACCTTCTGGCGGTCACCGTCATCGCGATCTTCTACAGCGACAACTTGAATTTCGTCGCTCTCGGGTTGGCCGTCATTCCGCTCGCCCTGTTTGCCTTCGCCGTCCAGAAGCGCAATCGGTCGTGGTGGATCCTGCTTCCGTTGGCTGCGGTGACCTGGGTGCTGGTCCACGAATCGGGTGTACACGCGACCGTTGCCGGCGTGCTCCTCGGATTCGCGGTCCCGGTTCTGCGCAGAGACCGGAGCGACGAACGGCCCGGAATGGCAGAGCACTTCGAGCATCGCGTCCGCCCGATCTCGTCGGGCGTCGCTGTACCGCTGTTCGCGTTCTGCGCCGCGGGCGTGGCCGTCGGCGGCGGGTCCGGCCTGGCACGTGCACTGACCGACCCGATCGCGATCGGCATCGTCCTCGGACTCGTGGTCGGCAAACCGCTCGGCATCTTCGTCACGACCTACCTCGTCGCGAAATTCAGCCGGGCCTCCCTCGACGACGGCATCACCTGGGTGGACGTTCTCGGACTGGCGATGCTTGCCGGCATCGGATTCACGGTGTCGCTGCTGATCGGGGACCTTGCGTTCGGCGCCGGAACCGAACGAGACGATCACGTCAAGGTCGGTGTGCTGGTCGGATCGGTGGTCGCCGCGACGTTGGCGTCGCTCGTACTGAGGGCCCGGAACGGGGCGTACAGGCGCCTGGAGGAAGTGGAAACGCGAGACGACGACAACGACGGAATCCCTGACGTGTTCCAACGGTGATCTACGTCACCGATTGAATACGTGCGGTTCGGGTACTAAGTGCCGACCAAGTAGACGACACCGCAACGAAGGGATGACAACCATGGCTGACTTCATCGACAAGGCGAAGCACAAGGCTGAAGAAGTGGCCGGTTCGGCCAAGGAGACGGTCGGCGACGTGACCGACAACAAGGATCTGCAGGCCGAGGGCGCTGCCGATCAGACCAAGGCCAAGGGCAAGCAGGTCGGCGACTCCGTGAGCGACACCGCCGAGGACGTGGCCGAGGTGGCCAAGGACAAGGCCGACGACGCAAAGGCGAAGGCCGAGGACGTTGCGGGAGACGTCAAGGAGAAGGCGTCCGAGGTTGCCGATGCCGCCAAGGACAAGGCTGCCGAGGTGAAGTCCGAGGTCAAGTCGGCCGTTCGGGATCTCGATGCCAACGATGTCGCCGAAGCTGCCTCGAACAACAAGAACGTCATCGCGGGCGTAGCAGCCGCTGCCGCCGCTGTCGTGGTGGCCGTCGTGATTCGCCGCCGTCGCGCCAAGAAGCGTGCTGCCAGCCTCCCCGGTATCGCCGAGGCGTTCGCAACTGGCTGGAAGTCCGCTTCCTGACGCAACCGTCTTACTTCAGCGGCGCCAAGGGTTCGGTCTTGGCGTCGCGTCGGTAGGTGTAGATGCTGGTGGCCGTGGCTGCAATCGCTGCGGACAACAGCATCCACCCGCCGCCGACGACCACTCCGACAATTCCGCCCAACAATGCACCGGCCGCGAACGAGGCGTAGAGAATTCCGTAATCGGACCACTCTTTGATGGTGCCGCCGCTGATATGTCGCTCGATACCCTGCCCGAGTTTCACCAGTGTTCCGGTGACGTAACTCAGCGGTATCGACACTTCCCCGTTCTTCACGAACGACGTGTTCAATGCGCCCATCGCAAATGCGACGAACGATATCGACAGCAAGCTGATCGACGGTGAGAACGAAGTATTGGCTCCGCTGAACCGAATGTCCAAGATCACGGCTATGAAGAGCGCCAACGCGGTCAGGTTGGTCGCGCCGTGCGGGTGGTTCGACCACAGATGTCGTCTGCACAGCGATCCGATCACCACTCCGGCGATGAACATGGCAACGAGAGCCATTGCGCCGTAAGCAAGTACGGCATCTCCGACGAACCAGCCGAGAACCATGCGCTCGGTGTTGCCGGTCATGAAGGTGACGAAGTAGCCGGCCGAGTGAATGAACGACGCGGCGCCCACGAAACCCGCGAGGACGGCCAATACCGACGACAGACGAACTTCGGTTGTTTCTTTGTGTTCACCGACCGTGAGATCGGCAATGACGTCTTTCGTGGACACGACCGTCGTGACGACGACCTCTTTCGTGGACCCGACTCCACTTCCCAAGACCCTTTTCGACTTCCGAAGAATCACCCGCCGGCGAATTCCCATGATGCAGCTCGCCCCCTGTCGAATTTGTCTGTTTTGGATTCAGCTCAACAGTACCGACTGATTCGATATTCTTCCTTGTGTCCTTCGTTCAGCACGACATCGTCACAACACTTCGACGCGCCGGGTGTGTCTTCGCCGAAGACGAAGCGCGTCTGTTGATCGAGTCCTCGACGTCGGAGCTCGACCTTGCCGACAAGGTGCGTCGACGCGTCGACGGCTTGCCACTCGAGCAGATCCTGGGGTGGGCCGAGTTCTGCGGACTCCGCATCGTCGTGCAACCGGGGGTGTTCGTGCCGCGCAAACGAACCGAGTTCCTGGTTCACTGCGCCGCATCGATGGCCGCTGCCGGTGACCTCGTGGTGGATCTGTGCTGCGGCACCGGCGCGCTGGGGGTCGCCCTCTCCCGCATGATCGACGGTATTGCCCTGGTCGCCTCCGACGTGGACCCGGCGGCCGTGCAGTGCGCCCGTGCGAACGTCGAGCCGGTGGGTGGCCGTGTGTTCGAGGGCGACCTCTTCGACGCGCTACCGCGCGAGTTGGTCGGCCGGGTGGCGCTTCTGCTGGTGAATGCGCCCTACGTTCCGTCGGACGAGATCGAGCACATGCCGCCGGAGGCGCGTGATCACGAACCGCGGGTGGCGCTCGACGGGGGAGACGACGGTGTCGACGTCCATCGGCGGGTCGCTGCCGAGGCGCGTCGGTGGCTGGCGGCGGGGAGTCACGTGTTGATCGAGTCGAGTGTGCAGCAGGCGTCCGCGACGGCGGCTGCGCTCGAGGCCGGCGGATTGAGTACACGCATTGCGTCGTCCGAGGAGTTCGGGAGCACGGTGGTGATCGGGTCGGTACCGACTGCCTGATCCGGGTGTGCCATTGTCGAGGTGAGAAACGTCACTGGAGGGTGGGCCCGTGTCATCGACAAAATTGGAAAAGGTGGTCATCCGCTTTGCGGGCGATTCCGGCGACGGAATGCAGCTCACGGGAGACCGGTTCACATCGGAGGCCGCGGCCTTCGGCAACGACCTTGCCACGCAGCCCAACTTCCCCGCCGAGATCCGGGCCCCTCAGGGCACTCTTCCCGGCGTCTCCTCGTTCCAGATTCAGATCGCGGACTACGACATCCTGACGGCAGGGGACCGGCCGGATGTTCTCGTCGCGATGAATCCGGCGGCGCTGAAGGCCAACATCGCGGACCTTCCTCGCGGCGGCATGTTGATCGTCAACTCGGACGAGTTCACCAAGCGCAATCTCACCAAGGTGGGATACGAGGTCAACCCGCTCGACGACGAGTCGCTGAGCGAGTACGTGGTGCACGACGTTCCCATGGCTACGCTCACCATCGGCGCGGTCGAGCCGTCCGGGGTCAGCAAGAAGGACGGCGAACGCGCGAAGAACATGTTCGCGCTGGGTCTGCTGAGCTGGATGTATCACCGGCCCACCGAGAACACCGAGCGCTACCTGCGCGAGAAGTTCGCCTCCAAGCCAGACATCGCCGAGGCCAACCTGCTCGCGTTCCGCGCGGGGTGGAACTACGGCGAGACGACCGAAAGTTTCGGTGCCACCTTCGAAGTGGCGGCCGCCTCTCTGCCCGCCGGCACCTACCGACAGATCACCGGTAACACGGCCATGTCGTACGGAATCGTTGCTGCGGGCCAACTTTCGGGACTACAGGTGTTCCTCGGGACGTACCCGATCACGCCGGCGTCGGACATTCTGCACGAGCTCAGCAAGCACAAGCACTTCGGTGTCACCACGTTCCAGGCCGAGGACGAGATCGCAGGAATCGGTGCGGCACTGGGGGCGTCGTTCGGAGGCGCGCTCGGAGTCACCAGCACGTCGGGTCCGGGACTCGCGCTCAAGAGCGAGACGATCGGCCTCGCGGTGATGACCGAGCTTCCTCTGGTCATCATCGACGTGCAGCGCGGTGGGCCCTCCACCGGCCTGCCCACCAAGACCGAGCAGGCCGACCTCCTGCAGGCGCTGTTCGGCCGTAACGGCGAGTCGCCGGTCGCCGTGCTGGCGCCGAGGTCTCCCGCCGACTGCTTCGACATCGCCGTCGAGGCGTCCCGGATCGCGCTCACCTACCGCACGCCGGTGATCATCCTCTCGGACGGCGCCATCGCGAACGGCAGTGAGCCGTGGTCGGTTCCGGACGTTGCCGATCTGGCCCCCATCGACCCCGAATTCACCACGCAGGACGCCGACATTCCGACCGGCCTCCGGCCTTCCCGCAGCTACAAGCCGTACGCCCGTGACCCACGCACGCTGGCACGGGCATGGGCACTGCCCGGCGTCGCCGGGCTCGAGCACCGCATCGGCGGTCTCGAGAAGGCCAACGGGTCCGGCGACATCTCCTACGACCCCGCCAACCACGACCTGATGGTCCGGCTGCGCCAGGCGAAGATCGACGGCATCGAGGTGCCCGACATCGTTGTCGACGATCCCAGCGGTGACGCCCGCGTCCTGATGATCGGGTGGGGCAGCTCCTACGGACCCATCGGCGAGGCGTGCCGTCGCGCGCGGCGTGCCGGAACGTCCGTGGCGCACGCTCAGCTGCGATCACTGAATCCGTTGCCCGCCAACCTCGGTGATGTGCTGCGTGCATACGACACGGTCGTGCTCCCCGAGATGAACCTCGGTCAGCTGGCCTTGATTTTGAGAGCGCGATACCTCGTCGACATCGTCTCGGTCACCAAGGTCGAGGGTATGGCCTTCACCGGAGACGAACTGACAGACGTCATCTCCGCTGCCGTGGACGGCACGCTGCGCGAGAAGGAACACGACAAACGGAGCCGCGCACTGGCGTCGGCGGAGGTGAAGTGATGACTGCGTTCATGGGTGTGCCGACAACCGACACCGTGCTCAAGGCAAAGGATTACGCATCCGACCAGGAAGTGCGCTGGTGCCCGGGGTGCGGCGATTACGTCATCCTCGCGACCATCAAGAGCTTCCTTCCCGAGCTCGGGCTCCGCAAGGAGAACATGATGTTCGTCTCGGGTATCGGGTGCTCGAGCCGGTTCCCGTACTACCTGGATGCGTACGGCATCCACTCCATTCACGGCCGTGCACCCGCGATCGCCACCGGACTCGCGGTCACTCGCCCGGATCTGGCGGTGTGGGTGATCACCGGCGACGGTGACGCGCTGTCGATCGGCGGCAACCACCTGATCCATGCGTTGCGCCGCAACGTGAACATGACGATCCTGTTGTTCAACAACAGGATCTACGGTCTGACCAAGGGCCAGTACTCCCCGACCTCGGAGGTCGGCAAGGTCACCAAGTCGACTCCTATGGGATCACTGGACCACCCGTTCAACACCTTGTCCCTCGCGTTGGGTGCCGAAGCGACGTTCGCAGCGCGTGCCCTCGACTCGGACCGCAAGGGCGTGACCGCCGTGCTGCGCGAGGCCGCCCAGCATCGCGGCACTGCGTTCGTCGAGATCTTCCAGGACTGCCCCATCTTCAACGACGGCTCGTTCGACGTTCTGCGCAAGGAAGGGTACGAGCAGCGCCTGATTCCCCTGGTACACGGAGAGCCCATCGTGTTCGGGGCGAACGGGGAATTCTGCGTCGTACGAGAAGGTTTCGGGCTTGCGGTGCGCTCGACCGCAGACGTCGACGCGGCCGACATCGTGGTGCACGACGCGCACACCGACGACCCGGAGTACGCCTACGCGTTGTCGAGGCTCTCGGATCAGGACCTCACACACACCCTGACCGGAGTGTTCCGTAGCGTCTCGCGCGCCACCTACGACGACGCGGCGCGGGACCAGGTCGCGCAGGCGAAGGCGGATCAGCCGACGTCGGATTCGTCACTGCAGCAACTGCTTCTGGGCCGCGACACCTGGACGGTCTGATCGACGCCGGTCTCAATCGACGCACGGTACGGGGCTGTTGCTGCTGACCGGGTTTCCGTTGTCCTGGTTGGTCGCCAACCGAACGGGGGCCGGTGACGCCGGCGTGCTCGGGGCCTGCGCGCTCGGAGGTTGATAACCCCGGCCGAGCGTCACCCTGATGTGCCCGGCCGGCACCGACTCGTCGGCTTCCGCCGTGACCCCGCCCAGGGCGGTGGCCACCGTCGTCGCGTCCTCGTCGGCGCCGGTTCCGTAGTGGACGGTCGTGTACGACGACGATCCGTTCTGGACGGTGCCGGCCCTGAACCCCTGCGCGGTGAGGGTCGACATCGTCTGTCCGCCCAGTCCGGGCCGCCCGTCGGCGTTGATCACGTCGACGGTGCTCGTGGGAGGGGGAGTGGTGTCGGGCAGCCCTAACGCCGTGAGAACGGTGTGCCGCACGACCGATCGGTCGACGATGTTCACGTCCTGACCGTCGATGGTGTCGTATCGCTCGATAGGCAGAGTCGAGAAGCTCACCGTCGCGCTACCGAGCGCGTTGGCCTGCGACGCAATCGATTCGAGATCCCATCCTGACGACACCACCACATCGCGGTGGACGACGTCCAACAGCGACGACAGCTTGCTCACGTCACCGAACGTGCCGGCCGATTCCAGCGAGTGCATCACCGACACCAGAAACGCCTGCTGCCGGTGAGTTCGGTCCAGATCACCGTTCGTCAGGCCGTGCCGCTGCCGTACGAACGCGAGGGCCTGCGATCCGTTCAGAGTTTGGACTCCGGCCGGGAACACCGCTCCCGAGTAGGCCGAGTCGTCGACGGGTTGATTCAGGCACACCTGCACGCCGCCGAGAGCTGTTGCGAGATCGTAGAATCCGGCCAGAGTGACTTCGGCGAAGTGGTCGATGGGGACGCCGGTGAAGTCGCTGACGGTCTGCAGGGTTTCCTTGCGCCCGGCTTCGCGGCCCTCCGTCTCGAGCGTGTGTGGGTCGGTCACGCCCTCGTCGATGAGCTGCTGCTGCGTCGCCGCCATCTTCAACCCGTAGGCCTCTTTGATCTTGACATGGTCGTTGCCCGGAATGCCCGACACCGCAACGTAATCGTCACGCGGTATGGAGAACGCGGTCACGTTGCCGCCACCCGCCGGGACGTGAAGGAGGATCAGGGTGTTGGTGTTGTAGCCACCCTCCTCGCCGTCGCCCGCGTGTAGCTGATCGAGGATGGCGATCGGAAGATCGTTGCCGTCCTGATCTTTACGGGTATCGAGCCCCATGAGGAGAATGTTCATCGCTCCGGTGGAGTCGGTGGTCGGAGCGCCCGAGGGGAGGGCATCGGAGGTGGTGATACTCGAGCCCGCGCTTCCGACTCCCCACCAGCCGATTCCGGTGACGACGAGAGCGGAGACCGCCAACACGGACGTGGCAACGCGACCCACGATGCGGAACGTCCGTCGCGGTGCCTCGTGGCGATGTCTCGCCTGCTTGTGTGGTGTCATCGTCTCTCCGAAGGCCGAGGTTACGAGCGCAAGCTGAGAAAAGTGTGTGACCGCAGCGCATAACGGACTTTCGGGACGTACTGGGACACAACGGAAGTCGGCCCACACAGTCGCGTGCACACTGGATTTCATGGTCGACCCGCTCACCCTCGAGACCGCCCTGACGTCGTGGCGCGCCGCACCCGTGCCGATACTGTTCACCGCGGTCGCCGGTGTCGCGTACGTGCGAGGTCGGGGACCGTCGGTGACCCTCGCGAGACGCCTGTCCTTCCTCGTTCTCGGACTGGCGGTGTTCGTCGTCGCGACGTGTTCGTTCGTCGGCGTCTACGCGGACACTCTCTTCTGGGTCCGGGCGCTGCAGGTGATTCTGCTGATGATGGTGGTCCCGTTCGGGCTGGCGATGGGCAGACCGCTGACCGTGCTGGGTGTGCCGCAGAGCCGGCTCGACACACGGATGTGGCGGACGCTCGCGCACCCCGTCACCACATCCATCGCGATGCTCGCCACTCCCTGGCTGCTGTTCGTGACCCCGTGGCTGCACGCCGCGCTGACGAACGGGCTCGTCGACCTCGCAACGCAGCTGCTGCTCGTGGTGGTGGGGTTCGGCTACTTCTACGCTCGGTTGCAGGCCGACCCGGTGCCGCGGCGATACTCGCAATTGGTGTCACTGCTGATCACCATCGTCGAGATGCTCGGTGACGGCGTTCTGGGCATCGTGTTGTGGCTCGGCCCGATCGTGCAGCTCGAGTACTACACCGGACTCGGCCGTGCCTGGGGACCGTCGGTTCAGACGGATCAGATCATCGGTGCCGGAGTGTTCTGGATCCTCGGCGACGTGCTCGGTATGCCGTTTCTGCTCGCATTGTTGCGTGCGTTCAGCAGCGACGAGAAGGAGAAGGCGGTAGCCGTCGACCTACAGCTCGACGCCGCCGCACCCGAATCGGATACGGCGGCGTCGACACCCTGGTGGCTCAGCGACCCTCAGTTGCAGGAGCGGTTCAGGCGAAGTTGATCACCCCGCGAATGTTCTTGCCGTCGCGCAGATCCTGGTAGCCCTCGTTGACCTGTTCGAGCGAGTAGGTCGTGGTGATGAGTTCGTCCAGCTTCAGCTGACCCTGGTCGTACATGCGCAGAAGCTTCACGATGTCGTACTGCGGGTTGGCCGATCCGAAGAGTGCACCCTTGATGGTCTTCTGGTTCAGTGTCAGGTCGGTACCCGAAACGTGCACAGTCAGTGCCGTCGGATCGGCGAGGCCGGTAATGACCACCGTTCCGCCCTTGCCGACGGCCGCAACCGCCGCGGTCACGACGTCCTCGTCGACGGTGCCCACGAGGATCAGCGCCTGATCGGCGCCCTGGCCCCAGGTGAGCTCGGTCAACTTCTCCTGAGCGGACGCCGCATCGGCAAAGGCATGTGTCGCACCGAATTTCATGGCCTGGTCACGCTTCATCTGCACAGGGTCGACCACGACGATGTGCCGTGCGCCGGCCATCACCGCGCCTTGGACGGCGTTGATGCCGAGTCCGCCGATGCCGTAGATGATCACCGAATCACCGGCTCGCACACCGCCCGCGTAGACCGCAGTGCCCCAGCCCGACGGAACACCGCATCCGACGAGCACCGCTGTCTCGAGCGGCAGCCAGTCGTCGACCTTGACCACGGAGTGCTCGGAGATGACGGCGCGCTCGGAGAACGTTCCCAGCATGCACATTCCGCCGATGTCGGAACCTTTGCCGTCGTGGAAGCGGAACGTCCCGTCGGGTAGGCAGCCTTCGAGAATGGTCGCGCCCATGTCGCAGATGCTCTGGCGGCCGGTCGAACAGTAGCGGCACGTACCGCAGTTCGGGATGAACGAGCAGACGACGTGGTCACCGACCTTCACCTTGGTGACGCCTTCGCCGATCTCTTCGATGACGCCGGAGCCCTCGTGCCCGCCGACCATGGGGAAGCGCGGGGGAAGGTCGCCGTCCAACAGGTGCAGGTCCGAGTGGCACAGTCCGGCAGCGGTGTACTTGATCAGCACCTCACCGGGTTTGGGCTTGTCGAGGTCGAGTTCGAGGATCTCGAACGGCTTGTGAGCTTCGAACAGCACTGCTGCCTTGGTCTTCATGTGTGATCCCCTCTACCGGTAGATGGACTTGAGTTGCTGGAAGTTCTTCAGGGCGTCGGGTCCGAGTTCGCGCCCGATCCCGCTGTCCTTCACGCCGCCGAACGGTGAGGACGGGTCGACCATGTAGTGGTTGATGCCGATCGTGCCGGTGCGGATCTTCTTCGCCACCTCGTAACCGTGGTCGTCGTCCGCCGTCCAGACGCTGCCGCCGAGCCCGAAGTCCGAATCGTTGGCGAGGCGGATGGCTTCGTCCTCGTCGCCGTACGGAATGACGGCCAGGACGGGGCCGAAGATCTCCTCCTGCGCGATGGTCTGGCCGTTGTCGACGTCGGCGAAGATCGTCGGTTGTACGAACCAGCCCTTGTCCAGGTTCTGCGGTCGGCCACCGCCGGTGACGAGTCGCGCACCGTCGCCGGTGCCCTTGGCGATGTAGCCCTCGACGCGGTCACGTTGACGTTCGCTGGCCATCGGTCCGATCTGGGTGGCCGGATCCAACGCGTCGCCGACGGCGAGCGAGTTGGCGAACGCCTCGAACATGCCCACCACTTCGTCGTACCGGCTGCGCGGCGCGAGAATTCGGGTGCCGAGGAAACAGGTCTGCCCGTTGTTCAGAAGCGTTGCGCCGAAGAGGTTTTCACCGATGCTGGCGAGATCGAGGTTCGCGTCCTCGAGAATGATCGATGCCGATTTACCGCCCAATTCGAGGGTGACGGGGCGCAGTAGTCGACCGCAGGTCTCCGCGATCGACCGTCCCGCGGCGGTCGAGCCCGTGAATGCCACCTTGTCGACGTCACGGTGCGACACGAGGTAGGAGCCGATCTCACGGCCTCCGGGAACGATGTTGACCACTCCGGCGGGAATGCCCGCAGCCTGCACGGCCTCGGCGAACAGGACTCCGTCGAGCACGGTTTCCGGCGACGGCTTGATCACGATGGTGCAGCCCGCCGCCAAAGCGGGAGCGTGCTTGAAGGCGGCCAAGGTCTGCGGAAAGTTCCACGGGACGATCGCACCCACCACTCCGATGGGTTCACGTCGAACAGTGGTGGTTCCGCCTATCAGGTGCGGATGCGTCTCCTCGAAGGTCGCTTCCCGTGCCAGGCCGGCGTAGTACCGAATCAGGGCGACGGGGAAGCCGGCCTCGAGCTGCATGGCGATGGAAATCGGCATCCCGTTCTGGGCCGACACCAGTTGTGCGATGCGTTCGCCGCGCTGCTCGACCTCGTCGGCCAGCCTGTCCAACGCGTCGGCCCGTCGTGCGGGCTCCCACTGGCTCCATCCGTTCGGGTCGTCGAACGCCCGGCGGGCTGCGGCCACCGCTGCGTCGACGTCGGCTTCCGACGCTTCCGGGACCGATCCGATCACGTCTTCCGAACTGGCCGAGCGAACCTCGATGCGGCCGGTGGACTGCGGGGCGACGTTCTCACCGCCGATGAACAACGTGTCGATGTGCAACTGCTCCATGGTTTGGGTCATGTACCCATCGTGACCTGGATCACTCTTCGAGTGTGTTCAGGTTCTGGACATTCTCGAACGAACTACGGGCCGATTGATCGCCGGCACGAATGAATCGCTCAGCCGTCGATCCCGAGTTCGCGCATCCGCTTGTACAGCGTCGTGCGGCTGATTCCGAGGGTTTCCGCCGTCGTCCGCTTGTTGCCGTCGTGGCGGTCCAGCTCCGCAACGATGGCCTCGCGCATGGCACGATCCAGCACGGTCAGATGCGCGTTGCCGTCGTCGATGGGATCGATCTCGATGACGATTCCCACCCCCGCCTCCGGACGTTCCCATCGCACCGCGGCGTGGACTCCGGAACTCAGTTCGATGCAGGGGACGGATCCGCGTCGGTGAACGGCACCGTCCGTCAGGGCGCGGAGCGCGTTGTGATCAGCGGTGCCCACCAACCGTCCGGCCGCAGTGTTCTCGAGGAGGAGCTCCTCGGCGATGGCAACGACCGGAGCGCCGCGTCGCCGGCTCGACACACGTTGGAACTCGGCGAACAGTCTCTGTTCACTGGTGCGCGTGACCTCGACGAGGCGGCCTTGAATGTCGCGCGCAGCGTAGACGAGCATCGGTTCGAGCAGAGGATTGTCCTCGTCGGCGAGGAACGTGATGTCCAGAACGCCCTCGATGCTGCCGGTCATCGGGTGAAGCAGCGGGTAGCCGTAACAGCTGAACCCTCTCATGCCCTCGATGTAGTGCTCCTCGCCCCGGACGGCCAGGGGCGTACGCGTCTGATGAACCGTCGCAATGGAATTGGTGCCCGAGGTCTGCTCGGTGAACGGTCGACCGACCACGGCGCCCGTCGCGGTCACAGCGTCGCGAAGCCGATGGGTGCCGAAGCGCATGTCGACCAACCGGGCGTCGCGATCGGCGAGAAGGACGCAGTACCCGCTACCCGCCAGCACACTTTCCATCCGGTCGAGCACCGGATTGGCGGCGGCCAGCAAACGGCTGCGCCGGTCGACGTCGGACACGCTGATGCGATCGAGCGAATCCGCCGGCTCGAGGCCGCTCGACCGCGACCGCTGCCACGACCTCGCGATCTCCGCGCGCAAAACCTCGGTCATGATCGGAGCCTAGATGCGTCGTGTGGTTCCCATGTCGGTTATCGCGTCCTTCCGGTACGCACGCGATGCGTCGACTATTTTCTCCAGCGTCGTAGCGAACGCCTGCAACTCCGCGGCGCCCACCGCGCGCCCTACTGCGTCGGCCCACGCGTGTTGACGGTCACCGAGCTCCCGGACCGTCGCCATCCCCGTCGCGGTGGGCCGCAGCAGTTTCGCCCGCTTGTGTTTCGGATTGTCGACGTATTCGGCCCATCCCTTGTCGACGAGAATGTCCGCGGTGCGCTGCACGCTCTGCCTGGCCAAACCCAGGCCGACACGACGCGCGATGTCCGCGACCGTCAGTGGTTCCTTCATCGTCGCACCGAGAACCTGCCACCACGCCGGGGTGAGGCCGGACGGTTCGGTGATGTCCTGTGCGGCAGCGAGGAATTCGCCGTTCAGCTCGAAGACCGGGAGGACGAGATCGGTGAGGGCGTCGCCGTCGGGCGATCTCATGCGGACGCGAGCTGGTCGTAGTACTTCCGATCGCCGGTGGTGTACAGCCCGTACCAGGCGTCGGTGATGTGCTGCGGAAACACGTCGAGTGCTTCGAACACGGCCTTCGCGAAATCCACCGGAGCGGTCGCCGGCGCGGTGATGAGCGCGCCGTCTTTGACAGTCCGTGCCTCGACGTAGTGGTCGGCGCCTGCGTATTCCGTTGCCTGCGTGAGGAATTCGGCGGCATTGCTGGTGTGACGGCGATCGTTCAAAATGCCTGCTCGGGCGAGTCCGAGAGTCGCGCCGCAGATTGCCGCGACCGGAACCCCGTCGTCGAGCACCGATGCGGCCAGCGACAGAGCGGCGTCGTGGCCGTGATCCCACGTCTGAGCGCCGGGGAGGATCAGCGCATCTGCATTGCGTACGTCTTCGAGCGTTGTGTCGGGCCGGATTCGCAGGCCGCCCATCGTCCTGACCTCGTCGGTCGGTCCATCGCTCGCAACGACGAGACGAAACCCGTCGGCCTTGCTCAGGCCCGCGACGACGTAGCCGTACTCCCAGTCGGCGATCGTGTCTGTTGCGTACAGCGCCACGGTTTTCATGTCCGCTCCCTTTGGTTGACAGTGTGCTGTCAATTTACCGAGTTGACAGGATGCTGTCAACGGAAATCCGGTGTCATTGACCGCGCTCACCGCGGTTATTGGCACCCGATTCCGCGGACGGAACCGTCCTCGGTGGGCCGGCGTCCAACCAGGCATGCTCGTCCCGTTCCTGATCCGTCACGACGGAGTGATCTCGCGTGCCCAAGCGCGCAGCTGCGGCCTGAGCGACGACTCGATCGACCGACTCGTGCGATCCGGTGCGTGACGCGGCAGAACGTCATCGCCCAGAGTTGGACCGATCTGCGATACACCTGGGCAGACCTGACCGAGCGCCCCGAGCACGTCGTAGCTCAGATCGTGGCAACTCTGAACCGAATCCGGTGCCACTGACCGCGCCTGCCGCGGTTGTTGGCACCGGATTACCGTGCATGGATGACCGCACTGGAGATCACCGAGACGGACGGCATCGTCACCGTCCTGCTGAACCGCCCCGACCGACGCAACGCCATCGACGCGGCGATGATCGGTGAGCTTCACGACGTGTGCGCCGACCTCGAAGCGCACCCACGCATCGCCATCGTGACGGGCGGAGCGGACGGAATGTTCGCCGCAGGGGCCGATATCGCGCAGATGCGAGACCGCGGGCGTCACGAGGCTCTGCAGGGCATCAACCTCACCGCGTTCGAGCGCGTCAGGCGGCTGCCGATGCCCACCATCGCCGCTGTCGACGGATACGCCATCGGAGGCGGCGCCGAACTGACCTACGCCTGCGACATCCGAATCGCAACGCCGAGAGCATTTTTCGCGCAGCCCGAGCCCGGCCTCGGTATCACCGCCGGGGCGGGCGCAACGTTTCGGCTCGTGCGACTGGTAGGCGAAAGCGTCGCCAAGCAGATCCTGCTCGCCGGGGACCGGCTGAACGCGGACCGCGCCTTGCAACTCGGACTACTGCACTCCGTCGTAGATCCGTCCGAACTACTCGCGGCGGCCACGGCGCTCGCGCAGAAGATGCAGAAGCTCTCACCAATCGCGCTGCGCGCCACCAAGTTGGTCACCGACGCCGACCCGGCTGCGCACCCGCAGATCGACCTCTTGGCCCAGGCAATGCTGTTCACCGACGACGAGAAACACCGCCGCATGACGGAGTTCCTCGAGGGGCGCTAACCCTCCCACGCAGCCTGCAGGTCCGGCACGCTGATCTTGCGCATTCCGAGCATGGCTTTCATGACCCGCTGGGACTTCGCCGGATCGGGGTCACCCATCAGTTCCATCAATTGAACGGGCACGATCTGCCAGGACAATCCGAACTTGTCCTTCAGCCACCCGCACTGTGATTCCGATCCTCCGTCGGCGGTCAGCTTGTTCCAGTAGTCGTCGACCTCGTTCTGGTCGGCGCAACTGACGGAGAGCGAGATGGCTTCCGAGAACGTGAACATCGGGCCGCCGTTGATCGCGTTGAACCGCTGGCCGAACAGTTCGAAGTCGACGGTCATCACACTTCCCGGCTGTCCCATGCTCCCTTCCCCGTAGCGGCTCGTGTCGAGGATCTTCGAGTTCGCGAAGACGGACACGTAGAAGTTGGCGGCCTCTTCAGCGTGGGAGTCGAACCATAGGGACGTGGTTATTTTTTGCATGTCGTGTCGACTCTCACTCCTGTGGAAACTCATCGCGTCGTATCGTCGCTGCTATGGCGTTCACCGGGATACCTTTCGCCGCACTCGACTTCTACGAGGATCTGGAAGCCGACAACAGCAAGCCGTGGTGGACCGCGCACAAGGCGATCTACGACGAGTCGGTGCGCGCACCCATGGCTGCCCTGGCGGCAGAGCTGGAGAAGGAATTCGGAACGGCCAAGCTGTTCCGGCCCTACCGCGACGTCCGATTCTCGAAGGACAAGACGCCCTTCAAAACACATCAGGGTCTGTTCGTCGACGTGCTGCCGTCGGTCGGGTACTACCTTCACATCGACGCGGAAGGGCTCTTCATCGCGGGCGGTTTCTACGCCAGCACACCGGAAACCATCGCTCGATTCCGTGCAGCAGTAGACGACGACGTCCGCGGAGCCGAACTCGAGTCGATCATGCGCGCCGTCGAAAAGAAGGGTTTCGAGCGCGGCGGCGACCAACTCAAGACGAAACCCCGCGGCTACGAGGTGGACCATCCGCGCATCGATCTGCTGCGTCACAAGTCGCTGACCGCGAGCAAGAAGTTCGGCAGTCCGCCGTGGCTCGAAACACCGAAGGCGCTGAGCACTATTCGCGCCGAATGGCGGAAGCTGACTCCGTTGGTGGAGTGGTCCGGTCAAGTGCTGGGGAACTAGTCTCTGCGGCATGAGCCTCACTCACGACATCGCCGGCACCGGTGACACGCTGCTCCTCGTGCACGGCGTGGTGCATCGTCGCCAGGCCTGGGACCCGGTTCTCGACTTGCTGACGCCCTACCGCCGGGTGGTCACCGTCGACCTCCCGGGCCATGGTGAATCCGACGATCTCGACGTGTTCGGAGCCGAGCGACTCGACGCGTTCGTCGAGGCCCTGGCCGAGCTGATCCGGGACGTCGGTCCCGCCGGTGGGCCGGTCCACGTTGCCGGAAACTCGTTGGGCGGGTATCTGTCTCTGTGTTTGGCCGCTCGCGGAGACGTGGCAACGGCGACTGCACTCTCGCCCGCCGGCTTCTGGAACGGCCCGTCGAGTCAGGCGCGCACCCTGGCCAAGTTCGGTGCTCTACGGGCCGCGGCCGGCGCGTTGGGAAACAAGGCTCAGACGGCGTTCCGCAGTCGGCTGGTCCGCTACCCGTCCCTGGCACCGTTCTTCGCGCACCCGAGTCGCATCTCGTACGGCACAGCGGTGGTCGACATGCAGTCACTGCTGACGAACACGACCCTCGCGTCGGGCGTCGACGCGCCGTTCGCGCTCCCTCCGCTCACGGACCCTCCCGCGCCCGTCACGGTCGCCTGGGGTACTCGCGATTTCATTCTCCCGCACCGCAATCGAGTGAACGTGCTACGCCATTTCCCTCACGCGCGACTGATTTCGGTACCGGGGGTCGGTCACGTACCGATGAGCGACAACCCCGAATTGATCGCGTCGATCCTGTTGGCGGGAAGCACGCTTCCGTCAGTCGGCCGCTGAGCTCCACGTACCCTCTGCGAGGAACGCGTCGAGTTCTGCGCGTCGGGCTGCAAGGTCCATGCCCTGCGCGGCAACCCACGCGTCGCTGTAATACGTTCCCTCGTAACGCTCGCCGCCGTCGCAGACCAGCGTGACTATGCTGCCCTGTTCGCCTCGCGCCTTCATCGCGGCTGCGAGGCGGAAGGCGCCGACGAGATTGGTGCCCGTCGATCCTCCCGCGTGCAGTCCGGTGATGCTGTCCAGCAACCGCATTGCGGCAACGGACGCGTCGTCGGGAATTCTCATCATCTCGCCGATCACCGCCGGAACGAACGACGGTTCGACGCGGGGACGGCCGATTCCTTCGATGCGCGAGCCGGTTCCGGTGACGTCGCGTCGACCCGTCACCCAGGCTTCGTGGAAGGCCGATCCCTCGGGGTCGACGACGGCGACGCGCGTGTGGACGCGCTTGTATCGGCAGTAGCGACCGATGGTGGCGCTCGTGCCTCCGGTACCCGCGCCGACGACGATCCACGTGGGAACAGGATGACGTTCGAGCGCCATCTGGTCGAAGATCGAACACGCGATGTTGTTGTTGCCTCGCCAGTCGGTCACGACCGAGGCATTGCTGAACTGATCGAGATAGAACCAATTGTCCTGCGCACCCAACCGTTCCGCCTCTTCGTAGACCATGCCGGCCACGTCGACCAGCTGGCAGAGGCCGCCGTAGCGCTCGATGAGGGCGATTTTGGTCGGTGAGGTCGAGGCGGGCATCACAGCGACGAACTTCAGCCCGATCAGTCGAGCGAAATATGCCTCCGACACCGCGGTCGAACCGCTCGATGCCTCGACAAGTGTTGTGCGCGGACCGATGTCACCGTTCGCGAGACCGAAGAGGAACAGCGAGCGCGCGAGGCGGTGCTTGAGCGATCCGGTGGGATGCACCGACTCGTCCTTCAGATACAGATCGATACCCCAGTCCGCGGGAAGCGGGAACGAGTGCAGGTGGGTGTCGGCGCTGCGGTTCGCGTCGGCTTCGACCAGTCGAAGTGCGTTCTCCACCCATGCGCGGTCGGCTGAGAGTTCCATGCCTGCACTCTGTCACGAACGGTGCTCTGTCACGCCCGGGTACAGTCGCGGGGGTGACTGCCAAGTGGACCACCGCCGACATGCCCGATCAGACCGGTCGACGATTCGTCGTGACCGGCGCAAACAGCGGGCTCGGTGCTGCGACCGCCCGCGCCCTCGGTGACGCCGGAGCGGAGGTCGTCCTCGCGTGTCGGAACACCGAGAAGGGTGAGGCGGTGGCGCGCGAGATCGGCCCCAACGCATCGGTGCGTGAACTCGACCTTGCCGACCTGGGGTCCGTGCGCCGGTTCGCGGAGTCCACCGAGCAGTTCGACGTTTTGATCAACAACGCCGGCGTGATGGCGCTGCCGAAGAAGCGCACGGCCGACGGTTTCGAAATGCAGTTCGGCACCAATCATCTGGGGCACTTCGCGCTGACCGGGTTGCTGATCGGCCGGATCGCGAGCCGCGTGGTGACGCTGTCCTCGATTGCCCACAAGTCGGGCTCGATCTCGTTGGAGGACCCCAACTACGATCACCGTCGCTACAGCCGCTGGTCGGCATACGGTCAGTCCAAGCTGGCCAACTTGATGTTCGCCTACAAGCTCCAGCGCCGCCTGGCGGAGGCCAAGTCGTCCGTCATCTCCGTCGCTGCGCACCCCGGTATCTCCGCGACCAATCTGACGACGCATACCGAATCCATTCAGGACGCCGTGCTGACCTTCGGAGCGAAGTTCTTCGCCCAGAACGCGTACTTCGGCGCGCTGCCCCAGCTGTACGCCGCCACCGCGCCCGGTGTCGAGGGCGGGTCGTACATCGGACCCAGTGGATTCCGCGAAATGCGGGGCTACCCGAAGGTCGTCTCGTCGAACCGGGCCTCTCGTGACCTCAAGGTCGCGACCGAGCTCTGGAACCTCTCCGAGAAGCTGACCGGTGTGACTTACACGAGTTTGCGACGAGATCCGCCCATCGCCTGACCGTTCGGGCACTATCGAGTCATGACGCCGTTCAAGCGCTACATCGCAGAGGAAATCGCTGTCGATCATGCGGAGGGGCTGTTCACGCGCCGCGAAGCGTTGCGACGCCTGGCCCTGATGGGTATCACCGCCGGGGCCGCCACGACGCTGCTCGCCGCATGCTCCACCGACAGCAGTCCGGGTGCGCAGACTTCGACTACCGAGCCGACGACGGCTTCGCTGCCGCCCGGGATGGCGACTGCCGTGGACACCGAGGCGATCACGTTCCCCGGCCCGACGGCAACGCTGCAGGGCTCGTGGGCGGCCGCCGCGAACCCCAAGGGCGCTGTTCTCGTTCTCCACGAGAACAAAGGTCTGACGGACCACATCCGTTCCATCGCAGGACGTTTGGCAGGTGCGGGGTACTCGTCACTGGCCATCGACCTCCTGTCGGAGGAGGGTGGGACCGCGTCCTTCACCGACCCCGCGGAAGCGACGGCGAAGCTCTCCGACATCACGACGGAACGGTTCACCGCGGACATGAAAGCCGGGCTCGACGAGCTGAAGAAGCGTGCGTCGGGTGCCAAGCTCGGCGCGGTCGGCTTCTGTTTCGGCGGCGGTCTGGTCTGGACTCTCCTGGCCTCGAACGAGCCGAGACTGGCTGCGGCAGTGCCGTTCTACGGCCCGCTACCCGACAACCCGAGCTTCGCAGGCGACACCGCTGCGGTGCTGGCGATCTACGCCGGTCTCGATTCGCGAGTCAACGCGTCGCAGCCCGCGGCCGCAGCAGCGCTCCAGGCAGCGGGACTGAAAAACGAGATCGTGACGGTCCCGGACGTCGATCACGCCTTCTTCAACGACACCGGTGCGCGCTACCAGCCGGCCGCGGCGGCGCAGGTGTATCAGCAGGTGCTCGACTGGTACGGGACGTACTTGGCCTGAGCCTGGTTCGCACGCATGTTCGAAAATTGTCGGTGGGTCTCGCTACAGTTTGGGCATGCTTTCGGGGGGAAGTTCGCACGGGGAGGTCGGTGCGGCATCACATCACATCGGTGACGATGTGTTCGCCGGCTTGCTTTCGGCTGTGGAGAGTTCGGTAGAGGTGTTGGTGTCCGAAGACGCCGCGTGTGTGGCGACCGAGGATCTGCAGCAGGTGTGGTCGGCGGCAGTGCGGCTGGGACGAGTACTGGATGCGGCCTCGACCACCTGGTTGGCGCAGATCCTCGACACTGGTGGGTTCGTCGGTGTGTCAGGGTCGACCGCGCACACGATCGGGGCTTTTCTGAACTGCGCCACGCCTGAAGGGTCGGCTCGGATCAAGCGTGCGGGTTTGCTTGCGCCGCGGACGCTGCCGTCGGGCGAGAAGCTCGAGCCGGTGTTCCCTACGACAGCGGCGGGGGTGTCGGACGGGGTGGTCACCGATAAGCACGTGTCGGTGGTGGAGACGTTCTTCGCGGAGCTGTCCGACGAGGTGGACGTGGAGACGCGGGAGCGCGCCGAGCGGCAGTTGGGGATGCTGGCGCGAGAGGTCCGGCCTCGCGAGTTCGCGGTGGCGGCAACGCGGTTGGCGCGGTTGATCGATGAGGACGGATCGGAGCCACAGGACCGCCCGGAGAAGAAGCGGACGCCGTTCGTGTTCTACGGCAAGCAGGGTAAAGACGGTTTGACGCCGGGGAAGTTTCTGCTCGACGCGGAGGCGCTCGCGATCGCGGAGGCGGTGGGCGCGAAGCTCGGGAAGCCGGGGGCGGGGACGGGGACGGAGGCTGGCGTTGACGAGGAGCCTCGGCCGGACGCGGACGACCGATTGGACTTGGACCTGGGTGATTCTGGCCTCGACGACACCGAGGCTGACGACACCGAGGCTGACGTGACCGGTGCAGATCCCGCGGACGCCTCCCGCACCAATGCCACACCACCGCACTGGGATCTGCGGTCCGCCGGTGAGCGTCGCCACGACGCGCTGAAGGTGATTTTGCGGTCGTACCTCGCTTCGGGGCAGGCCGGTACGCACCGTGGTGTGCGTTGCGTGCCGATCGTGACGATGACTCTCGATCAGCTCGAAAAGGCATCCGGGGTGGCGCTCACGGCAACCGGGTCGACTATTCCGGTGCGTGATGCGCTGCGGATGGCATCGGGCCAGCACGCGTTCCTTCTGCTTCTCGATGAGCACGAGCGGCCGCTCTACTTCGGGCGGACCAAGCGATTGGGATCCGAGGATCAGCGGATGGTCCTCTACGCCACCGAACGCGGGTGCACGTTTCCCGGGTGTTCGAAACCGGGGGTGTGGTGCCAGGTGCACCACACCGACGAATGGGTGGTCGACGACGGGATGACCGACATCGACACGTTGACGTTGGCGTGCGAGGAGCATCACCGCATCGTGGGGCCGGGCGACAACGACTGGGCCACAACGATTGCCGGCGACGATCATCCCTATCCGGGGAGAACGTTGTGGCACCCACCGACAGCATGGGACAGGTCTCGAACGGGACGGGTAAACCACTTCCATCATTCGGAAGAATTGCTACGGGACCCGGATGGTCAACGGTGACGACATACGTCGTGGCACAAGTCTGTGCTCAGTCGCCTGGTCGGCGGACCGCGCTCCGCATGCTGTCGAGAAAACGATCGACGACCTGTCGTTCATGTGGCGTCAGTCGTTCGATTTCGGTCGACGCGGCATCGAGGACGGGGCCGAAGAAGTGCGAACCCAATTCGACCGCCTCGGGCGTAACGCCGACCGATACCCGTCGGCGATCGGCGGAATCCCGTTCTCGTCGTGCGTGTCCCGCCGCGACGAGTCTGTCGACCAGTGCAGTAACGGAGGCGGATTCCAGTCCCAACTGCTTACCCAGATACCCCGGCGATGCGGGAACGCCGGCCCGTTGTGCGTCGAGGAGGCAGATCAACGCGCGGACGTCGGTGGGGTGCAGACCGTTGGTGCGCGCGAACTCTGCCGCGAGGAGGTTCAGATCGACAGTGAGAGCGCGAAGCTTGTGCACGAGCGCGTCGGTGTTCTCTGCCATACCCAAAACTATCACCTTGATCTAGTATCTCGATTATCGAGATAATTGGAGGTGACTGTGTCGACTGCTGAGTTCTTCCGCGCATACGACCGCGTGCTGGCCACATGGCCGGTGCAGGTGGAGCAGGTGGATGTCGTGTCTCGTTACGGCACAACGCGAGTCAACGTCTGCGGCTCGGGTTCACCGTTGGTTCTGCTGCCCGGAGGCGGTGCGACGTCAACGGTGTGGTGGGCGAACGTCGCTGCGTTGAGTCGGACTCGTCGGGTGTTCGCCGTCGACCCGATCGGTCAACCGGGGCGCAGCACCGCCGGATCCGAACCGATTCGACACCCGGACGATCTGATGTCCTGGCTGAGTTCGGTGCTCGACGGTCTCGACATCGACAGGGCCGACATGGTGGGCCATTCCTACGGCGCGATGATCGCGTTGGCCTACTCGCTGAGTGCCCCGAGCAGGGTCCGCAATCTCGTTCTGCTCGATCCCAATTCGTGCTTCGCCGGAATGAACCCGATGTACGTGGCCCGAGCAATCCCACTGCTGCTGCGCCCGACCTACCGTCGCCAACTCGCGCTGATCGAGTGGGAGACCGGTGGCGCGGCACTCGACGAGGATTGGGTTCACCTGCTCGGACTCGGGGCCGCGGACTTCCCGTCGGCCAAGACGGTGGTCCCGCGAAGGCCGAGCGGTCAATCGTTACGGTCCGTGGCGAACGCCACCGTCATCCTCGCTGCGAACAGCAAGGTGCACAACGCAACCCGCGTACGCGGCAAGGTTCCTGACAAGATTCGGACCGTCGTGGTTCCCGGCTGCAGTCATCACACCATGCCCTTCGACCCGTCCGACGAGATCGACAAGATCATCCTGGATGCTCTGGTGTGACGACCTACGCGCAACTCACCGCGCAGAGGACCGCATGGCCTCCAGGCCCGCCACGAGCACGACAGCAATCACCACGTGCATCAGCGACAACGCGACGGTGCTGACACCGTCGAAGTCGGCCTGCACGGTCAGCACAATTGTTCCCACCGCGACGACGGCCCCGACAACCTGGGCGATGCGGATGACGCCGGCCCATTTCAGCGAGATCAGCGCCGCCAGCGCGGTGCCCACGAGCAGCGGCAGGACGGTGAGCATGATGACGCCGCCCGGTGCCGCGGGGAAGACCTCACCGTTGTCGGTGAACTCGAACGACCCGCCGAGGGCGAGGCCGACGAGCCACAGGATCAGATTGATCACCAGTGCGGCGACGACCATCGCGGCAACTGCGCGAGGACGTGTGAGAACGAAGGAACGCGAACGAGATGCTGTTGTGGTCACGGTGACTCCTGGTCCGTAGGGGTTGGTGCCAGTACAGACATCACCGCCCGCACAAACTCATCGCGACAGCACAGCCAACTGCACAGCGGTCAGCAACCGTGCCGCCGGATCCGACAGGTCGATGCCCGTGATCTTCTCGACGCGGCGAATGCGATAACGCAGGGTGTTCGGATGTACCTGCACCATGTCTGCGGCGGCGCGCACGTCGCCGAGCGCGTCCAGATACGCCTGGACGCTTCGGCGCATGTCGGCCGAATTCTTCTCGTCGTAGGCGACGAGAGCGTCCAGGCGCGGATCGTGCAGGTCGTCTCGGGAGGCGACGAGGTCGAGAATTTCACCGAGCAGCACCGACGTTCGGGAATCGGCGAGCGTCGTCACCCGCTCGGTCGTCGTACCGTCGAGCACCCGGTCCACTTCGGCGCGGGCGGCCGCAACCGCGGTCAGATCGGCGATCGGTGACGCGACTGCGGCGCGGAGCACGAGCCCGGATCTACTCTCGATGCCGCCGACCAGAGCACGGACCCACGACGACACCGCGTCGGGCGAGTGGATGGTCGGAATGAGGAGATAAATTCGTCGACCGATGGTGGTGACCAGGGATTCACGTTGAAAGGCGCTCGCCCGCAATCGGATCGACGCGGACAGCGATGCGTCCGCGTGGTCGAAACCGACGACGGCAGCCGGGCCCGACATCGGGAGCGACAGCGACGCGGCCAGTGACGGGACGTCGACGCTTCCTCCCTCGGCTCCCAGGAGGCGCTGAATCTGCAGGGCTTCGTTGGTCGGAGCGTCGCGGATGCGAGTGATCAATCGGGCGGCTACCGCGGTGGCGCCCCGTAGGACCGCATCGGCGTCGTCCGCGATAGGGGACTTTCCTTCCTGAATCCAGATCGATCCCAGCGTTGTCGAATCCTCGGAGTTGCTGCGTATCCCGGCGACCAGGCGTCGGCGAATGCCGAGATCGTCGTGGGCGGGCACGTCGATCACGTCGTCGGTTCGCCGGAGTCTGTCGAAGATTCCCCATTCACCGAGTTGCCTCAAATAGGCTGCGGGCCCTTCTCTTCCGAGGATGGAGAGAGTGCGTAGTTCGTCGGCGGTGTCGGCGTCGGACGCCGAGTAGGCGAGCACGTGCGAGTGTTCGTCCTCGATGCTGACCATGCCCTTGGTCAGCGTGGCGACGGTGTGCGCGAGGCCGAAAAGATCGGTGTCGGGTTCGGGAGTATCCGAGTGGTCGAGTACGCGCCGAATCATCGGTAGCAGGCGGTCCCATCGAGCGTGGTGGTGGACGCAGACGACCGCCACGCCCGCGGCGTGTGCGGCCTGGCGAAGCGGATCCGACACGGCTTTGCTCATGACCACTCGAGGGAGTCGGTCGACGTCGCTCGACAGCCATGCTGCGGCGTCGTCGGCGCGAACGCCGACCAGCAGGCACAGGTGGGCGGTGGCGGCCCCGGCCTTCAGATTATCGGAGTCGACGAGGGTCACCGACTCGATCCGCGTCGACGAGTCGGCGGGCGGGACGACCAGCTCGACGAAGGTGTTGGTCAGTGCCGCCAGCAGCACGTCCAGCGATGCTCCGCTCACGTCGCCTCCTCTCACACCTTGGCCAACTCGCCAACAACCCAGACGATTCTTCGTCCGATCGGAAGAATACATCGCTATCCCCGAGGTCCAAGCTGAAATCAATCGCACCCAGACCCGGAGGTTTCACCATGGACGCCGTCACCGAAGTTCCCACCCCGACCAACGAGCCGGTCCGCGACTACGCCCCCAACAGTCCCGAGCGAGCCCGTCTGGTGACGCAGCTCGATCGCCTCGCCGCGAATCCGACCGAGATCAAGCAGGTCATCGGGGGAGCGCATCGCGTGGCTACGGGTGCGCCGGAGAACGTCGTGCAGCCGCACCGCCACTCGTCCGTGATCGGGACGTTCACCAACGCGAACCACCGGGACGTGCAGGACGCCATCGACGCCGCGGCGAAAGCTGCTCCCGCCTGGCGCGAGCTGTCCTTCGACGACCGCGCTACCGTGTTCCTGCGCGCCGCAGACCTCCTGTCCGGTCCGTGGCGCGAAACCATCGCCGCAGCAACGATGTTGGGGCAATCGAAGACCGCGTACCAGGCGGAGATCGACTCGCCGTGTGAACTGATCGACTTCTGGCGCTTCAACGTCGCGTTCGCACGTCGGATCCTCAGCGACCAGCCCGTGTCGTCGCCGGGAGTGTGGAACCGCGTCGAGTACAGGCCGCTCGAAGGATTCGTCTACGCGATCACGCCGTTCAACTTCACCGCCATCGCCGGCAACCTCCCGACTGCGCCCGCGTTGATGGGCAACACCGTCCTGTGGAAGCCGTCGCCCACCCAGGCGGTGGCCGCGTATCTGACGCTCCAACTCCTCGAAGCGGCCGGACTGCCCGCCGGGGTGATCAACCTCGTGCTCGGGGACGGTCCGACGGTCTCCGAAGTGGCGCTGAAGGATCCGCGTCTGGCGGGTATCCACTTCACCGGCTCCACCGCCACGTTCCAGCGCTTGTGGCGCGAGGTCGGCGAGAACATCTCCAACTACCACTCCTACCCGAGACTCGTCGGCGAGACGGGTGGCAAGGACTTCGTCGTCGCGCACAGTTCCGCCGATCCCGACGTGTTGACCACCGCCCTGGTTCGCGGAGCGTTCGACTACCAGGGCCAGAAGTGCTCCGCGGCGTCGCGGGCGTTCGTTCCGAAATCGGTGTGGGCGAAGATGGGGGACACCTTCCTGGACACCGTGTCGTCGCTCCAGTACGGCGACGTCACCGACTTCACCAACTTCGGCGGCGCCGTCATCGACCGAAAGGCGTTCGACCGCAACGCCGCTGCGCTGGACCGGGCCAAGAACACGGCGAGCCTCACCATTGCCGCGGGCGGAACGTGCGACGACACCGAGGGGTACTTCGTCGATCCGACGGTCCTTCTCGGCGACGATCCGACCGACGACGCCTTCCACACCGAGTACTTCGGACCCATCCTCGCCGTGCACGTCTACGACGACTCCCAGTACGCAGAAACGTTGGCGCGCATCGACTCCGGGTCCAAGTACGCCCTCACCGGCGCGGTGATCGCCACCGACCGCGGCGCGATCGAGCAGGCGAACAAGGCGCTGCGCTTCGCAGCCGGCAACTTCTACGTCAACGACAAGCCGACCGGTGCCGTCGTCGGCCAGCAGCCGTTCGGCGGTGCACGCGCGTCGGGGACCAACGACAAGGCCGGGTCGCCGCAGAACCTTCTGCGCTGGGCGTCCGCGCGCACCGTCAAGGAAACGTTCGTCGCCCCGACGAACCACCGCTACCCCCACCAGGAGGGCTGATCACCATGACCGTCAACATCGTTCGGCCCGCGCTGCTGGCTGCGGCCAGGTCGCGGAGGCTCGAGGGGATCGTCGGGAAATCGCGTGTCACCAAGAAGCTGGTGGACCGGTTCGTGCCGGGGAGCAGTGAATCTGCCGTGGTCGATGCTGCTCGCGCCCTTCTCGACTCCGGCCGCTGCGTGAGTATCGATTATCTGGGTGAGGACACGACCGACGAAGCGAAGGCCACGGCCACCGTCGACGCGTACCTGTCGCTCATTCGGGCGTACACCGGACTGACTGTGTCGGGGCCCGAGTCGCTGGAGGTCTCGCTCAAGCTGTCCGCCCTGGGTCAGTCGTTGCCGGGAGACGGCAACACCGTCGCGCTGCAGAACGCCCACAAGATCTGCTCGGCCGCGGACGCGGCGGGGGTGTGGGTGACGATCGACGCGGAGGACCACACGACCACGGACCGGACGCTGGCCGTCGTGAGGGAGTTGCGCAAGGACTTCCCGACCGTCGGGACGGTGCTGCAGGCGTACCTGAAAAGGACCGAGGACGATTGTCGTGAGTTCGCGGGCCCCGGTTCGCGGATCCGGCTGTGCAAGGGTGCCTATCAGGAGCCGGCCACCGTTGCGTTCCAATCGAAGGCAGACGTGGATGCGTCCTACCTCCGATGCCTGACCGTCTTGATGGAGGGTTCCGGGTACCCGATGGTGGCGTCGCACGACCCGCGAATGATTGCTGCCGCAACGACTCTCGGTGCTCGTCGCACTGCGCCGTTCGAGTTCCAGATGTTGTACGGGATCCGAGACGGAGAACAGGTCCGCCTCGCCTCGGAGGGTCATCGGGTGCGCGTCTACACCCCGTACGGCGACCAGTGGTACGGCTACTTCATGCGCCGCCTGGCGGAGCGGCCGACGAACCTGACCTTCTTCGTCCGGTCGCTGCTCTCGCGGAGCTGACCGAGGATCGTCATCGGTCGCGTCGACCGTCGAAGCTGGCGTCCCGGCATTCGTCGCCGAGTTCGGGGGTGAAGCGGGTGTCTCCGCACGTGCGGCACCGGTGCGTCCGGTGATGGCCGATGCCGCACGAGCAGGCTCGCGCTCCCACCAACACCGTGTTGGCGCCGAGCCGGTGACCGTTGCTGCAGGTGGTCGGCGCTTCTTCTGCCCACAGGCCGTTGGCCATGAGATGGAGTCGTCGCGGCCGGATCACCGACTCATCGTAGCGCGTGTTCGAACGTATGTTCGACGAACCGGATCAGGCTTGCAACGACACCTGAGCGATGGCGGCGGTGGTGGGCAGCGGCGAGCCTCCGGCCGGCTCCACCGTCACGGCGAACGTCGTCGCCGATGCGATGCCGTCGAGAGTGTGAGTGAGTGGATCGCCGGGTCCGATGATTCCGACGGACCG
Organism: Rhodococcus sp. 320_ES; assembly: GCF_059691855.1. Classification (NCBI taxonomy): domain Bacteria; kingdom Bacillati; phylum Actinomycetota; class Actinomycetes; order Mycobacteriales; family Nocardiaceae; genus Rhodococcus; species Rhodococcus sp. 320_ES. The sequence continues at coordinate 390,646 of NZ_JCAWAG010000002.1, read as the reverse complement.
TGAGACGCCGTCTACCAGCCACAACTCGTACACCGAGCCCGCAGGCGGAGGGGCCATGTCCTCGAACGTGACCGAGCCCGTGTTCTGCGAGCGCGAGTAGGACACGGTGGCGGTGCCGCCGACGGTCATGTCGACCGACACGGTCCGCATGTCCGCGGCCTGCACCTGCGTGGGACCTGCGCTGTCACCGAGCTGGGTGGTCACGACGACGCCTCCGACGCCCACGACGACAACCGCTGCAGCCGCCGCGGCGACGATGCGCCAGCGGTTGCGCTTCTCGCGGTGTGCGTCGAGTGACGGCACGGCCGGGGGCGCCCACTCCTGGTGAGTGGCGTCCACGGCGTCGAGGATTCGAGACCGAAGTTCGACGGGTGCCGCGGTGCCGGTCCCGGACGACGCGACAGCCATGGTCTCGTGCACGTCGCGCATGATCGCGTCGAAGCTGCGCCTAGTGGGAGCTCCGGCGTTGTCGACACGGGTCATCGTCTCGTACAGCTCGGAAGCGGACATGGCGTCGAGAGCGCAGATGTATGCAAGCTCGACGAGATCGCGGTCGGGCAATGGATGGACTGTTCCGCCTGAGTTCGGACCGTTGTCACTCATCGACGTCTCGCCTCCATCCGTCTCGTAAGTTCATCGGTCACTTTCAGCTCACGTCACAGGCGAGCCCCGCATCGTCGGTGGCCGTTGATGTTTGCGTACAAGCGGTATTCGGATCGGGTGATGCATCGGATGGGAGTGGGGGCTAGGCGCGGGACCCGGTACGCGGTCGGACGTGCTCGAAGATCAGAATCGTCTCCGTCGCGGAGACGGATGGATGGGCGCTCAGGTTTCTGACGACGAAGTCGCGCAGGTGCGCGGAGTCGAGCATTGCGACGTGGATGAGGTAGTCGTCGGCGCCGGCGATGAAGTAGATGTTCAGCACCTCCGGCAACTCCGCGAAGCTCTGCGCGAAGTCGGTCAGATGCTGGCGTGCGTTGGCGTGAAGGCGCACCGCGATCATGGCCTGAAGGTCGTGGCCGAGTGCTGCGGGGTCGATGTCCGCGTGAAACCCGCGGATGACCCCTCGTTCCACCAACGACCGGACCCGGCCGAGGCACGTGGACGGAGCGATGCCGGCGTACGCCGCCAGCGCGTTGTTGGGCGTGCGGGCGTCCCGCGCGAGCTGTTCGAGCAGTAGTCGGTCGACGTCGTCGAGTCGAACATACTTCGAAGTAGCATCCCTCGGCATGGGCGTGATCGAAGATTCGCGTTCCATATCGCCAAACTACAGAATTATATTCCCAGGTGTTTCGCAATATCGGTCGAAACTTCAGAATTAGTGGCAACAAACCACAAGTCCGAGGAGACGACATGAAGATCGGTGTTCCCCGCGAGATCAAGAACCACGAGTACCGGGTCGCCATGACCCCGGCCGGCGTCCACGAACTGACGAGCCGCGGGCACGAGGTGATCGTCGAAGCCGACGCAGGAGCCGGATCGTCCTTCGACGACGCCGACTACAAGGCGGCCGGCGCTCAGATCGTCGTCACCGCGGACGAGGTCTGGCAGGCGGCGGACCTGCTGCTCAAAGTCAAAGAGCCGGTGGCCGAGGAATTCTCGAGACTCGGACGAGACCAGGTCCTCTTCACCTATCTGCATCTGGCCGCATCACGCGCGACGACCGACGCGTTGCTGGCCTCCGGAACCACCGCGATCGCGTACGAGACTGTGGTCGGCAAGGACGGTGGACTGCCGCTGCTGGCCCCGATGAGCGAGGTCGCCGGACGACTCGCCACACAGGCTGGCGCGTATCACCTGATGCGCCAGGGAGGCGGGCGCGGAGTACTCATGGGCGGAATTCCCGGCGTCGCTCCGGCGAAGGTCGTCGTGATCGGCGCAGGCGTCTCGGGCGCGAACGCAGTCGCCATGGCGCACGGACTACATGCCGACGTCACGGTGCTCGACCTCGACGTCGCACGACTGCGCGAGATCGACGATCGCTACCACGGCCAGGTGAAGACGTTGGTGTCCAACGCCTTCGAACTCGAGCAGGCTGTCCTGGGTGCCGATCTGGTGATCGGCGCGGTGCTCGTGCCCGGCGCGAAAGCTCCCACGCTGGTCTCCAACGCCCTCGTCGCGCGGATGAAGCCCGGGTCGGTCCTCGTCGACATCGCCATCGATCAGGGCGGATGTTTCGAGGATTCCCGGCCCACCACCCACGCCGATCCCACCTACACCGTCCACGACTCGGTGTTCTACTGCGTCGCCAACATGCCGGGCGCCGTTCCGCGCACCTCCACGTACGGGCTGACCAACGCGACGCTTCCCTACGTCGTCGCTCTCGCCGACCGCGGCTGGGAGGCGGCATGCGACACCGTGCCGGGTCTCCGAGCCGGCCTGAGCGTGCACGACGGACAACTGCTGTCCGAGACGGTGGCCTCGGCCCTGGGGTACTAGTCATCCGGGCGTCTGGTTATACGGTGCAGGTATGACGCTCGAAGACATCGTGAACGCGCGCTACAGCTGCCGGGCCTACCAGGACCGACAGGTGGACCGCGCGGACATCGAGAAGATCCTCCGGATCGCCCAGCGCACACCGTCGTGGTGCAACTCGCAGCCGTGGCAGGTCGTCGTGACCAGCGGTGAGACCACCACGGCGCTGGCCAAGGCGTTGGCCGAGGCGGCGGCGCAGGGACGCACCGGCACCGACATCCCGACGCCCGAGGAGTACCGCGGCGTGTATCAGGAGCGCCGCCGCGGCGCCGGATACGCCCTGTACGAGAGCGTCGGAATCGACCGCAAGGACCACCCGGCCCGCGCAGCTCAGATGGCGAAGAACTTCGAGTTCTTCGGGGCGCCGCACACCGCGATCATCACGTCCGACAAGTACCTCGGCACGTACGGCGCCGTCGACTGCGGAGCGTACGTCTCCACGTTCGTGATGGCCGCGCAGGAACTGGGCATCGCGACCATCCCGCAGGCCGCCATCGCCATGTTCTCCAAGGCGGTCCGTGAGTTCTTCGAGTTGCCCGACGATCGACTGGTGGTCTGCGCGGTGTCCTTCGGCTACGCCGACGACGACGCACCGATCAACTCGTTCCGAACGGATCGAGCATCGCTGGACGAGGCCGTCACGTTCGCGTGACCGACTAGGGTCGAGTGATGGCCACCATTGCGCTCGAGACCCCGCACGACACCATCGACGCCGTGCTGGAGATTCCCGAGGGGGAGGGTCCGTGGCCGGGGGTGGTCATCGTGCACGACGCCTTCGGTCTGAGCGAGGACGACAAGAACATCGCCCGGCGATTCGCCGATCAGGGCTACGTCACGATGCTGCCGAACCTCTATGCGCGTGGGGGATTCGCCCGCTGTGTCACGCGAGTCTTCCGGGAGATGCTCGGCCGACAGGGACGCTCGGTGGACGACTTGCTCGCCGCTCGTGATGCGCTGGCCGCACGCGCCGATACCACCGGAACCGTCGGGATCGTGGGTTTCTGCATGGGCGGCGGTTTCGCACTCGCGCTGGCGCCCAAGGGATTCGGGGTCAGCGCACCGTTCTACGGCCAGCTGCCCGAGGACATCGAAGAGTCGCTCACCGCGTCGTGCCCGGTGGTGGCGAGCTTCGGCAAGAAGGACCCGACTCTGAAGGGCGCCGGCCCGAAGCTGGAGAAAGTCCTACGGGACAAGGGAATCGAGCACGACGTCAAGACTTACGAGGGAGCGGGCCACGGCTTCGCGAACCAGTTCAAGCCGGGTATCGGCGCAACCCTGTTGCGCGTCGCCGGGTTCGGCTACAAGCACGAGCAGGCCGAGGACGCGTTCGCGCGGGTGTTCGCGTTCTTCGATCAGCACCTGACGAAGTAGGCGCCTACTTCTACCGCAGGGGCGCGGGCGGGCGGCTCTTGACCCAGCGGTTCGGGAGCCGTCCGACGAGCTCCCCCAGCGGATTGACAGCTGCGGCAAGCATTTCCGCCGTGTCCTGCAGGATGTCGATGCTCACGCTCATCTTCTGCAGGTTCGGCGCCAGCGAACTCAGCGTCGTCGCGAGATTGGACAACTGATCGAGCGGACCGTCCTTCGCGACGAGTCGCTCGATGGCGCCGCCCTCGGCGAGAAGCGTCTCCAGCAGACCGCCCTGGCGCGTCATGAGTTCGATCGGTCCGTCGTCGGCGGTCAGGCGTTCGAGCAGCCCGTCGTCGGCAGTCATGCGGTCGAACAGACCGCCGTCGGCAGTAAGTCGTTCGACGGGCCCGTCCATGGCGATCATGCGGTCGAGCAGGCCGCCCGGGGCGGTGAGGCGTTCGAGCGGTCCGTCGTCGGCAATCATGCGGTCGAGCAGTCCGCCCTCGGCCAACAGGCGTTCGAGCGGTCCGTTCTCCGCCGTGACACGGTCGAGAGGACCGCCGGGGGCCAGGATGCGCTCGAGCGGGCCGCCGTCCTCGAGCAGTCGGTCCAGGGTGCCGCCCTGGGTGGTGAGCCGATCCACCGCGCCGCCCGGTTCGAGCAGTCGGTCCAGCGGTCCACCTGCGCGCAGTGCGTGACCGAAGGCGCGGTCGTCCGAGGTGAGCTCCGACAGTTGACTGAGCAGGCCCAACGGCCCGCGAGGACCAGCCAGTGCTGCGGCGTTCATAGATCCCGTCGCTCCGGCGGCCAACGCCATCCTGGTGGTGGAGACCGCGACCTCGGCGATACCGACGGCGGATTCGGCGACGGCCAGGCCGGCGCGCACAGGCATTGTGACCGCGGACACCCAGTTCATGGACGTAACTGTAACGCGCTGTCCCACCGCTCAACCAGTGCAACCTCCACTAGTGCAACACCTTCAGCCCCACCACGCAGCCGACGATCCCGACCAGCAGCAGAACCTTGGCGACGGAGGCGGATTCGGTGCCCGTCGCCATGGCGTAGGCGACGGTGAGTGCAGCGCCGATGCCGACCCAGACCGCGTAGGCGGTGCCGGTCGGCAGGGTGCGCATCGCGAAGGCCAGGCCGCCCATGCTGGCGACGAGTGCGACAGCGAAGACGATGGTGGGAACCGGTTTCGTGAACGCCTCGGTTCGACCCAACGCGGTGGCCCACACCGCTTCGAGTACACCTGAAAGTACGAGAACAATCCATGCCATGACGAGCGCTTCTCCTGGCACCGTCTTGTCGCTGGCCGGGTACGGTGCGCTCGTCCGGGATGTCATCGTCGACGTCTCTCACGGTAGCAAATACTCTGGCTCTCGACTCACAGCTACTTCACAGCCACACTTCAGATTCGACCCGGGCGCAGAGCAGACCATGATGAGGTGACTTCCCGAACCGTGACGCCAAACCACCAGCACTCGGCGACCGACTCAGCGGCCGAGGCGCGCATCCTCGTCGTCGACGACGAGCCCACGATCCTGGAACTGCTGTCGGTCAGCTTGCGGTTCCAAGGGTTCGAGGTGCGCACCGCGGCGAACGGTCCGGCTGCGCTGGACGCGTCACGCACCTTCAAACCCGACGCGCTCATTCTCGACGTGATGATGCCGGGGATGGACGGATTCGGACTGCTGCGTCGGTTGCGTGCGGACGGAATCGATGCGCCCGCGTTGTTCCTGACCGCGCGAGACTCGGTGGAGGACAAGGTTACCGGGCTGACTCTGGGAGCCGACGACTACGTCACCAAGCCGTTCAGTCTCGAGGAGGTGGTCGCCCGGCTGCGCGTCATCCTTCGCCGATCGGGTCGCGGAACCGAGACGCCGCCGTCGCGAATGAAGTTCGCGGACATCGAACTCGACGACGACACCCACGAGGTGTGGAAGGCGGGCGAGCCGGTTGCGCTCTCGCCGACGGAATTCACGCTGCTCCGCTACTTCATGGTCAACGCCGGCACCGTGCTGAGCAAACCGCGCATTCTCGATCACGTGTGGCACTACGACTTCGGCGGCGAGGTGGGCGTGGTCGAGTCGTACGTGTCGTACCTGCGTCGCAAGGTCGACACCGGTGACGTCCGCCTGATCCACACCCTGCGCGGAGTCGGATACGTGATGAGGGAGCCGCGGCGGTGACCCTGCGCCACCGAGTTCGCAACGTTCCGCTCCGGATCACCCTGGTCGGCGCGTTGCTTCTCCTGGTGGCCATGGGCCTGCTGGCATCCGGAGTAGCCGTGACCTCCGCGCTCGAACGCACCCTGATGAGCAAGGTGGACGAGCAGTTGCGGGGTGCGTCGATGGGGTGGGCCCAACCGCAGGACAACTTGTCGCGTCCGGCTCCGGTCGATGCGCCGAGCCCGCAGCGGCCACCGTCGAACTTCTTCGTCCGGTCCGTCTCCACCGACGGAATCGTTCGCACGCCGATCAACGACGCCGGCAAAGCCGAACCCGATCTGTCGGCGGGGCTGTCGTCCGTTCCGAAGACCGTGGGGTCGATGAACGGATCCGACGTGAAGTGGCGTGCGGTCACGGTCACCAACAGCCAGGGATCCACCACCGTCGCAATTCAATTGACGCAGTCGAAGGAGATCGTCGATCGGCTCGTTCTGCTGCAGACCTTCATCGGCTCAGCGGTGCTGCTCGCTCTCGGTGTCCTCGCCTATTTCGTCGTCCGTCGAAGTCTGCGGCCGCTTCGTGAAGTCGAGGTGACGGCAGCCGCCATCGCGGCGGGAGACCTGCATCGGCGGGTGCCCGAGTGGAACGACAAGACCGAGGTGGGTCGATTGTCGTTGGCACTCAACGGAATGCTGGCCCAGATCCAGCGAGCGTTCGCTGCGACGGAGGCCTCGGAGACGGCGGCGCGCGAGTCCGAGGACCGGATGCGCCGGTTCGTGGCGGACGCGTCCCACGAGCTCAGAACGCCGCTGACGACAATCCGGGGAATGTCCGAGTTGTACCGGCAGGGAGCCATGGCCGACGTCGGATTCCTCATGTCCCGCATCGAAAGCGAAGCCTCGCGCATGGGACTGCTCGTGGAAGACCTGTTGATGCTGGCCCGCCTCGACGCGCAGAGGCCACTCGAGGAGCAGGACGTCGATCTGTTGCGTATCGCGGCGGACGCGGTCCACGATGCGAAAGCCGTTGCGCCCGAACGGTCGATCGATCTGGTCGTCCTCGACGGGTCCAACGTGCCCGAGGTGACCGGCGACGATGCTCGCCTACGTCAGGTGGTCGGCAACCTGGTGAACAACGCGCTGCGCCACACGCCCGAGTCGGCGTCGATCACGGTGTCGGTGGGAACCGTCGGCGATCGAGCGGTACTGGAGGTGCGTGACACCGGGCCGGGGTTGAGCGCCGCCGACGCGGAGCGTGTGTTCGAGCGGTTCTATCGCACGGACGACTCGCGTACGCGCGAAAGTGGCGGCAGCGGACTGGGTTTGTCGATCGTCGCCGCGTTGGTGTCCGCTCACCGAGGCCGGGTGAGTGTGGACAGCTCACCGGGTAACGGCGCCGCGTTCCGGATCGAACTTCCGAGGTCGGCGGCTCAGAGATCGGACACGAGCGAGAGTGCCAACGCGAGCATGACCGCCCCGATCAGTACGTCGAGTACCCGCCAGGCGGACGGCCGCGCGAACAGTGGTGCGAGCAGCCTCGAACCGTAGCCGAGACCGGCGAACCAGACGACGCTGCCGAGGGCCGCGCCGACGGCGAACCACCATCGCAGGTCCGTGCCCTGCTGGTTGCCGATGGATCCCAGGAAGACCACCGTGTCGAGGTAGACGTGGGGGTTCAACCAAGTCAAGGCAAGGCAAGTGGCGACCGCGGCCGCGACCGACCCCGTGCTCTCGCCGGCGACGGCCAGGCCGGCGGGCTTGCGTGCGCGGTTCAGCGCCATCAACCCATAGCAGACGAGGAACACGGCACCACCGATTCGGACGACGGTCAGCGCCGTCGGAAAGCGGTCGACGACGGCCCCGACTCCGGCGACTCCGGCGACGATCAGAGCGGCGTCGGACAGCGCGCAGACCGCGACGACGGGCAGAACGTGCGCGCGCTGCAGGCCCTGACGCAGCACGAACGCGTTCTGGGCGCCGATGGCCACGATGAGGGACAGGCCGATCCCGAATCCGACGAGCATGGATTGGGCGACCGCGACGGTGTTCATGACTCGAACGTTAGGGCTGCGGTTCCTCACCAGTCCAGCTAATGATTTTTACGTACCATGAATGTAGCTTAAGAGAATGGACCAGGAGCAGTTGCGGGCGCTGCGCGCGGTGGTCGACGAAGGCACGTTCGACGCGGCGGCTCGAACGCTGCACGTCACCCCGTCCGCGATCAGTCAGCGCATCAAGTCGTTGGAGACGACAGTCGGGCGGGTGCTCGTCCGGCGCACCAAGCCGGCGACAGTCACCGAGTCCGGTGCCGCCCTGCTGCGCCTCGCGCGACAGATCGACTCCCTCACCGAGGAGACGGTGCGCGAGTTGCGAGCCGCGGACGACCGCGCGTCCATCTCCCTCGCCGTCAATGCCGACTCGCTGGCCACGTGGGTACTTCCGGCTCTGGCCCACCTCGCGCCGACCGTCGCGTTCGAGATTCATCGCGAGGACCAGGATCACACGGCGGCGTTGCTCCGAGCCGGAACTGTCACCGCTGCAATCACATCGGACGGCAGGGCAGTGCGCGGTTGCTCGGTGCGCAGGCTCGGCGCGATGCGGTACCGGCCCACGGCAGGCAAGGCCTTCTGTGCTCGGTGGTTCGCAGACGGAGTCGACGCGACGTCGCTGGCGTCCGCTCCGATCGTGGTTTTCGATCGCAACGACCTGCTTCAGGATCGTCACCTCGCATCTCGCGGTGTGGATCCGTCGACCCCTCCTCGGCATGTGATTCCGTCGTCGGCGGACTACGTCGGCGCCGTTCGGCTGGGGTTCGGGTGGGGAATGATTCCCGACCTCCAGCGGAGCGACGGCGACGGACTGGTGGCGTTCGACGCGGGCGCGGTCGACGATGTGACTCTCTACTGGCAGCAGTGGTCGCTGTCGTCGACGACGGTAGATCGCGTGGCAGATGCTCTGGCCGTCGCGGCCCAGCGGAATCTTGTTGTCGAAGGTTGAATCGATTGTCGTTACTTTGCTCGGCTAAAAACCGAATGTAATCGAATACCGAAAGAATTCGTTGATTCGGTGGATAACCGCGGTTACAGTCTCGTCATCATCTGGTCTAGGGAAGGCTGGTTTCATGACATCTGCCGCCACGGATTCGCGCGACATGATCATCATTCACAGCGTGTTCCGCCGGGAGCTGTCGTTGGCGCCCGATTTGATCGACGCTGTGGCGGACGGCGACACCGATCGATCGGCGGTCGTGTCCAAGCACCTGCTCGATCTGTTGGATCTGCTGCATCATCACCACGAAGGCGAAGACGAATTGCTCTGGCCGATCCTGCGCGAGAGGGCGCCCTCGAGCGACGGCCTGTTCAACGAGATGAGTGCCGACCATCATTCGATCGACGGGCCGCTCACTGCGGTACGCACAGCCGTCGAGGCGTGGGGAAAGACGGCCGACAAGACTGCGGGGCACGATGTTTCGCGTCAGTTGAGGGAATTGACGCCGCCGCTGTTCGATCACCTGGACCGCGAGGAAGCGCGAATTCTGCCTCTTGTCGATTCGCACCTGTCGCCGGAGGAGTGGGGCCGGTTGGGCGAACGAGGGTTCGGAGCGCTGGCTCCCGACAAGGCTCTGATCGTCCTCGGCCAGATGGCGGAGGACACGCCGGACGAGGTGTGGACCGAGTTTCTCTCGCACCTACCGGAACCCGTGCAGCAGGCGTACTGGAATGTGGGAGTGAACGTCTACGCCGACTATGTCCGTCAGGTCAGAAATACGTAGTTCACGCGGGGACGTGAGCGCCGTGTCCCAGATTTCGTAATTCCCGTTTGATCTTTTCCTGAGCTTCGTCGAGCGATTCGGCCGTGGGGGACGGGTCGGCGCCGGAAATGTCGAAGTCGCCCATGTCGAACGCAGGGAACACGTGCAGATGGAGATGGGGCACCTCGAGGCCGGCGATCAGAAGACCCGCGCGGGGTGCGTCGAACGCGGCCCGCACCGCCTTGCCCACCTGCTGCGCGACAGTCGTCAGGCGAGCGAACGTCGCGGGATCGAGGTCCTGCCACTGATCGATCTCCGCTCGCGGAACGACCAGCGTGTGGCCCTGCGTGACAGGATTGATCGTGAGGAATGCGACGAGGTCGTCGTCCTCCCACACGAAGCGTCCCGGTAGATCGCCCTTGATGATTGCGCTGAACACGGATGCCATGTTTTTAGCCTAGCGGGCAGGCCGGAGGCCGGTCGGAGATGCGCGGGCAGGCCGGAGGCCGGTCGGAGATGCGCGGGCAGGCCGGAGGCCGGTCGGAGGTGACAGGGCCCGCTCACAGGTGATTGCCAGGTCGGGCGCAGGGTTGTCCCAGAGCCGACCACCAGAGTTCGACGTATGACAACGAACGTATCCATCGGCGCAGGTGAGCAGCGTCGGGTGGCCGCCCCGGACGGTGCCGTCGCCACCCTCGAAGTGGTCATTCCCGTCTACAACGAGGAGCGCGACCTCGAGACCTGTATACGTCGTTTGCACGGATTCTTGACCACTGCGGTGCCCTACACCGCGAGCATCACCATCGCCGACAACGCGAGCACCGACTCCACGCTCGCGGTTGCGCGACGTCTCGAGGCCGAGATCGACGGGGTTCACGTTCGTCATCTCGACGAGAAGGGGCGCGGGCGCGCTCTGAAGGCAGTGTGGCTCGAATCCAACGCAGATGTCGTGGCCTACATGGACGTCGACCTGTCCACGGACCTGAACGGCCTGATGCCGCTGGTCGCCCCTCTCGTCTCCGGTCATTCCGATCTCGCCATCGGGTCCCGTCTCGCGAAACAGTCCCGCGTCGTGCGAGGCGCCAAGCGCGAGTTCATCTCTCGTAGCTACAACCTCATCCTTCGAACGTCGCTGCGCGCCAAATTCTCCGACGCCCAGTGCGGATTCAAGGCCATCAGGACGGACGTGGCGCGGGAGCTGTTGCCCCTGGTGCAGGACAACGGGTGGTTCTTCGACACCGAACTGCTGGTTCTCGCCGAGAAGGTCGGACTCCGGATCCACGAGGTCCCGGTCGACTGGGTCGACGACCCGAACAGCAGCGTCCACATCGTCGACACGGCGGTGAAGGATCTGCAGGGATGCTGGCGGGTGGGGCGCGCACTTGCGTCCGGCGCTCTGCCGGTGGCCGACCTGCGTCGCAGCCTCGGGCGGGAACCACTCGTGAGCGGAGTGCCGGTCGGGATGATCGGACAACTGGTGCGATTCGGCATCGTCGGCGTCGCGAGCACCGTCGCGTACGGGGTGCTCTACCTCGTGCTGCAGGAGGTGCTCGGCGCGCAGGGCGCGAACTTCGTCGCCCTCCTGATCACGGCAGTTCTCAACACCGCCGCCAATCGACGCTTCACCTTCGGTATCAGTGGTTCCACCGGCGCGGTCGGACACCAGCTTCAAGGATTGCTGGTGTTCCTGTTCGGCTGGATGATCACCGCCGGTTCGCTGCTAGCCCTGCACCAATGGGTTCCCGACGCGTCCAAGCACGTCGAGTTGGCCGTCCTGATCGTCGCGAATCTCGTTGCGACACTGACCCGCTTCGTCGCTCTGCGCTGGGTGTTCCGCCACTCCGCTTCCGAGGTCACCGCATGACCACCACGGTGGACGCGCCCTCCGATGCCTCGGCCGCGCCTGTCCATCCTTCCGGACGCGGCCGCTGGGAAACGGTCGCCGTGACCGGCCTTCTGGTCGGCACGGCGATCGCCTACGTGATCAACCTGAGTGCGAACGGGTGGGCGAACTCCTTCTATTCCGCTGCGGTGCAGGCCGGTTCGGTGTCGTGGAAGGCGTTCTTCTTCGGCTCGTCCGACGCCGCGAACTCCATCACCGTCGACAAGCCGCCCATGTCGCTGTGGCCGATGGAACTGTCGGTTCGCATCTTCGGCCTCCACTCGTGGGCGATCCTGCTGCCGCAGGTGGTGATGGGCGTCGCGTCCGTCGCTCTGGTCTGGAGTGTGTGCCGGCGTCACTTCGGCGCGGCCGCGGGCCTGCTTGCCGGGCTCACGTTGGCCGTGACTCCTGTTGCCGCGCTGATGTTCCGGTTCGACAACCCCGACGCGCTGCTCGTGCTGCTCATGATCGCCGCGGTGTGGGCCTTGCTGCGCGCGGTGGAGGACGGGCGCACGCGGTGGCTGGTGCTCGTCGGAGTGCTTTGCGGTTTCGGGTTTCTCACCAAGCAGTTGCAGGTGATGCTCGTCGTGCCCCCGCTGGCGCTGACGTACCTGCTGGCCGGGCCGGTCCGACTGGGTAAGCGAATCGGGCAGCTGTTCGTCTCGCTCGGCGCCCTCGTCGTGTCCGCAGGCTGGTGGATTGCAATCGTCGAGTTGTGGCCTGCGTCGTCGCGTCCCTGGATCGGTGGCTCTCAGAACAATTCCATTCTCGAACTCACATTGGGCTACAACGGTTTCGGACGTCTGAGCGGTGAAGAAACCGGGTCGGTCGGGGGAGGGGCCAGGCCGGGCGGCGGAAGCATGTGGGGTGAAACCGGCATCTTTCGCATGTTCGACTCCCAGCAGGGCGGAAACATCGCCTGGCTCATCCCGGCCGCACTGATACTGCTGGTCGCGGGCATCGTGCTGCGGGGGAGAGCGCCCCGCGTCGACGTCCGTCGTGCTGCGTTCGTGGTGTGGGGTCTCTGGCTCGTGGTGACGGGGCTGACCTTCAGCTTCATGGCGGGCATCTTCCACCCGTACTACACCGTGGCGCTCGCGCCGGCCGTGGCCGCGCTGATCGGTATCGGCAGCGTGACGTTGTGGCGCAACAGGTCTCGGTACTGGGTGCGTATCGTGATGGCGGTGGCAGTCGCTGCGTCCGCCGCGATGACGTGGATTCTGCTCTCCCGTAGCGCGACGTTCGTTCCGTGGCTGCGCTATGCGGTCGTCGCGTTCGCGGTGATTGCGGCACTCTCGCTGCTCGTTCCGCGTATGACGCGCGGCCGTCTCGCGGTGGTCGCCGTTCTGACCGCGATGTTCGCCGGTCTTGCAGGGCCCACGGCCTACGCCGTCGACACCATCGCCACACCGCACCAGGGATCCATCGTGTCCGCTGGTCCGAGCAGCGGGTTCGGCTTCGGTGGAATGGGCGGCGGCCGCGGTGGATTCGGCGGAAACAGAGGCGGGAGGCCCGGGATGCCGGCGGCGGGAATGCCGCCCGGAATGCCTGCCGCAATGCCGCCCGGGATGCCTGCCGGAATGTCTCAGATGCCCGCCGGGCGAGCCGGTGGCGCCGGCAATCTGCTGATGGGCAGCACCCCGAGTGCGGCGGTCACGGCGCTCCTCGAGCAGAACGCGGACGACTACACGTGGGTGGCGGCCGCAATCGGATCGAACTCGGCGTCGGGATTCCAACTGGCCACGCAGGATCCGGTCATGCCGATCGGCGGATTCAACGGAACGGACCCGTCACCGACGCTGGCGCAGTTCCAGCAGTATGTCGCCGACGGGCAGATCCATTGGTTCATCGGCGGCGCCGCAATGGGCGGGGCGAGGACCGGCACGTCGGCGGAGATCTCCAGTTGGGTCGAGGCGAACTACACCTCGCAGGTGGTGGACGGCGTGACGCTGTACGACCTGAGCTAGGTGTGATGACAGCTAAGCGCGCCGGGCCAGCACTCCCGCCAGCAGAATCACCACCGCTCCGGCGGCCGGCACCACGATCAGCCCCACCCGCAGGCCCGCCGAATCCGCGACGAGCCCGACCACGGGTGGGGACACGAGGAAGCCGATCCGCATGAGCCAACTGACGATCGCGAGTCCGGTGCCGTGCCGAAGGCCCGGGAGGTCGTCGGCGCCGGACATCGCAGCCGGCACGAGAGTGGCCACGCCGAATCCTGCTGCGGCGAAACCGATGATCGTGCCGGGGACCGACGGGAACGCCAGAGCCGCACCCATTCCGATCGCGACGATGGTCCCGCCGGCCCTGGCCACGCTGCGTTGGCCGAAGCGGTCCACCAACCGGTCGCCGAGGAGTCGGCCCACGGTCTGTGCGCCGACCAAGGCGACGAATCCGAGTGCCGCGACGGCGGGTACGGCGCCGAGGTCGCCGTTCAGATACACCGCGGCCCAGGAATTTCCCGCGTCCTCGACCAGCGCACCGCACACGGCGATCGCGACGAGGGCCATGAGAACGGCCACCCTCGGGCTGACGGAGGCTCCCGGAGCGTCGTCGTTCTTGGACAGCGGCTCGGGCCCCGGAAGCATCAGGAAATAGCACCCGACCGCGATCAGTGACATCAGGACCGTGGACGTTCCCAGATGCACACCGAGAGGAATGTCCAATCCTGCTGCCGCGCCGCCCATCACGCCGCCGGTGACCGCGCCGATACTCCAGACGGCGTGAAAGGAGTTGAGGATCGAACGGCCGTATGCTCGTTGCACGCGCAATCCGTGAGCGTTCTGGGCGACATCGGTGATCGAATCTGCTGCGCCGGCCAGAAACAGTGCCGCGGCCAGAGCGACCGCCGTGGGTGACACGCCCGCCGCCACGACGCCGATCCCGGTCACGATCGTGCCCGCCACCGCGACGCGGGACGAGCGAAAGCGTCGCACCAGCAGCCCGGCCGCGAGCCCCGACACCAATGCTCCGAGAGGGAACATTGCCAACGCGACGCCGTAGACCGTATTGGTCAGGCCGAGTTCGGCTTTGATTGCGGGATACCGCGGGACGAGATTGGCGAACAGCGCGCCGTTGGTGAAGAAGAGGAGCGACACGCCGACGCGTGCTTGTCTGTCAGACACCCAGATCGCCCGCCACGTCGGACGACGCGAGCAGGATCGTGAGAATCGGCACGACGTGGGGTGCCGAGATTCGGTAGTCGCCGCGGCCTCGTTGCTCCACCAGCCTCGCCGCGGTGAGCGACTTCAGATGGTGATAGAGCTGCCCCGGTGACGACAGGCCCACCGCCGCCTGCAGATCGGCCGCATCGACGGGGCCTCTGAGCAGGTGCCGAACGATGCCTTGCCGCACCGGGTGGCCCAGTGCGGCAAGGACTTCGACGGAGTTCTGCATCGGGAGGCGAAGAACGGCATCGGGCGTGTACTCGATCTCCCACGTGACGCGGCCGTGGAGATTCGACTCACCCTGGTAACCGATCACACCGCCGGTGCTCGGCGCGGGTGCCGCCGCAGCCGGCGCCTCGAGTGCTGCGACTCGCGCTTCGAGCGCGGCGATCCGCTCGTCCAGGCAGGGTTCGTCGCTCACGCCACGCAGGCTATCCGGTCCAACGTCTGCTGGTTCGCGACCGCGTCGATCATCAGCAGCTGCTGATTCGCGAAGGTCTTCATGACCTCGCCCGTCGTCCGCTCGTCCATGTTCGAGATCAACCACACGGCGGTCGCCGAGGTCCCGTCCGCGCGGGTGAACTCGAAGGCCTGCGTCAGGACTCCGGGAACACTGCCTCCCTTGAAGCCCATGGCGGTGAAACCGTCGGGTGCGGGCCGCCACTCGAGCTGACGACGAATGGTGTCCGTTGCCGGCCCGAACTGTCCGCTCAGGATGGACCGGTACATCGACGTCAAGTCCTCCGCGCTTCCCTTGGGTCCGTTCTGGGCCAGATAGGCGGCCTGTTCGGCGAACGGTGTCGTGCCCACCAACGTGCTGCTGTACGACGCGCGGAAGGCGTCGTCGAAGGCGAAGCGCTGCGTGAGCGGCCACAGGTCCCCGGTCGGATGCGTCGGGTCGAACGCCGCCAACGTCGTTCCGACCAGCGTCGGAGGTGCGAAGTCGGTCCAACCCCCGGTCGCGGCGGCATCGATGAGGGCCTGATCGCTCAGGCGGTAGCGCAGGTAATCGGCGGTCGCGTTGTCGCTCTCCTGAATCATGGCCGACACCATGTCGTCCAGCTTCACCGTCTGGTTCAGGTCGTTCGGGATCACTCCGTTGTTGGCGATGCCGAGCCGGGTGAGCGCCGCGGGGTGCGCGTCGCCGTCGGTACCCGGTGCGTGCCAGCGCTCCCAGTCCAGAATCGGGACCTGCTCGTTCGGGTCTAGTTTTCCGGCCGCCACGGCCTGCGCGTACGCGGCGAGGTGCACCACCTTCACCGCCGAGGCCAGGGGTTGTTCGGCGTCGGGCCGGTGTTCAAGGACTGTTCCAGTGCCGTTGTCGATGACCAGTCCGGTGCTGTCGGAGAGCGCGGGGATCTGTCCGATCCACCCGTCGGGCTGAGTGAGGTCGACGGCGGGCGTCGGTCCGCACGCGGGCTCGGCGGCGGTCGGAGCGTCGTCGGTGCTGGTGCACCCGGCGAGAACCAGCACAGCGGCCAGTGGGGCTACGAGCCTCTTCATTCGGACCTCCGTTATTCCGATAATCCGTAATTACGGAATACAAGTTAGCGTGCCGCGACGCTCGAGTCCAGCGAAGTAGGCTGCTTGCGTGCGCGTACTCGTCATCGGCTCCGGAGCCCGTGAACATGCCCTGGTCCTGTCCCTGTCCAAGGACCCCGACGTCAGCGCAGTCCTCTGCGCCCCCGGCAACGCCGGAATCGCGAAAGTGGCCGAGATCCGCCCCGTCGACGTGGCGTCCGGGCCGGCAGTGGCCGAACTTGCCTCCGCCGTCGACGCCGACCTGGTGGTGATCGGACCGGAGGTTCCCCTCGTGCTCGGTGTGGCGGATGCCGTGCGGGCCGCAGGAATCGCCTGCTTCGGGCCGTCCGCCGACGCGGCGAGAATCGAAGGGTCGAAGGCGTTCGCCAAGGACGTCATGACCGCTGCGGGCGTACGGACTGCGCACAGCGAAATCATCGACAGCCCAGCACGACTCGATTCCGCACTGGATCGTTTCGGTCCCACCTGGGTGGTCAAGGACGACGGTCTCGCCGCCGGCAAGGGTGTCGTCGTCACCACGGACCGACTCACCGCTCGGGCACACGCCGCCGACCTTCTCGAACATGGTCACCCGGTACTCCTCGAGACCTTTCTGTCCGGTCCCGAGGTCTCGCTCTTCTGCCTCGTCGACGGCACCGACGTCGTTCCTCTCCTCCCGGCGCAGGACCACAAGCGGGTGGGCGACGGGGACACCGGACCGAACACCGGTGGCATGGGTGCGTACACACCGCTTCCGTGGCTGCCCGAGGACGGTGTCCGCAGAATCGTCGCCGAAGTCGTCGAACCGGTTGCGGCCGAGATGGTTCGGCGCGGATGCCCGTTCAGCGGTTTGCTGTACGCGGGACTGGCCGTCGACGCCGAGGGGCCCGCGGTCATCGAATTCAACTGTCGCTTCGGTGATCCCGAGACACAGGCGGTGCTTGCCCTGCTCGAATCGCCGCTCGGGGCTGCTCTGAACGCCGTGGCCACCGGAACCCTGAAGGACCTCCCGCCGCTGCGGTGGAAGGACGGTTCGGCGATCACCGTCGTGGTCGCAGCCGAGAACTATCCCGGGCGGCCGCGCACCGGTGATCAGATCACCGGTGTGGAATCGCCCGCCGTGTTGCACGCCGGCACCGCGCTGAACGCCGACGGCGCGGTGGTGTCGGCGGGTGGCCGCGTCCTGAGCGTCGTCGGAGTCGGGGCCGACCTCGACCAAGCCCGCACGTCCGCCTACGACGAGATCTCTCGTGTCCGGTTGGCCGGCAGTCACTTCCGGACGGACATCGGACTCGCCGCGGTCGAAGGCCGCATCGCCGTCCCCACATGACGCCCGGAACGGACAGTCGCCGTTCGAGAGTCGAACCGTTCCACGTCATGGACGTGTTCGCCGCAGCTGCCGTGCGGCAGGTGACACACGGCGACGTGCTGAGTCTCGCTGCGGGACAACCGTCCACCCGCGCGCCGAAGCCGGTGCTCGACGCCATGCACGCCGCCCTCGACTCGCATCTGCTCGGCTACTCGGAGACCCTCGGTATCCGCCCCCTTCGCGAGGCCGTCGCCCGCTATCACTCCGAGCGGTCGAACATCGAGGTCGACGCCGACGACGTCGTGATCACGACCGGCTCCTCGGGCGCGTTCACGTTGCTGTTCCTCGCCGCGTTCGACGCGGGGGACACCGTTGTCATGGCCCGCCCCGGGTACCCGGCCTATCGAAACACGTTGGCCGCGTTGGGGTGCCGAGTCGTCGAGCTCGACTGCGGCAGCGACGTCCGGTACCAGCCGACAGTGGAGATGCTGGACGCCCTGCCCGCGCCGCCCGCAGGGCTGATTGTCGCCAGCCCGGCCAACCCCACGGGAACCGTCATCGATCCGGCGGAGCTCGCTAAGCTGGCGCACTGGTGCGAGGACCACGGCACGCTGCTGATCTCCGACGAGATCTATCACGGCATCTCCTACGGAGACGTTGCAACGACCAGCGCGTGGGAAACGTCGCGCGAATCCGTCGTCGTCGGCTCGGTCTCGAAGTACTTCTCGATGACGGGGTGGCGGCTCGGGTGGATGCTGTTGCCCCGCAGGCTCACTCGTGCCGTGCAACGGTTGGCGTCCAACATGACGGTGTGCCCGCCCACCACATCGCAGGTTGCTGCGATCGCGGCGTTCACCGACGAGTCTCGGGTCGAGATCGACGCCCACGTTCGTCGGTACGCCGTCAACCGGGACATCCTGCTGAGCGGACTACGCGGCGCGGGCATCACGGATCTGGCGCCCGCCGACGGGGCGTTCTACGCGTACGCGGACGTCGCGCACCTCACCGACGATTCGCTGCGCTGGTGCGCGGACATCTTGGATCGAACCGGAGTCGCATTCGCGCCGGGCATCGACTTCGACACCGTGCACGGCACGCACACCGTGCGGTTCTCGTTCGCGGGCGCGACGGCGGACGTGGAGGAAGCGATCGAGCGGCTGCGCCCGTTCCTTCACGGCTGACCGCAGGCTCGCACAGCCCGTTCGATGTCCGCCCGGCTCACGTCGCGGTGGGTCACGAAGCGCACCTTGCCGGCCACGGTCACCGCACCGACACCCTGCGCGGCCAATTCGGTCACCGTCCGCGCCGGGTCCGCCGACTCGGCCAGCACGATGTTGGTGTCCGGGTCGCTTACCGTCCACCCCTGGTCGCGGAGGCCGTCCGCAAGCAGTCGAGCGTTGCTGTGGTCCTCGGCCAATCGGTCCATCGATCGGAGGCCGACCAAGCCCGCAGCGGCGAGCATCCCGCCCTGCCGCACGCCGCCGCCCAGCATCTTTCGGATGCGACGGGCGTCGTCGATCCGTGCTGAATCCGACGCGAGAACCGACCCCACCGGCGCTCCCAGCCCCTTGCTCATGCACACCGTGACCGTGTCGGCGCCGCGCGTCAGCTCGGACGGCGCGACAGTCAGGGCCACCGCCGCGTTCCACAAGCGGGCGCCGTCGAGGTGGACGAGTAGGTCGTTCTCCTTCGCGGCGGCCACGAGATCGGCCCAGTCACCCGGCGCCGTCACCGTTCCGCCGGCGAAATTGTGCGTGTTCTCGAGGCACAGCAACGTGGTGCGGAGAGCGAAGTACGGCCCGCCGGCAGCGCCCTCGCGACGAACGGCGTCGGTCGACGGTCGGCCCGGCCCGCCGTCGTGCGGCAGCGCTCGCGGCATTCCCTGAGCGAGCCATGCGGCGGTGCCGAGCTCCGATCCGAGAACGTGCGCGAAGTCCGGTGCGAGGAACTGATCACCCCGCTGCAGATGGAGCATCAGGGCGATCACGTTGCCCATCGATCCGCTGGGAACCCACAGCGCGGCCTCGAAACCCAGAACGCCGGCGACGGTGTCCTCGAGCTCCGCCATCGTCGGATCGCGATCCAACACGTCGTCACCGAGGGGGGCGTCGTGCATCGCCTTCCTCATGTCGTCGTCGGGCGTGGTGACGGTGTCGGAACGGAGATCGATTTCTGGAAGGGCCATGCAGTTCATTTTGCCCGGCTCGCTGCATCGAAAGTGGCAGCATGTGTTCCCATGCCAGCAGGTACTGCGACGAGGGCGACGCCGAAGGGTAAACGGCGTCGGCAAGCGCTGATCGCGGCTGCTGCGGACCTGCTGCTCTCCGGTGGCTACGACGCCGTCCGGCACCGGAGCGTCGCCGCCCGCGCGAGCCTCCCGCTCGCATCGACGACGTACTACTTCGATTCGCTCGACGACCTCGTCGCGCGCGCGGTGGAGCTCAACGGAGCACGAGAGCTGGAGATCGTGCGGAACCGTCTCTGCACGATCACCCCACGCCCGCGCGGCGCCGAGGCGACCGTCGAATTGATGGTCGACCTGGTGGTGGGACCCGACAGCGACGACCGCCGTCGAGACCTCCTGATCGCGCGATACGAACGGTTCATCGCCTCCGCACGTCACCCCGAGTTGCGCACCATTCAGCGACAGCTGCGGATCGACATGGAGACGCTCGTCGTCGACGCACTCGACCGCGCGGGCCGCTGCATCAGTCGAGGCGGCGCGCGCCGGATGCTGGCCATGGTCGACGGCGTCATCCTGGGTGCGCTCGGCGACGTGGACTCCGACCCACGCGAACGCGTCCGCGAAGTGTTGCTCGGTTTGGTCGACATCGAGGCGCCGTTGCCGCAGCCGTAAACTGCACGCTCGTGAGCCGTATTCCGAATGTCCTCGCCACCCGCTACGCCAGCGCCGAGTTGGTGGAACTGTGGTCGCCCGAACACAAGATCGTTCTCGAACGCCAACTGTGGATCGCGGTGCTGCGAGCGCAGGCGGAACTCGGTGTCGACGTTCCCGCCGACGCCATCGCCGACTACGAGCGGGTATTGGGCGATGTGGACCTCGAATCCATCGCAGCTCGGGAACGGGTGACCCGCCACGACGTCAAGGCGCGGATCGAGGAGTTCAACGCTCTGGCCGGGCACGAGCAGGTGCACAAGGGTCTGACCAGCCGCGACCTCACCGAGAACGTCGAGCAGCTACAGATTCTTCGATCGCTCGAGCACGTGCATTCTCACGGCGTCGCGGTCGCAGCTCGATTGGCCGAGCGTGCCGCCGAGTACAGCGACATCGTCATGGCGGGTCGCAGTCACAACGTCGCGGCGCAGGCCACCACGCTCGGCAAGCGGTTCGCATCGGCGGCCGACGAGCTGCTCGTCGCTCTCGCCCGGGTGTGCGAGCTGATCGCCCGCTACCCGTTGCGCGGCATCAAAGGGCCGATGGGTACGGCGCAAGACATGTTGGACCTGCTCGGCGGCGACGCTTCCAAGCTGGCCGAGCTCGAGGGCAAGGTGGCGACCCATCTCGGTTTCGCGAACGTGCTGACCAGCGTCGGTCAGGTGTACCCGCGGTCGCTCGATCACGACGTGGTGTCCGCCCTCGTGCAGGTCGGGGCCGGGCCGTCGTCGTTCGCCCACACGGTGCGCTTGATGGCCGGCCACGAACTGGTGACGGAAGGCTTCCAGCCGGGCCAGGTCGGGTCGTCGGCGATGCCGCACAAGATGAACACGCGCTCGTGTGAACGAGTGAACGGCCTGCAGGTGATCCTGCGTGGCTACGGATCGATGGCCGCCGAGTTGGCCGGCGCGCAATGGAACGAAGGCGACGTGTTCTGTTCCGTCGTCCGCCGCGTAGCGCTGCCGGACGCGTTCTTCGCACTCGACGGAATGATGGAAACGTTCCTGACCGTGCTCGCGGAGATGGGCGCGTACCCGGCCGTCATCGAGCGCGAGCTCGATCGCTACCTGCCGTTCCTGGCGACGACCCGTGTGCTGATGGCGGCGGTTCGTGCCGGAGTCGGGCGCGAGAGTGCGCACGAAGTCATCAAGGAGCACGCGGTCGCGGTGGCGCTGGCGATGCGCGAGCAGGGCAAGGAACCGGACCTCCTCGACCGCCTCGCCGCGGACGATCGGTTGCCGCTCGATCGTGCCGCGCTGGACGCCGCGCTGGAGGACAAGTCCGCGTTCGTCGGAGCCGCCGCGTCCCAGGTGGCCGCGGTGGTCGCCGCGGTCGACGAACTTGTCGCGCAGTACCCCGAGGCCGCGAAGTACACGCCGTCGCCGATTCTGTAGTGAAGTTCGGGTGCTGCGGCACCGGAAGCTGATCAGCTGCGTCCAATCCAGCATGATCAGCGACATTCTGGCGGTTCAGGACGGCATCATCACCACCGATCAGGCGCGCGAAGCGGGTCTGAGCCGCGACGCGGTCGGCCGCCTGGTCAGGTCCGGGCAATGGCGACGCTTGTCGGCGCGGGTCTACTTCGTCGCGGACCGGGAGTTCACCGACGACGCGCGGATCCGAGCGGCGGTGTGGGGATCGGGCCGCGGAGCAACACTGACCGGACTGTCCGCCGCGCACTGGCTGGGCCTCGATGTCGACGTGCCGTCGCGGGTGGAGGTCACCGTCCCACGCTCGGGGCGGAGCCGCCCGCTCGACGGGACGGTGTTGCGGCGTCGTGACCTCGATGCGCGTGACGTGATCACGCGCAGGGGGATTCGAGTGACTTCGGTGCCGCTGACGGTGATCGAGGCTGCGACGACCACGGGTGGTGTGCGGGTGATGGACCGTGCGCTGCAACGCCACACGAGTATCGGCGCATTGAAGGCCGCACACCGACGGAACCCGGGCCGGCACGGGTCGCGGATCGCCGAGCGGTTGCTCCTGTCAGCGGAATCCGGTGCGCGCTCGGAGCTCGAACGCGTTCTGATCGGTCTTCTGCGGTCACACAAGATCACCGGGTGGACGGCCAACTACCAGTACGGGCGCTACGTCATCGATGTTGCGTTCCCGAAGCACCGGTTGGCCATCGAGGTCGATGGGTGGGCCTTTCACACCGACGCGACTCGGTTCCAGCGTGATCGTGAACGACAGAACGCGCTCAGCCGTGACTGGCGGGTACTGCGGTTCACGTGGGAAGACCTCAACTGCCGACCGGAACATGTGATCGCCGACATTCGGACCATGCTTGGGTGCTGAATCGTGCGCTCAGCGCACGGTTCTACACCGAAGATGTACGTCTGGGGAGCACGAAGGCCAGCACCAACATCAACACCGCCGTGCCGGCGACGCCCAGGAACACCAGGTGGATCGCGTCGGCCAGCTGGTCGGGTGGGGGATTGCCCGTGGTGTCGACGCGCGAGTTCACCACGGCGCCGAAGATCGCGACGCCCACGGCGCTGCCGATGGAGCGCGCGAACAGGTTGGTCGAGGTCACCACGCCTCGTTCGGCCCAGTCGACGCTCGACTGGGCGGCGATGAGGGTGGGGCTGGCGACCAGACCCAACCCGAGTCCGGTGATGAAGCACACCACCCCGACCTGCCACACCTGCGCGTTCTGGGTGACGAGAACCGCGGAGCCGGCGCCGATCATGGTGAGGATGCCGCCGACGAGGGCGGTGGTGCGGAAACCGAAGCGGAGATAGATCTTCCCGGATTGCGACGCCGCGATGGGCCATCCCAATGTGAGTGTGGCGAGCGCGAATCCGGCCACGATGGCTCCGGTCCCGAGGACGCCCTGCACATAGGTGGGCACGTACGTCGTCAGCCCCAGCACGAGAGCGCCGATGAGAAGCGACAGCGCGCTGCTGACGATCAAGAGCCGACGAGTGAGCACCCAGAGCGGAAGTATGGGGTGCTCGGTGTGCGATTCGATCCACGTGAACAACGCCAACGACACCGCTCCGAGACCGAAGATGCCCACCCCGATCGGTGACCACCACTGCCACGAGTGACCGCCTTCGAGCAGGCCCAGGATGATGGCCGCAGCCCCGATCGTGAGCGTCGCGGCGCCGGGGTAGTCGATCTTCGGGCGGTTGCGCACGGCCGATTCGTGGAAGTTGCGGATGAGCATCCACGCCGCCACCGCGCAGAGCGGAATGTTGACGAAGAAGATCCACCGCCAGGTCAGGAACTCGGAGAACACCCCTCCGAGCGTCGGCCCGAGCACGGACGACATGGCCCACACGCTCGCCAGATATCCCTGCGCCTTCGCTCGTTCCTTCACCGTGTAGATGTCACCGGCGATGGTGATCGACATCGGCTGAACCGCCCCCGCCCCGAGCCCCTGGATGGCGCGGAAGGCGATCAGGGCGGGCATGCTCCACGCGATTCCACACAGGATCGAGCCGACGGCGAACAGTCCGATGCCGAACAACATGACGGGCTTGCGGCCGAAGATGTCGGCGAACTTGCCGTAGAGCGGCACCGATACCGCTTGGGCCAGAAGGTAGATCGAGAAGAGCCACGGGAACTGCGAGAAACCGCCCAGATCGTCGACGATGCTCAGGACGGCCGTCGCGATGATCGTCGAGTCCAGCGCGACCAGCGACGTGCCGAGCATCAACGAGATCAAGATGGGACCGCGCTCGGAGCGGAAACCCACGTCTACCGCGGAATCGGTGTTCGTTGCCATTGCTATCCAGTATGACGGGCCTGCTGGTCGCGTGACCAACCCGATTAGGGTGGACTCTCGTGCGTCCCTCACTTTCGCAGTACCAGCATGTGGCCGGCGGCAAGGTCCGCGACCTGTATCGCGTCGACGACGACCATCTGCTCCTGGTCGCCAGCGATCGCATCTCCGCGTACGACCACATCCTGTCGACGCCGATTCCCGACAAGGGTCGCGTTCTGACGGCGATGAGCGTGTTCTTCTTCGACCTCCTCGGCGGCGTCAATCACCTTGCGGGAGACGCCGAGGACGAACGGATTCCGCAGGACCTGCTCGGCCGGGCGCTGGTGGTCCGCACGCTGAAGATGGTGCCCATAGAGTGCGTCGCTCGCGGATACCTCACGGGGTCCGGGCTCGCCGACTACCGCGCCACAGGTTCGGTGTGCGGGGTTTCGCTCCCCGACGGGCTCGTCGAGGCGAGCAAGTTGCCCGAGCCCATCTTCACTCCCGCATCGAAGGCCGAGCTCGGAGACCACGACGAGAATGTCGACTTCGCAGCCGTGGTCGACGCACTGGGTCCCGAACTGGCCGAGAATCTTCGCTCCACCACCGTGGACATCTACGAGCGTGCCGCTCGATACGCCGCGACGCGCGGGATCATATTGGCGGACACGAAGTTCGAGTTCGGTGTCGACGACGACGGCGCACTCGTTCTCGCCGACGAGGTGCTCACCCCCGACTCGTCGCGGTACTGGCCCGCGGACGGGTACGAGGCGGGCAGGGTGCAGCCGAGCTTCGACAAGCAGTTCGTCCGCGACTGGCTGACGGGGGAGTCGGGATGGGACCGAGCCGGTGACGCTGCGCCCCCGCCACTGCCGGCCGATGTCGTCGATGCGACCCGCGCCCGCTATATCGAGGCCTACGAACGTATTTCGGGTCTGAACTTCGACGATTGGGTTACTCCGTGACGATTACTCCTCCCGTGGCCAAGAAGGTGCCGCACGAGCGCACGCACCACGGCGACACGTTCGTCGACAACTACGAATGGTTGCGGGCCAAGGAAGATCCCGAGGTGGTGGCGTACCTCGAGGCCGAGAACGCCTACACCGAGCAGCAGACCGCGCACCTGGAACCGTTGCGCACCAAGATCTTCGACGAGATCAAATCACGTACGCAGGAAACCGATCTGTCGGTTCCCACGCGGCGCGGGCTGTGGTGGTACTACGGCCGCACCACCGAAGGCAAGAGTTACGGGATGCAGTGCCGCTGCCCCGTCGACTCGCCGGACGACTGGACGCCGCCGGAACTGGCGGTCGGAGTCGACGTCCTCGGGGAAGAAATCGTCCTGGACGCGAACGTCGAAGCCGAGGGTCACGACTTCTTCTCGCTCGGCGCGTTCTCCGTGAGCGACGACGGCAACCTGCTCGCGTACTCCGTGGACACCGCGGGCGACGAGCGGTACACGTTGCGGGTCAAGGACCTTCGGACCTACGAGCTCCTGTCCGACGAGATCGCGAACACGGCTCCGGGCGCCACGTGGTCGACCGATCAGCAGTACCTCTTCTATCAGACCGTCGACGACTCGTGGCGTCCCGACAAGGTGTGGCGGCACCGCCTCGGCACCTCGTCGTCGGAGGACGTCATGGTGTTCGAGGAGCCGGACGAGGCCTACTGGGTGGGCTTCGGCGGCACCCGCAGCGACAAGTACCTCATGATCTGGGTCGGATCCAAGGTCACCACCGAGGGCTGGTACCTCGAAGCGGACAACCCGACCGGCGAGTTCAAGGTCATCCTTCCGCGGCGCGAGGGTGTCGAGTACAGCGCTGAGCATGCGGTGGTGGGCGGTGAGGATCGCTTCGTCATCCTGCACAACGACGTGGTCGACGGAGTCAAGGCCGAGAACTTCGTGCTGGCCGACGCTCCGGTCTCGGATCCGACGAACATGACTCTGCTGATCCCGCACCGAGACACCGTCCGGCTCGAAGAGGTCGACGCGTTCGCGAATCACCTGGTGGTGTCCTACCGGCGTGAGGCGCTCACCCGAATCGCGTTGTGGCCCTTGGGTCCGGACGGATACGGTGAGGTGTCCGAACTCGAATTCGGCGAGGAGCTGTTCTCCGTCGGGCTGGGCGCGAACCCGGAGTGGGCGGCGCCGCTTCTGCGTTTCGGCTACACCTCGTTCATCACCCCGTCGCAGGTATACGACGTCGACCTCGCGTCCGGTGAACGCATCCTGCGCAAGTCGCAGCCCGTGCTCGGCGACTTCGATCCGTCGAGGTACGAGCAACGCCGCGAATGGGCCACGGCGGAGGACGGAACGAAGATCCCGCTGTCCGTGGTGAGCCGCAAGGACGTTCCGTCGACCGGTGTCGTCCCGACCCTTCTGTACGGATACGGCTCGTACGAGGCGAGCATGGACCCGTCGTTCTCCGTCGCGCGGTTGTCTCTGCTCGACCGCGGCATCGTGTTCGTCATCGCGCACGTGCGCGGCGGCGGCGAGATGGGTCGCCAGTGGTACGAGAACGGCAAGATGACGACGAAGAAGAACACGTTCACCGACTTCGTCGCTGCCGCACGTCATCTCACCGAAACCGGTCGCGCGGACAACAAGCATCTGGTGGCGGACGGTGGCAGCGCCGGCGGTCTGCTGATGGGTGCGATGGCGAACCTCGCGCCGGAACTGTTCTCGGGCATCCTGGCGAACGTTCCGTTCGTCGATCCGCTCACCTCCATCCTCGATCCGTCGTTGCCGCTGACGGTCATCGAGTGGGACGAGTGGGGAAACCCGTTGGAGTCCAAAGAGGTCTACGACTACATGAAGTCCTACAGCCCGTACGAGAACGTGGAGGCCAAGGACTACCCGGCGATCCTGGCCATCACCAGCATCAACGACACCCGGGTGCTCTACGTCGAGCCGGCCAAATGGGTTGCTGCACTGAGGGCTACCAAGACGGGCGACTCGGAGGTGCTGCTCAAGACCGAGATGAGTGCGGGCCACGGCGGCGTCAGCGGGCGGTACGAGAAGTGGCGTGAGGTGGCGTTCGAATACGCGTGGGTCATCGAGCGGACCGGGGCCGCCTGACCCCTGCACAGCTCAGCGCCAGGTGTAACGAATCTGCGGTCTCCCGGCGCGCCCGTACTCGGTGTGCCGCTCGACGACACCGTCGTCGGCCAGTCGCTCGAGGTAGCGCCATGCGGTCACCCGCGACACCCCTACCGCTTTGGCTGCCTCGGACGCTCCCATGCCGTCGGGGGACGCCTTGACGGCGTTCGATATCTCGGAGAGCGTTTGCGGTGCAATGCCTTTGGGTGCGGCCGCACGTTCGTCGGCGGTGCGGAGCGAGGCCATCGCGCGGTCGATGTCGCGCTGGCTGACCGCGGTGTCGCCGTCCGCCAGCGCCGTGCGGAACTCCTGGTAGCGCTCGAGCTTGTCGCGAAACGCCGCGAAGGTGAAGGGCTTGAGCAGGTACAGGACCACACCGTGAGCGACGGCCGACCGAACCACGGCGAGGTCGCGCTCGGACGTGATCGCAATGACGTCGGGCCCGGGGCGCAGCCCGCCTAACGCGGCCGCGACGTCGACACCGTTCGCATCCGGCAACCCGATGTCGAGCAGCACCAGATCGATGGGTGTGCCTGCCGCAACGGCATTCGCGGCGGCGCGCATGGCGGCCGCTGCGCTGTGGACCATCCCGGCGACCTCGAAACCGCTCACACGGCCGACGTACGTCGCGTGCGCTTCGGCGATGAGGGGTTCGTCCTCGACGATCAGGACTCTGATCGGTGCGGTCCCCGCCGTCACCGCGGTGCTCCGGTCAAGGGGATCGACGCGGTGACCACGCTTCCGTACGAATTCTCCGCGGTCAGGGTTCCGTCGTGGCGCGCGACGACCTGACTGACCAACGCCAACCCCAGTCCGCGAGAACCGGACTTGGTCGAGAAGCCTCGTGCGCGAGCTGCTCCGAGTGCATCGGGATCCATGCCGGGCCCACTGTCCGCGACCTGTACGACGAGCTGACCGTCACGCTCGCGCACCGTCACCTCCACCCAGGGTTGATCCGACGACTTGGACGCGTCGATCGCATTGTCTATCAGATTGCCTGCCAGAGTGACCAATTCACGCGGATCCGATCCGGTCTCGCCGAGTGCCGTGTCTTCGGTGACCGTCAGCTCGACCCCCTGCTCGGCGGCCTGACTGATCTTTCCGAGCAGCAGTGCGGCGACCGCGGGTTCGTGCACGGTGTTCATCAGGCGATCGATGAGGTGTTGGGAGAGTTCGAGTTCGGCGGTCGCGAACTCCACTGCCTCTTCGGCCCGGCCGAGTTCGACCATCGTGATCACCGTGTGCAGTCGGTTGGCCGATTCGTGCGCCTGCGAGCGCAACGACTCCGCGAATGTCGTCATCGAGTCGAGTTCTCCCGTCACACGCTGCAATTCGGTGTGGTCGCGGATCGTCATGACCGTGCCCAGCTGCCGTCCCTGCCACAGCACCGGTGACTCGTTCACGATCAGGATTCGGGTGTCCGTCAGATGCATCTCGTCGCGCATGCCGCCGGGCTTTCTCTCCCGCATCGATTCCGGAAGGTCGGATCGGAGCAATGGCCCGTCGCCGAGGTTCAGCAGCCGCCGCGCCTCGTCGTTGACGACGTCGGAGCGATCGTTGGAGTCCCACACCACCAGGCCTTCGCCGATGGAGTGCAGGACGGCGTCGTTGTGCTCGTACATACGGCGCAGCTCGTCGGGTGCCAGCCCGAGAGTCTGCCGCCGCAGCCGGCGGCTGAGCACGCCGGACGCGATCACGGCCACCGCGAACGCACCGACGAGGGCGGAGACGAACACGGGAAGTCCGGCGACGAAGCGGTCGGTGATCTTCTCGCGGGTCAGTCCGGCCGAGACGAGCCCGATCACGCGGTCGCCGTCGTACACCGGCGTGACGGACCGGATGGAGGGCCCGAGCGACCCGACGTAGGTCTCGGTGAACGTTTGGCCGGCCAACGCTCGGTCGATGTTGCCCGTGAACGGTTTTCCGATCAGGTCGACGGTGGTGTGCGTGAATCGCGTGCGGTCCGGCGCCATCACGACGATGAAGTCCACGTCGGTCTCCGTGCGGATCTTTTCCGTCACCGGCTGAAGCAGCGCTGTGGGGTCGGGCGATTCGATGGCCTCCCGCGTCGACGGAGACGTGGCCAGCGCCACCGCGATCGCGATCACTTGCCGGCGGGTGGCGTCGTCACTGTCGTGACGCTCGTTGATCACTGCGAGGGTGCCGCCGATCGCGACGAGCAGGACGATCACGGCGAGCTGCCACACGAACAGCTGGCGGGCGACGCTTTTCGGTGCTCGTGCCACTGTTCTCCGATCCGATGGCTATGAAACAAATTTACATATGCGTGACTCGAATCACGTGGATGGGTGAGTATTCGAGTACACCGAGCGTGACCCGCCTCACGCTCCTCCGCTCCACTTCGAACCCAAAGGAACACACATGACCTCGAGCGTCGACGACCGGTCCATCGACCCGCCGGTGAAGAAGAAGCGCGACAAGACTCACTGGCTCTACATCGCCGTGATCATCGCGGTGGTGGCCGGCGTGATCGTCGGTCTGGTCGCGAAGGGCGTGGGCGTCGAACTCGCCGTTCTCGGAACGATCTTCGTCAGTCTCATCAA
This sequence comes from Rhodococcus sp. 320_ES, assembly GCF_059691855.1. Lineage (NCBI taxonomy): Bacteria > Bacillati > Actinomycetota > Actinomycetes > Mycobacteriales > Nocardiaceae > Rhodococcus > Rhodococcus sp. 320_ES. Next base: position 360,749 of record NZ_JCAWAG010000002.1, on the reverse strand, counting down.
GATGATGATCAGCCCGGTCATCTTCTGCACCATCGTTCTCGGCATCGGCTCCGTTCGAGCCGCAGCCAGCGTCGGCAAGGTCGGCGGCATGGCTCTCGCCTACTTCCTGACGATGTCCACCATCGCGCTCGGCATCGGCATGGTCGTCGGCAACCTGATTCAGCCCGGCACCGGCCTGAACGTTCCGAACAGCAGCGCGTCCGTCGACAAGCTCGTCGCACAGGCCGAGGGCGCCGGCGGAACACTCGACTTCATCCAGAACATCATCCCGACGTCGCTGCTCTCGTCGCTCACCGAGGGAAGCGTTCTGCAGACGCTGTTCGTCGCGCTCCTCGTCGGCTTCGGAATCCAGGCCATGGGCAAGCAGGGTGAGCCGATCCTCAAGGGCATCGGCCTGATCCAGAAGCTCGTATTCCGCATCCTCGCCGGAATTCTCTGGCTCGCCCCGATCGGTGCTTTCGGCGCCATCGCCGGTGTCGTCGGCGCAACCGGCTTCGACGCGGTCATCCAGCTCGGCACTCTGATGCTGGCCTTCTACATCACCTGCGCCATCTTCGTCTTCGGCTTCCTCGGCCTGATCCTGCGCTTCGTCGCCGGAACCTCGATCTTCAAGCTGGTCAAGTACTTGGCTCGTGAGTACCTGCTCATCGTCGCCACCTCGTCGTCCGAGTCGGCGCTCCCGCGCCTGATCGCCAAGATGGAGCACGTCGGTGTCGAGCGCACCACCGTCGGCATCGTCGTCCCGACCGGCTACTCCTTCAACCTCGACGGCACCGCGATCTACCTGACCATGGCCTCGATCTTCATCGCCGACGCCATGAACCTGCCGCTCTCGATCCCCGAGCAGCTCTCGCTCCTGCTGTTCATGATCGTCGCCTCCAAGGGTGCGGCGGGCGTGTCCGGCGCCGGCCTGGCCACGCTGGCCGGCGGCCTGCAGAGCCACCGCCCCGAGTTGCTCGACGGCATCGGCCTGATCGTCGGAATCGACCGCTTCATGTCCGAGGCGCGCGCCGTCACAAACTTCTCCGGAAACGCCGTGGCCACCCTGCTCGTCGGAACGTGGACCAAGACCATCGACAACGAGCGAGTCAAGGACGTGCTCGACGGCAAGCTGCCCTTCGACGAGACCACCATGGTCGACGACGGACACGGCCCGGCCGTGGAGCCGGAGACCAAGCCGGATCTGGTCAAGAGCTGACCGATCCTCCCCAGACGACGGGCGCATCCTCCTCACCCGAGGATGCGCCCGTTTTCCATGCGCGGAGACCACCTTTTCGCGGGCCGTGTTACCGACCGGTACCGTTGCCGCATGACTGAACTGCAGAACATCGGCTTGAACACCCTCGGCGGTGCGCCGACCAGCCTGGAGGAGTACAACGGCCGCGCCGTGTTGCTGGTCAACGTCGCCTCCAAGTGCGGGTTGACCCCGCAGTACACCAAGCTCGAGCAGCTGGCCAAGGACTACTCCGACCGCGGTCTCACCGTCATCGGAGTGCCGTGCAACCAGTTCGGTGGACAGGAACCGGGCTCGGCGGAAGAGATCGAAACATTCTGCTCCACCACCTACGGCGTGACGTTCCCGCTGATGGAGAAGGTCGACGTCAACGGGCCCAACCAGCACCCGCTGTACGCCGAGCTGACGCAGACTGCCGACGCAGCCGGTGAAGCCGGCGCAGTGCAGTGGAACTTCGAGAAGTTCCTCATCGCACCCGACGGCACCGTCGCGGGCCGCTTCCGTCCCCGCACCGAGCCGGATGCTCCCGAGATCATCGAGGCGATCGACAAGGTCCTCCCCGTTCGTACTCTCTGAGTTCAGCTCGAATCAATATCGGCAGAAACCGTCGTACACCCGGGTGTGCGACGGTTTTTGTATGAACGCCAGCTTGATCGTCTCGGTGTCGGGCATCCGCGACGAGACCCGCGACGCCGCGGCCGACTTCGCAGCCGAACTGGACCGCAAGGGTGTGCGGTTATCGTTGCTCGTCGCACCGAGGCTGAAGGACAAGTACCGACTCACCCGCGACGCGCCGACGCAGGACTGGCTGCGCGAGCGCAAGCAGGCCGGCGACGCCATCGTGTTGCACGGCTACGACCAGGCGGCCACCAAGCGTCGCCGCGCCGAATTCGCCACCCTTCCCGCTCATGAGGCGCGGTTGCGGCTCACCGCTGCCGACCGCGTGATGGAAGAGATCGGGCTACGCACCCGGGTGTTCGCGGCGCCGCGGTGGATCGCGTCGCCAGGAGCCGTGTCCGCCCTTCCCGCAGCGGGTTTCCGTGTTCTCGCGGGCGCAACCGCGGTGCACGACCTCGAGCGCGGAACATCGGTGCGATCGCGAGTCTTCGGAATCGGCGAAGGCTTCGGCGCCGGTTCGGGTGGCTGGGTTTGGGAACCGGGCACGACGGAACCGTGGTGGTGCCGCGCGCTGGTGATGGGCGCCGGGCGGGTGGCGCGTCGTGGCGGAGTGGTGCGGCTGGCGATCAGCGCGAAGCAGGTCGGTCGACCCGGTCCGCGGCAGGCGATGATCGACGCGATCGACCTCGCCCAGTATCACGGCGCGGAATCGGCTGGCTACGAGTGGCTTCCGCGCGAGTCGTCGCGCCGCATCGCCTGAATCGATTTCTCCGACTGCGCACGATAGAGGTCGTGTGGGTCTGCCACCGCGCGGCCGATCACCTCGGACATCCTGTCGATCGACCATGTTGATCCTCGAGCCGATTCGTCCTTGGCTCCGTCTCCGGTAAGATTGGACCGGAAGATGCCGGCCGCCGACGCGGGGAGGAAGTCCTCGTAGACGATGGGCTCCGCGATCACCGCGCCGTTCCTGATCGATCGCGGCAGGTCGTCGAGGTAATCCTCCTGTGGGCGTTCGAGATTCGGCGAATAGGTGAAGTACCCGATCCCCTGAGCCGCTAACTCGACTTCCGTGTCGGGATAGACGCCGTCCGCATCGTAGATCTCCCGGCCCTTCTCGGTCAGAGCGATCCCGCGTGCTTCGACCTCGCCGAAACGCACGCGCAAGGAGTCGGTGTAGACCCGTCCGTCGGGTGCGCGAAAGGACCGCGGCTCGGCGAGCGCGCGAAACGACGTCTGGCGCAGCAGGACTGCAGGACCGTCGGTACGCGGAGGTCCCTGAATGCGGTCGATCATCTCGATACCGCGATCCTGCATCCGGGTGTACAGGTCGTCGATGTCGAGGACGCGGGGAGTCAGGTGGTTGATGTGCGTGGTGCTCACACCGCCGATGTCGGCCGCGACCGACGACACGGCCTCCAGTGTGTCGTACCACTCGCGGTCCACCGGCTCCGACCCGATCTCGAAAGCGGCGGTGGCGAGTTCGACGAATCGGTCGGCGTCGGTGTCGTCGAGGTCCTTTGCCGCAGCGAGTTCGAGCAGTTCGGGCGAGAAGAGTGTGCGGGCGCCCAGGAAGCGATCGAGGCGCTCCTGCAGTCCGGGACCGAAGAATCGGCGGTCGTCGGTGACCAGGAGTGAGGTGAACACCCGAAACGGGTTGAGCGCCAACTCGTCCGGATCGGTGGGTCGGAAGGCGGTGGACACCACGGGGATGGGCGTGGCGGCGTCGCGCAGGTCGTAGAACCCGACGGGATGCATACCGAACGCGGCGAAGATGGTTGCGACCGAGCGCATTTCGTCTTCGGTGCCGACTCGGATCGCGCCGTGCCGCTCGGCAGAGACTCGCGAGATGGTGCCGAGCCGTTCCGCGTCGGCGCCGTCGCGGAGCATCACATCGCGATTGACCTCCTCGGTGACCTCCACGAGCGTCGTGTAGGCGGGGACCTCGCGGCCGTACATCGACGAGAGCGATGCGGCGAAGCGGGCGCGGAGGGTCGACGTCGGCACCATTCGGCGATGGTATCCGTGCGCCGGCCGAGTCGACCGGGTTTCCTTCTGCTCATCCGTCGGCGCGGTTACCGTGGTCATATGAGCACTCGTGCAGCGGACGTCGTGGTCGTCGGAGCGGGACTGGCGGGGCTGGTGGCCACCGCGGAACTCGTCGAAGCCAAGAAGCGCGTGATCCTGGTCGATCAGGAGAACGCGAACAACCTCGGTGGCCAGGCCTTCTGGTCGTTCGGCGGGTTGTTCCTCGTCGACACCTCGGAGCAGCGCCGGCTGGGCATCAAGGACTCCTACGACCTCGCGCTCCAGGACTGGATGGGCACCGCCGGGTTCGACCGTGAGGAGGACTACTGGCCACGGCAGTGGGCGCAGGCCTACGTGTCGTTCGCGGCGGGGGAGAAGCGAAGCTGGCTTCGCGAACGCGGATGGAAGGTGTTCCCGCTGGTCGGCTGGGCCGAGCGCGGAGGCTACGGCGCCACGGGCCCGGGCAACTCGGTACCGCGATTCCACCTGACCTGGGGCACGGGACCCGCGCTGGTGGAGGTCTTCTCGCGCATCGTGCGTGAGGGAGTGGCCACCGGACTCGTCACTCTTGCTCACCGTCATCAGGTCGACGAGATCGTGCTGACGAACGGTGTCGCCACCGGGGTTCGCGGAACGGTGCTCGAACCGTCGTCCGTTGCGAACGGCGTCCCGTCGTCGCGGGTCGGCGTCGGCGAGTTCGAGTTCTCGGCGGGCGCGGTGATCGTGACGTCGGGCGGCATCGGCGCCAACTGGGAACTGGTGCAGAAGAATTGGCCCAAGCGGATGGGAAAGCCGCCGAAGCACATGCTCACCGGTGTGCCCGCGCACGTGGACGGGCGGATGCTCGGCATCACCGAGGCGGCGGGCGCCAACATCATCAACCCGGACCGCATGTGGCACTACACGGAGGGCATCACCAACTACGACTCCATCTGGCCCAACCACGGCATTCGCATCCTGCCCGGCCCGTCGTCGATCTGGCTGGACGCCACCGGCAAGCAGCTCCCGGCCCCGCTGTTTCCGGGGTTCGACACCCTCGGCACGCTCGAGCACATCGTCACCACGGGCTACGACTACACCTGGTTCGTCCTCGACCAGAAGATCATCGAGAAGGAATTCGGACTTTCCGGCCAGGAGCAGAACCCCGACCTGACCGGTCGGGACGTGCGCAAGCTGCTCGAACGGGTACGGCCCGGCGCACCGGAGCCGATCGAGAAGTTCAAACAGCGCGGCGAAGATTTCGTCGTCGCGGACACCCTCACGGACCTGGTCGCCGGAATGAACAAGATCGGTGAGGTCGACCTCGAGGTCGAGGACATCGAGCGGCTGATCGTCGCCCGTGATCGTGAAATGGACAACGACTTCAGCAAGGACCTGTCCGTCTCGGCCATCCACGCTGCCCGGAACTACAAGGGCGACAAGGCTGCTCGCATCGCGGCGCCGCACAAGATGCTCGACCCGGCGTCGGGACCGCTGATCGCGGTCAAGCTGCATATGCTGACCCGCAAGACCCTCGGCGGACTCGAAACCAACCTGAACTCGCAGGTGCTCAAAGCCGACGGGACGGTGTTCGACGGTCTGTACGCCGCCGGTGAGGTGGCGGGCTTCGGGGGTGGCGGAGTCCACGGCTACCGCTCGCTGGAGGGCACGTTCCTGGGCGGATGCATCTTTTCCGGAAGGGCCGCAGGCAGGGCGTTGCGGTAGGGGGCTCCGCCCCCTGTGCGCGATTTCCGCCCTCGGAGGGGCGGAAATCGCGCACAGCGGGTGCCTACAAGGTGAGGCTGTTCTCCTGCGAGAATTGCCGGAACTCCGTCGCCTCGTCGGACAGGTTGTCGTACATCCCGAAGTAGATGGGGCGCGCACCCTCGGCCACGACGGCCTCGTGGATCGGAAAGGCCAGCCGCGGCTTCACTGCGCGCAAGAAGTCCACGCCTTCGGACACCTTCATCCAGGGGGCGCCGGCGGGCATGGCCAGCACGTCCACGGTCTGCTCCGGTACGAACAGCGAATCGCCCGGATGCAGCAGCTGGCCCGGGGCGTCCGCTGACCCGAGAAGGAAGCCGACGTTGTCGATCAACGGAATGTCGGGATGAATCGTGGCGTGCGTGCCGCCGACACCGGTGGCCTGCAGGGCGCCGACGGTGACGACGTCCCCGGCGTTCACAGCGGTCCACGCGTCGCCGAGCTGCGATGCGGTCTGTGGATCGCTGAACAGCTTCGCCGTCGGATTGGCGTCGATCAGCGCCGGAAGTCGATCGACATCGACGTGGTCGGCGTGCTGGTGGGTGACGAAGATGGCGTCGAGCCCCGTGATTCCTTCGAATCCGTGGCTGAACGAGCCGGGGTCGAAGAGCACCGTCGCCCCTTCGATGGTGGCGAGCAAGCAGGAATGTCCGAAGTGAGTCAGCTCCATGTCAACGAGTATGCGCCGGGACGGTAAACTCGCCCGGTAATCCCCCCCGATCCGTCAGGAGCGCTCACGTGGCCCGTGTCGTAGTCGACGTCATGCCCAAAGCCGAAATTCTGGACCCGCAGGGGCAGGCCATCGTCGGTGCGCTGCCGCGTCTCGGCTTCGCCGGCGTCTCGGATGTCCGACAGGGCAAGCGTTTCGAACTCGAAGTCGACGACAGTGTCGGTGACGAGGAGCTCGAGACCATCGCCGAGTCGTTCCTGGCCAACACGGTCATCGAGGAGTGGAAAGTGACGCGGCTGTGACCGGACCTCGTATCGGCGTCATCACCTTTCCCGGCACGCTCGACGACATCGACGCCTCGCGCGCCGTGACGATGGCGGGCGCCGAGGCGGTGTCGCTGTGGCACGGTGATGCCGATCTGAAGAAGGTCGATGCGGTCGTCGTCCCCGGTGGGTTCTCCTACGGCGACTACCTGCGCGCCGGCGCCATTGCCCGATTTGCGCCGGTGATGGGCGAGGTGATTCGTGCGGCGCAGTCCGGTATGCCGGTTCTCGGGATCTGCAACGGCTTTCAGGTTCTGTGCGAGGCAGGGTTGTTGCCGGGCGCGCTGACGCGGAATCAGAATCTGCACTTCATCTGTCGCGATCAGTGGTTGAAGGTCGAGAGCAATGCCTCGGCGTGGTCGTCGCGGTACGAAGCGGGCGCCGAGATCCTGGTGCCACTGAAGTCCGGTGAAGGTCGGTTCCAGGCGTCGGAGGCGGTGCTCGACGAGCTCGAGGGTGACGGCCGAGTGGTGTTCCGCTACGCCGGAGACAACCCCAACGGATCGCAGCGCTCGATCGCGGGCATCTCGTCCGCGAACGGACGCGTCGTCGGACTGATGCCGCACCCCGAGCACGCCACCGAAGCGCTCACGGGGCCGAGCGACGACGGACTGGGCATCTTCTACTCTGCGCTCGATGCGATCGTGAAGGCCTGACTCGAAGCAGGCTCATCACCCACTCGGGAGCCGGAATCGGGGACGGTCCCCGAAACTGTTCCCGCGCATCGCTGTATGCGTAACCTGTTCTCCCATGAGCTCATTCGGCGTCCGAATGTTCACCGTCGCGGTCGTGGTCTCCACGATGTCGGTGCTCGCGACACCGTTCGCCCTCGCCGACGACCGCTCTGCTCACGTCACCTCGTTCGATCGGATCGAAGGCTCGCGATGGGCGATGACCGTGTACTCCCCGTCCATGCGTCGCGACATACCCCTCGACGTGATCCGGCCGTCGAGCGGAGTCGCTGCGCCGACCCTGTATCTACTGAACGGCGCGGGCGGTGGGGAGGACGGCGCCAACTGGCAGTCGCAGACGGACGTGGTCGACTTCTTCGCCGACAAGGCCGTCAACGTCGTCACGCCGGCGCAGGGGATCGGCTCGTACTACACCGATTGGATAGCACCGGACCCTGTTGTGGGACAACCGATGTGGTCGACCTTTCTCACCGAGGAGCTGCCGCCGGTGATCGACCGAGTGCTGGGCACGAACGGCCGTAACGCGGTGGCCGGAGTGTCGATGTCAGCGACATCGGTCCTCGACCTCGCCATCGAGCGCCCCGGCCTCTACGAGGGCGTCGCCTCGCTCAGCGGTTGTGCGCGCACCGCCACGGTGGAGGCACAGGCCGCCATTCGTGGCGTCGTGCAGGTGGCGAACGGAGGCAACGCCGACAACATGTGGGGACCCCCGAATGCACCGGCGTGGTTCGAGCACGATCCTTATCTCCGAGCGGAAGAACTGCGTGGGACCGCGCTCTACATCTCCAGCGGCAGTGGACTTCCCGGCCGATTCGACACGCCGGAGGCGCCGCGGCGCCCGGGCTCGCCGCCGCTTCTGGATCAGATCCTGGTCGGGGGTGCCATCGAAGCAGTGACGAGATTCTGCACCACCTCGATGGTGGATCGATTGGCGCAACTCGGTATTCCTGCCACGATCGACCTGCCCGCGGACGGCACTCATTCCTGGCTGTATTGGCAGGAACAGTTGCACAAGGCGTGGCCCGTGCTGGCGGAGGCGGTCGACCGATGACTCGATCGGTCGTCGCGGTGGTCACAGCCTTCAACCCCGGCGAGAGCCTGATCGCCACGTGCGCTGCGGCGGACAAGCAGGTGGAACAGGTCGTGGTGGTCGACGACGGGTCACCCCGAGACGTCTCGGACATGCTCGGCGAGTGCCGATCTCGTGGCTGGACCGTGATCGAATCGGCGGACAACGGTGGGATCGCACGAGCTCTGAACCTCGGCGTGACGCACGCACTCTCTCGCGGCGCCGATGCAGTGTTGACGCTCGATCAGGACACGATCATCGACGACGACTACGTCCAGCGGGCGCTCGCCCACCTCGATCTGGCCGAGTCTCTGGACCTTCCCGACGTCATGCTGTCCACGTCCACCATCAACGATCTCGTTGCACCGTTCTGGTTCGCGCACAAGGGTTTGACGCTGGCTTTCGAACCCATTCAGTCCGGACTGCTGATCACGCGGTCCCTCTTCGAGAAGGTCGGCCTGTTCGAGGAGGACTTGTTCATCGATTGCGTCGAGACCGAGTTCTATCTGCGAGCGCGCGCTCACGGCGGTCACGCACTGGTCATACCCGGAGCAGGAATCGAACACCTGATGGGGCAGCCGCGACGGTGGGTGGCGCCGAGACCGTTGCGTTGGGTTCTTCGAGGATCGTTGGGCTCGTTCGAGTTTCGGGAAGACGCGGCATTTCGGCACTACTACATCATGCGGAACCGGTGGACGGTGTACCGGCGCTACGCGCGCTCGGAACCGTTGTGGTGCGCGGTGTCGGTGTTCAAGGATTCCCTCGCGCGGGCCGGGGTCTTCATGTTCGGTTCCCGTCGACTCACGCGCATGTATCTCACGGCCAGTGGATTTCGAGCCTCGGTCCGCGGGGAGACAGGGAAGATCCCCGATCGTGTGATGCGGCGAGCGCGGTTGATGCGATGACTCGGGGGCGAGCCGGGTCCGTATCGGTGATCGTTCCGGCGCGTAATGCGGCGCACACGATCGGAGTTCAGCTCGACGCTCTCGCCGGACAGACGTACGAGGGCACGGTGGAGGTGCTGGTCTGCGACAACGGTTCCACGGACGGTCTGCGAGAGGTGGTCGAGTCGCGTGGCGTGACGTGTGTCGACGCGAGTGCTCGACGCGGAGCGTCGTTCGCGCGCAACGTGGGTGTGCAGGCGTCGTCCGGTGAATTCGTCGCTTTCTGCGACGCGGACGATCAGGTGCACCCTCGCTGGCTCGAGGAGTTGACGGCCGCGGCAGAGAGAAGTGACGTGGTCTCCGGCGCACTGGAGACCGTGTCGCTGAACTCGCCGAGAGTGCGACGGTGGCGAGAAATGAACGATCCGGACCAGCCGTACGAGTTGTGGAAATACCTTCCGGTGCTGTGCGGGGCCAACTTCGGGGTGTGGCGCGACGCGTACGAGTCGGTCGGCGGATGCGACGAGTCCTATCGAACGTCCGAGGACACCGATCTGAGTCTTCGCCTTCAGCTCGCCGGATGGACGTTGTCCCATGCCCCGCGCGCTGTGATCGCCTATCGCACGCGCAGCACACTTCGAGGGCTGTGGCGCCAGTCCGTGGATTGTGGCGAAGGAGATGCACGCCTCTACAGCGAGTATCGCCACTACGGTATGCCCCGCAGGCACCCGATCATGACGATCGACGTGATCCTTCTCGTGCTGTTGCGAAACCCGTTGCTGCCCGGGGCGATCACCCGGTTGCCGCGAGGTCGCTGGGTGTTCTTCGCAGGAAACCTGGTGGGTCGCATCAAAGGAAGCGTCCGGCACCGAGTGCTCTGGGTCTGACAATCACCGCACCACGGCCGCCCGATACCCCCTGATCGCCGCGGGCGTGAAGAGCACCGCAGCGCCGACGGTCCAGGCGGCGGTGAGGAGCAGTTGCTTCGTCGCATCGAGTCCTGCTGCCACGCCACGGATCGCGTCGATTGCGCAGCTGAGCGGTTGATATTCGATGATCGGTTGCAGCAGGCGAGGATACGAGGCCACCGGCACGAAACCGGAGTTGAAGAACAAGGCGACGTTGGTGCCGACCGCCGTCCACTCGACGATGCGGGTGTCACCCGCCAGCAGCGCGAACGAGGTGATCATCACCGAGAACGACAACCCGAACGCAAGAGCGACGACGAGAACGAGCAGAGCTCCGGCCAGTCCCGTCTCGATCCGGAAGCCGACGACCGTGCCGACCAGCAGCACGAAGGCCACCGTCACCACGACGCGCACCGTCTCGGCGCAGAGCCGACCGACCAGTGCCGACGCCCGGTGAACGGGGAGCGCCCACATCTTGGCGAGTTGCCCGTTGTCCCGTTCGCGTTGCAGGCCGAGTCCACTGATCGAGGCGCCCGACATGGCGCCGACGAGTGCAACCATCGGGACCAGTCCGTACGCGCTCGGCGTCCCGGCATTCTCCGTGCGGCCCAGGACGAGCCAGAAGAGCAGTACCATCAAGGCCGGATAGACCAGTGCTTGAAGCAACGTGACCGGATCACGGAGCCAGCCGACCACGATTCGGCGGCACTGCACACCTGCTGCGCGTCGGAGCGACACCAGCGACGTCTCGGGGGAGAACCCATCACGAGCGTCGAACACGATGTCACGGCTCATCGGCGATTCCTCTGTGCGTACAGGGCGAGCGGAGCGAACGCGGCCAGGAGTCCGACAATCCACCACGCAGCGGGGACGACCGTTGCCGCGCCGAGGGTGCCGTCGGCGAGTTCGCGCATCACGGCGGAGAAGTGCGAGATCGGTTGATTGCGCGCAAAAGGCCTGGCCCACGCGGGAAAAGCCGACTCCGGTGAGAAGCCGGTGGAGAGCAGGCCCAGGACGAGTTGGGGGAGCACGAGCAGCTGTGATGTCGCTTCGGGGCTGCGAGCGATCAGGCCGAGCGCGTCGGCGCCGAGGGACAGAACGGCCGACACACCCAGCGCGAAGAACACGAACGCGGTGGCGCCGCCTGCGTCACCGGAGAAGCGGAATCCGAGAAGGTACCCGTACGTGATCGCGGCGAGGATGGAGACCAGCGAGCGCACCGTGTTGGTGACGGTACGAGAAAGCAGCGGGATCAGTGGGTGCATCGGCATCGTCGACAGGCGACGATTCATTCCGCGCATCGCGTCCAGTGCGGATCTCTGCGCGGCGCTGACAGCCGTGAACGCGGCGCTCTGCAGGACGATGATCGGCACGAGGAACTGCGCGTAGTCGAGCCCGCGCTGTTCCATGAGGGTGCGCAGCGGCAGGTACAGCCCCAACGCGAACACGGCAGGCATGACCAGCGCTACGACGAACTCGTTCTGGGACCACGCCGATCGCAGTGCACGCGACGCCATGGCGCGGGTCTGTCGGAGTGCTGTGGGGACACCCCTCTCCGGACGAATCCCGATGTCCGGCCACGCCATCTGCGGCTCGTGCGCCGCCGTCACGGTAGAGAACGCGCGGTGGGCGCGGTCAGGGTCAGGAACACGTCGTCGAGAGACGGGGTGCGAAGGCCGATGTCGCGCAGTCTGATCGATGCTGCCGACGCGCAGGCGATCACATCGGACATCGTGTCCACGCCTTCCGGTGCCAGTAAACGGACGATGCCGGGAACGGACCCGACTCGGAGGTTCTCGCCGTAGGTGTCGTGCAGCAGTCGCGCGAGGCGTTCGGTGTCGTCCGGGTCGTCGAGAACGGCTTCGCACCGCGTGTCACCGACGGCGGCCTTGAGGTCCGCCGCGGCGCCGTCGGCAACGACTCTGCCGTGGTCGACGACGACGATTCGGTCGCTCAGTCTGTCGGCTTCGTCCAGATACTGAGTCGTCAGCAGCGTGGTGATGCCGTCCTTCGACAGTGATTCCACGAGGTCCCACACCCGACCTCGACTGCGTGGATCCAAACCGGTCGTGGGTTCGTCCAGAAACACCACGGACGGCCGCACGACGAGCCCGCACGCGATGTCGAGACGGCGTCGCATCCCGCCCGAGAACGTGGACACCGGCCTTTTCGCCGCGTCGGTCAGATCGAACCGCTCGAGCAGGTAGTCCGCGCGGCTACGCGCGGTTCGGACGCGCAGCCCCATCATCGATCCGAAGAAGATCAAATTTTCCCGGCCGGTCAGCGTTTCGTCCAGTGCGGCATATTGCCCGGTCATCGAAATCCGTTCGCGCACCGCCGCCGGTTCGGTGGCGACGTCGAATCCGCAAACAGTCGCGGTCCCCGAATCCATGGTCGACAACGTGCACAGAATATCGATGAGCGTCGTTTTGCCGGCACCGTTCGGGCCGAGAATGCCGAGAACCGACCCGCTGTCTGCCGAGAACGACACACCCCGAAGTGCATCGACAGGTCCGAAAGATTTCCGTACACCGTCGACGCGTACCGCATTGTCGCTCGTCTCCGGCGTCATATCGATTACCGTTCCTCGTCCTGTTCGCTCGATCTCGACCCTTCGGCCGGGTGACCGAGAAGTGCTGTCCGTCAGTTTGTTCGGGCGTATTTTCCAAGTAAATTACCCATAAATCAGGTTTGCGATTCCATCATGCCATTGCGGCTGCCGCTTTCCGCGGTGAAAGGCGAGCGGTGTTATGGTGAAAATCGTGTTGAAATGCGGTGCCCAGTGAACGAATTTCCACTCTCGGCGGCGCAACGCAGCATTTGGTTCGCGCAGGAATTGGACACGAATACACCCCTGGCCATTGCGCAGTACATCGATGTCCGCGGGCCGCTGGACACACGTCTGCTCAGCGCCGTCGGTCGTGATGTCGCGCGTGAGTACGACACGGTCATGGTGCGATTACGTCGGACCGGCGGCGGACCGGTGCAGGTGGTGGACCGCACTCTGCGCGACGAGATGGTGCACCTCGACTTCACCGATCACGACGACCCCCACTCCGATGCGCTCGACTGGATGCACGCGGAGTTCACGCGTCCCATCGACATGTACACGGACCGCCTCATCGAGGTCGCGACGGTGCGCGTCGAGGAGCGACGGTGGTTCTGGTACACCCGAATTCATCATGTGCTGCTCGACGGCTACGGAGCTGCCGTGTTCGCGGAGCGGGCCGCGGAGATGTACACCGCCCGTGTGCGCGGAACACAGGTACCGCCCAACCGGGCGGGCACGCTGGAACAGTTGCTACAGGACGATTCGGCGTACCGACAGTCTCCGCGCTTCGAGCGCGACCGACTCTACTGGGCGCAGCGCCTCGAGGGCCTTCCGGACCCGATCAGGCTTGCCGGCGGCGTCGGCGCGCCGAGTGTACGGCCGCGAGTGAGCGGCGGCGTGGTGGATGCGCACGACCGCTCGGCTCTGGAACGTGCGTGCGAAACCCTGAGTACCACGGTACCGGCGCTCGTGACAGCGACGGCGGCGCTGTATCTCGCTCGGATGACCGACACGAACGATGTGACCCTGAGTCTTCCCGTGTCCGCGAGAACCACTGCGCTGCTGCGCCGTTCGGGCGGGATGGTGTCCAACGTGCTCCCGGTCAGAGCGTCGGTCACCGCGTCGACGACCGTGCGCGACCTGGTCTCTCGAGCCGGTTCCCAGATCCTCGGGGGACTGCGCCACCAACGTTTTCGATTCGAGGACATGCGCGCGTTCGGTGAGGGCGTCGACCACCGTAGTCGCGCCTTCTTCGGACCCGCGGTCAACGTCATGACCTTCCGCGGTGACGTGGTATTGGGCGAGTGTGTCGGCAGCGCAACGATTCTCACCACCGGTCCGGTGGACGACCTTGCGTTCGACGTGTACTCGGGGTCCGGGGGCGGCGACATCAGGATCGATCTCGAGGCCAACCCCTCGATGTACACGGACGACGAACTCGACGGTCATCACCGCCGATTCCTGGCTCTGCTTCGCAGCGTTGCGAATGCCGATCCCGAAATGCTTGCCGCGGACGTGCCGATGGCGACCGAGAACGACGTACACGCAGTGCGATTCGGTCCCGACGCGTGTGCTCCGCTCCTGCTGCCGGACATCTTCTCGCGGAGCGTCGAGCTTTACGGCGACGCGATCGCCATCGTCGCCGGTTCGCAGCGTCTGACGTACTCCGAGGTCGACGCGCGGGCGAATCGGCTGGCCAGGCTGTTGATCGCACGTGGCATCGGCCCGGGTAGTTTCGTGGTGGTCCTCCTCAGGCGTGGTGTACATGCGGTGGTCGCGGAACTGGCGGTTGGCAAGGCCGGCGGCGCGTTCGTGCCGGTCGACCCGACGCTGCCCGCGGAGCGAGTTCAGTTCCTTCTCGAGGACAGCGGCGCCGAGGTCGGCATCACCGATGAGGGGCGCGGTCGCGCCGCCGGCGCCGGGACATGGCTGCGGATGGGGTCCGCGGATCTGGACGAGGAGTATCTGACGGCCTCGGCCGCGCCGGTCACCGACGTCGACCGACGCGCACCGTTGCGTTTCGAGCATCCGGCGTACATGATCTACACCTCCGGTTCCACGGGTACACCCAAAGGGGTCGTGGTTCCGCACCGCGGGATCTCCTCGTTCGCCGACGAGCAACGTCGGCGGTACGGAGTCGAACCAGGTTCTCGCGCACTGCATTTTGCATCGCCCAGCTTCGACGCGTCGATACTCGAACTGCTCCTGGCTTTCACGAACGGTGCAACGATGGTGATCGCGTCCACCGACGTGTACGGCGGAGCGGACCTCGCGAATCTTCTTGCGTTCGAACGCGTCACCCACGCGTTCGTGACTCCGGCGGCACTCGCGTCGGTCGACCACGCCGACCTCTTCGATCTTCGCGTCGTTGTCGTCGGCGGTGAAGCATGCTCTGCCGACCTGGTTGCGCGGTGGGCGCCGGGCAGGCGGATGTTCAACGCGTACGGCCCGACCGAGTGCACGATCATGGCTACGGTGGCCGGTCCGTTGTCCGCCGGCGAGCCCGTCGACATCGGTGGTCCCATCACCGGAACGAGGGTCTTGGTGCTCGACCATCGACTTCGTCTCGTACCGCCCGGTGGAACAGGTGAGCTGTACGTCTTCGGCGCGGGCGTGGGGACCGGATACCACCGGCGGTCGGCGCTCACCGCCGGCCGCTACCTCGCGAACCCCTGGGGCGAGCCAGGATCGAGGATGTACCGCACCGGAGACGTGGTGCGTTTCGGTACCGACGGCAGCCTGATCTACCTGGGACGGTCCGACGACCAGATCAAGGTGCGCGGATACCGCATCGAACTCGGTGAAGTCGACACCGCTCTGCGCGCCGTCGACGGCGTGGCCTTCGCGGTCGCCGACGTACGAGACGTCTCGGGTCGGCCGACGCTCGTCGCTTACGTTCAGCCCGAACCCGACGTGGTCGGCGACGCGCTGACCGTCGATGTGCTGGACCATCTGCGAACAGTGCTGCCCGCGTACAGCGTTCCCTCGATCGTCGTGCCCGTTCCGGCGATCGCTCTGACCGTCTCGGGCAAGGTCGATCGCGGCGCACTGCCGACTCCCGAGTGGGCGCCGCACGAATACGTGGCGCCCAGAACCGATCTCGAGGCACGTGTCGCGCGGATCTTCGTTTCCATCCTGCGGCCCGACGTGCGCGATACCGACACGTTCGGCGCGACCGACGACTTCTTCGCAGTCGGCGGAAATTCGTTGTCCGCGACACGACTGGCATCGATCCTCGGCAACGAGCTCGGTGTCACCGTCCCCGTGCGGGCGGTGTTCGAGCACCCCACCGTGTCGGGATTGGCGTCCTATGCGGGAAATCTCGAGCCGTCTCGCGGTAGGACGCCACTGCGACGGTACGACAATCTCGGGCCGTCGGTGCCGGTATCGCCTGCGCAGCATCGGATGTGGGTGCTCAACCAGTTCGACACCGGCCGCGCGACCTACAACGTCCCGATGGCCCTTCGGTTGCGCGGCCCGCTGGACAGCGACGCTCTGGTCGCTGCCGTCTCCGACGTGATCGACCGTCACGAGAGTCTCCGGACGAGTTACCCGGACACTCCCGACGGCCCGACGCAGCGAGTTCACCCGGTGGCCGATCTGATGACCCGTCTCGATCTGAATCCGATACCGGTGACCGAAACGAAGGCCCTGCAACGGTATTCGGACGCAGCGTCTCTCGGATTCGACGTCACCGAGGCAGTGCCTCTGCACATCGAGCTGTTGTACCAAGGCCACGACGATCACCTGTTGGTATGCGTGGTGCACCACATCGGCGCCGACGGTTCGTCTACTGCTCCCCTTGCCCGAGACCTGGCCGACGCGTACCGAGCGCGCGTCGCGGGGAGGGCGCCGCAGTGGCCACCATTGCCGGTGCGATACCGCGACTACACCCTGTGGCACCACGAAATGATGGGCAGCGAGGGCGATCCCGAGTCGGTCGTCTCGCGTCAGTTGCGATTCTGGATGGATCGTCTGGCCGGCCTTCCGGACCGAATCGAGCTTCCGTTGGACAGGCCCCGGCCGACGGTCGCGTCGTTGCGCGGCGGTCGGGTGCACCGAGTGATCGACACCGACACGGTCGGCCGGATCGGATCTTTCGGGGCCGGCAAGGGCGTCACCCCGTTCATGGTCGTGCACGCGGTTCTGGCCGTTCTGCTCGCTCGGCTGACCGGTTCCGACGATGTGGCCGTCGGTACCCCGGTCGCCGGCCGCGGGGAGCCCGAGCTGGCGGATCTGGTCGGAATGTTCGTGGGCACAGTTGTTCTGCGCAATCGGATAGGTCTGCATCGACCGTTCGGCGACGTCGTCCTCGAGGTGCGCGACGACGACCTCGCCGCGCTCGAGAACGCAGACGTACCGTTCGAGAGGTTGGTCGAGCTTCTCAATCCCACTCGGTCGGCCGGGCACCACCCGTTGGTGCAGGTGGGCTTCTCGTACCAGAACATGGCGCCCAGCCGATTCGACCTGGACTCGGTGGGCGTCGACGTCGTGCACGCCGAGGTCGACGTGGCGAAGTTCGACCTGCACATGACCGTCGTCGAGGCCGACGGCGTGTTCGACGTGCAGTGGGAATACGCGCGCGATCTGCTCGACCATGCATCGGTCGAACGGATCGCCGACATGTACGCCGGTCTACTCGCGGCGGTGTTGGACCATCCGAACATCGCAGTCGGTGACCTGCCGTTGATCGGCGCCGATCGCGATTCGATCGGCACCGGCAGGGCGGTCGTTCGTGTCGAGCGCACGCTCGTCGAGGAACTCTCCGACACGGCCGCGCGCGCCGACAGGGCGGTCGCGCTGGTCGACGCGGGCGCCGACGAGCTCGCGACGACCTATGCCGAGATGGTCGTCCGCGTCAACGGTGTGGCGCGGGCGCTGATCGCGGCGGGTGTCGGACCGGAAGATCGTGTCGCGGTGGCTTTGCCGCGGTCGACTGCGGCGGTGGAGGTGATCCTGGCCGTCCTCGTGGCCGGCGGTGCGTATGTGCCGATCGACCCGAACGCGCCCGCGGAACGCATCACTTCCGTGCTGAAGTCCTGCGCGCCGATCGTCGTGATGGCCGACGACCACAGCCTCGTGGCGGATGCTGCAGCTGCCCGGTCGATCCCGGTCTTCGGCGCGAGCGTCCGTCGAGACAGCGCAGGTGCTCCCGCGGGATCGGGCGAAGAGATCGCAGGCCGGTCGGTGTTCCTGAGCGACGACGAGCGCCGGTCGCCGCTACGGCCGGAGAACACCGCGTACGTGATCTACACGTCGGGATCGACGGGGACGCCGAAAGGGGTCGCCGTCTCGCACCGCGCCGTTCTCACGCAACTGTTGTGGAAGCGCGAGCGGTATCCGCTGACGACTGCGGACACCACACTCCTCAAGACGCCGACCACCTTCGACCTGTCCGTGTGGGAGCTGTTCTGGCCGTTGCTCTCCGGCGCACGAATGGTCGTCGCGGAGCCGAACGGGCATCGCGACCCGACCTATGTCGCCGACCTGATCGACCGGTACGGCGTCGATTCGGTGCACTTCGTTCCGTCGCTGCTCGATGCCCATCTGGACGTGGTGGGCGAGCGTCCCGACCGGCCGGTCCCGTCGCGCATTCTGTGCATCGGTGAGGCGTTGAACACCGTGACCGCCGGGCGTGCCTCGCGGACTACAGGTTCGACGATCGTCAATCTGTACGGTCCGACCGAGGCTGCTGTCGGGGTGACGGCGCACGAGTTCGGACCGGACGAGCGTGCCGGGGTCACCGGGACGGTGCCGATCGGAGCACCGATCCCGGGCACCAGGGCATACGTTCTCGACGGCCGTCTGCACCCCGTCCCTCCCGGTGTCCGCGGCGAGCTCTACCTCGCGGGGGAGCAGTTGGCGTCGTACTACGAGGCGCGCCCGGACCTCACGAGCGAGCGCTTCGTCGCCGATCCCTTCGGCGGCGGTCGGATGTATCGGACCGGCGACATGGCCCGCGCCCACACCGACGGCGTCCTGGAGTATTTGGGACGCAACGATCTTCAGGTCAAGATCCGGGGCCAGCGCATCGAGCTGGGTGAGATCGAGGGGGCGCTGCTGCGAGATCGTCGGATCGCGTCGGCGGCCGTCACGGTACACGGGGGCGAACGACTCGCGGGGTACGTCGTCGCGTCCCGAATCGATCCGGACGAAGTGCTGGCGTCGCTGCGAGATCGGTTGCCCGCCTACATGGTGCCGGCGACTCTGACCGTCCTGGATTCGCTGCCGCTCGGCGGAACCGGAAAACTGGACCGTCGCCGGCTACCCGACCCGGGCGCGACGTCCAGGCGGTTCGAACCTCCCGCCACCGAGACGGAGAGGGCGGTGGCCGCGATCGTCGCCGATCTGCTCGGCGTCACCGATCGTGTCGGTATTCGTGACGATTTCTTCGATCTCGGCGGAAACTCCCTGACCGCAACGCGTCTGAGTGCTCGCCTCGGTGCCGAGCTCGGGGTGCACGTCCCCGTCACCGCCGTGTTCGAAGCCCCGACCGTGAGTGGACTCGCGGAGTGGGTGGACCGGTCGGCGGCGACCGAGGTGTTGCCGGCAATCGTGCGCAGGGACGAACGTGCACCGGCCGCGTTGTCGAACAGCCAGATGCGAATGTGGGTTCTGAACCAACTCGACGTCGGCTCACCCCTGTACAACCTGCCCCTGTCGGTCGAATTGTCCGGCGCCGTGAACCACTCGGCCATCGCCGCGGCGGTGAACGACGTTCTCGCGCGTCACGACGTACTTCGCACGATCTATCCGGCCGACGGCGGTGTACCGCATCAGGTCGTTCTCGAGAATGCCGCGCCGACAGCCGAATCGGATGGGCAGTTGCTGATCTCGCGTGGGTTCGATCTGACCGTGGATCTGCCGATCCGGTGGGCCCTCACCGTGTCGGACTCGATCACCGTCGTCACACTCGTCGTCCACCACATCGCGGCAGACGGGTCGTCGTTCGGGCCGCTCATGACAGACTTCATGGCTGCTTACGCTCACCACGCGACCGGCGTCCTTCCAGGCCTACCCGACCCGGTCCTGCAGTACGCCGACGTGTCGGAGTGGCAGCGGGCGTTGCTCGGTGACGCGCACCGCCCGAGACATGCTGTGCTGCAGCGACAGACGACTTACTGGGAGAGTGTGCTCTCGGACCTCCCCGGTCCGCTGGCCTTGCCGACGGACCGTCCGCGACCTCCGCACCCGTCCCACCGCGGTGAGACCGTGACCACCGTCGTTCCAGCCGAACTGCTCGGTGCGCTGCGATCGGTCGGCGGAGATCGCCACACGACGGTCTTCATGGTCGTGCACGCGGCTCTCACCCTCGTACTCGCGCGGTTGACCGGAACGGACGACATCGTCGTCGGCACTCCCGTGTCCGGGCGGGGACGAGCCGAGCTCGACGATCTCGTCGGCATGTTCGCGTCCACCATCGTGCTGCGAACCGCCGTCGATCGATCGGCGAGTCTGAGCGAGCATCTGGCCCGGGTTGCGGCCGCCGACGTCGCGGCGTTCGCGGCGCCGGACATTCCCTTCGACGAACTGGTCGACAGGTTCGCCGTGGGGCGGTCGGAGGCGCACCACCCGATCTTTCAGGTCATGCTGGCCTTCCAGGACGCGCCCGTCGGACCTGTCGAGATCGCAGGAGTGCGCGCTACCGTTGCGGCCGTCGACCTGCCGGTGTCGAGGTTCGATCTCCACGTCACAGTCGATGTCCCGGTGGGGGATGCGGACGCGTCGGTGAGGTGGACGTTCGCAACCGACCTCTTCGATGCCTCGACCGTCCGAGACATTGCCGCGATGGTCCATCGTGCGCTCGGCCAGTTCGTGCACGACTCGTCGACGCGGGTCGACACGCTCGACATCATCGGTCCGGGGCGCCTGTCCGAGATCGATCGGTGGAGCCGCGGACCCGCCGACGAGCCCTGCGTGGGAGTACTTCCCGATCTTCTGACGCAGTCGGATGCGCACGTCGACGAGGTGGCGCTGACCTTCGGTTCGACCTCGGTGACCCGTGGAGAGTTCTCCCTACGGGTCACCCGCGCAGCCCGCGTTCTGTTGGCTCACGGCGTCGGGCCGGACACGGTTGTCGCGGTCGCACTGGACCGTTCGATCGACCTGTTCGTCGCTGTGCACGCCGTCGTGGTCGCCGGCGGGGCCTTTCTCCCGCTGGACTCCGCCCAACCCCATGCCCGGACCGACGCGATGATCTCGGTCGCGAATCCGATCGTGGTCGTCACCGACGATCCGAACGCCTTCGATCGACGAGTGCTGACCGCGGGCGACCTCGCAGATCCGGCGATCTCGGACGAACCGGTCACCGACGCCGACCGTTCGGCTCCCCTTCTCCCGGAACACCTTGCGTACGTGCTCTTCACATCCGGATCGACCGGTGAACCGAAGGGTGTCGGGGTGTCGCAGGCCGGGATCGTGAACCGACTGGCCTGGATGCAGCGCGACTATCCGATCGGTACGGGTGATGTGATTCTGCACAAGACGCCCGTCACGTTCGACGTATCGGTGTGGGAGCTGTTCTGGGGCTTCGCCTTCGGAGCTCGCACCGTGATCGCGGAACCGGGCGCACACCGCGACCCGGTTCGTATCGCCGAACTCGTCGACGCAGAATCGGTGACCGTCGTTCATTTCGTTCCGTCCATGCTCGACGTCTTCCTCGCCGGCTCGGAGTCGTTCCATTCCACGCTGCGGCTGCTCTTCACGAGCGGCGAGGCACTGTCGGGAGCGACAGCTGCCGCGGTGGCATCTCGCACCCGGGCATGCGTCCATAATCTCTACGGACCCACGGAGGCGTCCATCGACGTGACGGCATACGCGGTCGCCGCACGGCCGATCGCGGCTCCGGTACCGATCGGCCGCCCGGTCGCGGGAGTCGTTGCGACCGTTCTCGATCACCGCCTTCGGGTCGTCGACGCGGGGATACAGGGTGAGCTCTACCTGGGAGGGGTCCAGGTTGCCCGCGGGTACGTCGGAAAGCCCGCGTTGACCGCAACCCGGTTCGTGGCGGATCCGTACGGCACCGGTGGCAGGTTGTATCGCACCGGAGACTCGACGCGGTGGCGTCGACCCGTGGCCGGTGAGTCACCGGCCCTGGAGTATCTCGGACGCAACGATTTTCAGGTAAAAATTCGTGGGCAGCGTGTCGAGCTGGGGGAGATCGAGACCGCGTTGCTGACTCACCCGATCGTGCGCGGCGCGACGGTCCGAGTCGTTGGTCATCCGCCGCAACTGGTGGCGTACGTCGTGACCGATCGCGAGTCGATATCGGAAGGCGAACTGCAGGTGCATGTTCGACGGCGACTGCCGGACCACATGGTTCCGGCACGAGTCGTCGTGCTCGACGAATTCCCGCTCAGCTCCGCAGGCAAGGTGGACCGCGGCGCACTGCCCGATCCAGGCCGTCGCGTGCGGGAGTCGACGCCGCTGGAGACCGATACGGAGCGCGAGGTCACGACCATCTTCGAGACTGTGCTCGGCGGCGGTACCTTCGGCGCCGACTCGGACTTCTTCGACGTCGGTGGTAATTCGCTGACCGCATCTCGGGTGGTGTCGGGCATTCGAGACGAGCTCGGCGTCACGTTGGCGTTGTCGGACGTGTTCACCGGGCGCACGATCGCGTCCCTGGCGGCCCTCGTCGACGCAGCGAAACCTGATGCGGCACAGCCCGCTGCCGCAGTCCCGGTGACCGTGCCACCGCGGCCGACTCGAATTCCGCTGACGTCGGCTCAAAGCCGAATGTGGGTGCACAGTCGACTCGATCCCGAGTCGGGTGCCTACAACATCGTTGCACCGTCGACCGTTCCGCAGCGCGTGGACGCGGCGGCGATGCGCCGCGCTCTCGCCGACGTCGTCGAACGACACGAGGCGCTGCGCACGCTGTATCCGGACGATGCGGAGGGACCGTTCCAGTTCGTGCTGCCCGCAGTCGAGGCCGCCTCGTCACTGGCCGAGGTCGTCGTCGAGCTCGCGCCGACCGACGATCCGATCCCCGCCGCGACACGTGCCTTCGATCTGGGCCGTTCACTGCCGATTCGGGTTGTGCTGCAACCCCTCTCCGACGACGAGACTCGAATCGTACTCGTGGTCCACCACATTGCCGCCGACGGGTGGTCGATGGGTGTGCTGTCGTCCGATCTTCTGCACGCGTACACCGAGCACCGGGCCGGCAGGACAGCTCGATGGGATGCGTCTGCTCGCAGTTTCGTCGACGCGATGCTGGTCCGCTCCGCGCGTCTGGGATCACCCGAGGACCCGGAGTCACGGTCTGCGCAGAACCACCGGTACTGGTTGCAGACTCTCCACGAGGCTCCCACGGTGAGCGCAATCCCCGGAGACCGTCCGCGGCCCCCGGTGCCCACCCATCGCGGCGGGGCCGTGGGCGCCAGCGTGAGCCGAGCCGACCTGGCTCGGTTGACGACTCTCGCCGGTGACGCTGGAACCGGCCTCTTCGCGATGCTGCACAGCGCTCTGGTGACCGTGCTGGCTCGCTCCGGCGCAGGCATGGATGTGGTGGTGGGTGTTCCGACCGCCGGTCGTGACGACGCCGAGACCGACACTGCCGTGGGGATGTTCGTCGGTATGGTTCCGATGCGCAGTCGCTACGAGCCGTTGCTGTCGGGCGCGGCTGCGGCGCGGCAGTCGTCGACCACCCTGCTGGCGGCCCTCACCCACCGAGACGTCGAACTCGACCGTGTGATCGACGAGCTCGGCATCGAACGCGACACCGCCGTGCACCCCGTGTTCTCGGTGACTCTCGACTTCGACGAGTCGCCTCGTCCCGCATCCGCCACGATCTCGGTCGACGACATGGACGTCGCCACAGCGCGTTTCGACATGGAGTTCACTGTCTCCCGCGCCGGGGACGGACTCGAGATCCGCCTGGTGTTCGCGAGCGACCTGTACGACACATCGACGGCGAGGCGAGTGCTCGACCGGTACACGGCGGTGCTGAGGGCGATGGGGCGTTCTCCGAACCAGCCACTACGCACCGTCGACCTCGACGACACGGTGGAGCCGGCTCCGTCGACCGCGCAGCTGCCACCGCTCGTTCTGAGCGACATCCTGTGCACGGCCGGAGACGTCGTCGACGGCGATGACGGGACGGTGCACTCCGTGGTCGGCATCGCGACCTCGGCCAGGCGCTTGGCTCGTTTGTTGCTCGACCGGGGGGTTGGACCCGAAGACGTCGTGGCACTGGCGCTCCCGCGATCGGTCTCGACGGTGGTCGCCGTCCATGCCGTGGCGATGACGGGGGCCGCGTTCCTTCCCGTCGACCCGGCCCTGCCCGCCGACCGTGTCACCTACATGCTCACCGATTCGGGTGCACGCCTGGTGGTCACGACACGAGCACTGCTCGGGGACGGTCACGAAGGGCTACCCACTCTGATTCTCGACGACGACCGAACGGCGGAATTGCTTCGACGACAGCCCACTACGCCGATCGACGCCGACGAGCTGCGTTGCGCTGTTCACGTAGATCAGTGCGCCTACCTGATCTACACCTCGGGGTCGACGGGAATGCCCAAGGCGGTGACGACGACCCATCGCGGTCTCGCAGCATTCGCCGACGAGCAATTCCGACGCTACGGCGCGCGATCTCACCATCGCACGCTGCAGTTCGCATCCCCCAGTTTCGACGCGTCGATTCTCGAGCTTCTGATGGCGGCCCGAAGCGGTGCCACGATGGTGGTGGCGCCGGGAGGTGTGTTCGGCGGTGACGAACTCGCTGGTCTCCTCGCTCGTTTCCGCATCACCCATGCATTCCTCACTCCGGGTGCGCTGGAGACGATCTCGGACGAGCACGCGCTGCCCGACCTGCACACAGTCGTCGTGGGCGGAGACGCATGCCCACCCGCGCTGGCGCAGAGGTGGATCCGACGTGGAACAGCGGTCTTCAACGCCTACGGGCCGACCGAGGCGACGATCATGGCGACCGTGGCGGGTCCGCTGTCGGCGTCGGACGTCCGGTCCTGGGTTCCTATCGGCCGACCGATCGTCGACACGACGGTCCGGATACTCGACGCCTCGCTCGGTCGAACTCCGACCGGCGTGCCGGGCGAGATGTACATCAGCGGAGGTGCGCTCGCACGCGGATATCTGAACCGGCCTTCTCTGACGGCAGCGAGTTTCGTCGCCGATCCCGATGGAGCGCCCGGTTCGCGCCGCTACCGGACCGGTGACCTCGCCCGATGGTCCGGACGAGACGCCGAGCCGGCCCTCGAACATTGCGGCCGGGCGGATTTCCAGGTCAAGATCCGCGGTCATCGGGTGGAGATCGGTGAGATCGAAACCGCTGTGCGCACTCTGGCGGGCGTGACTGGATGCGTCGTTACCGTCCGGGGTGACCTGTTGGTCGCCTACGTCCAGGGGGCGGCCGGCGATCCGGACCACGTGATCGACCACCTTCGAGAGCGGTTGCCTTCGTACATGATTCCGCAGTCGGTCACACCGATCGATCGTATTCCCCTCACCACCTCCGGCAAGGTCGATCACCGCTCGTTGCCCGAACCGACACGGCGTACACGGCAGTTCGTTTCGCCCCGGGGGGACAACGAAATTGCGCTGGCGGACATCGTCGGAGAGGTGCTCGGCCTCGATCGGGTGGGCGCGACCGACAACTTCTTCGAGGTCGGGGGAAACTCGCTGTCCGCGACCCGAGTCGTCTCGAGGGTTCGGCGCGCGACGGGACGTGACATCGCGGTACGCGACCTGTTCGATGCTCCGACCGTGCGCGCTCTGGCAGTCCGCGTCGGTGCGGCCGGGATGGTGTCGGAGGCCGAGGTGGGCTCACTGGAGCGTCCGGCGGTTCTCCCGTTGTCCCCTGCACAGCAACGCATGTGGTTTCTGAATCGACTCGATCCGTCGTCCACGACGGAGAACGTGCCGGTGGTGGTGAAGCTGACCGGAAACCTCGATCTCGCTGCATTCCAGGCGGCGCTGACCGACCTCGTCGAACGCCACGAAGCGTTGCGTACCGTGTACCCGGACTCGGTGAACGGTCCGCACCAGGTGGTGCTCGATCCGCGCGATGCGGCCGTCAAAGTCTTTCCGCAACTGGTGTCGACGGCGGCATTGTCACGGTCGGTGGAAGCCGTCGTCCACACAGTTTTCGACGTCACAGCCGCACCGCCACTTCGAGTGGAGTTGTTCGCGGTCGACGACGCGGACGAGGTGTCGGTTCACCTGTGTGCATTGGTGATTCACCACATCAGTGCCGACGGCGTGTCCGTCGTCCGGCTCGCGGCGGAGCTCGCCGAGGCCTACGGCGCACGGCGCGCGGGGATCGCGCCCGCATGGGAGCCGTTGCGGGTGCAGTATGCGGACTTCGCACTGTGGCAGCGCCGTCTGCTCGACGCCGACGGAACGCGTGCGGCCGTCGAGAAGGACTACTGGACGGCACGACTCGGCGGTGCGCCGTCGGTGCTCGAGCTGCCGACGGACCGGATGCGTCCCGCGCGGCGGTCGGGCCACGGTCGACGAGTGTCGTTCGCGCTCGATGCCGCCACCCACCGCGCGATGGCCGAACTGGCCGCGGCGCAGGACGCCAGCGTGTTCATGGTGGCCCACGCTGCGTTCGCAATTCTGCTCGGTCGACTCGGTGGTACTTCGGATGTGGTGATCGGCACCCCGGTGGCAGGACGGGGCCACGAGGATCTCGACGGCGTCGTCGGAATGTTCGTCAACATGCTGGCCTTACGCTCGATCCTCCCGCCTTCACTCACCGGTGCCGAGGCCGTGCAGCACGTGCGCGAGGTCGACCTCGATTCGTTCGAGCGTTCGCAGACGCCCTTCGACCGCGTGGTCGAGTATCTCGACCCGCCTCGTTCGCGGGCGCACCACCCGATCTTCCAGGTTGCGTTGTCGTTCCAGAACATCGGTCTCGCCGCCGTCGAACTGGACGGCCTGCAAGTGGACATCGTGGACGCCGACACCGAGATCGCAGAGTTCGATCTCCACCTGACTCTGGTCGACACTCGCGACGAGCACGGGCGCGAGGGACCGGTCGATGCGTCGATCTCGTACTCCACGGACCTTTTCGACGAACACACGGTCGAGATCATCGCGGAACGATTCCGCCGCATCGTCGACGCTCTCGTCTCCGAACCGGACCACTCCATCGGGTCCTACGATCCGACCGTCTCGTCGGACGTCGTTCGCACCGAGGCCGTGGTCGGTCCCGCGTCCAGGACGACCTTGGCCGATGCGTTCGTGGCCGCCGTAGACAGGTATCCCGACGCCGTGGTGCTCCGAACCGACGGCAAGTCGATCACCTACCGGACGTTCGCTTCTCGGGTGTTCGCGACGGCGCGGCGGCTGATCGACCTCGGGGTGGGACCGGAAACCACTGTGGCCCTGGCCATTCCCCGTGGCCTCGATCAGGTCGTCGCCATGTACGCCGTCGTGATGGCAGGTGGCGCCTACGTTCCGGTGGACGGCGCCACCGACAGAGTGCGGACGATTCTCGAGGCCGCCCGTCCCGTGGTCGTCCTGAGCGCCGGCAGTGGCGTGGTGCCGGCCTACGACGCTCCGGTTCTCGACGTCGCGACCGTCGTAGGCGATGGCTGTGAACCGGTCACCGATGCCGAACGCTCGGCGCCTCTGCGGCCGCAGCACCCGGCCTATGTGCTGTTCACCTCCGGTTCGACCGGAGTTCCCAAGGGGGTCAGCGTCTCTCACGGCGCTGTCTGCGAGCAGTTGGCGTGGATGCAGACGCGCTACCCGCTCGGGGAGGACGACGGCGTTCTGGTGAAGACGTCTGCCGGGTTCGACCTCTCGGTGTGGGAGTACTGGTGGGCCCCGCAGGTCGGTGCTCGCATCGCACTGGCGCCGGTGGGCGCCGAGTACGACACCGACGCTGTGGCGTCGGTGATCCAGGACGAGTCGATCACCGTGCTGTGCACCGTTCCGTCGTCCTTGGCGATGCTGACTCGACAGGGTTCCTTCCCGGGGTCGATCCGCCGAATCCTCTGCATCGGTGAGGAACTGTCACCCGAACTGTGCGCGACGGTCCTCGCACTCTCGTCCGCCGAGATGCACAACCTGTACGGCCCCACCGAGGCGACTGTCAGCGTCACCGGCCACGACGTCCGCGACCTCGTCCAATCTGTCCAATCTGTCCAATCTGTCCAATCTATCCAATCCAGGGTTCCGATCGGACGGCAGCAGCCCGCCGTCGGCGTTGCCGTTCTCGACGCCGCTCTGTCGCCCGTCGTCGGTTCGGCAGTCGGCGAAATGTACATCAGCGGGCCACAACTCGCGCGGGGGTATCACGGTGATCCAGGACGAACGGCAACGTCGTTCGTGGCCGACCCGCACACCGGGGCCCGGATGTACCGCACAGGAGACCTCGTTCGTCGCCGTACCGACGGCGCACTCGACTACGTCGGACGTTCGGACAGTCAGATCAAGATTCGAGGGTTCCGTATCGAGATCGGAGAAGTCGAATCCGCGATGCGCAGCGTTCGCGGCATCGCCGATGCTGCCGTCGTGGCCGCCGACCTCGGGACCGACCGAGCTCGACTGGCTGCCTACTATGTTGCTGCCGGGACGAGTCCGGGGGAGAGAGTCGTTCGCGAAACGGTGCGGGATCGATTGCCGGCCTACATGGTTCCGTCGACGTTCACCGAGTTGTCGGTACTCCCACGGGGTGTGACGGGCAAGGTCGATCGGGCGCGATTGCCCCGGCCCGAGCCTGTGCGTCGACAGTACGTCGCTCCGCGTACGTCCACCGAGACGGCGGTGTGCCGCATCGTCGCGGAGGTGACCGGAACCGACCGGGCAGGAATCGAGGACGGGTTCTTCGAACTGGGTGGCAACTCCTTGGCCGCCACATCGGTGGCCTCCAGGATCGAACAGGTTGTGTCCATCCACGTTCCGGTCCGCATCATCTTCGATACGGACACTTTGGGTGAACTGGCACGCGCCGTGGACGCGATGGTCGATACCGACGGTGGTGCCCGTGCAGTGCCGATGCGCCGCTCGAACGACGCTACGAATGTCCCACTGGCGCCTGCCCAGGAACGAATCTGGGACTGGTCGACCTCCCGCCGGACCCAGGACTGGAACGTTCCGCTGGCGCTGCGCCTGGTCGGCGACCTCGACGTCGATGCAGTGCGCGAGGCGATCGGTGACCTGGTGTCGGCGCACGACGCACTCCGAACGGTGCACGCCCGCACCGACACCGGGGCCGTGCTCGAAGTGCTGGACGCCCAGCGTGCGATCCCGGAGATCGACGTGGTCCACGTCGTGGAGAGAGACCTGCCGTCCGAGCTGGCGCGTGCCGCTCGGGAGCCGATCGATCTGCTCATCCGGACGCCTGTCCGAGTGCGTCTGTTCGACTGTGGCGCGTCCACGCACGTCCTGACGGTGGTTGTCCACCACATCGTTGCCGACGGTCGGGCGATGGCCGTGTTGATGCGGGACATGTTGACGGCCTTCGCCAGTCGGGCATCGGGTACGCCGCCCACACTGGCGACCGGGCCGTTGGAGTACGTCGACTACGCGGCGTGGCGCCACCACGTCCTCGGTGATCCAGCGGACCCCGCGAGCGAGTTCGCTCGGCAGATCCGGCACTGGACAAGGGTTCTGGCCAGAGAAGCCCAGCGGCCGAGGCTCCGCACCGACCGCCCGAGGCCGGACGTCTGGGAATCCGACGGCGGTGCTGTCGAATTCCGGGTGGAACCGAGCCTGCACGCCGTGCTCGAGCAACGGGCGAGATCGGCCGGCGCCGGTTTGTTCGTCGTCCTGCAGGCTGCCTTCGTCGTCCTCCTGGCCGATCGCGCAGACGATGCCGACGTGACGGTGGCGACATCCAACGCCAATCGTCCGCACCCCGATCTGTCGGACATCGTCGGCAACTTCGCCGAGGACCTGCCGATGCGCATCGACGTCGACGACCGCCGGTCCTTCTCCGATATCGTCGCGGCCGTACGTACGTCCCTCGCCGATGCGCTCGCGCATCCCGATGTCTCCGCCCCCCGACTTGTCGAGGCTCTCGGTCTACCGGTGTCGGCCGCGGAGCATCCCATCTTCCCGGCCATGCTGATCGTGCAGCCGGCCGCGGACATCGCCGACTCCATCACGCTCGGAGGCGTCGACATCGATCGCGTGCCGATCGACGATGTCGTGGCCAAACACGAACTGGAGATCACGATCACCGAGCACCGCGGTCACGGCGGACTCACCGGCACTCTGCTCTACCCCCGTGCCCTCTTCGACGAGTCGACCGCGCAGTCGATCGCCGACGGGTATCTGGCCGTCCTGCGCGCCGTGACCGATCACGGTGACCCCACCGTCGAGGACCTGAGAGGTGTTCTGTGACAGAGGTGTCCGTGGTCATCGCGGCGTTCCGCGCGACAGATGTGATCGACGTCCAGCTGGACGCACTCGCGAAGCAGGATTACCGGGGCTCGTGGGAGGTGATCGTCAGCGACAACGAGGGCAGCGAGCTGCTTCGGCAACACCTGGCGAATCATCCCCTCGAGGAACAACTGTCACTACGCGTGGTCGATTCTTCGGACCGGGCCGGAACGTCGCACGCGCGCAACGTCGGAACCAGAGCGTCGTTTGCGGAGTTCGTCGCCTACTGCGATCAGGACGACGCGGTGCATCCCGGGTGGCTCGGCGCGCTGGTCGCCGCATCCGAGTCGGCGGATCTCGTCGGCGGACCGCTCGAGCGAGACACCCTCAACGACCCAGTCGTGGCATCGTGGAGAGCGTTGCCCGATCCCGCCGAACCTGTGGTTCTCGGCCGGTACCTACCGATGACGTTCGGGTGCAATCTCGGTATTTCGCGCAGGGCGTTCGATGCGGTGGGAGGGTGGAACGAAGACTTCCCGACCGCCGGTGGTGACGTCGAATTCTGCTGGAGGGTGCAGGAATCGGGTTTCAGCTTCGGGTACGCACCTGGCGCGATGGTGGCGTACCGCTACCGAACCGAACTCGGGCCGACTTTCGCCCAGGCAGCGGAGTACGGATGCGCCGAGGCCCGGGTGGCTGCGCTGTTCGGGGCGCCGGGTCGGCAGTGGTGGTGGTTTCCGGTGCACGCCGCCGTGGTGGTGGCGATTGCCCCGATCTGGCCGTGGGCCTGGTCGCGCCGACGCAGAGGTGAGTGGATGTGGGTCACCGGGAACCTGATCGGACGAGTGCGGGGGAGTGCGAAGTACCGATACCTGTACCTCTAGCTCACCCTTCGTGGATGCCCCAGCTGTGTCCGTCGACGTCCCCACCCGGCGACGGCACCGGAGTGTCGCCCAGGTTCAACGTCAACGTCAGCGTGTCATCGCCGTGAGAGGCGGTCAGCGTGACCGCGGTATTGGACAGTGCGCTCACGGTCGTCTCGGCGCGATGCAGCCAGGAATGCCGTCGGCGGAGCCCGATCAGTTCCTGATGCAGCCGATAGGTCGGCCACCCGTATGGAGCGAGATCGTCGGGGCCGGAGGGGAATTCGGGGCGCACAGCGTCGTCCCCGCCCACTCGTTCCTCCTTCACGCCGCGGAAACCCTGCTCGTCGCCGTAGTAGATCGTGGGGACTCCGGCCAGGAAGAAGAGCAGGGCGATCGCGTGCGGAACGTGGCGTTCGTCCGTGATGGTGCTGGAGATGCGAGTGACGTCGTGATTGCCCACGAAGGTGGCAGGCACGAACGTGCTCAGCAGGTCGTTGCCCCGCTCGATCGCGTGGGCCAGCTCGAAGAAGTTGGCGTCCTGGATTGCGCTCCAGGTGGCTTTCCACAACTCGTACTGGGTGATCGAGTCCAGGCCCGACACCTTCACGTATTCGACGTAGTCTCCGTGGATCATCTCGCCCACGAACCAGGCGTCGGGATGCTCGGCGCGAACCGTCGGCAGGACGGAGGCCCAAAACTTCGGCGGCACAGCGTAAGCCGCGTCCAGGCGCCATCCGTCGATGCCGCGGCCCAGCCAGTGATTCATCACGGACGCCACGTATTCCGCGACGGCGGGGTTGTCGTGGTTCAAGGTGACGAGCAGGTCGTGTCCCTCGAATGCGACGGGTTCGCTTCCGCGCCAACGGAACCAACGTCCGGAATCGGAATCCGGGCCGTCGGCCACTGCCTGCTGGAACTTCGCGTGCCCGCGTCCGACGTGATTGAAGACCCCGTCGAAGAGAACCTTGATGCCTTTGTCGTGAGCGGCAGCGATCAATGCGTCGATGTCGGCGTCGTCTCCGAGGCGGTTGTCGATGCGGAAGTGGTCGACGGTGTCGTAACCGTGGGTCTCGGATGCGAAGACGGGACCGAGCGAGAGTCCGTTGCATCCCAGTTCGACGAGGTAGTCCAGCCAGTCGGCGATGCGTCCGATCCGGTGCTCGGTGGCCTCGATCGCGGATGCTTCGGCGCCGACGAACCCCAGCGGGTACACCTGCCACCACACGGCGTGTTCGACCCAGTTCGGCACTGTGAACCCTTTCGTAGCGTGGAGACGACTCTACGGGAAGGACGACTGCATGCAGTTTGCCTCTCGTGAGATCTGTTTTACACAACCGTCACGGTTCCGACTCCTACCGTAATGCTCTGACGTGCATAGTTGGCAGCACAGCAGATTGCATGTAATTACCGGGCCTCGGTCCCGCGTGTTGCGTCCGCGATTCTCATCGAGAAGCGCGTCGAAAAGTGCAGGCGATCTCGTGAGATACCAGCGAGCTCTCATGACATCGAACATCTCTCTCGCCGACCGTGCGTACGACACGTTGCGGTCAGACATTCTGGGTGGGCGGCTTCCGAGCGGCACCGCCCTGAGTGTCCCCGCGCTGGCGTCGCGAATGCAGTTGAGTCGCAGTCCCGTTCGAGAAGCGGTGCAGCGTCTCATTCACGACGGGTTGGCCACCCACGTCATGCACCGCGGCGCGGAGGTCGTGCGGCTCGACCCTGCCGAACTGGTCGAGATGTACCAGGTGAAGGCGCCATTGGAAGGTCTGGCCGCGCGTTTGGCCACGACCCGAATGTCGTCGGACGATGCGCGGGCACTGCATGCTCTGCTCGACGAGCAGAACGCGTTGTTGACCGGCGGTGCCGACGAATCGTCGTTCGTCCGCTCCGACATGGAGTTTCACCGACGCATCCGCAACATCGCCGGCAACACCACCTTGGCCGTCACGATCGGCCAGTTCGACAGCAGAACTCACCTCGCCTTCCCGAATCTGTGGAGCGATCCTGCTGCCGCCGGGTTGTCGGTGGACGAACACCACACGATGCTCGCCGCTCTCGAGTCCGGTGACCCGGACGCGGCCGACCGGTCTGCGGTGCGTCACGCACAGTGCGTACGAGTTCGCCTGGCGCGACTACACGGCGTCCCCCTGTACTGACCCGGCTCCACCGACTGCTTTTCGAGGAATCATCATGACCACTTCTCCTGCGACAGCTGTACCCGAAACCGGCTCCAGCGCAGTGCATCCCGTCGACGCACGACTTCCTGTGCACCGCCTGGCGGTGTACGGGCTACAACACCTGCTCGTCATGTACGCCAGCACCGTCACCGTGCCGGTCGTCGTAGCCGCGGGTCTGGGCCTCTCCCAGTCGGACCTGATCTATCTGGTGACCGTCGACCTCCTCCTCTGCGGAGTCGGCACACTTCTGCAATCGGTCGGCGTCTGGAAGATCGGTGTCCGAATGCCGATGGTGATCGGTGCCTCCTACACCGGCATCGCGCCGATGCTCGTCATCGGACAGGGCAGCGACATACAGACGATGTACGGCGCGGTGCTCGTCGTCGGGCTCGCAACCATTGTCATGGCGCCTCTGGTCTCGCGAACCATGAGGCTCTTTCCGCCCGTCGTGATCGGCACCGGAATCCTGCTCATCGGCATTCAATTGATCCCCGCCGGCGGGAAGATGATCGTGGGCACCGACCCACGCAATCCCGATTTCGGCAATCCCGCCCACCTGCTGCTGGCTCTGGGGACCGCCGCCGCAATAGCGCTGTGTTATCGGTTGTTGCCGGCGGGACTCCGTCCGGTGTCGGTACTGATCGGAATGATCGTCGGCGTGATCGCCGCGGCGGCAACGGGTTCGATCGATCTGTCCGCCGTGGGATCCGGTTCGTGGATGTCGCTGCCCGACCTTCTGCATTTCGGAGCACCGCGCTTCGATCTCGTCGCATGCCTCTCGCTCGCCGTCATCCAGATGGTGCTCGTCGTGGAACTCGTCGGTCAGGTCAAGGCGGTCGGTGCGGTGGTGGGCAAGGACGTGCCGGAATCGGCGCTGGCCTCGGCCGTTCGAGCCGACGGCGTGGTGACCGCCCTTGGCGGCGGCGTGTTCCAGTCCTTCATGTACGTGACGTTCGCGCAGAACGTCGGCATCCTGTCCATCACCAAGGTGGTCAGTCGATGGGTCACGGCGACAACCGGCCTGATGCTGTTGGTGCTGAGCCTGTTTCCGTTCATGGGTCAGATCGTGTCCTCGATCCCCAGGCCAGTGCTGGGCGCCGCGGCCGTGATCATGTTCGGGACGATCGCCGTGGTCGGCATCCGAATCCTCGCCGCCGTCGACTTCACCGTCACATCGAACCTAGTGATCACCGCGTCGTCTCTGGGCGTCGCGTTGCTTCCCGCCACGATCCCCGGCTTCTACAGCGCCGTACCCACTGCGGTGCAACAGATACTCGGCAGCGGAGTCGCCGTTGGAATTCTGGTCGCCGTTCTGCTCAACCTGCTTTTCCATCACCTTCCCACCCGCAACTCTGGAGACAAGTCATGACCTTCTCACTCACCGAACTCGACCGTGAATCCCGGATGGGTGGTCTCGGAACCGAGACCACCGACCGCGAAGTGCGCCGAATCAGTCTGGCCGACTTCGATACTCGCCGCGACGAGATCGCCGACCAGCTGTGGGCCGCAGCGACCGACATCGGCTTCTTCCAGGTGGTCGACCACGGAATCGACATCACAGAGGTGAACCACGCTTTCGAGATGGCTGCGAAGTTCTTCGCCCTGGACGCCGACGTCAAAGGCAAGTATCCGCTCAAGAAGGGCCAGAACGCCGGATGGGAGTTCAAGAGCCAGGTTCGCCCCTCGGTCGGCACACCCGATCAGAAGGAGTCGTTCCAGATGACTCGCCCCCGCATGGACGGGCTCTGGCCCACCGACGACGAACTCGACGGATTCCGCAGCACCATCGAAGCATTCGAGCTCGAGTGTTGGCGCATCGCGATGGACCTGCTGAGCTGCTTTGCAACCAAACTCGGCCGAGATCGCGAGTTCTTCACCCGTGCACACGATCCGGAGTCGCCCGACTATCAGAGCACTCTGCGACTGCTGCACTATTACGCCTTCCCCGACGAGCTCGTAGGAGACCCGAGCGTCTGGCGAGCCGGTGCGCACACCGACTTCGACGCCCTCACATTGCTCTTCCAGCGCGCAGGACAGGGCGGGCTTCAAGTCCTTCCGGGAGCCGAAGCCGACAGCGAGGCATGGACGTCGGTCGAACCGTCCGACGAGGCCATCACGTGCAACATCGGCGACATGCTGATGCGGTGGTCGGACGATGTCCTGCCGTCCAACTTTCACCGCGTTCGCTCACCCCGAGCGGGGGAGTACCAGGGTCCGCGCTACACGATGGCGTATTTCGCGCAGGCGAACCGGGACGTGATCATCGACAGTCCGACCGGCAAGTACCCGCCCATCACGGCCGCCGACTATCTGCTGCAACGGATCAGCGCGAACTTCAATGCATGACAACCTGATCGGTGACGTGACTGTCTACTCGGACGGCATCTGGCTCTCGGGGCAGGACGTCACCATCGAGGGTGGAATCGTCACGGCAGTCGGTAGGGCATCCCGACGCGCGAGTGTCGACGGCTCAGGCGCCTACCTGATACCGGGGTTCGTCAACACACACACGCATCTGCAGCAATCGTTGATGCGCGGTATTGCAGAAGGAATCCCGCTGCTGGAGTGGCTACTTGCCGTTGCCGAGAAGTCCGTCGCCATCACCCCGGAGCGGGCGTACTGGGCGACGTTGGCGGCGAGCCTCGAAGCGTTGCGAAGCGGAACGACCACGCTCGTGGAGCACATGTGGCCGCACCCGTCGACCGCCGTGCACGACGCAGTGCTGAAGGGTCTGCGCGACAGCGGGATCCGCGCGGTACTCGGCCGGGGCGTCGCCGATCGGGGAGACGCGACGCGGAAGTGGGGTTTCGATCCGCGGTTGCTGCAACCGCTGGACGACATCCTCGCGCACGTCGACGAGATGAGTGCGGCGTCGAGCGGGCGCGTGAACATGGCCCTGGCCGTGCCGAATCCGCGATCGTTGACCCCCGACGGTATGGCTGCGGTCCGCGAGTTCGCGCAGGCGCGGGAGATGACGGTCTCGATCCATCTGCTCGAAACTCCGACCGACGAGACGATGTGCCGCGAACATGCCGACATGGGCGCCGTCGACTACCTCGACCGGCACGGGTTCCTCTGGGATCGCGTTCTCGCGGTGCACTGTGTGGAACTCGACGACGACGGGCGCAGGCGCCTCGCCGAACGGGGCGTCGGCGTCTCCTACAACCCGCTGAGCAACATGCGGCTCGGCAGCGGTGTGGCTCCGGTTCCGGCGATGCTCGAAGCCGGTCTGTCCGTGGGGCTCGGGGTGGACGGTGCGGCGAGCAACGACACGCAGGACATGCTCGAGACGCTGCGCATCGGCGCCTACGTGCAGCGGGCAGTGCACAAGAGGGCCGATCTCTTCGGGTTCGGCG
Source organism: Rhodococcus sp. 320_ES (assembly GCF_059691855.1). Lineage (NCBI taxonomy): Bacteria > Bacillati > Actinomycetota > Actinomycetes > Mycobacteriales > Nocardiaceae > Rhodococcus > Rhodococcus sp. 320_ES. The sequence continues at coordinate 324,329 of NZ_JCAWAG010000002.1, read as the reverse complement.
CCATGCTCGACATCGCCGCGGGAGGTGCCAACAGGCAGATCGGTCTGCCAGCGCGGGCTGGGGGAGTGCAGGTCGGCGATCCAGCGGATCTGACCATGATTCGCTTCGATCGCGACTTCGCCTGCCTGCCGGTGCACGACCCGGGGGCGTCGATTCTGACCACGGGATCGTCGCGCATCGTCGATACCGTCTTCGTCGACGGTGAGGTCGTGATCAAAGACGGTCGCAGCACCCGAGTGGACGAGGGGGAGTTGGTGGGGGCGCTCCGCGCCCTGTGAGCGATTTCCGCCCCTGCAGGGGCGGAAATCGCTCACAGCGGGGGTGGGTCAGAAGCCCGCCACCGACCGCGGCTCGTACGGCGCTTCCAGCCGGGAGATCTCGTCCTCGGTCAGTTTCACGTCCAGGGCGGCGATCGCGTCGTCGAGGTGAGAGATCTTGGTGGCGCCCACGATCGGAGCAGCGACGGTCGGGTGCTTCGCGACCCACGCCAGCGCCACCTGCGCGCGGGGAAGCCCGCGCGCGTCGGCGATGGCAGCGACCTCGTCGACGATCACCTTGTCACCCTCCTTGTAGAGGGACTTGCCGAAGCCGTCGGTCTCGCTGCGCGCGCTGGTGGAGTCCCACTCGCGGGTGAGGCGTCCGCGAGCGAGCGGGCTCCACGGGATCACCGTGATTCCCTGATCGTCGCAGAGCGGCAACATCTCTCGCTCCTCCTCGCGATAGAGGAGGTTGTAGTGGTTCTGCATCGAAACGAACCGTGTCCACCCGTTGAGGTCCGCTGTGTAGAGCGCCTGCGCGAATTGCCACGCAAACATCGAGGACGCTCCGATGTAGCGAGCCTTACCGGCTTTCACGATGTCGTGCAGCGCTTCGAGCGTCTCCTCGATCGGAGTGTGCGGATCCCAACGATGTATCTGATAGAGGTCGACGTAGTCGGTGCCGAGGCGACGCAAGCTCTCGTCGATCTGCCACATGATGTGCTTGCGGGACAGCCCGGCGCCGTTGGGTCCCGGTCGCATGCGTCCGTTCACCTTGGTCGCCAGGACGATGTTCTCGCGCTTCGTGAAGTCCCGAAGTGCCCGTCCGACAATCTCTTCGCTCGTTCCGTCGGAGTAGACGTTGGCGGTGTCGAAGAAGTTGATGCCGTTCTCCAACGCGTGCGCGATGAACGGCCGCGACGTGTCCTCGTCCAACGTCCATTCGTGGTTCCCGCGATCGGGAATTCCGTAGCTCATGCATCCGAGCGAGATGCGGGACACTTCCAGACCGGTGGCGCCGAGGCGTACGTACTGCATGTTCGCGACCCTACGCGGCATACTTCGTAGCCATGGCGTCACTCACCTCGGCCACCGCGCTCGGACTATGCACCTTCATCGACGCATCGCCTTCCCCGTTCCACGTGGTGGCGACGGTCGCGGTCGAGCTTCGGGCGGCGGGTTTCGTCGAGGTCGCCGAGACGCAGTCCTGGCCTGCCGAGCCGGGCCGATACTTCGTCGTCCGCGGCGGGTCGATCGTGGCGTGGTCCACCGAGTCGGCACCGGGCGGCGCGTTCCGGATCGTCGGCGGCCACACCGACAGCCCGAACCTGAGGGTCAAACAGCACCCCGATCTGCGGTCCGGCGACTGGAATCTCGTCGGCCTCGAGCCGTACGGCGGCGCCTGGCTAAATTCTTGGCTGGACCGCGACCTCGGTATCTCGGGGCGCCTGGCCGTCGGCTCCGGCTCAGAGGTGTCGGACGTGCTCGTGCGCATCGACGAGCCGATCCTGCGCGTCCCGCAGTTGGCCATCCACCTGTCCGAAGACCGCAAGGGCGTGACGCTGGATCCGCAGCGGCACGTCAACGCGGTGTGGGGGACCGGGAACGCGCCCGCGTCGTTCGTGTCGCACCTGGCCGAACACTTCGGCATCGACCCGAACACCGTCCTGGGCTGGGAGTTGATGACGCACGTCGTCGCCCCGGCTGTCGTGTTCGGCGTCGGCGACGACATGGTCAGCGCTCCGCGACTCGACAATCAGGGAACCTGCTACAGCGGCACCCGCGCGTTACTCGCCGCCGTGGACGAGGGACCGTCCTCCATCCCCGTTCTCGCTCTCTTCGATCATGAGGAGGTGGGCAGCCAGTCCGATCGAGGCGCGGGGTCCGATCTGATGAACACCGTCCTCGAGCGCATCGTGCTCGCCCGCGGCGGCGGACGTGAGGACTTCCTGCGCGCAATGGCGGGATCCATCCACGCATCCGGTGACATGGCTCACGCGACGCATCCGAACTACCCGGAGCGACACGAACCGGCGCACCGGATCTCGGTGAACGGTGGCCCCGTTCTCAAGGTGAACCAGAACCTCCGCTACGCGAGCGATGCCGTCGGATCCGCCGCGTTCGCGCTCGCCTGCGAGCGTGCCGGGGTGCCGCTGCAGCGGTACGTGCACCGCGCGGACCTGCCGTGCGGCTCGACGATCGGTCCCATCTTGGCGGCTCGGACCGGATTGACCACTGTCGACATCGGAGCCCCGCAGCTCGCCATGCACTCCTCACGCGAGCTGATGGGCGCCGACGACGTCACGATGTACGCGGATGCCCTGGCAGCGTTTCTGGTCGGCTGACCGCCGAGTCCTGCGCGTCGGTGCCCCGACGTCGGTGCCCTAAACTGGGCCAGTCCACTTCAGGGAAGGATCCACCCCACGTGTCTGTCGACTCGGTCTCCGACGCAGCCTCCACCCCCGACACTGCGCAGCCGTACCGGGAGCTCGGTCTCAAAGACGACGAGTACGCACGCATCAAGGAGATCCTCGGGCGCCGGCCCACGGACGCCGAACTGGCGATGTACTCGGTCATGTGGAGCGAGCACTGCTCATACAAGTCGTCCAAGGTGCATCTGAAGTACTTCGGTGAGACCACCACCGACGAGATGAAGGCGGGCATGCTCGCCGGCATCGGCGAGAACGCCGGTGTGGTCGACGTCGGCGACGGCTGGGCCGTGACCTTCAAGGTCGAGAGCCACAACCACCCGTCGTACGTCGAGCCGTATCAGGGCGCCGCCACCGGCGTCGGCGGCATCGTGCGCGACATCATGGCCATGGGCGCACGCCCGATCGCCGTGATGGATCAGCTGCGCTTCGGTGCGGCGGACGCACCCGACACGCGCCGCGTGCTCGAAGGCATCGTTCGCGGCGTCGGCGGATACGGAAACTCGCTGGGACTGCCGAATGTGGGCGGCGAGACCGTGTTCGACGCGTCGTACGCCGGCAACCCTCTGCTCAACGCCCTGTGCGCCGGGGTGATGCGCGTGGAGGACATGCACCTGGCCTTCGCGTCGGGCGCGGGCAACAAGATCATTCTGTTCGGCGCACGAACCGGCCTCGACGGTATCGGCGGGGTGTCGGTGCTTGCGTCGGAAACCTTCGAGACGGGCGGCGGCCGCAAGAAGCTTCCGGCGGTGCAGGTGGGCGACCCCTTCACCGAGAAGGTGCTCATCGAGTGCTGCCTCGAGCTGTACGCCCAGCACCTCGTGGTCGGCATCCAGGATCTCGGCGGAGCCGGACTGTCCTGCGCCACATCGGAACTCGCTGCGGCGGGTGACGGCGGCATGCACATCGCACTCGACCGAGTGCCGCTGCGCGCGGAGGGCATGACCCCCGCAGAGGTGCTGTCGAGCGAGTCGCAGGAGCGCATGTGCGCCGTCGTGACCCCGGAGAACGTCGAGAAGTTCATGGCCGTCTGCAAGAAGTGGGACGTGCTCGCGACCGACATCGGTGAGGTCACCGACGGCACGAACCTGGTGATCACCTGGGGCGGCGAGACCGTCGTCGACGTCCCGCCGCTGACCGTCGCGCACGAAGGGCCGGTGTACAACCGTCCCGTGGAGCGTCCCGCGTCGCAGGATGCGCTGATCGCGAACACCACCGCGCACCTCGAACGCCCGGTCGGAGCCGAGGCGCTGCGCGAGACGCTCTTCACGATGATCAGCTCTCCGCAGCTGTGCAGCCGCCGACTCATCACCGAGCAGTACGACCGCTACGTCCGCGGCAACACCGTTCTTGCCGAGCACGCCGACGCCGGTGTCGTCCGGATCGACGAGAAGACCGGTCGCGGAATCGCGTTGGCGACCGACGCATCCGGTCGCTACACCGCCCTCGACCCGTACCGCGGCGCGCAACTCGCGCTCGCCGAGGCCTTCCGCAACGTGGCCACGACCGGGGCCACCCCGAAGGCCGTGACGAACTGCCTGAACTTCGGATCTCCCGAGGACCCGGGCGTCATGTGGCAGTTCCAGCAGGCCGTCCGCGGACTCGCCGACGGCTGCGCAACCCTCGGCATTCCGGTGACCGGCGGCAACGTCAGCTTCTACAACCAGACCGGCGCGACGCCCATCCTGCCGACCCCCGTGGTCGGCGTGCTCGGCGTCATCGACGACGTCCACCGCCGCATCCCGACCGGCATCGGCCTCGAGCCGGGCGAGACGCTGATCCTGCTCGGCGAGACGCACGACGAGTTCGACGGATCCATCTGGTCGCAGGTCGTCCACGACCATCTCGGCGGAGTGCCGCCGAAGGTGGACCTCGCACGTGAGCAGCTTCTCGCCGACATTCTCACCGCCGCCAGCCGCGACGGACTGGTGTCCGCGGCGCACGACCTGTCGGAAGGCGGATTGGCGCAGACCATCGTCGAGGCGGCGCTCGCCGGTGAGGCCGGATGCCGGATTCTGCTTCCCGAGGGAACAGATCCCTTCGTGACGCTGTTCTCCGAATCGGCGGGTCGGGTGCTCGTGGCGGTTCCGCGCACCGAGGAGACCCGCTTCACCGGAATGTGCAGTGCGAGGGGGTTGCCGTGGGAGCGGATCGGCGTGGCCGACGAGGGGTCGGATTCGATCGAGTTCCAGGGACTGTTCACGGTGCCGGTGGCAGAACTCCGGGAGGCGTACGAGAAGACGCTGCCCGCTCTCTTCGGGTGAGCGAGTGACCGAGACCGTTCACGAACCCACACTCGAACGGCTCGAGCAACTTCCCGACTTCGTCCTCCACTCGGCGATACGCACGGTGCGCAAGCACCCGTTCGTCGGGTGGGCATGGAGCCTGCTGCGACTGGACTTCACCGGAATCGCGTTCGGAGCGTTCTTCGTCTGCTGGTCCCTGACGCCGTCGCTGCTGCCCCGTGGGTGGCTGTTCCAGGGAATCGTCAGCGGTATCAACGCCGCCATCGGCTACGGCGTGGGCGTCGCGGTGCAGTGGGCGGTCAAGCGCTGGTTCCTGCACAACCAACCGTGGTGGCCGCTGCCCTATCGCGTCGAACGTGCGCTGAAGATCGCCGTTCCCGTGCTCTCGACACTCGCTGTCGCGATCATGCTCGCGGTCTCGGCGCAGTGGCAGCGCGAACTCTCCGCTCTCATGAGCGCCGAGGGAACGACGACCACCGGTTACTTCCGCACCGGCGCCATCATGATCGTCATTGCCGCGCTGCTCATTTCGTTGTGGCGCGTCCTGCGCGACATTCGACGGTTCATCGCGCGCAAGATCCTGAGGTGGACCAAGATTCCACGCGGGTTGGCCAACGCGATCGGCGTCGCCCTCATTCTCGTCGTCGGCTTCACCCTGATTCAGGGTGTGCTCCTGCGCGGCTTCATCAGCGTCGCCAACTCCATCTCCAGCGTGAAGAACGACGAAACGCGCAGTGGGGTCGAACAACCCACCGAGGCGGAGCGATCGGGCAGCCCGCAGTCGACGGTGTCGTGGGACTCGCTCGGATACGAGGGCCGCAACTTCGTCGCCGGTGGGCTGACCGCGGATCAGATGACGGACGTCACCGGTAGACCCGCCGAAGAACCCATACGGGCCTACGTGGGACTGGCGTCGGCGCCCACTTCGGACGAGCGCATGTCGATGGTGATCGATGAACTCGAGCGCACCGGGGCGTTCTCGCGCAAGGCAATCGTGGTGATGCCGACCACGGGCACCGGATGGGTCGATCCGGTGTCCGCCCGCGCGTTCGAAATGATGTACGACGGCGACACCGCGATCATCGCGACGCAGTACTCCTACCTGCCGAGCTGGATCTCGTTCATCGCCGACCGCGAGGCCTCGGCCGCGGCCGGACGCACTCTGATCGAGACCGTGCAGAAGCGATGGTCGGCCGAGCCGGAGGAAACGCGGCCCAAGTTGTACGTCTACGGCGAGAGCCTCGGGTCGCAGGCGGGGGAGGCGGCCTTCACCGACATCAGCGACATCCGGGAGAAGGTCGACGGTGTCCTGTGGGTCGGCCCGCCGAACTCCAACCGCATCTGGCAGACGTACGTCACCCGCCGCGACCCCGGGACCACCGAGGTCGAGCCCGAGTACGCCGGCGGTCTCCTCGTCCGATTCGCCGACAGCGCAGCCCGTTTGGACGCCCAGACCGGTCCGTGGCCCAACCCGCGGGTGCTCTACATGCAGCACGCGTCGGATCCGATCGTCTGGTGGTCGCCCAGCCTTCTGTTCGAGCGACCCGACTGGCTGGCCGAGCCGCCGGGATCGGATCGGCTGGCCAGCATGCGATGGTTCCCCATCGTCACCTTCTGGCAGGTCACGGCCGACATGACCAATTCGCTCGGCGTCCCGTCGGGTCACGGACACAGCTACGGCGCATCCGCCGTCGACTCCTGGGCGGCGGTGGCAGCCCCCGAAGGCTGGACGGCGGCCGACACCGACAGGGTGCAGGCGGACATGGACGAGGTCGACGCGAAGTTCCCCAATCTGGATGCGCCTGAATGAGATCGAGTGCCGTGGCGGCGGCGGTTGCCGCGTTGGCGTGGAACAACGTGGTCGCACCCGCGGTCACGTCGTCGCCACGTAGTCGCGCCGCCGCGAATGCCGTTGTCGCAGTGAGCTCGACGGTCGTCGCGCGACGAGCAGGAGTACGTGATCTCGGGCTGAGCGCGACCGGTTTTCGCGTAGGCGCGGCTGCGGCTGCGCTTCCGTCGACTGCCTACGCCTTGATCGCCGCGGTTCCCGCCCTGCGCACGCGAGCGGCCGGCCGTCCGGAAGTGTCACCGGTGGAGTGGGTGCTTTTCCGCATCCCCGTCGGGACCGTCCTGACCGAAGAGCTGATCTTCCGCTCGATCCTCTATTCGCTGTCGCGCAGCGCCTTCGGGCCACTCTGGTCGCGTGCGTTCGACTGCGTGGTCTTCGGGTTGTGGCACTGGCGGGTGGCCGCCGGCTCGCTCCCGACCATCGCGTTCACTGGGATCTCTGCGGTCGTGTTCGACGAATTGCGTAGTCGGGGCGGCGGAGTCGTCGCGCCCGCGATGTTCCATTACGCGGTCAACGGCGGCGGGGCTGTGCTCAGGGAATTCGGTGCCCGTGGCGCCGAGTAAGAAGGTCGATCCGGCCGCCCTACGCGCGGCCTTGCTCGCGGTGTCGGCGTGGTTGGACGACGACACGCAACCGAAGCCCCCGCGCGCCGATCTGGCTGCAGCGGTGCGCCTGAGCGCGCGGACGCTGGAGCAGATCGCACCGGGTTCGAGCGTCGAGGTCAGGGTGCCGCCGTTCGTGGCCGTGCAGTGCATCGTCGGCCCTCGGCACACTCGGGGGACGCCACCGAACGTCGTGGAGACCGACCCTCGGACGTGGCTGCTGCTCGCCACCGGTCGGCTCGAGTTCGACGCGGGCGCGTCGACGCTGACGGTGTCCGGCGGTCGCGCCGGCGAGATCGCACACTGGCTGCCGCTGCTGCGGACCTAGCTCGTCCACGGTGTGATCGGCGGTTTCACCCACATGATCTTCTCGTCGGTGTGCTTGCGGACCGCGGACGGGTGGTCGGGATTGGCCGCCGCCCAGGAGGCCTTGTCGTCGAGCATCCGTCCGACGGACTTCCACGTCTCGTCCGTACTGGGCGGACTCACGCCGGCTGCCCTGGCAAGCTTGCGTCGCTGGTCGGCGGGCATGGCCAGCGTTTCGGCGCTGTCGATCGAGCGGTCCCACAGGTACGTGGCCAGGGCCGTCGCCTTCGCTTCGCGGGCGCGCTGGGCGTGATCGGAGTGCGCGTAGTCCTGCGGGGTCATGGCCCCTGTCTTACCACCTCACATATGCGGGGTAGGGCGGTGAGGTCGGTGTGATCTGGAGATAACCCGCGGGCAATCTCCTGGAACTGCACGTCACGCACCATGGGGCCATGGGCCAGGCCGCAACAACTCGTGTCTCGACGAGGACTGCCTGTTCCTACTGCGGCGTCGGATGCGGCATCGTCGTCGACACGTCCGCGGACAGCGGGTCACCCGTGATCGCGAAGGTCAGCGGCGACAAGCTGCACCCGACGAACTTCGGACGCCTCTGCACGAAGGGCGCTACCCACGCGGAGATGATGCTCGGCGACGGACGGATGACGTCGGCGTACCTGCGCCGGGAGCGAGGGCAGGAACTGGGCGCCGTGTCCGTCGACGCCGCCGTCCGCGACGCGGCCGACCGCCTGCGCACCATCGTCGACGAGCACGGACCGGATTCGGTGGCGCTGTACGTCTCCGGCCAGATGTCGTTCGAAGCGCAGTACCTGGCCACGAAGCTTGCCAAGGGGTTTCTGCGCACCATCCACATCGAATCCAATTCACGACTGTGCATGGCGAGCGCCGGCACCGGATACAAGCAGTCGCTCGGCGCCGACGGCCCGCCCGGCTCCTACACCGACTTCGACCGGGCCGACCTGTTCTTCGTCATCGGCTCCAACATGGCCGACTGCCACCCGATCCTGTTCCTGCGCATGGCCGATCGACTCAAGGCCGGAGCGAAACTGATCGTCGTCGATCCGCGCCGCACCACGACCGCGGAGAAGGCGGATCTGTATCTGCCGATCGCGCCCGGCACCGACCTCGCGCTCCTGAACGGGCTTCTCCACCTGCTCGTGGAGAACGGTGACATCGACGAGGAGTTCATCGCCGAGCACACCGACGGGTGGGACGCCATGCCCGCGTTCCTCGCCGATTACACCCCGGACCGCGTCGCCTCGATCACCGGGCTCGACGAGGCGGACATTCGCACCGCGGCGCGGTGGATCGGTGAGGCCGGTGAATGGATGTCCTGCTGGACAATGGGTTTGAACCAGAGCACACACGGCACGTGGAACACCAACGCCATCTGCAACCTTCACCTCGCCACCGGTGCGATCTGCAAGCCCGGCAGTGGACCGATGTCGCTCACCGGTCAGCCCAACGCGATGGGTGGCCGCGAGATGGGGTACATGGGACCCGGACTTCCCGGCCAGCGTGCGGTGGTGTCCGCGGACGACCGCGCCTTCGTCGAGACGCAGTGGGGGTTGGACCCCGGCACCATCCGATCCGACGTGGGCCCCGGAACGATCGAGATGTTCTCCCGACTGGCCACGGGTGAGATCAAAGCGTGCTGGATCATCTGCACCAATCCCGTTGCCTCCGTGGCCAACCGCAAGACCGTCGTGGCCGGTCTCGAAGCCGCCGAGCTCGTGATCGCGCAGGACACCTTCACCGAGACGGCCACCAACTCCTACGCGGACATCCTTCTGCCGGCGACGCTGTGGGCGGAGTCCGACGCTGTGATGATCAACTCCGAGCGCAACATGACGCTGCTCCAACAGTCGATCGAACCTGCCGGCGATGCACGTCCCGATTGGCGGCTCATCGCGGACGTCGCGTGCGCCTTGGGTTTCGAGGCCGACTTCGATTACAAGACCAGCGAGGACGTCTTCGCCGAGATCACCAAATTCTCCAATCCCAAGACCGGATACGACCTGCGCGGTGCAACGTACGAGCGGCTGCGCGAGACGCCGCTGCAGTGGCCCGCGCCGCCCGACGACGACGCAGATCGCCATCCGATCCGCTACCTCAACGACGGCGTCAGCCAGGACCTGCACGTCGACGAGGACGGGACGGTGCCCCGGCTGGCCTTTCCGACTCCGAACAGGCGGGCCGTCTTCTACGGCCGACCGCACATGGACGCCGCAGAAATGCCCGACGACGACTACCCGTTCGTCCTGAACACCGGTCGCCTGCAACACCAATGGCACACGCTGACCAAAACCGGCAAGGTGGCCAAACTCAACAAGCTCAATCCCGATCCGTTCGTCGAGATCCATTCCGAGGACGCCGAGCGGCTCGGCGTCGTCGACGGAGCCCGGGTCGAGATCGCGTCTCGTCGAGGCCGGGCCGTCCTGCCCGCGGTGGTCACCGACGGGGTGTTGCGCGGCAACTGTTTTGCGCCGTTCCACTGGAACGACGAGCAGGGCGAATACCTGACCATCAATGCGGTGACCAACGACGCGGTCGATCCGATGTCGCTGCAGCCGGAGTTCAAGGTGTGCGCCGTGACGCTGCGACCCGTGGCCACCGTTCCTCGTGCCGTGGCGCATCCGCTGGCGAGCGCACTGGGACTCGAGAGCGTGGCCGCGCCGACCTTGTCGGATCTCGAGAAGGTGTACGTCGGCGGTTTCCTCTCCGCGCTGGTCGGGGACGTGCACGGTGTGCCGAGCCTCCCCGCGGGCGCTCCGCTGTCCCCGGCGTCCCGTCTGTGGGTGGACGGGATGCTCGCCGGAATGTATTCGCGCGCAGATGTTCCGGTGGAGGGCAAGCAGGACGCTCGGCCCGGGGCGCTGGTGCTGTGGGCGTCTCAGACCGGCAACGCCGAGGAATTCGCCGAGACCGTGGTCGCACGCCTCGCCGAGGCGGGGGCGCAACCGGAACTGAAGAACATGGACGACTGTGAACTGGCCGCCCTGGCCGACGCGCGGGATGTGGTGATCGTCAGCAGTACCTTCGGTGACGGTGGGCCGCCGGACAACGGCGCCGACTTCTGGACCCGCCTGTCGTCCGACGACGCGCCCTCGCTCGACGGGGTTCGGTTCATGGTGCTCGGAATGGGCGACTCGTCCTACGACGAGTTCTGCGGACACGCACGGGCACTCGACGCGAGGATTCAGGCACTCGGTGGGCGACGGCTGGCCGATCTGGTGCGGTGCGAGCCGGGCGACGACGAAACCGCCGACCGGTGGCTGACGACCGTCCTGAACGAACTCGTCGAGACCGGTTCTCCGGCACCCGAACCGAGACCGGTCGGCGGCGTCGCAGTCAAGGAGAGAACCGTCGCCGCACCCGCGCCGACGTTCACCAAGGCGAACCCGGTCATGGCCACGTTGAGCACCAATGTGGTGCTGTCGAGTCCCAACTCGGCGAAAGAGGTGCGCCAGTTCGGCTTCGACCTCGGCGACTCCGGGGTGAGCTACGAACCCGGAGACTCTTTGGGCGTGATCCCGCGCAATTCGCCTGCCACCGTGCGCAACTGGCTGGCCGCCACCGGGTTGGACGGTTCCCGCACCATCGAGATCGACGGCACGGACCTGCCGCTGACCGAGGTGTTGGCAACGCGGTACGACATCGCGAAAGTGTCACCAGCTCTGCTGGAGTTCGTCGCCCAGCGCAACTCCGACCCGAAACTGGCCAAGTTGCTGCGGCGGGACAACCGAACCGAGCTCGACAACTGGCTCTACGGTCGTCAGGCACCCGATCTGCTGAGGGCATTTCCCGTGCACGCGGACATGGTCGAGTGGAGCAGTGTTCTCAAACGGCTTGCCCCGCGGCAGTATTCGATCTCCTCCAGTCCACTCGTCAGCCCGACCGAAGTGCAACTGACCGTCTCGGTGGTTCGCTATCGCGGGGAGAACGACACCGAACTGGGCGGCGTGTGCTCGACGTACCTGGCCGACCGAGCGGGGACCGTTCCGGTGTACTTACAGAAGTCACCGCATTTCCGCCCGCCCTCGGATTCCTCCACTCCGATGATCATGATCGGCCCCGGGACAGGAATAGCGCCGTTCCGCGGCTTCCTCCATCACCGCCGCGCGCTGGGGCATCCGGGACGGAACTGGTTGTTCTTCGGCGACCAGCACGCCGACCACAACTTCTACTACCGGACCGAGCTCGAAGACATGTTTCGCGACGGGTTCCTTCACCGGCTGGATCTGGCGTTCTCGCGAGATCAGCGCGAACGAATCTACGTGCAGGACAGAATGATCGAACACGGCGCGGAACTGTGGCGATGGCTTCGGGACGGTGCCAACGTGTACGTGTGCGGGGACGCGTCGCGCATGGCGAAGGACGTCGACGACACGCTCCTCACCATCGCGTCGGTGCACGGAAAGATGAGCGACGACGACGCGTTGGCGTTCAAGAAGAAGTTGGTGGCCGAGAAGCGGTACGTGCGGGACGTGTACTGACGGCTGCCCAGTGTCTCCGCCTACCAGCCCCAGGAACCGGGGATGCCCTTGAACGGGCCGACCACGTCCGAGGTGATCCACCCCGCGTAGAAGCCGCCCTCCTGGGCGCGCGCGGTTTCTCCGGCCAGTTCGCAGGTTAGCTGTGCGGGGGAGAAGGACAGGAAGCCCGCGATCTCTCGGAACGGTGCCGTCGGCGTCTCGTAACTCCACCCGCCGGCTTCGAGCACGGATCCGTCCTCGCCGACGATGTCCCAGTAAGTGGCTGCGCCTTTCCACTCGCACATGGTCGAGCGTGCCGACGATCGCCGAATGCGGCTCGAGTCGACGTCGTCTCGCGGGATGTACCAGGTCGGTGGGTGCGACGTTTCGAGGACCCGCCAGGCGCGAGAACTGTCAACGACCACCGATGTCCCGAAACGGACGACGGCCCTTTTCGTCGACGATTCCAGCAATGGCGGGCGGGGGTAGTCCCAGACCGATTCCTGGCCGGGGCCTGGTGTCTCGGGCACGACGCCGGGAGGCAAGTTTCGCTTCATCACTCGATCATGCACGCGGGCGGGCAGGCCGGAGGCCGGTCGGATAATTGAAAAGAGTCGGGGATCACACTGCGCGAAGGAATGGTGGGCCTCGAGGGGCGTGTTGATCGCCGCGGAGGCCGTAGACTTTGGCCTGCACCCCTCGCCGAGCCCCCAGGGAGCGCTACCCGTGACATCACCCCACTCGACACCTTCCTCGCTCGACGAACCCGAGAACGAACCGCGCGAGGAATGCGGAGTGTTCGGGGTCTGGGCGCCCGGTGAAGACGTCGCGAAGATGTCGTACTACGGCCTGTACGCCCTGCAGCACCGCGGCCAGGAAGCGGCGGGAATTGCTGTCGCCGACGGATCCCAGGTGTTGGTCTTCAAGGATCTCGGCCTGGTCAGCCAGGTGTTCGACGAGCAGACGCTCGGCGCCATGCCGGGTCACGTCGCCATCGGGCACTGCCGCTACTCCACCACCGGATCCACGACGTGGGAGAACGCGCAGCCCATCTTCCGCACCACCGCCGCCGGCAGCGGCGTCGCGTTGGGTCACAACGGCAACCTCGTCAACACGACCGAATTGGCATCCCGTGCCCGCGACGCCGGCCTGGTCGGTAATCGACGCGGCAGCGGAACGTCCGACTCGGACGTCGTCGGAGCACTCCTCGCGCACGGTGCGGCCGACAGCACGTTGGAGCAGTCGGCGATGGAGCTGCTGCCGACACTCGAAGGCGCGTTCTGCCTGACCTTCATGGACGAGCACACCCTGTACGCCGCGCGTGACAAGCACGGGGTTCGCCCGCTGTCGCTCGGACGCCTTGACCGCGGCTGGGTGGTCGCGTCCGAAACTGCGGCCCTGGACATCGTCGGCGCGTCCTTCGTTCGCGACATCGAGCCCGGTGAACTCCTGGCCATCGACGCCGACGGCGTGCGGTCGTCGCGCTTCGCAACACCGGAGCCCAAGGGCTGCGTCTTCGAATACGTCTACCTCGCACGTCCCGACAGTGTCATCGGCGGACGTTCGGTGCATTCGACGCGCGTCGAGATCGGTCGTCGCCTCGCCGAGGAGCACCCGGCCGACGGCGACCTCGTCATCCCGGTTCCCGAGTCGGGCACCCCGGCCGCCGTCGGGTACGCGCAGGGATCGGGCATTCCGTACGGCCAGGGCCTGATGAAGAACGCCTACGTCGGCCGGACGTTCATCCAGCCGTCGCAGACCATTCGTCAGCTCGGTATTCGGTTGAAGCTCAACCCGCTTCGCGAGGTCATCCGGGGCAAACGCCTCATCGTGGTCGACGACTCGATCGTTCGCGGCAACACCCAGCGCGCACTCATCCGCATGTTGCGGGAAGCCGGCGCACTGGAAATTCACGTGCGCATCGCGTCGCCGCCGGTGCGGTGGCCCTGCTTCTACGGCATCGACTTCGCCTCGCCCGCCGAGCTCATCGCGAACGGTATGGATTCCGAGGACGGCATGCTCGAGGGTGTGCGCCACGCGATCGGCGCCGACTCGCTCGGATACATCTCCATCGAAGGCATGATCGCCGCGTCGGAGCAGCCCAAGTCGCGCCTGTGTGCCGCATGCTTCGACGGCAACTACCCGATCGCACTGCCCAGCGAGGCGTCGATGGGGAAGAACGTGCTCGAAGGCATCTTGAATCGCACCACGGGCGAGCCGCTCGTGCCCGACGACGACAACGTCAGCGCACTGTCCAGGCCCTGAGCCGATTCGCTCCGGGCACCTGCAATCGGCAGTGCCCCGGCCCCGTGCATCCCGATTCGCGCCGCGCGCTCGCAATCGCGGGTGCCGCTGACGATCCGCGGTGCCCGTAGTCGGTGTACCGCCTCGGTATTGGTAGAGCCAAGACCAGGGAAAACCCACAACCAGTCGGGCCGTCGGACAGGTAAGTACCGGTCATGTTAAAAAATTCGTAGTGTTCGTCACATGAACGACACCGGAACTCGGTAACGTGCCGTTCACCGAAACCCAGAGCACCCACGAAGGACGTCCCACCATGAGCGTGCCCTCCAGAGGACGCACCACCGCTTTGATCTCGATCCTGTCCGTCGCCGCGCTCGCCGCTGCGGCCTGTGGCTCGGGGCGCACCGACTCAGGGTCGGGTGGCTCCGGCGATGCCGGCGCCGCGCTCCTCGTCGGTACGACCGACCAGGTGTACGCACTCGACCCTGCCGCGTCCTACGACAACGGCTCGTTCACCATCATGAACCAGGTCTATCCGTTCCTGATGAATTACGCGCCCGGAAGCGACGAACTCGTCCCCGACGCCGCGCAGAGCTGCGACTTCAGCGCCCCCACCGTCTACACCTGCACGTTGAAGGACGGACTGACCTTCGCCAACGGCAACCCGCTCACGTCGGCGAGCGTCAAGTTCTCCTTCGACCGCATCATGTCGATCAACGATCCCAACGGTCCCGCGTCGCTGCTCGCGAACCTCGCGTCCGTCGCCGCGCCGACGCCGACCACCGTCGACTTCACGCTGAAGTCGGCCAACGACCAGACGTTCCCGCAGACGCTCGCGACCAACACGGGCCCGATCGTCGACGAGAAGGTGTTCCCGGCCGACTCGATCATGGACGACAACGCCATCGTCGCCGCGAAGCCGTTCGCCGGCCCGTACTCCATCGACAGCTACGAGAAGAACTCGCTCGTCAGCTTCTCGAAGTTCGACGGATACAAGGGCGCGCTGGGCGCACCCAAGACCGACAACGTCACCCTGCGCACCTACACCAGCTCGGACAACCTCAAGCTGGACATGCAGAACAAGTCGATCGACGTGGCGTGGCGCTCGCTCACCCCCACCGACATCGACTCGCTCAGCTCCGTCGACGGACTGACCGTGCACAACGGTCCCGGCGGCGAGCTGCGCTACATCGTGTTCAACCTGAACACGATGCCCGGCGGCACGCCCGAGCAGAAGCTCGCCGTCCGCAAGGCCATGGCGGCCTCGGTGGATCGACAGGCGTTGTCGGACAACGTCTACAAGGGCACCTACACCCCCGCATGGTCGGTCGTCCCCAGTGGCCTCGCCGGTTCCAACACCGCGTTCAAGGACGTCTACGGCGACACTCCGAACAAGGACGAGGCAGCCGGATTCCTCAGTGCCGCAGGCATCACCACCCCGGTGGCGATCAACCTGCAGTACAACCCGGATCACTACGGTTCGAGCTCGTCCGAGGAGTACGCGGCAGTCAAGTCCCAGCTCGAGTCGACGGGCCTGTTCACCGTCAATCTGCAGTCGACGGAATGGAACACCTACAACAAGGCACGCGTGGCGGACACCTACCCCGTGTACCAGCTCGGGTGGTTCCCGGACTTCCCGGACGCCGACAACTACCTGACGCCGTTCTTCGCGCCGGACAACTTCCTGCAGAACCACTTCGAGAACCCGGAGATCACGGCGCTCATCGACCAGGAGCGCACGACGCAGGACAAGACCGCCCGTGAAGCGATCATCGGGCAGATTCAGACGCGCATGGCGACCGACTTCGTCTCGACCCTGCCGCTGCTGGAAGGCAAGCAGATCGCGGTGAGCACGGATCAGGTGTCCGGCGTCGATTCGACGCTCGACGCGTCGTTCAAGTTCCGCTTCACCCCCATCTCGAAGGGCTGATCATGGCCACCACCACGCCGGCACCGGCGGAGGTGGGGAAGGACTCTCGGGCGAGCGCGTCGTCACGGTACGGCGCGCTCGCCCGTTACCTCGGAATCCGGTTCCTGCTGATCATTCCGACAGCGTGGATCCTGGTGACCGTCGTCTTCTTCCTCATGCGCGTGCTCGGAGATCCGATCAGCGCAGCGCTCGGCGGTCGACTGCCCGCCGACCAGATCGCCGAGCGGCGCGCCGCCGCCGGATACGACCGGCCGATTCTCACCCAGTACTGGGAGTATCTGACCGGGTTGCTACGCGGCGACTTCGGTAGGGCTTCGACGAACAACATCCCTATCAGCGACGTACTCGTCA
Source organism: Rhodococcus sp. 320_ES (assembly GCF_059691855.1). Classification (NCBI taxonomy): domain Bacteria; kingdom Bacillati; phylum Actinomycetota; class Actinomycetes; order Mycobacteriales; family Nocardiaceae; genus Rhodococcus; species Rhodococcus sp. 320_ES. The sequence goes on along the minus strand of NZ_JCAWAG010000002.1, from coordinate 307,622 downwards.
CCAACGGCGCTGCCACCCTGGAACTGGCGTTTTGGGCGCTGCTGGTCGCGTTTCTGGTCGGAGTCCCTCTCGGCTTCTTCGCCGCAACTCACCGCGACAAGGTGTCGGACGGAACGCTGCGCATTCTTGCGATCCTGTTCTACGCCGCGCCCGTGTTCTTCGTCGGCATGCTGCTGAAGCTGGTCTTCGCCGTGAAGCTCGGGTGGCTCCCGGTCGCCGGCCGCGCCAGCACGAATGTCGAACTGGCGCTGCAGAACGTCTCGCCGAAGACGAACATCCTCCTGATCGACTCGATCCTCTACGGCGACACCGGCTACACGCTCGACGTGTTGAAGCACGCTGTTCTGCCGGCGGTCGCGCTCGGATTGCTCACCGCCGGAGTGTTTCTGCGGCTCGTGCGTGTGAACCTGCTGCAGACGCTGCAGTCCGGATACGTCGAGGCCGCGCGAGCACGCGGCGTCGGGGCAAGGACGGTCACGCGCCGTCACGCCTTCCGCAACGCTCTCATCCCGGTGGTCACCGTGATGGGGCTCCAGATCGCCACCCTGCTCGGCGGCGCAGTGCTGACGGAGACGACGTTCGAGTGGCAGGGCCTCGGATTCCAGCTCGCGCGCTACCTGCAGGCCCGTGACTTCATCGCCGTGCAAGGCATCGTGACGTTCCTGGCCATCGTGGTGGCGGTGATCAGCTTCCTCACCGATGCGATCGTCGCTCTGATCGATCCCCGAGTGAGGTTCTGATGAGCGTCGAAGTCAGTGTCGGAGAGCTCGAAGCGCCCGCCCCTCGACGGGGGATACCTGGTGTCGCGCTGATCAAGTCGAGTGCCGGTCTGCAGAAGTGGACCATCATCGTCGGCCTCGTTCTGGTGGCGGTGTTCGTGATCGCTGCGGTGTTCGCACCGCTGATCGCGCCGTACGATTTTGCGCAGACCAGTTCCGGCGGAGTCGATTTCGCCAGGCAGGCAGCGCCGAGTGCCGATCACATCTTCGGAACGTCGGTGCGCGGTGAGGACGTGTTCTCCCGCGTCGTCTACGGAGCGCGGACCGCGCTTCTGGTGATCGTGACGTCCCTGGTGCTCTCGATCGTCATCGGTGTGCCACTGGGGTTGGCGTCCGGATACATCGGCCGCTGGATCGACCGCATCCTGGTGCTGTTCATGGACGCGATGTACGCGTTCCCGAGTCTGCTTCTCGCCGTGGTGGTCTCGATCGTCGTGGCCGGTGGCCAGTCCTCGAGTTTCGGCGGCGTGCTGTCGGCGTCCATCGCCATCACGGCGGTGTTCGTCCCGCAGTACTTCCGCGTGGTGCGCAATGCGACGGTCTCGGTCAAGACCGAGCCGTACGTCGACGCGGCTCGGGTCACCGGTGCGAGCACGGTACGAATCCTGTTCCGCCACATCCTCGCCAACGTCACGCAGACGCTGCCGGTCATCATCACCCTGAACGGTGCGGAGGCCATCCTCACCCTGGCGGGGCTCGGCTTCCTCGGATTCGGTATCGAGCCGACCGCGGCATCGGAGTGGGGCTACGACCTCAACAAGGCGCTGCCGGACATCTCCAACGGCATCTGGTGGACGTCGATCTTCCCCGGTCTCGGAATCGTGCTGGTGGTGTTGGGCATGACCATGGTCGGCGAAAGCATCAGCGAGACACTCAATCCCGTTCTGCGCACCCGTCGCAAGTTTTCCAAGAAGGTGAGCGCATGACCACAGCGGAACCGGCTCTGAAGCTCGATTCTCTGAACGTCGCATTCGACACCGACGGCGGCACGGTGAAGGCCGTCAAGGGTGTCTCCTTCGAGGTGTTTCCCGGCGAAGTGCTTGCCGTGGTGGGGGAGTCGGGTTCGGGCAAGTCCGTGAGCGTGCGGTCGGCGATCGGCTTGCTGCCCACCACCGCGCATGTGGACGGTCACGTCACGCTCGCCACCTCCGACGTCACGCACCTGACCGACAAACAGTGGGTCTCGTTGCGCGGTGATGCCATCGCCATGATCTTCCAGGAGCCGGGCAGCGCGCTCGACCCGCTCTACACCGTCGGCTACCAGATCGTGGAAGCACTGCGCGCACACCCCGGCGCCGACGGCAAGGTGATGGACAAGAAGGCCGCGAAGGCGCGCGCCGTCGAATTGCTCGCGATGGTCGGACTGCCTGATCCGGAGCGTCGATTCGGGTACTTCCCGCACGAGCTCTCCGGCGGGCAGAAGCAGCGCGTCATGATCGCCATCGCCATTTCCTGCGAAGCCAAGGTGATCATCGCCGACGAGCCGACGACCGCGCTGGACGTCACCGTGCAGGCCGAGATCCTGTCTTTGCTGCGCGATCTGAAGGACCGCCTCGGCTGCGCGATCGTGCTCATCACGCACAGCATGGGCGTGGTGGCCGACATCGCGGACCGTGTCGTGGTGATGAAGGACGGCGAGGTGGTCGAGGAAGCCTCGGTCGGTGACCTCTTCAACGCGCCGAAGGCCGACTACACGAAGAGGCTGCTCGCGGCGGTTCCGACGCTGGATCCGGAGCAGACCGACCGGCAGATCGACAGGTCGGGCGCTCCGGTCCTCGGCGTGCGAGACCTGGTCGTGGAATTCTCCGGCGGCGTCGGACAGCCGATGTTCCGGGCCGTCGACGACGTGAGCTTCGACCTCCACGCGGGCGAGACGCTCGGACTCGTCGGCGAATCCGGGTCGGGCAAGTCGACGATCGGGCGATGCGTCGCAGCGCTGCAGAAACCGACGTCCGGCTCGATCGAGGTGCTCGGACAGGACATCCGCGCGCTGCGAGGCAAGGGGCTCAAGTCCCTGCGGAAGCGGTTCGGATTCGTCTTCCAGGATCCATCGACGTCCCTCAACCCGCGCCTGACCGTCGGGCAATGCGTTGCCGAGCCGATGCTGGTGCACAGGACCGGTTCCAAGGCCGAGATCGCCAAGACCGTCACCGACTGGCTGGACTCGGTACAGCTGCCCGCGGGCACCGAGAAGCGGTACCCCCACGAACTCTCGGGCGGGCAGCGTCAACGTGCCTCACTGGCGCGTGCGCTGGTGCTGCGGCCGGATCTTCTGGTCGCCGACGAACCGACCAGTGCGCTCGACGTCTCGGTGCAGGCAGCGGTGCTGGACCTGTTCGAGGAGCTGCAGCGCGAGCTGAACTTCGCGTGCCTGTTCATCAGCCACGACCTGGCCGTGGTGGACCGGTTGGCCCATCGCGTCGCGGTACTCAAGGACGGCGGTGTGGTGGAGATCGGGACACCCTGGAAGATCCTCCGCGAGCCGGAGCAGGAGTACACGAAACGCCTCATCGCGGCCATCCCCAAGCCCGAGGTGCGGTGACCGGCCGGTAGCGTACTGACCCATGACCGACGAAAAAGGCGCCTCGTACGCCGCAGCCGGGGTCGACATCGAAGCGGGAGACCGCGCCGTCGAACTGTTCGCGCCACTCGCCAAGAAAGCCAGCCGGCCGGAGGTCATGGGAGGTCTCGGAGGGTTCGCCGGGCTCTTCGCGCTCAAGAGCAGTTACCGCGAGCCGCTCCTGGCCGCCTCGACCGACGGCGTCGGCACCAAGCTCGCGGTCGCGCAGGCTCTGGACAAGCACGACACCGTGGGCCTCGACCTCGTGGCCATGGTGGTCGACGACCTCGTCGTGTGCGGAGCCGAACCGCTGTTCCTGCAGGACTACATCGCCGTGGGCCGCGTCGTGCCCGAGCGGGTGGCCGAGATCGTCAAGGGCATCGCCGACGGCTGCATCGCGGCCGGCTGTGCACTCCTCGGCGGCGAGACCGCCGAGCACCCCGGCGTGATGGCCGACGGCGACTACGACCTCTCCGCCACCGGCATCGGTGTCGTGGAAGCCGACGCCGTTCTCGGCCCCGACCGCGTGCGTCCCGGCGACGTCGTGATCGGCATGGGCTCGTCGGGACTGCACTCGAACGGGTACTCGCTGGCTCGCAAGGTGCTCCTCGACATCGACCGTATGTCCCTCACCGGACACATCGAGGAGTTCGGACGCTCGCTCGGGGAAGAGCTGCTCGAACCCACCCGGATCTACGCCAAGGATTGCCTGGCGCTCGCCGCCGAAACGGACGTGCGCACCTTCTGCCACGTGACCGGAGGCGGGTTGGCGAACAACCTGGCCCGCGTCATGCCCGCCGGTCTGGTCGCCGAACTCGACCGCGGCACCTGGAGCCCGGCGCCGGTGTTCGCTCTGATCGCCCAGCGCGGCCGGGTCGAGCGCGCGGAGATGGAACGCACCTTCAACATGGGCGTCGGCATGGTGGCCATCGTGGCGCCCGAGGACGTCGACCGGGCCCTGGCCGTCCTGACGGCACGCCACATCGACTGCTGGACGCTGGGAACGGTGCGCAGAAGCGCCGAGAAGGCCACCGACGAGCGTGCCGTGCTGGTGGGAACCCACCCCAGGTTCTAGAAGCGAACGCAGGGTTCTAGAAGCCGACGCAGAATGCGGGGACATCCGAATGGATGTCCCCGCAGTCCGCTGTGAAGGTTATGGAAAAACCGGTGACGCGACGAACGTCAGCGTCGCCAATCCTCGTACTCGTCGTCGTAACGGGACGGCTCCCGATCGACAACGCTGCTACGGTGCGAGTCTGGCGAACCCGTGAGCTCCTTCTGGAGGCTCTCGAAATCCGTGGACGGTGAGCTGTACTTGAGCTCACGCGCAACTTTGGTCTGTTTTGCCTTAGCCCGGCCACGGCCCATGGCTAACCCCCTCGCGAGTAGCGGGGCGGCCTGGGATTTTTTGGCGGCCCCGTCAGATTGTTTAGTCTTCCTGAAAGACACTCTAGCGTGCGAAACGGCTACGCGCTTCCAGGGAATCGCCGCCGGTCGCGCGTCGGCACGGCGCGTCCTACCGAAACACTCCGATCGGCCCGTTGGATGAGGCGAGCATCACCGATTCGATACCCGAACCAGACCGCTCGGTCAGGTCGCCGGGTCGAAATGGACCACGGCTCGCACTGTGCCGACCCTCGCCGCGCCACCCATGACCGGAGTTTCCGCGAGCGCCTCCAGCGCGTCGGACCACGCGGCGCCGCAGTGTCGAAGCGCCGCGGCGGCGAGAGGCAGCCGCGCCCGGTCGTGACCGTCGTCGATCTTGAACGCGAACGCCGTGCCGTCGGGCAGTGAGGCGGCGAACACACCGTCGGCACCGGACTTGCACAGCAGACCCGGCACGGCGGTCATCAGTATCTCGTCCTCCTTGCCGGTTCCGGAGATCAGGAACGGGTGCTCGCGGACGGCGTCGGCGACGGAGCGTTCGTCGGTTCCGGGCGGCGCTGTCACGAGAGAACCGAAGGAACGCGCCAGATCGGCCAGCGACACCGGAACGATCGGCAACCCGCATCCGTCGACACCGAGTGGGGCCGTGCGTTCGGACGTCAGGTCGGCGATGGTGTCGGCGATCGCGACTTGGAGCGGGTGCGTGGGGTCGAGGTAGCCGGCGAGTGGCCACTGGTTGACAACGCACGTAGCCAGCATCGCCGAGTGCTTTCCCGAGCAGTTCATGAACAGCGGCGTCGGGTCGATCCCCGCCGCCATCGCGTCGGCTCGGGCCCGGTCGTTCGAGGGCAGTGCCGGAGGGCACCGCAGGTGCTGCGCACTCAGTCCGAAGCGGTCGAGCAGAGACTGCACGAGTCGAACGTGCTCGCGTTGCCCCTCGTGGGAAGCGGCGGCTATGGCCAGCTCGCTCGTGGTGAGCGGCACGAAGCCCGCGCGCAGCATCGCGACGGCCTGCAAAGGCTTGTTCGACGAGCGGGGAAACATCGGACTGCGGGTGTTACCGACCTCGAGGGTGGGCGACCCGTCCGGTGCGACGACCACGAGAGATCCGCGGTGGGTGCACTCGCGGAATCCGGAGCGGACGACCTCGACGAGCGCCTCGCTCACGAACGGGTTGCCCTTTTCAGCGCTGTCCCGGCATCGCGGTAGACCTTCGGGGCAAGGTTCTCCTCGTCCATGAGCCGACGCATCTTGTCGGCGTCCGCGCCGAGGAACAGGTCACGAACGGTCACGCCGTGCTCGGGAACTGCAGTGACGGTGATGGTGTCGCCGGCGCGAACCGTGCCCGGTTGCAGGACACGGAGATACGCTCCGCAGTCGCCTCGCTCGGCGAACCGCTTGACCCACTGCGGCTCACCGCTCCACTTGGCGAAGGTGCCGCACGGTGTGCGCGCGATCGTCACCTCGAGCTCCGCGGTGCCGACGCTCCACCGCGAGCCGACGACGGCGTCCGTGACGGCCACGGCGTCGACCCTCAGGTTCTCACCGAACCATCCCGCGGGCAGGTCGCGCCCGAGTTCGCGTGCCCACCGCTCGGCCTCCTGTGCGGAGTAGGCGTAGACCGCCTGATCGTGCCCTCCGTGAAACTTCGTGTCGCAGCTGCGATCTCCCTCGACGCCGAGCTCGCCGATCCGCACCGGACCGTCGACAGGACGCTTGTCGATGGCCGAGTCCACCACGCCCTTACGGCTCAGCGGACGAATCTGTCCGACCACACACACCGCCTGCACGATGCCCGTCACGATCAGCGGCCTCGCAGCCGGTCGACGGCGGCCCGACCTGCTTGTATCGCCGTCTCCTCCCGCACGGAGTCGGGGTCGATCGACGCCGCGCACGGGCCGACCTCGAGCTGGGTGTCCACCGGCACGGTGCGCTTGATCAGGGCAAGTGCAATCGGGCCGAGTTCGAAGTGATCGACCACGGTGCCGACGCGTCCGACGGAGCGCCCCTGCGCGGTCACGTCGTCCCCGGTCTCCGGTCGTCCGTCGGCGGAGCCGTCGAGGTGGAGCATGACGAGCCGGCGCGGCGGCTTGCCCAGATTGTGCACGCGCGCGACGGTTTCCTGGCCGCGGTAGCAGCCCTTGTCGAGGTGGACGGCACCGAATTCGGCGACCCCGCCGATCCACCCGACCTCGTGGGGAATGGTGCGCTCGTCGGTGTCGACGTCGATGCGAGGCCGTACCGACTCCACCCGCAGGGCCTCGTACGCCCAGCTGCCGGCCTGAGACGCGCCGGCGTCGAGCAGACGAGTCCACCAGCCCATGAGGTCGGCACGCGGGACGAGAAGGTCGAACGAGTCGGTCCGCGTCGGCCAGGGCATCCTGCGGACGAAACCGCCGTCGATCGGCTCGGCGGCGTAGGGAAGCGCGGGAACGGCGATGTCCAGCGATCGGAGAATTGCCGGCGACTCGGGACCGAGCAGCGAGAGCACTGCCAGTTCGCTGCCGTCACGGGGCTCGGCCTTGGCCCAGAACACCATCTTGGTCAGGAAGGTCAGCAGGGCCGGACCGTGGGCGGGGTCGGTGTCGATCCAGGTGGTCGGGGGAGCCGAAGTCAGGGCGATGTCTGTTTGTACGAAGTGATGCTCGACGCGCCCGTTGGCGTCCAGGCTCAGGTTCTCCGCGGACTGACCGTTCGCCAGGTCGAGAAGGTTCTGGCTCGAGATGGTGTGCAGCCACGTCAGCCGCTCGTCCCCGCCGATCGCGATCACGGCGCGCGTGGAGCGATCCACGACCGCAGCTGTGGTCACGGCGGCGCGTTGCTCACGCAGCGGATCGCCGTAGTGCCAGGCCGTCCCCTCGTCCGGACCGCCCTCGGGGGACGGAACCGCGCCGGGCAGCCGACGAAGAGGACTTGATCCGACCAGCGAAGTATGTGACACACCAACAGTCTAGGAGCTTTCGGCACTACCCTCGGCGCATGTCTTTGCGTGTACTGGTCGGGCTGGACGGGGCGGTGCTGGATCCGGATGCGCCCATGCTGTTCGCGGACGACCTCGCTGCGGTCCGCGGCGACGGGATCTTCGAAACCTTGCTGGTGCGTGGGCGGCGTGTGTGCACCCTGGACCTGCATCTCGCCCGGCTGACGACGTCGGCCGAGACCATGGATCTTCCGGCGCCCGACCTTGCTCGGTGGCGTGCGGCCGTCGCGAGGGCGGTGCAGGAGTGGGACAGCGAGGACGACGGTGTCATGCGCCTGGTTCTGAGTCGGGGCCGCGAGAGCGGCGGGCCACCGACCGCGTACGTGACGGTGGGCCCGATCGCCGACCGGGTCCTGACCGCCCGCCGCGACGGCGTGTCCGTGCTGACCCTCCCGCGCGGACTCTCGATCGAGGCGGCGTCGTCACCGTGGCAACTGCTCGGCGCGAAAACGCTGTCCTACGCGATCAACATGGCGGCACTGCGGCACGCAGCAGCGATGGGCGCCGACGACGTGGTCTTCGTCAGCAGCGAAGGAATGGTTCTGGAGGGCCCGCGGTCCACGGTCGTGGCCGTCACCGGTACGTCGATGGTGACGCCGCCCGTGGAGTTCGGCGTGCTTCGGGGAACCACGGTGTCGGCGCTGTTCGAGGTGGCCGCCGGATCCGGTTTCGACTGCTCGTACGCGCCCGTACGATCTGCGGATCTCGTTGCAGCCGACAGTGTTTGGCTGATGTCGTCGGTCACCCTCGCAGCGCGCGTTCGCTCGCTGGACGGGCTCGCGCGCCCGGAACGAGCCGGCGACGAACAGATCCGTCGGCTGGTCGATCAAGCTGTCGGCAGCGTCTGAGACAGCGTCCGAAAAAATGCCGTTGCCGAGTCTCGAATGTCCGCGTAACTTCGGATGTACACGAGAGAGGAGGTGGTCTGAAGTTGAATTCTTCTAGGACGCGTGAGGTGGCTGTCAGCTAGCCGCAACCGCTGACGGAATGCTTTTCCGCGCGAGCGGCGAGCGAATTCCAGGCAGCTACCCGACCCCCGAGCCCCCGGTCCGTCCAGACCGGGACCCTTGTTCGACGGTGAACATCACCGTCAGCAGCGGTAGGGCTCGGGGGTTGCTGCGTTTCATGCCGCCGATCTGAAGGGCCCCTGTTACCGCACGTAGCGGTTACCCCACGTAGCGCTGAAGCCTGGCCGAGAGGCGCGGCTCGAGCGATCCGTCCGCCCCGATGCGCTCCTCGACGTACGCGAGATCGCCGCCCTCGACGATGCCGTAGAGACGTTTCGCGCCGCCGACCAATGCTCCCGAGGTGCTGCGTGCCACGACGTCGGTGACGAGCTCCCACGACGACTGGTTGAGTGCATGGCCGTAGAACAGTTCGAGCAAGCCGGAGCTGTGGGTGAGCAGCAGCTCGATCACTTCCGCGTTCTCGTCGCCCGGCGCGCCGGAACCGCTGACTCGCCAGAAGCCGCTCTCGCGCAGGTCCGGTGACAGGTAGCTGCCGTCGGAGTCGAGCTTCCAGGATCGCGCTTCCCAGCTCAGGTAGGGGCCACCGTCGTGTTTGACGACGATTTGCTGGCCGAAGGGATAGTCGCCGGTCTCGGGGTCGTGCCCCTCACCGTCGCCACGCCACACTCCGACCAGAGGAATCAGGGCCAACATGTCGTGATTCAGATCCGGACCCTGCCGCAGATTCGCCGTGTCGTCCGGCGCCTGAAGGTCGTCGAGCACGGGCAGGTTGCGACCGGCAGTGACGCGGGCGCGTGCCTCTGCGTCGGCTACTGCCTGATCACCGCTCGTGACGGGCGGAAGGTCTGATGCGGACCCGAGATCGTCCGGGTCGCTCACGACTCGTCGGTGACCAAGCGGTAGACGACGTACAGCGAGAACCATCCGATGAGGATGGTTGCCAGGACCAGGAGGACCTCGAAGAAGATGACCACGATTGCATCCTAACGCAGGGGGTCTCGTACAACTCTGGGGCTGGTGGCTGTGACTTGTCACGGGGCCGGTGTATGCGGATGAGATCGCCTGTCCATGGTGACCCCCGTCTCGTAGGGTGGTCGGGCGCCGCGTACGTGGCGGCGGCTGATCGTGGTGCGAGGCGTGAGTGCGCTCGCGGAAAGTTTCGGTGTGGAGTATGCGTTTTTCCTTGACAGATTCCGTCCGCGGTGCCGCGGCCGTGCTGGCTGCTGTGGTGCTGTGCGCGTCCGGAGTGACGGCCGGCATCGCGTCGGCCGCACCGGGCACCGCACCGGCCGGTGAGGCGCCACTCCAGGTATCCGATGGGCCCCCGAGGGTCGACCTACCGACGATTCTGGGGATCGCTCCCAAGTCGAACGAGCTCAACCTCGATCCGAACAACTACGCGCAGACGTGCCCCGACGTGTTGATCGTGGCGTTGTCCGGTGGGTCGGACACCTCCGTCGACCGAAATCCTCTGGACGAGGAGGCGCGGCTCCCGCTGCAGAACTGGATTGCCAACCTCACCGTCCCCACCGGTGAGGCCAACGCGGCGACCCCGAACCGCGTGGGCTGGCTCTACGTTCCCTATCCGGCAACCGACGGTATCGGCATCGGCGAACGAACTCCCACTTACCAGGACTCGGCGGCCGAGGGCGTGGCGAGCACCAACCGGATCCTCGACGAGAACAAGACCAAGTGCGGTTCCGCGACCAAGTTCGTCATCGTGGGCTACAGCATCGGCGCGGAAGTGGCCGAGCGCGTCAGCGTGGACATCGGCAGCCGACCCGACAGCGCACACGTCAACGCGAGCGACATCCTCGGTGTCGGCCTCGTGGGCGATCCATACCGGCCGGCGGGGACCCCGTCGATCGACATTCCCGGCCCTCCCGGCGGCGGTTTCATGTCCAGCGAGCCCAAGGATTACGGCAAGCTCGCAGACAAGATGTTGTGGGCCTGCCGCCCCTACGACCTTTCGTGCGATGCCCCGGTGAACATCTCGATTCTGCCGCTGTTGCTCGGCGTGTTCGGTCAAGTCCACTGGACCCCACTAGATCCCGTGTCGACGGTGTCGGAGCTCTCGCAGGTGGTGGCGTCGACGGCCGCCCGGTCCATCGCGTACATCTTCGCCCACCCGGACTTCGCCACGTCCGAGGAATCCGTTCTCGACGTCGTCCTGCGCGAGTCGGATCAGACCGAGCCCCGCGGTGTGCCCGATCCGCCGCCGACGCAGGCTCAGGTTCTCTCCGCTCTGCAGTGGGCCGCCGGTCCCGGCCGAGACGTGGTGAACGCCAAGCTGAATGCCGAGCGGGTGGGGTTCGCGGAGGACAACGCGGACATCGCCAAGCTGATCACGGAGCCCTACATCGCGTTCGGCTTCCTTCAGCATCTGACCTACTGGAACGCCCTGCCCGGGCGAGAGTGGGAGAGCGACAAGATGATCCGCTGGATCACGACCCTCGCGCAGCAATCCGCCGACGGCCGTGATGCCGAGAAGCCGCCGGCGCCTGCGGCCGAACCGGCTGCGCCACAGGTGATTCCGCCGGTCAATCCAGGCCCCGCTGCTCCGCCCGCGCCGGTGCCGGCACCGGTGACCATTCCCGACTCGGTCAACTCCCTGCTGCAGTCGTTCGGCATCGGGCCGCAGCCCGCGCCCATCCGATCGGTGCCCTGACCGGCTGCCGCGGAGGAAGGCCCGCGGCACGAGAAAGGCCCCGACTCCAGTACGGAGTCGGGGCCTTCGTCGGCTGTAGCGAGCGTCAGGCGTCGACGGTCACGTTCTGCTCGTGAATACCCGCGCCCTCGGGAGAGACGGTCGCGCCGCCGTTCCCGACCGACGAGAGCGCGCGCAGCGTCCACGTTCCGGGTGCGGCGAAGAAGCGGAAGTCGCCCGTGCCCGACGCGACGACCTCGGCGGTGAACTCACCGGTGTTGTCGAGCAGGCGGACGTAGGCGCCGCCGATGGGCTGGCCGTCGGTTGCGAGAACGCGTCCGGTGATGACGGTTTCCTTCTCGACGTCCACTCCGGCCGGCATGGTCTGACTCTGAGTCGGTGCTCCACACATGATTTATGCTCCCAATTCGATCGGTGCTCCGATGAGGGAGCCGTATTCGGTCCAGCTGCCGTCGTAGTTCTTCACGTTCTCGTGTCCCAGAAGCTCTTTGAGCACGAACCAGGTGTGCGAGGAACGCTCGCCGATGCGGCAGTACGCGATGGTGTCCTTGGTTCCGTCGAGCCCGGCTTCCTTGTAGATCGCGGCGAGTTCCTCGTCGCTCTTGAAGGTGCCGTTCTCGTTGGCGGCCTTGCTCCACGGAACGTTGATGGCGGTCGGGATGTGACCCGGACGCTGCGACTGTTCCTGCGGAAGATGTGCCGGCGCAAGGATCTTGCCGCTGAACTCGTCGGGGGAGCGCACGTCGACGAGGTTCTTGGTGCCGATGGCGTCGATGGCCTCGTCGCGGAATGCGCGGATGCTGAGGTCGGGCTCGGATGCCTTGTAGCTGGTGCGCTCGCGGGTCACCGTGTCGGTGCTCAGCGGACGACCCTCGAGTTCCCAGATCTTGCGGCCACCGTCGAGGAGCTTGACGTCCTGGTGTCCGTACAGCTTGAAGTACCAGTAGGCGTAGGCCGCGAACCAGTTGTTGTTGCCGCCGTAGAGAACCACGGTGTCCTCGTTGGAGATTCCGCGTGCGGAGAGCAGGTCGGAGAACTGCTCTGCGTTGATGAAGTCACGACGAACCGGGTCCTGCAGGTCGGCCTTCCAGTCGAGCTTGACCGCACCCTCGATGTGACCGGTGTCGTAGGCACTGGTGTCTTCGTCGACCTCGACGAGGACGACGTTGTCGGTTGCGAGGTTCTGCTCGGCCCAGTCGGCGGAGACCAGGACGTCGGAGCGAGCCATGGATGGTTCCTTTCGGTTCGTGAGAAGGAGGAATGGGGTGGTATCAGGCGGAACGGAAACGCGTGACGAGGGGATAGATCTTGCAGCCCAGGCAAATTCCGAACGCGGCGTTGAGAATCGCGGCGAACAGTGCGAACGCCGTGGCTATAACGCCGACGGTGGCGAGGCCGGTGGCGAAGCCGATCACGCCCACAGCTGCGAAGACGAATCCGACGAGTTGCGCGAATCGCAGCGGTGCGACCGGCTCGCGTTCGGAGACCGGTCCTAGGCGCGGCGCCGCCACGGTGGCGAACAGCCGGCCGTAGGGGCTGCGCCGCGGGCCTGCGGCGGCGCCGACGGCGAACGACACGGCCTGCAGCAGCAGGATCACGCCCGCGGCGACGGTCGAGACCGTCGACACGAGGAGAACGACGACGAGCACGCCCGTGGTGACCCATGCGTTGAAGCGTGGGCCCCGGACGTCGACCTGATCGGAGGCGGCGGAGGACACAAACGTGTCACTGAAAGAGGACATCGGGAACTCCTGGGAGAGATGACGCGTGTCGTGTGGCAGAAGAAAGGCCGGTGTCGAGTCGCCGATCGGGCGCTCGAATCACCTGTCGTGGACGGTGAACGTCAGCTACGACAACAGCAACAGCCACCGAGGCGGCACAGATCCACTGTGCGGCGTCGGGTGAGCAAAAGCTCGTGGCGGTCGGTCACGGAGGAAATTCTACCCTCCGTTTCGCCCAGGTCCGACCGTCGGGTCACCGCACCGACTCGATGGCAGCAGTCAGGTCGCGTGCGGACGGAACTCCCGATACCCGTGCACGCTCCACCATGTCGGCGTCGAGCACGAAGGTCGTCGGGAGCGACATCACGCCCATCTCGCGCGCCAACGTCGGGTTCTCGTCCATGTCGACCTCCACCTCGATCGGGGTGGGGCCGTCGGCGGAGGCCATGTCCGACACCACCGCGGCGACCACCCGACGCACTGCTGCGCACGGCCCGCACCACGAGGCCGAGAAGTGCAGAACGGTCGGCGCCCCCCGCTGGACGCCTGCCGCCAGAAGGTGCTCGACGCGCGTGTCCACCGCCGGGGCGGGCTGGACCGCACGCACTCTTCCCTCGCGCCGGGTGACGACGAATCCGACCGCCACGGCGAGGGCGACGACGACCAGGAGAACTGTGATTCCGGTCACTGGGTGCGGATCGATTCGAGGTCGACAGTGAGGTCGGTTCCGGTTCCTTCGATGACGATCTCGCCGCCCTCGGCGTACACCGATGTGGGAGTGATTCCGAACGGAAGCTGCTGGCGATCGATCGTCTTGGTGAACAGACCGAGAACGGTGGGTTTCAACACGTCCGGAATGGTGAAGTCGGCCTCGCCCTCCGGCCCGAAATAGAAGTCGCTGGCGACGACGTTCACCTTGTCGCCGTCGAGCTGCAACTCCGCCGTCACACTGACGGCCGTGTTGAGCGGTCCGACCGACACCGTTCCCGACAGTACGACGGCGCCGGTGGTGGTTTTACCGGATCCACCCGACCCGCCCGTTCCGTCCGATTTGTCCGCAGGCGGCGCAGAAACCTGGAGGTCGGGAATGTCGAGGAACCGGCCGAGATCGGTCGCTTCGATGCGCACCCGACCGTCGAGTCGGTCGACGGGGACCGTGCGGACCGACCCGTCGACGAGGTCCGAGGCGGGTATGTGGACCCCGCGCAGCGTCGCCTCGATGGTGGTCTTGTTCACGTACTCGGTGGGTACGTCCTGAGCCCGAATCTCGACACGGCTGTAGTCGCCGCGAGCGGCCTGCGTCAGAAACGGGAAACCGTGAATGGTCACTTCCGGATCCGCGGTCAGTCCGCCGCCGTCCCGCAGGGCGCGCGAGACGCGATACTCCGAGTACGCAGCGGTTCCGAAATCGGCCACCAGCGCGATGGCGAGCAACGTCACCACACCGACAATCAGTTTTCGCACGAGTTCCTCACGAGCTTGATCGATGGGCCGCGTCCGACGGTACCTGGCGAGAACACGCTAGTCTGTCACCCGAACATCAACTGCTGGAGCCTTCGCCGCCGGGCAACGACCTTGCCATGCTTGCGTAGTCGGACGAGAACGGGAGACATCGTGGAGCTGCTGCTCTTGACTTCCGATCCCGACCCGGAGGCCGTGTTGCCGTCGCTGTCGCTTCTCGCGCACACCGTCCGCCCGGCGCCCACCGAGGTGTCGTCTCTTCTCGAGGCCGGGACGGCCGATGTCGCACTGGTCGACGCCCGTACCGACCTCGCCGCGGCCCGCGGACTGTGCCGACTGCTCGGCAGCGCCGGCTCGGCAGTGCCGGTCGTCGCCGTCCTCACCGAGGGTGGTCTCGTGGCCGTCAACTCCGAGTGGGGCGTCGACGATGTGCTGCTGCCCACCACGGGTCCCGCCGAACTCGATGCGCGTCTGCGACTGCTGGTCGGTCGACACGGCGGCGTGTCCAGCCCCGAGACGTCGGGCAAGATCACGCTCGGCGAGCTGGTCATCGACGAGGGCACCTACACCGCTCGTCTGCGCGGACGCCCCCTCGACCTGACCTACAAGGAGTTCGAACTCCTGAAGTACCTGGCGCAGCACGCCGGTCGGGTCTTCACGCGAGCGCAACTCCTGCAGGAGGTGTGGGGGTACGACTTCTTCGGCGGAACCCGCACCGTCGACGTGCACGTGCGGCGGCTGCGCGCAAAGCTCGGCAGCGAGTACGAGTCCTTGATCGGCACTGTTCGCAACGTCGGGTACAAGGCCGTGCGACCGGCGCGAGGCGCCGGGAAAGCCGGCCAGTCGCATGCAGGCAACGACGACGAATTCGATCCCGACGACTCCGGCGGAGTCGAGTTCGCACCCGTCAACACCACGGCCTACTAGGCGTGCCAGGATCGACCTCGTGCAGATCGTAGAGGTTCCTCCCACGCCCGAACAGGTTCGACGTATCACCGAAATCATCTCTCGCGCAGTCGATCTCGACGGAACGGCGCCCATTTCGGAGCAAGCCGTCAGGGCGATCTCCGTCGGAGACGGCAGTCGTCACCTGCTCGCGCTCGATGGGGACGAGGTCGTCGGATACGCCAACGTCTTGCCCGCGCAGGCCGGCAGTGCCGATGCCACCGACATGGCGGAGGGCGTCGTCGATCCGGATCGCCGCGGCCGAGGTGTCGGCACCGCTCTCGTCGACGCCGCGGTCACCGGAAGCGGCAGAATCTGGGCGCACGGCCAACTCCCGGCGGCCGTGCGTGTGGCTGAGAAGCTGAACCTGAAGTCCGTCCGCGAACTGCTGCAGATGCGCCGTCCCACGTCGGACCCGCTTCCCGACCTCGTCGTCCCCGACGGGATCACACTGCGTACCTACCGGGAGTCGGACGACGCCGAGATTCTGCGCGTGAACAACGCGGCGTTCGCCTGGCATCCGGAGCAGGGTGGGTGGACGCAGAACGAGATCGACCAGCGCCGCGAGGAAGCGTGGTTCGACCCGGAGGGCCTCTTCGTCGCGACGCCCTCGGACGAGCCGGACCGCATTCTCGGCTTCCACTGGACCAAGGTCCACGCTCCCGAAGGCGCGGACCCGCAGCTCGGTGAGGTCTATGTCGTGGGGATCGATCCGTCGGCGCAGGGCAGGGGCCTCGGACGGGTCCTCACCCTGGCGGGGCTGATGTACCTCGAGGACAAGGGCCCCGCGGTTCTGCTGTACGTGGAGTCGGACAACACTGCTGCGGTTCACACCTACGACAGGCTCGGTTTCACCCGTTTTCATGTCGACGTGGCTTACGCGAGAGCTTGATCACCGCGCCGCAAAAAAACGGACAATCGACCCGTCTGTTCACTCTCCGTTCACCTACGCGGGGTGTTCCGTCCATAAGTGGCACCTAACTTCATCTCCGAGCAGCATCTTGCTGCTCGATGCGGCCGTCACGGTGCGCATCGATGACTTCCGCTCGGCCGGTGTGCCGCGCGACCTCCGGAGGAAACAGGTGAAATTCCAGCGCAACGCTGTCGTCATGGCAGCAGTGGCCATCGGTGCAATGTCTCTCGTCGCATGCGGCAGTGACAACAACGCCGCGTCGACGGGTGTCGACACGTCGTCTTCCACCGCCACGTGCGAGGGCAAGTCCAACCTTTCGGCCGCCGGCTCGTCGGCGCAGAAGAACGCCATGGATTCGTTCGTCTCCACCTACATCGGCGTGTGCCAGGCCAAGGGCAAGACGGTCAACGTCGCCTACAACCCCAGCGGCTCGGGTGACGGACGCACGCAGTTCATCGCCGGCCAGATCGACTTCGCCGGATCCGACTCCGCCATCAAGGGTGACCAGCTCACGCAGGCCGCTACTCGCTGCGTCGGCGGCGAAGCGTGGAACCTCCCGCTCGTGTTCGGACCCGTCGCGGTGGCCTACAACCTCGACGGTGTCGACTCGCTGACGCTGAACGGCGAGACCATCGCCAAGATCTTCAACGGCGGCATCAAGACCTGGAACGACCCGGCCATCGCCGCCCTGAACAGCGGAGTCACCCTGCCCGACACGGCCATCACGCCGATCGTGCGCTCGGACTCGTCGGGCACCACGGACAACTTCCAGCAGTACCTGACCGCCGCCGGTAACGGTGCGTGGACCCAGGGCGCCGGATCCGACTTCACCGGCGGCGTCGGTGAAGGTGCCAAGGGCTCCGCCGGTGTCGCGCAGGCCGTGGCCGGTGCACCCGGATCCATCACCTACGTCGAGAAGTCCTTCGCGGACCAGAACAAGCTGAAGGCAGCGAGCATCGACACGGGCAGCGGAGCGGTCGAGCTCAGCCAGGAGAGCGCCACGAAGGCGATCGAAGGTGCATCCTTCACCGGCTCCGGAACGGGTGACCTCACGCTCGACCTGACATCGATCTACGGCACGAAGGCGGAGGGTGCATACCCGCTCGTTCTCGCGACCTACGAGATCGTCTGCTCCAAGGGGTACGACGCCGACACCACCGCGGCCGTCAAGTCCTTCCTGACCAGCGCGGCCAACGAGGGTCAGGGCACTCTCGCCGAGGCCGGCTACGTGCCGCTGCCGGATTCGTTCAAGGAGAAGGTGACCGCGTCCATCGACGCGATTGCCTGATTCGGCTCGTCGGTCGGGGGTCGGCTCACCAGTCGGCCCCCGGCCTGCTCCACCTCGAAGTATGGCCCGATGTCCATCCAGGGTTTACCGTTCGACCGAGAAGAGATGCGACCGCCCATGAGTGACGCGCCAACCCAGTCGGCACACCGCACCTCCGCCACTGCCACGAGCGGTGACGGATCCGGCGGACCGCTTGCACAACCGGAGGCACCGATAAGTACCCCCAAGTCAGGTTCGAGCAAGACGCTCGTGAGACCGGGCGATCGAATCTTCTCGTCGCTGGCCTCCGGTTCGGCGATGCTCATCACCGTTCTGATCGCCGCCATCGCGGCGTTCCTGGTGTGGCGCGCCATCCCGGCGCTCAGCCGCAACCAGACGAACTTCCTCACCTCCCGCGAGTGGGTCACCCAGAACATCGACGCCATGGCGTTCGGTGTTCTCGATCTGCTGCAGGTCACCGTCATGGTGTCGCTGGTCGCGCTGGTCATCGCCATGCCGATCGCACTCGGGATCGCCATCTTCCTCACCGAGTACTCACCGAAGCGCCTGCGCGGCCCGCTGGCCTACGTCATCGACCTGCTCGCGGCGGTTCCGTCGATCGTCTACGGCCTGTGGGGCCTGCTGGTCCTCGCCCCGGCGGTCCGCCCGATCGCGGAGTGGCTGAACGGCAACCTGAGCTGGATCTTCCTCTTCGCCGACGGCACCGGATCGGTCGCGGGCGGCGGCACCATCTTCACGGCCGGCATCGTTCTCGCCGTGATGATCCTGCCGATCATCACCGCGGTCACCCGCGAGGTGTTCATCCAGACCCCGCAGACGCACATCGAGGCTGCTCTCGCCCTCGGCGCCACGCGCTGGGAGGTGGTTCGCACCACCGTCATCCCGTTCGGCAAGTCTGGCTACATCAGCGGCTCGATGCTCGGTCTCGGCCGTGCACTCGGCGAGACCATCGCTCTGTACCTGATCCTGCGTACCACGTCGCAGTCGTTCGGCTTCTCGCTGTTCGACAGCGGTTCGACGATCGCGTCCAAGATTGCGCTGGGGTACGCCGAGTTCAACAACAACATCCAGGCGGGCGCGTACATCGCCGCCGGCCTCGTCCTGTTCATCCTGACGTTCGTCGTGAACGCCGGCGCGCGGGCGGCTGTCGCCGGAAAGAAGGCCTGACCCCATGACTCAGACTCTCGAGTCCCCAGTCAAGAAGCCCACCTTCCAGGGCGTCAGCGGGCGACGCCGGTTCACCGACCTCACGGCGACCGTGCTGGTCACCCTGTCGGTGCTCATCGCGCTCGTCCCGCTGATCTGGGTTCTGTACACCGTGATCTCGCGCGGACTGAGCGCCATCTCCAGCGACACCTGGTTCACCAACTCGCTCAGCGGTCTCACCGCGTCGTCGTCGGGTGGCGGCGCGTATCACGCCATCATCGGCACGCTGCTCCAAGGCCTCGTCTGCGCACTCATCTCGATTCCGCTGGGCCTGTTCGTCGCGATCTACCTCGTCGAGTACGCCGGCAAGTCGAAGCTCGGGCGCGTGACCACGTTCATGGTCGACATCCTCAGTGGTGTCCCGTCGATCGTCGCGGCACTGTTCATCTACGCGCTGTGGATCGCGACATTCGGACTTCCGAAGTCGGCGTTCGCGGTGTCGCTGGCGCTGGTGCTGCTCATGGTCCCCGTCGTCGTACGCAGCACCGAGGAAATGTTGCGCATCGTCCCGCAGGACCTTCGCGAGGCGTCCTACGCACTCGGTGTGCCGAAGTGGAAGACCATCGCCTCGATCGTCCTTCCGACGGCGCTGCCGGGCGTCATCACCGGCATCATGCTCGCGCTGGCGCGCGTACTCGGTGAGACGGCGCCGCTGCTGATCCTGGTCGGGTACGCGCCCTTCATCAACTTCGACCTCTTCAGCGGAGAGATGGGATCGCTGCCGTCGATGATGGTCTCCGAGACCAACAACCCCACCGACGCCGGCAACGACCGCATCTGGGGCGCCGCCCTGACACTGATCCTGCTGATCGCCGTTCTCAACATCATCGCCAAGACCATCGGACGGTTCTCCGCCGTCAAGACCAAGTAGAGGAACCGACCATGGCAAAGCGACTCGACCTCAAAGACGTCAACATCTACTACGGCAAGTTCCACGCCGTCGCCGACGTGGGCCTCGCGGTTCCGCCGCGCAACGTCACGGCCTTCATCGGTCCGTCCGGCTGCGGCAAGTCGACGGTGCTGCGGACCATGAACCGCATGCACGAGGTCACCCCCGGCGCGCGCGTCGAGGGTTCGATCATGCTCGACGGCGACGACATCTACGGCAGCAACGTCGACCCGGTGGGCGTGCGCCGCACCATCGGCATGGTGTTCCAGCGCCCCAACCCGTTCCCGACGATGTCGATCAAGGACAACGTCGTCGCCGGCCTGAAGTTGCAGGGTGGGCGCTCCAAGAAGGAGCTCGACGAGACCGCCGAGCGTTCGCTCAAGGGCGCCAACCTCTGGAACGAGGTCAAGGACCGGCTCGACAAGCCCGGTGGCGGCCTCTCGGGCGGTCAGCAGCAGCGTCTGTGCATCGCCCGCGCCATCGCCGTGCAGCCCGACGTGCTGCTCATGGACGAGCCGTGCTCGGCCCTCGACCCCATCTCCACGCTCGCGATCGAGGATCTGATCACCGAGCTGAAGAAGGACTTCACCATCGTCATCGTCACGCACAACATGCAGCAGGCTGCCCGAGTGAGCGACCAGACGGCGTTCTTCAACCTCGAAGCGACCGGCAAGCCGGGACGTCTCATCGAGATCGACGACACCGAGAAGATCTTCTCGAACCCGTCGCAGAAGGCGACCGAGGATTACATTTCGGGCCGGTTCGGATAGAGCCTCACTAGCTTCCGACTCAGGGGCACATTCGGTCGATCCACTCGACCGGGTGTGCCCCTCAGTCGTGTTCGGGGTCGCCTCAGGTGCCGAAAGCAGAACGACCCGATGTGACGGGGTCACATCGGGTCGAGCGCGGTGCTGCGGTGGGCTACTTCACGGGAATCGAATCCAGTTCCGACGGAAGCGATCCGGTGACGAGGAAGATGACGCGACGTCCGACCTCGACGGCGTGATCGGCGAAGCGTTCGTAGAAACGGCCCAGCAGAGTGACGTCGACGGCGGCGGCAACCCCGTGGCTCCACTCGCGGTCCATCAGGACGCTGAACAGGTGCTTGTGCAGATCGTCCATCGCCTCGTCCTCCTCGCGGAGCTTCGCTGCGCGCTCGGGGTCGCGGGTCTCGAGTACCTCACGAGCCGACGCTCCGAGTGCCACGGCGATGCGGCCCATTTCGGCGAAGTACCCGTTCACTTCTTCCGGGAGGGCGTGCTGCGGGTGGCGGCGTCGCGCAATCTTCGCGACGTGGAGCGCGAGGGCTCCCATTCGGTCGATGTCGGCGACGATCTGGATGCCCGACACCACGGAGCGGAGGTCGCCGGCCACGGGCGCCTGGAGGGCGAGGAGGGCGAAGGCGCGCTCCTCGGCGGTGGCGCTGAGCTCGGTCATCCGGTCGTGGTCGCCGATCACCTGCTCCGCGATCCTCAGGTCCGCTTGCAGCAGCGACTGGGTCGCCCGCTCCATCGCTTTACCGGCCAAACCGGCCATCTCTCCGAGGATGTCGGCGAGCTCTGTCATCTGTTCGTTGTAAGCCACGCGCATGGCGCCGATTTTACGTGCAGAACCGTACATACAGTGCGTGCGGGCGATGAACGGCGGATGAATGTGGCGGGAAGGCCGGAGGCCGGTCGGGTGTGGCGGGAAGGCCGGAGGCCGGTCGGATGTGGCGGGAAGTGGGTGAGTCTCAGGCGCAGGTGTCGTCGGCCGCGTTGGTGACGGTCAGGTCGGACGGAAGTGCCACGTCCGTCACGGGAACAGAGGAGGTGGACCCGATGGCGGGGAGTTGAGTGCCGACGGGGGTGGGAGCGACGATCGAACCGGCGAAATTGGAGCCGACGACGACCTCGATGATGCCTCCGAGGCTCGTCGTCTCCTCGAGCAGTGACCCGGGGATCCCGCTTGCCACCGTCGCGGCCTCGTTCTCCTGGCCTGCGGCGTAGCGAACGACGGTTTGTTGGCTGGTCGTGTCCGCGTTTCCGGTGCCGACGATCTGGAAGCCGAACGCGGCGAGACCGTCGGCGGTCGAGGCGGCCAGGCCGCTCATCTCCGATCCGTTGGACACCTGTACCGACACCGTCGACGGGTCGACGGCGAGGGCCAGGGCGGGTGCCGGAGGCGGGGCGGTCGGCGTGGTCGGCCCGGTGCTCGAACGTGCCTCACCCGGTAGCGGTTGGTCGTTGATGATCGCGGTGAAGATGGCCGTGATGTCGGACATGCGGGGGATCTCGTTGCCGTAGTCGGTGGTGCCGGCCGTGGGAACGGTGAGGAAGGTGACGGCGCCGGCGTCGACATCGCGCAGGGACTTGCCCAGGGTGAGCAGATCGGCGGTCTTCACGTTCTCGACGAACGTGTCGCGCGTGAACGCGGTGACGAAGCCGTTGAGCTTGCCGGGATCGAACAGAACCTTGTTGGACAGGACGGACCGCAGCAGCGACGACAGGAAGAGTTGCTGGCGTTTGATGCGGCCGTAGTCGCCGGTCCCTTCCGCTTCGACCTTGCGGGCGCGGACGTAGTTCAGAGCCGTGGCTCCGTTGATCAGCTGTGTGCCGGGGTTGGCGAGGACGGTGCCGAGTTCGTCGTCGATCAGAGGTGTGGTGGTGCAGACGTCGACGCCGCCCACCTCGTTGACCATCGACTCGAAACCGGCGAAGTCCATGCCGACGAAGTGGCTGATCTTCAGTCCGGACATTTTCTGGATGACCTTGACGAGGCACTTCGGCCCACCGAGCGCGTAGGTGGCGTTGAGCTTGTCGCCGTCGGCGGCCTGGTACATCTCGCCGGTGTAGTCACCGGTGTTGCTGTCCCAGCCTTCGCACTCCGGTCGCTCCACGTCGAGGTCGCGGGGGAACGACACCGCCACCACACGAGATCGGTCGGCGGGGATGTTGACGAGCATCACGGTGTCGGATCGGGCGCCTTCCGCGTCGGCGACGCTGCCCGCGCCCACCTCACCGCTGGCTCCCGCACGTGTGTCGGTACCGACGATCAGATACGTCTCGTCGCCGTACTGGCCGGGCGCGTCGACGACGTCGGTCGAATCCGGATCCAGCGCCGCCACCTGCGAGAAACCTTGATCGGTGGAGCGAAGGTACGCCCAGACCACACCCGTGAGAACCAGCGCAGTGACAGCGACGAACGAGACCAGCACCCGTCCGGCCATCCGGGCGCGTTTGCGTTTGCGGGCGCGGTTGAGAGCAAGGCGGGTGAGCGTGGGAGGTGCGATGGGGCCGACCGCTTCGGGCTCGGCGTGGGGGCGGTCCACTTCCGGAGTGGGTGGCGGGAGGAGCGGCGCTGGCGCGGCCGGCGCATCGTCGACGGCGGGAAGGCGAGTGGTGGGGGCGTCTGCGTCCGGGTCCGCTGTGGGTTCTTGGTTCGCTGTGGGTTCTCCGTCGGCTGTGGGTTCTTGGTTCGCCGCGGAATCTTGGTCCGCATCGTCGTTGGAACGAGAAAGCTGGCCGATCTGATCGACGAGTTCTGCGACGGACACCCGACCGGTGGTCTCGGGGGCCTGACGTCGTCCGCGAATGCCGAACTTGCGAGGCGGGGTCTGTGCTGGTTGGTCCTGCTGCGCCGGCTGGTCGATCTCGGTCGACGGCGGGGCCGGGGGAGCTGCTGCGGAAGGCCGAGGGGGTCGGGGGTCCGGGTTTCGTGGCTCCGGGCTTCGTGTCTCCGGCACAGCGTGTGCCACACGCGAGATTCGGCGTTCCCACGGAGCGGGGCGACGGGGTGCGGGCACACCCGAGTCGTTGTCGTCACCCACCTGGCGTCCTGGCCTTCCGCTGCACCCCGATCGCCCGTGCGATGGTTCCGCCCATGATACCGGTCATCCGCCCGAGTGCATCAGCTCGGCGCCTTCGGGCACGCGTGCATCGTCGGGGTCGTCGAGCCAGCCTTCGGGCAGCGAGACCGCGCCGGGCGAGCCCTGCCGACCGCGCGGACCCTCGGCGTCCTTGGGAAACGGAACCGTCGGATCCAGTTGCGCCAGAAGGGAATCCAGCTCAGCAAGGCTCGACACGGTGGCCATCTTGACTCGGAGGTCGGATCCGGCGGGGAACCCGCGCATGTACCAGGCGACGTGCTTACGGAGCTCGCGCAGACCGCGGTCTTCCCCGTGATGATCGGCCAGCAGCTCGGCGTGACGGCGCATGATTTTCGCGACCTCACCCAGGTTCGGTGGGGTCGGCTCGGGGCGACCGTTCAGTGCTGCGCTCAGCTCGGCGAACAGCCACGGCCGCCCGAGGCATCCACGACCGACGACGACGCCGTCGCATCCCGTCTCTCGCATCATGCGCGCGGCATCGTCCGCGCCGAAGATGTCGCCGTTGCCCAGCACCGGGACATCGGTCACGTGCTCCTTGAGGCGAGCGATCTCGGACCAGTCGGCGGTACCGGAGTATCGCTGAGCAGCCGTTCGCGCGTGGAGCGCCACCGCGGCTGCGCCCTCACCGGCGGCGATACGGCCCGCGTCGAGATGAGTGTGATGCTCGGCGTCGATGCCGATGCGGAATTTGACCGTCACCGGCACCGAGGTGCCCTCGGTGGCCTTCACCGCTGCGGCCACGATGCGACCGAACAGGGAACGCTTGTACGGGAGCGCCGCCCCACCGCCCTTGCGCGTGACCTTGGGGACGGGGCACCCGAAGTTCATGTCGATGTGGTCGGCCATGTTCTCGTCGACGATCATCTTGGCGGCGTCGTACGTCGTGTCCGGATCCACGGTGTAGAGCTGCAGCGACCGCGGAGATTCCTCGGGAGCGAACGTGGTCATGTGCAACGTTGCGGGCTGCCGTTCGACCAGCGCACGAGCGGTGACCATCTCGCAGACGTACAGCCCTGCCGTGCTGCCCGCCCGCTCGATTTCGAGTTCACGGCACAGCGTGCGGAACGCAACGTTGGTCACGCCCGCCATGGGGGCCAGAACCACGGGGCTGCGGAGCTCGAGGGATCCGATCTGCAGCGTCAAGAAACTCACACACCAATAGCGCTCGGGAACAAGGGGGACGTCCCCGAGAATACGTCAGGACGCCTGCTGCTCCCGCTTCGCAGCTTCGCGAGCGAGCATGCGGTCACGCTGCTCCTCGAACTTGACGACCTGTCCTTCGAGCTTCTCGATGAACGCGGCGAGCGACTCGCGGGTCTGCTCGCCCTCGGACGTGAAGTCCGTGCGGTCGAAGATGTTCCATTTGCGCAGAACCGGCATGACCACGTCTTCGAGGTGCTGGCGGAGGTCGTAGATGCCGTGCTTGGCCATCATCGCGCCGTTGCGGCGGAAGTTCGGCATTCCTGCGCCGGGCATCTGGAAGTTCTGGACGATGTCGCTGATCGCCTTGAGCGTCTGGTCGGGCGCGATCTCGAGACCGGCGCCGCACAGGTTGCGGTAGAAGATCATGTGCAGGTTCTCGTCGGCTGCGATGCGCTGGAGCATGCGGTCGGCGATCGGGTCGTTGCACACCTTGCCGGTGTTCCGGTGGCTGACGCGGGTGGCCAACTCCTGGAAGGTGACGTACGCGACCGAGTGCAGGAAGCCGATGGCATCGGTGTCGGTGGCGACGGCCGACGCGAAGCCGTTGGTCATGTGCTCCATGCGAGCCTGCTCCAGGGCAACCGGGTCCACGCCGCGGGTGACCACGAGGTAGTCACGCATGACGATGCCGTGGCGGTTCTCCTCGGCTGTCCAGCGGCCGACCCAGGTGCCCCAGGCACCGTCCTGCGAGAAGTTCTCCGCGATCTCGCGGTGGTACGACGGGAGGTTGTCCTCGGTGAGGAGGTTGGTGATCATGGCGGCCTTGGCGACCTCGTCCAGACGCGACTGCTCGGGGGTCCAGTCCTCGCCGCCCAGCGCTGCGAAGTTCCGACCCTCGTCCCACGGCACGTAATCGTGGGGATGCCATTCCTTCGCCATGGAGAGGTGCCTGTTGACGTTCTCTTCCGCAACCGGCTGCAGCTCCGTGAGCAGCTCGAGTTGTGTCAGATCCCTTGCCATGCGATTCCTCCAAGTCGGTTAACTACTGACGAGAGCCTACGGCACCGTAACCACGATGTGAATTGCTTCGATCCGCGTGCCCGAACATGGTTACCGGCGAGTAGTTGGAGCTGATCACCAGCTCGAGGCCCCGGACGGCTGAAACGGTCTATTTCCCTAGTATAGATCCGACCTCGTGGACCCCTCCCTTTGTGACAACTCTGCGTATGCGGCGAAATGCATTGTGGACGACGTTGAATTTCGGTGAATCGGCGTCACGATTCCGATATCGCGCGTCGTCACGCCGTTTTCGAAGGGCACCAGCACGACACCGGCCGGCGGCGGTTCGGCGTCGTTGACCGGGACGATCGCCACTCCCAGACCGGCCGAGACCAGCCCGCCGATGGTCGTGAGCTCGCTCGCCTCGAAGACGATCCGAGGACTCACACCGGCCGCCGCGCATTGCTCGTCGAAGATGCGACGCATGCCGAAATCGCGGTGCATGGTGATGAACGACTCGTCCGCCAGCTCTGCGAAGCGCACCGATTCGCGTCGAGACAGTGTCTCGGTGTCGGAGACCGCGAGTGCCAGGCGTTGCTGCTGGATCACGGTCCAGCGCACATCCGATCGACGAGGGCGCGGTGACACGAGTGCGATGTCGCTCGACCCGTCTGCCACTCGATCGGCCAACAGGTCCGCGGCTCCCTGGAACAGCTGGAAGCGGGCTTCGGAGGATCGGCGGCGGAACTCGCGGATGAGGTTCGGGACCAACCAGGTGCCGAAGGAGTGCAGGAAGTCCAGGCGAATCGTCGACTCGCCCCCGGCGGCCATGTCGGCGATTCTCCGTTCGGCGTCCTCGAGCTCGGCCAGCGCGCGAATGCAGTGATCGCGCAGCACCGCGCCGGCGTCCGCGAGTGTCAACCGCCGTCCGTCCCGTACGAACAACGGCGTGCCGAACTCGGCTTCGAGGCGAGCGAGCTTTCGGGACAGGGCCGGTTGGGACATTCCGAGCGCGCCGGCCGCCGAGGTGACCTGTTCGAGGTCGGCGAGCGTGACGAACCATCGCAGGTCGTCGGTCCAGGCCATATGCATATTGTGCATGAACACGGCCGAGTCATGCATTTTACAAATCATTTCCTGTGCGTAAGAGTTTTGTCATGGCCGACGTCACCACCACCGTGCGAGTCGACCCGGGCACCCCACACCGCCGCGGGTCCGCGGGATACCGCCGGATCACCCTTGCTCTCTTCGCAGCGGGACTCGCGACCTTCGTCGCCATGTACTGCGTGCAGGCGCTTCTGCCCGCGCTGACGGACACCTTCGGAGTCAGTCCCGCGGTGTCGGCGCTCGCGGTGTCGATGACCACGGGCGTACTGGCACTCGCCATCGTTCCGGCGAGTGTGCTGTCCGAGCGGTACGGGCGCACCCGAGTGATGGTGTCCTCGGCACTCGCGTCGAGCGTGATCGGGATACTTCTTCCGCTGAGTCCCACGATCGAGGTTCTTCTCGTCGGACGTGCGTTGCAGGGCGCAACCCTCGCCGGAATTCCAGCGGTGGCGATGGCATACCTCGCCGAGGAGGTCCACGGCAACGATCTGGGGGCGGCGATGGGTCGCTACGTCGCCGGCACCACCATCGGCGGTCTGCTCGGACGTGTCGTTCCGGCGGGGGTGCTCGATCTCGGTTCCTGGCGATGGGCGATGGAATCGGCAGCCGTCGTCGCGTTGGTGTGTTCGCTCGTTCTGATGCGCGGGCTTCCTCGATCGCGATTCTTCCGCGAACAGCGCATCGACGTGCGCACCGTGCTGGGCAACCTTCGTGGGCATCTCGCGGACCCCACTCTGCGTACTCTGTTCGCGCTCGGATTCCTCCTGATGGGCGGATTCGTGTCGGTCTACAACTTCCTCGGATTTCGCTTGACGGCAACGCCTTTCGATCTGCCGCAAGGGCTGGTGGGTCTCGTCTTCGTCATGTACCTCGCCGGCACGTGGTCCTCGACGGCGGCCGGTCGCCTGGCCGACCGGCTGGGTCGGGCTGCGGTGCTGACGGCATCGGTAGCCGTGACCGGTGTCGGCCTGGCGCTGACGGTGCCCGATCGACTTCCGCTGGTTCTGACCGGTGTCTTCCTCTTCACGGGCGGTTTCTTCGCCGCCCATTCCGTGGCGAGCGGGTGGGTCGGCCGGGTGGCGACGAGTCACCGGGCGGAAGCGTCCTCGCTCTACCTCTGTGCGTACTACCTCGGATCGTCGATCGCCGGAGCCCTCGCCGGTGTGGCGTGGGGGATCGCCGAGTGGGCCGGAACGGCCACCTTCGTGGCGGGTCTGCTCGTGATCGCAATGCTGTTGGCATCGAGGATGTTTCGAGTCGACGCAGGCGGGGCGCGGAAACCGACCGTCTGATCCCTTCCGTTGCCGGGCCCGCTCTGCCATAGTTCCCCCGTGGCGCAGCTGAGGATGAACGGACACCGGGTGTTGGTGGCGGACATGGCCGGAGACACCATCAGGGCTGTCACCGGGTCGATGGTCGCGTACGAAGGCAACGTGACCTTCAAGAACGCCGGCATGGGCGGCGGCGGTGGTCTTCGAGCCGCACTGAAACAGCGGGTGACCGGAGAGTCGTTGTCTCTCATGGAAGTCAGTGGGCAGGGCACCGTCTACTTCGCTGTCGACGCCCAGGACATCACCATCGTCGAACTGGCCGGGGACGCACTGCATGTCGAAGCGTCCCAACTGTTGGCGGTCGCGGGGCAGCTCGCGACCGATGTGAAGTTCGCGGGACTGCGCGGTGCGTCCTCGGGCCAGGGACTGTTCACCACGGTCGTCAGTGGAACCGGAACCGTCGCATTGCTGTCCAAGGGCGGGCCGCCCATCGCGCTCGAGGTGAGTCCGCAGTATGCACTTGTCGTGGACCCCGACGCGTTCGTGGCTCACCGTGGGCAGCTGAACCAGAGTTTCGTCACCGACGTGACGTGGCGGTCCGCCCTCGGCGGGGGAAGCGGCGAGGCGTTCTCGCTCCGGTTCGACGGCCAGGGCGTCGTCTACATTCAGCCCGAGGAGCGTTGACATGCCGCTGGAATCGGTGAACAGCAAGGTCGTGAAGTCGATTCTCGCGCCGGGGCAGAACGTTCTCGCGCGGCGTGGGTCGATGCTCTACTACACGGGCGACGTCCGCTTCGTTCCACACACGATGGGCGGCGGGCCGGGCGCGATGCCGAATGTCGGTGGCGTGATGGGCATGGCCGGCCGAATGATGTCCGGGGAGCATGTCGCCATGATGGCCGCCGAAGGGCACGGCGAAGTGTTCTACGGCCACGCCGGCCTGCATACCGACGTCATCACTCTAAACGGGTCGTCGGTTCTCAGCGTGGAGGCCGATCGACTGTTGGTGCATGACGGATTCCTGTCGAGTTCCGTTGTGGCACTGACTTCTCAGGGCGGAGTGCGCGGAGCGGTTCGTGGTGCCATGACCGGTCAGGGCCTGTTCACGACGCAGCTGATGGGGCAGGGAAGCGTTGCCGTGCTCTCGCACGGTGGAGCGACGGCGCTCGAGGTGGGGCCCAATCATCCTCAGGTGGTGGTGGATCCGCAGGCGTACGTCTGTCACCTGGGACAGATCAACGTGGAGATCGCCGCGAGCGTGGGGTGGCGCGACGCCGTGGGCCGGGGATCCGGTGAGGCCATCCAGTTGAAGATGACGGGTATGGGGACCGTGTGGGTGCAAGCGTCCGAGCAGAAGTTCTAGGAGGGGTCGGCCATGGGTATCGACGTGCACAACCCGATGACGTTGCCCGCCAACGACAATGTGCCCGGTAACGACTACGCGTTCTGCGTCGAGCTGGTGGACCAACCGTGGTTCACTGCGAAGGGCGCGATGATCGCCTACTACGGCAACATCGGATTCGAGCCTCTGGGTCAGACGTCGATGGCGGCCATCGTCGCAGCACGGTTCTCGTCGCCGCTCTACGCGAACGACTGGGTGCTCGCACGCGGACAAGGAAAGTTGATCCTCGGCGACCGTGGGTTCAACATCAATTCGTTCGATCTGGACGAGGGAAACCTGACCATTCGTGCGGCCAACCTGTTGGCCTTCGAACCCGGTCTGCAACTGAAACAGTCGATCGTCCCCGGCTTCCTCACCCTGCTGGGTACGGGCAAGTTCTTGGCGTCGTCGAACGGCGAGGTGATGTTCGCGGAACCGCCGCTGCGGATCGACCCGCAGGCCCTCGTCGGCTGGGCGGACTGCCCGTCCCCGTCGCATCACTTCGATGCGGACTGGATGCAAAGCTTCCTCGGTGCCGCTCGCGGAATGTTCTTCGGCGCCAACTCCGGCGAGGAGCGGCAGTTCGACTTCACCGGAGCGGGAACGGTTCTCGTGCAGTCGAGCGAGAAGGTCGTCGACGACGGGCATCTGCTCAGGCACATCGAATCGGAGACGGTGTCGCTGGGGCAGAACAGTCTGCGGGCGCTGCATCAGAGCATCGGCGCGCGGCTCACTCAGCAGCAGTGACCATCTTCGAAGACCGAGTGTGGTGCCCCCAGTAGGACTCGAACCTACGACCTGCGGATTAAAAGTCCGTAGCTCTACCAACTGAGCTATAGGGGCGCAGTCCGGAAGCATAGTTGACCGTTCGAGGCTGCTGCAGTCAGGTTGCACGGGCACACGCACGCCCGTGTGTCGTCCGTACGTGTGCTCCGGACGGGTGTGATCCAAGCAATGTTCGTCGCCCCGGTGTGACCATTGTCCGGTCGATCGACGTCGAGCGGAAACGGCTTGTCCAATTGGTGGGGCAATGTCGGTCGATCGAATGAATCGGGAAGCAGGCCGACCAGAATTGGCTGTGTCCATTCACAATGTTCGACAATTGATTTTAGTAGGCGATCCAGCGATCTGCCCGTCTTTCGGAGAGGCTGCGATGTCCGTGACGAGCTCCTGAGCAGCAAGAAACTCGGGTGCGCACCCCCTGCGGCGCACCCGAGCGGTCCGTACCGTACCATTTGGTGTGTTTACCGCGCGAGTCCGAACGTCTTGTCGTGATTCGTGCCGAGGTGTCCTGACGCGACGTACGAATCGGTGACCAACAAAAGGCATTGCCAGGTTTATCGGCTAGTCTCGCTTGAGAATTTGACAATCCCGTGAGGGTTCGTGGCTTCGGAGGCACCAGCGCAATGGCACAGCAAGAACGCGCTCGACGCACCCGCGCCGCAATCGTCGAATCGGCGGCATTCGAGTTCAGCCGGCGCGGCTACGCCGCCGCCTCGGTGAACACCATTCTCGAAGGCTCCCGCGCGACGAAGGGCGCGATGTATTTCCACTTTGCCTCCAAGGAGGAGTTGGCGCGAGCGGTTCTGAAGACCGCAACCGACCAATACGTGGCGATCACCGGAAAGAAGAGGTCCGACGACCTCGATCCGTTCGAGAAGCTGCACGAGGTCGTCGTCGACCTCGCCACCGAGTTCAAGGCCAACGTCGTCGTTCAGGCCGAGTTCCGGCTGATCATCGAGCCCGAGTTCTACTCGGGCATGCGCAGCGGGGCGGGCCAGATCTGGGGTCGCGCTGCACTGGAGCTCGCGGAGGAAGCGGGACGGCTCGGCCTCCTCAAGTCCGGCGTCGATCCCCAGAAGTTCACCCGCGTGCTCGCTGCCTGCTTGGCCGGCCAGCGCTACATGGCCGACCTCATGGCCGTCGACACGGACCTCCCCGCCTTGTTCGAGGAGTCCCTGGAGGTAGTTCTGTCGGCGATGGCCACCCCGGAGTGGTTGGCGCGCTGGGAAGAGCGAGGGTGGCCGATTCGCGACGCTGCAACCGTCGAATAGGCCCCTGACCAGTAGATTTGGGAATTGATCCGGACGTGTCATAAGCTATCCCAGCTCCCAACGGAACGCCGTTGGGGTACGGCCGGAGCAATTCGGCGGGCCCCCTTCGTCTAGCGGCCTAGGACGCCGCCCTTTCAAGGCGGTAGCGCGGGTTCGAATCCCGTAGGGGGTACGCACGGTCCGAGAGGGTCGTGTGACAACTCAATATGTGACGCAGTTCTTTACACAGGCAGTACAACAGCAAGGCCCTGTGGCGCAGTTGGTTAGCGCGCCGCCCTGTCACGGCGGAGGTCGCGGGTTCGAGTCCCGTCAGGGTCGCAAGGTTCACTTTTTCTCGGCATTCGCTTCGGGTGCCACTCGGCCAGGTAGCTCAGTTGGTACGAGCGTCCGCCTGAAAAGCGGAAGGTCGCCGGTTCGATCCCGGCCCTGGCCACCATCCCCAGTTCACCACGCGCTCACCGGTGGCTGACGATCACCTTTCCCGCCTTCGTTTTTCCGGCCTCGACGTAGTCGAGAGCGTCGAGAGCTCGCTCGAACGGGAACACCGAATCGACGACGGGTCGCAGCGCCCCATTGTCGTACAAGGCGGCCAATTCGCTAAGTCGCTCGCCGTCGGCATGCATGAAAAAGAATCGATAGTTCACACGGTTCTTCTGCGCGGTCCGGCGGACGGAACGACTCGTCGCCCACAGTAGGAGTTCGAAGGGTTTGGGTGCGCCGAGTTGGCGTGCGAAACCGGCGTCGGGCGGACCGGTCACCCCGAGTGCGAGACCACCCGGTGCGAGGACGCTCAGCGACTTCGACAGATTTTCTCCACCGACGGCATCGATGACGAGGTCGTAGTCCGAGACGACGTCGGTGAAGTCGCTCTCTCGGTAGTCGATGACCTCGTCGGCCCCGAGGCTCGCAGCAAGCTCGCGCGATCGCGTTCCGACCGTGGTCGCCACATGGGCGCCGAGGTGGTGCGCCAGTTGCACGACGGTCGACCCCAAGCCGCCGGCGCCTGCGTGGACCAGCACCTTCGATCCAGCGCCGACGTGTGCGGTCTCGACGAGCATCTGCCAGGCCGCCAGGGCGACCAGCGGAACCGCCGCAGCTTCCTCGAACGACAACGTGACCGGCTTGAGTGCGACGTCGCGCTGATCGATCGCGATGTACTCGGCGAGCGTTCCGATCCGCAGATCGCGCGGCCTCGAGTAGATCTCGTCGCCGGGGGCGAAATCGACCACCGCGCTTCCGACTTCGGTCACCACTCCGGCCACGTCGTGGCCCAGCGTGATCGGCATCCGGTACTTCAGCAGCTGCTTGAACGTTCCGTTCCGGACCAGCGTGTCCAACGGATTGATGCTCGCCGCAACCACTTCGACGAGGACGTCGTGCGGTCCAACCGTGGGCATCGGGACGTCGGCGAGGTGCGCCGGGGCCTTGTACTCGTCGATCACGTACGCCTTCATCGGACGGCCGCGTCGGTCGCCAGGGCGGGGTACAGGTTCTCCAGCGGTCCGCCGAGAGCGGCCTTCACGCCCGCGGTGAGGTCGTCGCCGATGACTTCGAACCCACCGGCCGCGACGGTCTCGTAGACCTGCGCCACCAAATCCTCCGGTCGAAGTTTGGGACCGTCGGCGTCGGCAGCCATGGGGTGTCCACGTATCCCATGTGGACTCCGACGACGTGGACGCCGCGCGGAGCGAGCTCGAGGCGCAGCGAGTTCGTCGCCGACCACAGAGCCGCCTTGGATGCGCTGTATGCGCCGCCGAAGGCGTACCAACTCGCGATCGAGTGGACGTCGATCAGTACTGCGGAGTCGGCCGCGCCGAGTGCCGGAGCGAAGGCGCGCGCGAGGAGGACGGGGCCGAAGAAGTTGGTTTCGAAGTTCGCTCGAAGATCGTCCTCGGACAGGTCGAGGAGGCCGGCCACGGGCGGTGTGGCTCCGGCATTGTTGATCAGCACGGTGACGTCGGGTGCGGCTGCCACGGCGTCGGCGATGGACCGGCCGTCCGTGACGTCGAGGCGCAGGGGGACGATCCGATCGTCGTTCCAGTCCCGTGGTGACCGCGCGGCCGCGTAGACCTTGCGTGCGCCCGCGTCCAGAGCCTGTCGGACGAACTGGTGACCCAGGCCGCCGTTGGCGCCGGTGACGAGAACGACGGAGTTCGCAAGTGAAGGCATGAGGTGTCCTTTGGCCGAATCAGGTAAACGAATCTGTTTACTCGACCGACCGTAGCGCAGTCGGCGCGTTGTGTAAACAGATCGGTGTAAGCTGACTACCGACACGAAGTGGGTGACGACGATGACGGACGCGGCGGTGCGTACGCGTGGTGACGGTGGGCGTGAGATCCGGGAGCGGATTCTCACTGCCGCGACGACGCTGTTCTACGACAACGGAATCAACGTCACCGGAGTCGATCTGGTTGCTGCACAGGCCCATGTGTCGAAAAGAACTCTCTACAAATACTTTCCGAGCAAGACCGTTCTGGTGCAGAAATACCTCGAGCGGATCCGTGACGGCGTCGCCGCTCCTTCGGACACGCGTCGCGTCGGGCCGCGTGATCGACTGTTGGCGTTGTTCACCGTCCCGCACCGAGGCGACGGCCGTATGCGCGGATGCCCGTTCCACAACGCTGCCGTCGAAGTCGCCGGAAGTATGCCTGCCGCAGCACAATTGGTGCATCACCAGAAGGCGGAATTTCTGGCCGCGATGACCGACATGTGCCGCGAACTGCGAGCGAGCGATCCCGTGATGCTGGGTCGCCAACTCGCTCTGCTGTACGAGGGGGCTGCGGCGCTGTCGACGTCGATCGACGACGTCGAACCGTGGGCGTGCGCACGGGCGACTGCCGAGACCCTGATGGATCGGGCTCTTACGCATTCGGGCTGACGTTTCGGCCGACCCCGCAGCGGCTATCCGGCCGACACGACGGAAGAGGTCCAGAGTCCGGCCCACGTCGACCCTGCACGCCCGCGATATCGAGGACTCTCCTGTGACCGATCAATACACATTCCAAGACCCGAGCACGATGTACGCCGACTTCCAGCCGAAGGAGGTGTCACAGCCCGGGGCAGGTCTCGATTCCAAGATGGACAACCTCGCCGACCTCGGAGCGGACACGTACCGCGGCAGCGGACGCCTCGAAGGTCGCAAGGCGTTGATCACCGGTGGCGACTCCGGAATCGGCGCCGCCACCGCCATCGCGTATGCGCGCGAAGGCGCGGACGTCGCGATCTCGTACCTGCCGGAAGAGGAATCCGACGCCGACGCCATCGCGAAACTGATCACGGACGCCGGCCGCAAGGCGGTCAAGATTCCGGGCGACATCACCGATGCCGAGCATTGCCGAACCCTCGTCGAGACGACGGTGCGCGAACTCGGTGGCCTCGACGCCTTGGTCATCAACGCCGGTAAGCAGCAGTACGTGAACCGGATCGAGGATCTGACCGACGAGGAGTTCGACCTCACGGTCAAGACGAACGTCTACGCGATGTTCTGGACGGTCAAAGCTGCTGTGCCCCATATGCCTCCGGGCTCGACGATCATCGGATCGTCGTCCATCCAGGCGTACCAGCCGTCACCGCACCTGATTCATTACGCCATGACGAAGGCGTCGATCAACACCTTCTTCAAGGGCCTCGCCCAGCAGGTCGCCGACCGCGGCATTCGCGTCAACGTCGTTGCGCCGGGCCCCGTCTGGACGCCGCTGCAGACCGCGGGAGGCCAGCCCACCGACGCGTTGCCGACGGTCGGCGAGGGGACTCCTCTCGGTCGGTGGGGGCAACCCGCGGAACTGGCACCGGCGTACGTCTACCTCGCGTCCGCCGAGTCCAGCTTCGTGATCGGTGAGACGCTGCACGTCAACGGCGGTAGCCCGACTCCCTGACGTCGTACCAGTCGTTTCGGGTGCATCCGTTGTCTAGAGTGGGTGCACCCGAACGCGCCACCTGCCTTCGGACGAGGGAGGGACATGGCGTTGTCGGGTCTTCGGGTCGTGATCGCCGACGACGACGTGCTCCTGCGAGCGGGTCTGTCGAGCCTGCTCACCGGCGCTGGACTGAAGGTCGTGGGTCAGGCGGGAAACGCCGACGAACTGATGGCGTTGGTTCGTGCGCAGGGGCCGCAGCTCGCGATCGTGGACATCAGGATGCCGCCGACGCACACGGCCGAGGGGCTCGACGCTGCAGTCGAGATTCGACGACAGTTTCCTGACACCGCCATCGTTCTTCTGTCGTCACACGTCGAGGTTGATCATGCCCTCGAATTGCTCGCCGGCGGTTACAGTTTGGGATACCTGCTGAAGACGCGGGTCACGGACATAGAGGATTTCGTCGACAGTCTCGACCGTGTGGCACATGGCGCGTCGGTCATCGACCCCGCTCTGGTGCAGGAACTCGTGACGGCACGTCGGCGTGACGACCCCATGGCCGTACTGAGCGTGCGTGAGCGAGAGGTGCTCACGCTGATGGCCGAGGGGCTGTCCAATTCCGGCATCGGCCGCCGTCTGTGGATCACCGAGGGGACCGTCGAGAAGCACGTTCGAAGTATTCTCAACAAGCTGAACCTCGCCGAGACGGCCGACGATCATCGCCGCGTCCGGGCTGTGATGGTGTATCTCGATGCGACGACGTGATCAGCGGGTCACCGTGCGCGCGATGAGTTCCACCGATATCGCGAATTTGGGCACGAATCCCACCGCGGCGCTCGCCTCGACCATGTCGGCGAAGTCGTCCTCGTCGTGCGTGGACACCAGGACGACGGCCGGTCGAGGATCGAGATCGAGACCGGCCAAGGCTTCGACGACCTCGAATCCACTCTCCCCACCCAGGTCGATGTCGACGAGAATCACATCGGGCTTCCCGACGGTTGCCGCCGCGAGGGCGTCGTCCGACGTCGATGCAGTTCCCACCACCTCGATTCCCGCCGCGTGGAACATCGAGCGCGCAGCCGTGCAGAACGCAAGGCTGTCGTCGACGATCACGACGCGGGAGATTGGCGGGTTCACCTCACCCAGAGTGTCAGATGCACCCGGCTCGAGCATTACCGCTAACCGGAACATCGTGTGACTGCCGACCGACCGCGCGAGGTCAGGCGGCGTCGGACCGGGTGGGATCGGTACATCTCAATGCTTCTTCGCACGTCGTCGCCACCCGCCGTTTGGGGTGTGGTGGCATTGTGCGGCGTGCTTGCCGCCGAAGTGGTCGTCGTGGTTGCGTTGCGCCGCCTCTCACCGGAGAACCCGTTCGGCGCTGTGTTCCTGCTGGGAGTGCTGATCGTCTCGGCGGGGTGGGGTATTGCGACGGCCCTGACGATGTCCGTGGCCAGCGGCGCCGCGTACGCCTTCCTTCACGCGAGCGAAAATGCGAACAGCCTCTTTCCGGCCATCGCGGTATTCGCGGTGTTGGCGCTTGCGAGTAACCTGCTTGCCGGTCAGGCGCGGCTTCGGGCCATCGAGTCCTACCAACGCCGCTGCGAAGCAGACCTTCTCGCCGAGCTCGCGCGGACGTTGCTGCGCAGGCCCAGCATGTCCGAAATTGGTCGCACGGTGAGTCGACGTCTGTCCGATGTGCTCGATCTTCCACCCCCGTACGCCTCGTTGGAATCGGGCACGGCCTCGGACAAGCCGGGATACGTCCGAATCGTGTTGCGCGACGCTGAGATCGACATTGCGACCTTGTTCCTGCCCGACTCGCTGTCGACGGCGGAGTCGCGACGAGTGGATCGCGTGGTGCCTGCTCTCGAGGCGCTCCTGGCCGCAGCGCGCGACCGAGAGGCGTTGCACCGCAGCACCATCGACCTCGCGCGTCAGCAGGCCGCGTTGAGGCGGGTGGCAACACTGGTGGCGCTCAGGGGCGACCCGGCCGACATTTTCCCGGCCGCCGTGCAGGAACTCTCGCAATCGCTCGCGGTGCAGCACGTCTCGTTGGTCCGATTCGATTCCGACGGATTCTGTACCGTTCTCGCAGGGTGCGACGACGACAAGCAGCGCGATCACCTCAAGGTGGGTGAACGCCTGAAACTCGGCGGACACAACATATGCACCGACGTACTGAGGACCGGCGCGTCGGCCCGGGTCGACTACACGACAGCCACCGGACCGATCGCCGGCCGTTTACGTCTCCGAGGTCTGCGGCAGGGTGTCGGGGTTCCGGTCAAGGTGGATAGGAAGACCTGGGGGGCGGTGGTGGTCGGTGCGGTCGACCAGACGCCGATACCCGATATCGCCGCTCGGGTCACCGATTTCGCCGACCTGGTGGGCACTGCGGTCTTCAACAGCGAAACGCGAGAACAACTCACCCAGTCCCGGGCGCGTGTCATCGCCGCCGCCGATCACGCGCGGCGCACGATCGAGCGGGACCTTCACGACGGTGCGCAGCAACGGATCGTCTCGCTGAGTATGGAGTTACGGGCAGCGCAGGCAGCGGTGCCTGCCGACCAGCCCGTCCTGTGGTCGCAGCTCGATCGCACGGTCGACGATCTCGCGCAGTTGCATGTCGATCTGCAGCAACTCTCGCGTGGTATTCATCCGGCCATTCTGTCTCGTGGCGGTTTGGGTCCCGCACTCAAGACGTTGGCCAGACGGTCGCCGGTACCGGTAGCGCTCACGGTCGACGCCGATGCCAGGCTGCCCGAGCGCATCGAGGTGGCGGCGTATTACGTTGTGGCAGAGGCGCTGACGAACAGCGCCAAATACGCGGAGGCTACGCACATCGTCGTCACGGTGCGCGCTCTCGACGCTCTGCTCGATTTGACCGTGACGGACGACGGCGTCGGCGGGGCCACGTCGGACGCTGGAACGGGACTGTTGGGACTGCGCGACCGGATCGAATCGGTCGGCGGAACGTTGACGGTGGCGAGCCCACTCGGACGAGGTACGTCCGTCACCGCACAGGTGCCGTTACCGGCTAGCCGGTAACGGCATTGGGCGGCAGCAGCGACGACAACGATTCACCGCCGGAGGAAGGTTGAGGCATCGACCACCGACCTCCCCAGGAGAATCCCATGCCGTACATCACCACTACCGACGGAACCGAGATCTACTACACCGAACAGGGAACGGGACAGCCCGTTCTGCTGAGTCACGGGTGGCCCCTCTCGTCCGATGCATGGCAGGTCGAAATGAAGCTCCTCGCCGACGCCGGTTACCGCGCGATCGCGCACGACCGCCGCGGACACGGTCGATCGTCAAAGACCTACACGGGCAACGACATGGACACCTACGCACGAGACCTCGCCGAACTGGTGGAGGCGTTGGACCTACACGATCTTGTGGTGGTCGGTCACTCCACCGGCGGTGGTGAGGTGGTCCGTTACGCCGCTCAGCATGGGCAGGATCGGGTGGTCAAGGTGATCACGGCCGGCGCGGTTCCGCCGGTGATGCTGAAGTCGGGCACCAATCCCGAGGGCACTCCCATCGAGGCACTGAACGACATTCGCGACGGTGTGCTGAACGACCGGTCGCAGTTCTACCAGGACCTGTCCACACCGTTCTTCGGGGCGAACCGTGACGGTGCGCAGGTTTCGCAGGGAGCCAAGGACGACTTCTGGCGTCAGGGGATGCTCGTGAACCTCGCCGCGGCCTACGACTGTGTGAAGGCGTTCTCGGAGACCGACTTCACCGAGGATCTGAAAGCGCTGACGGTCCCGGTTTTCATCGCTCAGGGCGACGACGATCAGATCGTGCCCATCGCTGCCGCGGCGCAGAAATCCATCGAGCTCGTGAAGGACGGCACGCTGAAGGTGTATCCCGGTGCGCCGCACGGAATCTACGGCGCGTACCAGAAGGAACTGGATCAGGACATCCTCGACTTCATCGCGAAGTGAGCGCACCGCTCGCTCTGGGGCCGGTCGGCAACGTCTTCTACTTCGTCGACGACCTCGAGGCCGCTGTCGACTGGTACTCCGCGCGGCTGGGTCGTGCACCGATCCAGCGCGGCGGTGCGCTGGTGGCCTTCGACGTCGATGGTGTGCGCCTCACGGTGCATCGAAACGACGAACTGAACTCCTCCGGGCCGGCCGGCGTGTCCGCCTACTGGACGGTCGACGACGTCGACGCGATCGCAGCGGATTGGATCGCTCACGGTGCCATGGCTCACCGCGGGCCGAAAACGGTGTTCACGGGTGAGCGTCTGTGTCAGCTGCTCGACCCGTTCGGCAATCTGTTCTCGATTCGTCAGGCTCCCGCGTGAGCGATCATGTCGGCCACGATCTTCGCCGACATGATCACCAGTGGCAGACCGCCGCCCGGGTGGGACGACCCGCCGACCAGGAACAGTCCCGGAACGGGTGACCGGTTGGACGGTCGCAGGAACGCCGCCGTGGCGGAGTTCGACGACGTGCCGTAGATCGAGCCGCCGGGCGTCATCGTCCTCCGCTCGAGATCGGCGGGGGAGATGATGCGCCGGTGCCGGATGCGGGCTCGCACGTCGACGCCTCGTTCGGCCATCTGTTCCACGATGGAGTCCGCGTACCGCTCGCTCAGACCCGCTGCATCCCAGTCGGTTCCGTTGTCCGGATCGTGCGGCGGTGCATTGACGAGTACGAACCACGCGCCGGTGTCGGGCTCGGGAACGATGGCCGGGTCGTTCGGCGCGCTGATGTAGATCGTCGGGCGCTCGACCGGCCGGGCGCGCCCGCGGCGACCGAATACTGCATCGAACTCGGCGTCGTAATCGTCGGTGAACATCACGTGGTGGTGCGCCTGGTCTGCCGGCGGATCGTCCACGGCCAGAAGCAGAACGAATCCCGACAGCGATCGCGTGGTGCGCCGCAACGCGCGCCGCGCCGAGGACACCCCGCGGTGCCGAGCGTCGAGTAACGGCCCGTACACCTGGTGAGCGTCGGCGTTGGCCACGACGGCGTCCGCCTCGATCGTCGTCCCGTCGGCCAGTCTGACGCCGCCGACTCCCTCTGCGCTGCAGAGTATTTCGTCGACGCGAGTTCCGAGCCGCACGTCGACGCCCAGTGCCGTGCAGCGTTCGGCGAGCGCCTGCGCCAGCCGATACAGCCCGCCGTCGATGTACCAGGAGCCGAACGCCTGCTCCGCATACGGAACGGTGACCAGTGCGGCCGGTGCTTTCCTGGGGTCGGAACCGGTGTAGGTGGCGTAGCGATCGAGCAACATGCGCAGGCGAGGATCGTCGAGATACTTCCTGCCGACGCCGCGTAGCGACTGCCACGGGGCCACGGTAGTGACGTCGCTGGGCTTGCGCGCCAACCGAAGCATCGTCCGCGCGGTGATCGGGGAACGCAGGAACGGGGTCTCGGTGAGATCCCAGATTCGCCTGGCGCGGGTCAGGAACCGCGTCCACTGCGCACCGCGGCCGTCCCCCAGAGCGGCATCGAGGGCAGCGGGAATGTCGCCGAGCTCTCCCGGTAGATCCAGCGTGACGCCGTCCGGAAAGGTGTACCGACACGCGATCGGCAAGCGGGTCAACGATACTCCCGCGTCGTCCGCGGACATGCCCGTGGCGTCGAACAGATCCCGAAGCTCGTCCGGAAGCGTCACCAGCGATGGGCCGGTGTCGAAGGCAAAACCGTCGACCGTTTCGATTCCCAGCTTGCCGCCCACACGGTCTGCCTGCTCGACGAGGGTGACGGACAGGCCGCGTGCGGCCAAGCGTGCTGCTGCAGCGAGTCCGCCCACACCGGCGCCGATCACCACGACTCGTCGGGTCATGACACCAGTGTGCCCGGCGACGGACACAGTCCGACGCCGGGCACACGGAACCGATCTACGCGCGAACCGACTCGAGCGTTTCGTTGAACGTCTTGCTCGGCCGCATGACGGCTGCGGCAGCCTCCGGGTCGGGGAAGTAGTACCCGCCGATGTCGACCGACTCGCCCTGCACGGCAGCGAGTTCGGAGATGATGGCCTCTTCGTTCTTCGCCAGTGCCTCCGCCAGAGGGGCGAAATGCTTCGCCAGTTCCGGATCGTCGGTCTGGTTGGCCAGCTCCTCGGCCCAGTAGAGCGCGAGGTAGAAGTGGCTTCCGCGGTTGTCCAGCTCGCCGGTCTTGCGCGACGGGCCCTTGCTGTTCTCGAGCAGCTTGCCGGTGGCCGCGTCGAGGGCCTTGCCCAGGACGGTTGCCTTGCCGCCGGTCTTCTTGCCGAGATCCTCGAGGCTCACCGCGAGAGCCAGGTATTCGCCGAGCGAATCCCACCGCAGGTGGTTCTCTTCGAGCAGCTGGTTGACGTGCTTGGGTGCGGACCCACCGGCGCCCGTCTCGTACAGCCCGCCACCGGCCATCAGGGGGACGATGGAGAGCATCTTCGCGCTCGTGCCGAGTTCGAGAATCGG
This sequence comes from Rhodococcus sp. 320_ES, assembly GCF_059691855.1. Taxonomy (NCBI): domain Bacteria; kingdom Bacillati; phylum Actinomycetota; class Actinomycetes; order Mycobacteriales; family Nocardiaceae; genus Rhodococcus; species Rhodococcus sp. 320_ES. The sequence continues at coordinate 265,748 of NZ_JCAWAG010000002.1, read as the reverse complement.
GAAGAGGTCGGTGAGGTAGTCGCGGAGGATGTTGCCCGTCGCCGAGATGGTGTCGAGCCCGCGCACGACCCGCTCGAGGGTGTACCGCATGGCGCGAACCTGGGACATGATCTGGATGTCCAGGCCTTCGGTGTCGTGATCCTGCAGGTACTTCCGGACCTTCTTGATGAGCTCGTTCTCGTGCGGGCGGTACGGGTCCAGCCAGAACAGCACCGGCATTCCCGAATCGCGTGCGCGCGTCACGGCCAGCTTGACCCAGTCCTGGATGGGTGCGTCCTTGACGATGCACAGGCGCCAGATGTCGCCCTTCTCCACGTTCTGGGTGAGGAGCACCTCGCCGGTGGCGTTGTCGACGATGTCGGCGACGGCGTCCTCTTCCATCTCGAACGTCTTGTCGTGCGAGCCGTACTCCTCGGCCTTCTGCGCCATGAGGCCGACGTTGGGAACGGTGCCCATGGTGGTGGGGTCGAACTGCCCGTTGGTCTTGCAGAAGTTCACCATCTCCTGGTAGATCCGCGAGAAGGTGGACTCGGGGTTGACGGCCTTGGTGTCCTTCGGCCGACCGTCGGCGCCCCACATCTTGCCGCCCGCGCGAATCATGGCCGGCATGGACGCGTCGACGATGACGTCGGACGGGGAGTGGAAGTTCGAGATGCCGCGAGCGGAGTCGACCATCGCGAGCTCCGGGCGGTGCTCGTGGCACTTGTGCAGGTCTTCGACGATCTCGTCGTGCTTGGACGCCGGGAGGGATTCGATCTTGCTGTAGAGGTCGGAGAGTCCGTTGTTGACGTTGACTCCGAGCTCCTCGAACAGCTCGCCGTGCTTGGCGAACGCCTCCTTGTAGAAGGTGCGCACCGCGTGTCCGAAGACGATGGGGTGCGAGACGCGCATCATGGTCGCCTTGACGTGAAGAGAGAACATGACGCCGGTGTCGTAGGCGTCCTGCATCTGCTCCTCGTAGAACTTGTCGAGGGCCTTCGCGCTCATGAACATCGAGTCGATGACGTCACCGTCGGTGAGCGAGACCTTCGGCTTGAGCACCTTCGTCTCGCCGCTCTTGGTCTTGAGTTCCATGCGAACTTCACGGTCACCGTCGACGGTCATCGACTTCTCGCCGTGGTAGAAATCGCCTTCGCGCATGTGCGCGACGTGGGTGCGCGATGCGGGCGACCACTCGGTCATGCTGTGCGGATGCTTGCGCGCGTATTCCTTGACGGCCTTCGGTGCGCGGCGGTCCGAGTTGCCCTCGCGTAGAACAGGATTGACGGCGCTACCGAGGCACTTGGTGTAGCGGTCGCGAATTTCGCGCTCCTCGTCGGTCTTCGGGTTGCCGGGGAAATCCGGAATGGCGTATCCCTTGTCCTGAAGTTCCTTGATCGCGGCGAGCAGCTGCGGTACGGACGCGCTGATGTTCGGAAGCTTGATGATGTTGGTGTCGGGATCCTGCGTCAGGCGGCCCAGTTCGGCGAGGTTGTCCTCGACACGCTGGTCCTCGTTCAGGTAGTCGGGAAACTCGGCGAGGATGCGGGCGGCAACCGAGATGTCGGTGGATTCGACGCTGATGTCGGCCGCGTCGGCGAACGCGCGGATGACCGGCAGGAATGCATGGGTTGCAAGCATCGGTGCTTCGTCGGTCAAGGTGTAGATGATGGTCGGCTGCTTCGCGTTCATGTTTCGCTTTCGCCTCGTTTTCTCTCGTGCTCGTGGCTTCGTCTGTGCGTGTCCAATCCAACGTCTATCACGTCGGACCGGGCTGTGTACGTGGCTGCGTCCGCGGTGGCGGGCGCAGTTTTCTCCTCGATACCTTCACATTGTCCCCCCGATCTCCCCACATTCGCGCAATACAGTCTTCTCATGACTGATCGCCGAATACTCGTGGTCGACGACGAGGTCACCATCGCCGAGTCCATCGCCTCCCGGTTGCGCGCGGAAGGGTTCGTCGTCGACATCGCCGGTGACGGCCCGACTGCCGTGACGATGTTCGAGGAGTTGCACCCCGACCTCGTGGTTCTCGACGTCATGCTCCCCGGCTTCGACGGACTCGAAGTGTGCAGGCGGATTCAGGCGCAGCGTCCCGTGGCGGTTCTGATGGTCACCGCGCGCGGCGAGGAGAACGATCAGCTCGTCGGTCTCGGAGTGGGCGCGGACGACTACATTGCCAAGCCGTTCGGTATGCGCACACTGGTGGCGCGAGTTCACGCGCTTCTTCGACGCGTCGAGCGTGCACCGGCGGCGGCGGTCGACACCCTTCGCCTCGGTGACGTGGTGGTCGACCGGAGCGAACGACGCGTCCACCGCGGCGGCGCCGAAGTGCATCTCACGCGGACCGAATTCGACCTGTTGCTGTTCCTCGCCGCCCGGCCCGGAGCCGCGCTCGCGAGGGATCAGCTGCTCGAGGCGGTATGGGGGTGGCCGGTCCGCTCCGGATCCGACGCCGGCGCCAGTCGAACCGTCGACTCGCACGTCAAGGCTCTGCGACGCAAACTCGGCAGCGACCTGGTCCGTACCGTCCACGGGATCGGGTACGCCTTCCGCAGTCCGGACAGTGTCCGATGACCGCCCTCTACGACCGGTTGCCGCGTCCGCTCGACTCGTTGACCTCGTTCAAGATGAAGACCGGCCTGGTGGTGGTGACGGCCCTCTTCTTCGCGTCGGTGACCTTCTGGTTCACCGCGCGGTGGCCGTTTCGATACGCGCTGGCGGCGGCGTTGATCGTGTCGCTGATCGCCACCCAGGTGGTGGCCCACGGCATGACCTCGCCGCTCCGGGAGATGACCGCGGCGGCGAGAGCGATGATGCGCGGCGACTACTCACGCCGCGTCCGCGCCACGTCGCGAGACGAGATCGGCGAACTCGCCGCGGCCTTCAACCAGATGAGCAGTGACCTGGAAGAAGCCGACCGATACCGACGGGAACTGATCGGCAACGTCTCGCACGAACTCCGCACACCCATCACCGCCCTGCGCGGCGTTCTCGAGAACGTCGTCGACGGAGTGCAGGAACCGACCGAAGCGACGCTGCGCAGCGCCCTTGCGCAGACCGAACGCCTCGGATCCCTCGTCACCGAGCTGCTCGACCTCTCACGGCTCGAAGGTGGCGCACTTGCGTTGTCGAAGAGCACGTTTCGGGTGCAGGACGTGTTGGCTGAGGACATCGACAACGCGCGGCTGGCCCACCCGTCGGCCACGATTCTGCTCGAGGTGAGCCCGCCGGACCTGACCGCCGTGGCCGACACCGCCCGCGTGCACCAGGTGGTGGTCAATCTCCTCGACAACGCCATCCGCCACAGCCCGCCCGGTCAAACGGTGTCCGTGACGGCGTGGACCGACCGCGCGACCGGTGGACTCATCGTGGAGGTCGCCGACCGCGGCCCGGGGATCGCCCGGGCCGACCGGGCTCGCGTCTTCGAACGCTTCACACGCGGTGGATCCACCGACGGCGGAACAGGATTGGGCCTCGCGATCGCCCGGTGGGCCGTCGACCTGCACGGCGGGAGTATCGAGGTGGTCAACGCAGACTCGATCGGGCCCGGGTGCCGGATACGGGTGACGCTGCCTCCCGCTGTTCCTTCTCCCGCTGCTCCTTCTCCCGACTGAGGGGACCCCTCACCGCACTGGATCGACCGAATGTGCCCCCGAGTCGGCTCGGGGGTGTACCAGCCATGCTCGAAAACAGGAGATCTCCATGACCGTCACTGTCGACAAGTACCCCCTGCTGTGGCCCGCGCCCGACGACGAGACCGACGGCGCGTCGGTTCGGGTGATCGCTGCCGCGGTGGCGGCCGGCGCAGTCGCCATGCTCGTTCTCGATCCGGGCGTGCCCTCCATCGGCTTCGTGCTGACCGCCGTGGCCGTGGTCGCCGCCGTTGCCGCGTCCGGACGTCGGGCAGTCGATCCACTCGGGGCAGTCTGGGCCGCAACGGCTCTCGTACTGCTCGGTGTCGCCGGCGTCCGCGATTCGGGGTGGTTGACGGCCACTGCCGCAGTTGTTGCTGCCGCTGCGGCGGGCGCCGCGCTGGTGCCCGGCCGAACGTGGACCGCGCTGGTCCTGGCACCGGTGATGCCGATCGTAGGCGCCGTGCGCACGGCGTTCTGGGTCGATCGCGGTCGACCGAAAGCCGATGAGCGACGGCAGTATCCGGTGCGCAGGATCCTCGTCGTGGGCGGTTTGACGCTCGTGCTCGTGCTGGTGTTCGGCGTTCTGTTCGCCAGTGCGGACGACAAGTTCGCCGATGTGATCGAAGCGGCTGTTCCGACGTGGCGGGTCGACGTGGGAGTGGCCCGGACGGTGATGCTCGTGACGGTCACCGCTCTGGTGCTCACGGCGCGCTACGTCCTCGATCATCGACCGCAGCTCGACCGCGTCGCACCACCCCGGCCGCGCGCTCGACCTCGCTGGGACTGGGCGATTCCGGTACTCGCGGTCGACGCCGTGTTCGCAGTCTTCGTCGGAGTTCAGCTCGACACCTTCTTCGGTGGGGACGACCACGTGGTGGCGGAGCCGGGTCTGACCTACGCGACCTACGCACGATCCGGGTTCTGGCAGCTGCTGATCGTGACTGCCCTGGTTCTCGGCGTGGTGGCGATCGTGATCCGCCGCATCGATATGACATCGCCGCGGGATCGAAGGCTGGCTCGGGTGGCGCTGGGCGGATTGTGCCTGCTGACCCTGGTCGTGGTGGCGTCGGCCGTACATCGAATGGCGCTGTACGAGAACGAGTTCGGATACACCCGTCTGCGGCTGGCAGTGATGGCCGTCGAGCTGTGGCTCGGAGTGGTGTTCGTGATCCTGATCCTGGCGGGCGTGCGGATGTCCGCACGGTGGTTGCCGCGCACCGTTCTGATGAGCGGGGCAGTCGCGGTGCTGGTGGTTGCGGCAATCGATCCCGATGCGTACATCGCCGAACGCAGCGTGGATCGCTACGAGGCGACCGGTCGGATCGACACGGCGTACCTGTCGACCCTGTCGGCCGACGCGGTTCCGGCCCTCGACGGTTTGGGCCGCTCCGTCCGGGGGTGCGCGCTCCGCGGAATCGACATCCGCGACGACGCGTGGTGGGAATTCAACGCCGCGCGTCATACGGCGCGAACGATTCTCGACGACCGGCCCGCCGGACCGTGCCGCTAGCGCCGGCCTTCCCGCAGGGTCCGCTCGGCGAGTTCGCGGAGCGGACCGGTGAGATGGGAGTCGGACATCTCGCAGCTGCGGTCACCGACGCCGATCTGCCAGACGAAACCGTCGGGCACACGGTCCGCAGGGGAATCGGCCAACCGGTCGAGGATGGGTAGCGACTCCTGGACGAGTGATTGCCATTCCGGAGCGCGCTCGCCGAGCTGGTCCAGGTTGACGGAACCGCGGCGGGTCATGCCGGCGACACCGCCGCTGCGCACCACCACGATGTCCATCTCGATCAGGTCTTTCTGGTTGCCGCGTCTCCGCGGGAAGGCCGGAGGCCGGTCGCGCTGTCAGCCGGATCGACACCCACGGTAGACCATGCTCCGGAGATGGCGCGGTGAACATCGGACTCGGTTCCGAACAGAGTGGAGGCCGTGGTCAGGGTGGCGTCGGCGAACCCGGCAAAGTCCACCGTCGGCGAGAGGGTGCCGGAGGTGAGGGTGTCGAACCAGACTCGTCCGGCCCGCTCCCACGACGATCCGCCGAGGGCCTGCGCCGCGACCGCGAAGGCGCGGTTCGGGATGCCGGAGTTGATGTGGACGCCGCCGTTGTCCTCGGTGGTCTCGACGTATCCGGCCATGTCGGCCGGCTGCGGATCCTTGCCGAGAACGTCGTCGTCGTAGGCCGTGCCGGGCTCGAGCATCGACCGCAGCGCACGGCCCTGGACGGCCGGAAGGAACAGGCCTTCACCGACGAGCCACGACGCGTCGGCGGCGGTCTGCTTCTTCGCGTACTGCTCGACCATGGCGCCGAAGACGTCGGAGACGGACTCGTTGAGCGCGCCGGACTGCCCGACGTATTCCAGGCGCGAGGTGAATTGCGTGAATCCGTGGGTCAATTCGTGTGCGATGACGCCGACGGACACGGTGAACCGGGTGAAGACCTCGCCGTCACCGTCGCCGAACACCATGCGCTCGCCGTCCCAGAACGCGTTGTCGTAGTCCTGCCCGTAGTGGACGGTGGCGTCCAGCGGGAGTCCCTTGTTGTCGAGGCTGGACCAGTCGTACACATCGCGGAAGAAGGTGTACGTGTCACCCAGTCCGACGTAGCTCTCGTCGGTCGCTGCATCGCCCGTGTCGGGATCGCCCTCGCTGCGCACCGCCACGCCGGGAAGTTCCTGCTTGCCCTGTGCGTCGGCGATGGTGCGCGTGAGCCCGCCCGGGCCGGCCGCGACGGCGGTGCGACGCGGGGACGGGGACACTCGCCGGTCACGCATCTCCGAGTCGATGGCGAGCGTGCGGCGGGCACCGTCGGCGGCCGTGTTCAGCCGCGCGCTGGGCCGGCTCGATTGTTCGGCAATGCGCTCGAGGAGGAAGGGAGGGACCACGCCCTGGCAGGCGGCACGACGCTCGGTGTCGGTCATGCGATCAACGGTAGACGCGGCCACCGACAGTCGCAGCCGACTATTGCGAGCGATCACTCTCTAAGTTACGGTGACTTCATCGAGTGATGGAGGTCACATGAGCGAATACGACGTGGTTGTCACCGGCGGAACCGTCTACGACGGGAGCGGTGGTCCCGGTGTTCGCGCCGACGTCGGGATCGTCGACGGCGTCGTGCGGGCGGTGTCGGCCACCGGACTGGAGATCGGTGCGTCGACCGAGGTCGTCGACGCGTCCGGGAAATGGGTGATGCCCGGCTTCGTCGACGTCCACACCCACTACGACGCAGAGGTGCTCGTCGGCCCCGGTCTGGAGGAGTCCGTGCGGCACGGCGTCACAACCGTGCTGCTCGGCAATTGCTCGCTCTCGACGCTCTACTCCACTCCGGTCGACATCGCCGATCTGTTCAGCCGCGTCGAAGCACTCCCGCGCGATCACGTGTTGAAGGCCGTCGACACCCACAAGACGTGGGCGACCCCCGAGGAGTACATCGAGGCGCTCGAACGACTTCCGTTGGGCCCCAACATCGCTGCTCTGGTCGGGCACTCGGATCTGCGAGCGCGAGTCATGGGACTCGACCGCTCCACCGATCGGACGCAGAAGCCCACGCGCCAGGAGTGGGCGGCGATGACGGACGCGCTCGAGAAGGCCCTCGACGCCGGGATGCTGGGCATGTCGACGATGACGAACCCGTGGGACAAGCTCGACGGCGACCGATACCGGTCGCGGTCGTTGCCGTCGTCCTACGCCCGGTGGAGCGAGTTCCGTGGGCTGCACAAGATTCTGCGCCGCCGCGGCCGCCTGCTGCAGAGCATCCCGAACCTGAACACCAAGTACGACATGATCTTCTTCCTCGCCTCGGCCACCGGGCTGGGCCGCACGCCGCTCAAGACGTCGCTGCTCGCCGCGGCCGACGCCAAGGCATCGCCCTGGATTCACCGCATCTTCGGGCCTCTCGCCCGCGTGGTCAACGGTCCGGGCAAGGGTCAGTTCCGCTGGCAACATCTGCCGACGACGTTCGACGTCTATTCCGACGGAATCGACCTCGTGGTCTTCGAGGAGTTCGGCTCCGGACGGGCGGCGCTGCACCTGCGAGAAGAGTTGGGGCGCAACGAGTTGCTGGCCGACGAAGCCTATCGGCGCTGGTTCCGGGCGGACTTCGAGAAGAAGTTCTCCTCCCGCGTGTGGCACCGCGACTTCGCCGACGCACAGATCACCGAGTGCCCCGACGCGTCGGTGATCGGCAAGAACATCGCCGAGGTGGCGGCCGAGCGAGGGGTGCACGTGGTGGACGCGTTCCTCGATCTGGTGGTCGAGCACGGCCGTGCGTTGCGGTGGCACACGACCATCGCCAACCATCGCAAGAAGCAGATGGACAAGCTGATCAGTCAGCCCGGCGTGACCGTCGGATTCTCCGACGCGGGTGCGCATCTGCGCAACATGGCGTTCTACAACTTCGGAATCCGGCTGCTGCACAGAGTGAACGAGGCGCGCGGAGACCGTCGACCCTTCATGTCCGTGGAGAAGGCCGTGCACAAGTTGAGCGCGGAACTCGCCGACTTCTACGGTGTGGACGCTGGCCACCTGCGGGTGGGCGACCGTGCCGACATCGTGGTGGTGGACCCGGCCGGCCTCGACGCCGACGTCACCGCCTACCGCGAGGAGACCATGCCGGAATTCGGTGGACTGAGCCGAATGGTCAACCGCAACGACCGCGCCGTCACCGCCACCCTGATCGCGGGTCGAGTCGTGTTCTCGGGCGGCACTTTCGCGCCGTGGTTCGGTGTATCCGAGCGAGCGGGCAGCTTCCTGCGCGCCGGAGTGCGGACCGCGCCCCGCGCGAAGGACCGTGTGTGAGCCCCACTCAACAGGAGCGGCGCACCGAAACCATCGGGAAACTTCTCGACGCCACCATCTCCGCGCTGTACGAGAAGGGCTACGCCGCAACGACGGTGAACGAAATCGTCACCCTCGCCGGCGTCTCGTCGGGAGCGCTGTTCCGGCACTTCGACACTCGGCTCGATCTCGTCGTCGCCGCGGCCGACGAGGTTCGGCGACGGCAATTTGTCGAGTTCCGCCGCGGCCTGGCCGCGTTCGGCAGCGCATCCGTCGAGCACTGCCTCACTTTGCTGAGAGCGGCGTGCCGTGCCCCGATCAACGGTGCCTGGTACGAACTGCTCACCGCAGCCCGCTCCGACGCCGAGCTTCGAGACCGACTGCGACCGTTCACGATCCGCTACCACGGTGAGATCGTGCAGCTCGCCCGAACGCTGCCGATCGCGGGAATGGTCGCCGCCGACCACCTGGAAACGGTGATCTTCACCGTGGTCCACCTTCTCGACGGGGAGGCATTGGCAGCGGTGGTGCACCCGCAGCCGGAGCAGGAGGACATGCGGCTCGAGATGATCGCCCACCTGTTGCGCGGGGGAACTGTGCAGTCCCTGACGGAAACCGGATGACAGCCTGGACGGTTCGTGTACCGGGCGCGCACCTCGCCGTCTTCGAGTACGGCAACCCGCGTGCCCCGTCGACAGTCCTTCTCGTGCACGGGTATCCCGACGATCACCACATGTTCGACCCGATGATCGCCGAGCTGGGCGACTCGGTACGGGTGATCGCGTACGACACCAGGGGCAGCGGTCAGAGCGTTCCCGACGACGGGCGTGACAACTCGATCGAGCGGCTCGCCGAGGACGCCTATGCGGTGGTGGCCTCGATACCCGAGCGCACCGGACCGGTCCACGTCGTCGCGCACGACTGGGGGTCGCTGCAGATGTGGGAGGCCATGTCGTCGCCGCGGGCGGTGACGACCTTCGCGTCGTACACCTCGGTGTCCGGCCCGAGTCTGGACCACCTTCGGCAGCTCTCGCGTGCCCGCATGGCCCGTCCCAATCGGTGGGCATCGGTTGCGGCGCAGCTGTGCAGGTCCTGGTACGTGTTCGCCTTTCACGTCCCCGGACTCGGTCGACGGGCACCGACGCTGCTCGCGGCACTCGGCTCCGAGGGCAAGCCGACACCGACGCGTTCGGATCAGCAGCGAGGCATCGCGCTCTACCGGCGCAATCTGTTCAGGCGCCTCGCGACCGGACCGGCGCCGGCGTGCGACGTGCCGACGACGGTTGTCGCGCCCACCCGTGACCGCTTTCTGTCTCCGAATCTCGCGGAGGGCCTCGAGAACTGGATACCGACGCTCCGAGTGATCGAGGTCGATGCGGGCCACTGGTGGCCCTTCACCCATCCGAAAGATGCTGCTGCGGTGGTGATGTCCTCGCTCTAGGAGGCCGGCACGCCGGTGGGTGCGGGGCAGGTTTCCGTCGGAGTGACCTCGGCGGCAGCGGTCTGGCACACTGCCGTGGTGGAGGTCGGTGCGGCAGTCTCCTCCGTGGACAGGGGAGTCGTGGTCGCCGGATCCGTCAGCGGTGCAACATCGTTCGACGAAGTGGCCTCGGACGATGTGGCTGTCGGCTCGGTCGTCGACGGCAACTGTGTTGACGAGGTCGATGTGGCCGCAGTGGACGTGCCTGTGGTGGACGTGGCCGCGCTCGTCGTGTTCTCGTCGGCCGTCGTCTCGTCCGACACCACGGCCGCAACTGCGGCGACGGCAGCAACCGGATCGGCCTGCACCGTGCGGAGGGCGGCTTGCTTGACCTCCGGGCTGGTGATCGGCTTCTTGGCCTGTGCGTCCTTCGCGAGCTGGGTGAGCCACGCTGCGGCGTACTGCGCCGACGTCAGGGGCTTGCCGTTCACGGGGTCCGAGTCGCGCCAGTAGTCGAAGTGGTGTCCGACACCGGGGCCGAGGGTGAGGCCGTAGGGGTCGTTCATCAGGATCGGGATCGTGTTCTGGTTGTCGGTGATGAGACCGACGACCTCCTTGAACAACTTCGACGGCAGGTAGGCGAGGTTGGCGGCCTGGTCGCTGTCGATCGGCGTCGTCGACTCGGACTTCGCCACCGGCGTCGCGGCCTGGCTCGGGTCGTAACCCGGCTCGGACACCTTGATGAGAACGTCGAGGAAGGTCTCGTCGCCGGCGAGCCAGTTCGGCTGCTGCGCAATGTCGTTGAGCGCGAAGAACGCGACCCGGCCGATGACGGTGGCGACGTCCGCTGCGGTGGCCGGTGTCAGTCCTTCACGTTCGAAGGCGTCGACGTTCACCTGTCGACCCACGTTGGCCAGCAGGTGGATGATGCTGGTGCTCTCGGGGAGCGAGCAGGTCAGGTCTCCGCCGGAGCAGAACGAGGCGACCTTGCCGTCGAGCGCGCCGAAGCTGCCGGACGTGCCGGGGAGCGCGCCGGCGCCCGTCGCGGTGACATCGTTCTTCTGGTAGTTCGTGTCGAAGTTGTCGGGACGGTTGTACGGGTTCTGGGCGCCGGGGAACGGGCCCTCGCCGACCTGCCGGCCTGCGTCGGCCAGGATCACCACGCCGACCACGTTGGCCGGATCGACGATGGCGTATTTGCCGTTCGTCGGGGTCTGGTTGCCGACGTCCATGGCGGTGCGGCGCGCGACGTCCGCTCCTTCGCTGTAGCCCACGATGGCGAAGCGGGTGTTGGGGCATGACGCCGAGATCGCCGACATGACGGACTTCGCGTTGGACACCCCGGCGTCGACGGCGTTGTCGTACGACGACATGTTCGCGGGGTACTGGAGGTAGATCGCGGCGTACGAGTCGGGGCTCACTGCGTTGTCGGCCGGGCGCATCACCTCGTCGACCCAGTCGGACTCGAAGTCGTCGGACAGCGCGGCGGGCAGCGGGTTGCCGTTGGCGTCGGTGAGCAGCTTGACTCCGGCGCCGGGAGCGCCGTTACGGCCGCCGATGCCGATGCTGACCATGTCGTAGCACGTGGATGTCGAGACGAGTTCGACGCCGGGAAGCGTCGAACTCGTCTCGACACCGGACAAAGCGACCGCACCGGCGGCGACGATGCCGAGCGAAGCCAGAGCGGCGATACCGGCGACGACTCGCCGAGACGGATGTGACAAAGACATGTGAACTACCTCGAAACCGTGCTGCGCCGTCGGTTAAATCTCGCCGCGTGGCGAGTTACCCGCATGTCGGCACGAGCGGTCGGTTCGTTACAGCAGGTACCGATAGAGCAACGTACGAGCTGTGGCGGCTCCGCTCAGGGGCAGGCGATCTTTGCCTGGTCGTAGATCTTCTTGGCGTCGTCGGCGCTCGGCGCGGTGCCGTTGTTGGTCGCGTTCTGCTCGATGCTGGTCACCACGGCCGACTCGTCGGCACCGTCGGAGATCTGCTGGCAAGTGCTCGTCAGCAAGCCCTTGATGTCGTCGTCGCTCTTGCCGTCCGCCAGCGACGAGAACTGGGCCCGGTAGGCGGCAACGAATGCGGCGCCCTTGGCGTCGTCGAACAGGCCACCCGCGTTCTCGGCCACGGACGCAGCGCTGGACTTGACTCCGGGAGCGGCCGACTCGACCGAGCTGACCACTCCGCCGGCAGCATTGTTGGCCGATGTGAGCAGGTTGTTCGCGGTGTCGGACGCGTTCTGCTGATCCTCCGAGCTGCACCCGGTGAGGAGCAGCGCGGCAGCGGCGGACGCGGAGATGACGGCGGTGGCAAGTTTCATGACTGCATCGTAGGAGATGGGTCGATGCGCGAAGTCCGAAATACCGGTGGTGACATGTCACCGTACGCAGCAGGTCACCAGGCGAGCGTCCGCGTCGACGAGAACCGGCGGGGTTCGCCGCTCAGCGGATCGACGAATTCGATTGTGCGCGCCAGCAACTGAAGCGGCGATCGATAGTCGTCGACCGCGACGTCGGTGACGGTGGGGTACAGCGGGTCACCCTCGATCGGCAGACCGAGCGAGTTCATGTGCACGCGCAGTTGGTGCGTCTTGCCCGTGTGTGGATGCAGTCGGTAGAGCGCGCGGTCTCCGTCGCGGCGCACGATGTCGACGGTCGTCACCGCGTTCGGTTCACCGGGGATCTCCACAGCCTGATGATTGCTGCGCTCCTTGATGATTCGGCTCGATACGGTCCGGGGAAAGCTCAGGTCCGCGCGATACGGCGCGATGGCCTCGTAGGTCTTGGACATGGACCTGTGTCGAAACATCTCCTGGTAGGCCCGGCGTACGTCGGGCCTCACAGTGAACAGCAGGACACCTGCCGTCAGGCGGTCGAGTCGATGAGCGGGACTCAATTCCGCGATGCCGAGATCGCGCCGAAGCCGTACGAGCGCGGTCTGCACGACGAACCGCCCGCGAGGCGTCGTCGCCAGGAAGTGTGGTTTGTCCACCACCACCAGCGCATCGTCGCGGTGCAGTACGTCGATGGCGAACGGAACCACGGGCTCGATCGGCGGATCGCGATAGAGGTAGATGTCCGTGCGAGGAACGATGGACGTTCGATCGTCGATCGGTACCCCCGCCGCGTCGACCACCTCACCGGCGGCCACCTTCTCGCGCAGCCGGCGAGCGTCTGCGGGAAAGCGGTCGGTCAGATAGTCGACGACGGTCGGGTACTCGACGGGCGGGTCCGGCAGCCGAATTCGCGACGGCCCGAGGCCGTCGCGAATGGGGAGCGGAGGGGTCGGCATGGCGAAGGTCGAGCAGATCAGTCGTCGGCGACGGTGATCGTCACGTCGATGTTGCCCCGAGTCGCGTTCGAGTACGGGCACACCTGGTGGGCCTTGTCGGCAAGTTCCTGCGCCTTGTCGTGCTCGACGTTCGGGAGGGTGACCTCGAGGACGACGGCGAGCTGGAAGCCACCTGCGTCGTTCGGGCCGATGCTGACCTGCGCGCCAACGGACGAGTCGTCGATGTTCACGCCCTCGCCCTTGGAGATCATGCGCAGCGCGGAGTGGTAGCAGGCCGCATAGCCGACGGCGAAGAGTTGCTCGGGGTTGGTGCCGTCGCCGCTGCCGCCCATCTCCTTGGGTGCGGCGAGGTTCACGTCCACCTTGCCGTCGGACGTGCGTCCGTGGCCGTTGCGGCCGTCTCCGGTCGCGAGTGCCTCGGCGGTGTAGAGAGTCTTCATGATGTGCCTTTCGGTGAGAGGGCGACGGAATCGCGCAGCGAGCCCGTCATTCTGCGGAGAAGGTGAGCGAGCTCCGTCATCTCGTTTTCGGTCAATCCCGCTGCAGCGAAGAGACATTCCGGAAGCACGCGCGCGCGTTCCCGAAGTGCGGAACCGGTGTCGGTCAGCACGATCTCGACGCGACGTTCGTCGCGGGTGGAGCGCCGACGGGTCACATGACCCGCCTGTTCCAGTCTCTTGAGAAGCGGAGACAGCGTGCCCGAGTCGAGCGCGAGCTGTTGCCCGAGCTCTCCGACGGTCGAGCAGTCCTGCTCCCAGAGTGCGAGCAGGACGAGGTACTGCGGGTAGGTGATACCCAACTCGTCCAGCAACGGTCGGTAGACCGCAGTGGTGGCCCTCGAGGCCGAGTAGAGCGCGAAGCACACCTGCTGATCCAAGGCCACGAAGTCGCTCACTCCTGAAACTGTAGTGCACAATTCAGTTGTGCACAACCTACATCCGAGCGTACCGAGCGAGCACGAAGGCGTAGAGGCCGTACAGCGCGATGCCGACTGCGGCCAGAATCAACAGCACCTGTCCGAAAGGCTGTGAGCCGAGCTCCTTCACGGCCCCGTCGATCCCCGTCGCCTTGCTCGGATCGGACGTAGCGGCGGCAACGATGACCAGGACGCCCGCACCGACGAGGGCAAGACCCTTCGCCGTGTACCCGAGCACTCCCAGCAGTTGCACGCCCGAGCTCGGGTTCGTCGTCAGATCGTCGGTGAAGCGGCGCGAGAGTCCCTTGTAGATGTGGTATCCGCCGACCGCCGCCACCACGACACCCGCACCGGCCAGCACGACGGTGCCCGGGCCCGACTGCATCAGACGCGCCGACAACCCGGCGTTCTGTCCACCACTCGACTTTCCCGTTCCGCGAGCAAATCCGAAGGCGGAGAACGCGAAACCGAAGTAGACCACTGCGAGTGCCCCTGCTTTGAGGCGATCGAGAGCGCTTCCCGAATCGGCGTCGGACTTCTTTCCGACGATCGCTTCCATCACCCGCCACAGGGCCAGGGCGACGAACGCGACCACCGCAATCCACAGCGCGACACGACCACCCGGCTTGGCCGCCAATTCGCCGAGAGCGCCGGACTGATCGGCGTTACCGCCCTGCCCGAATGCGAGCCGGAGAATGATGTACGCGATCAGGAGATGAAGGAATCCGCTCACCGCGTGTCCGGCGCGAGCGGCCTTCTCGAAGGTGTCGGTGTTCTGGGCACGATTTGCGATGTTTTCGCCCTTGGTCATCGGCGAAGGATAGCCACCGGGGGCGGCGACGAAACGCGCTTTGCTACTGTGTCGGCGTGCAGCGAGCATATTTTTGGTTCAGCAGGCCGGCCCTCGGTGGTCCGGTCAGCGGAACCATGCGCTGACCACCTCCACCACGAAGAGCCGGCACGACCGGCTCTGGAGAGTGCTGCAGCGCCGGTCCGTATTCGACAGGACCACTCATGACAACGTCATTGCTCGATCACTCCCGGATCGCCTCGTGCGATCCCGTTCCCACGCCGGCCGAGTTGCGCCGTGACGTGCCGGTGACCGCCGTCGCCCGCGACGCGGTTCGCGACGCACGCACCGCGGCATCCGACATCCTCGCCGGTCGAGACGACCGCCTGCTGGTGGTCGTCGGTCCGTGCTCGGTGCACGACCCTCTGGCGGCACTGGATTACGCGCACCGTCTCGCCGAACAGGCTCGGCGACAACGCGATCGACTGCAGGTGGTCATGCGGGTGTACTTCGAGAAGCCGCGCACGACGGTCGGGTGGAAGGGGTTGCTGAACGATCCGCACCTCGACGGCTCGCACGACATCGCGACCGGATTGCGCTCGGGCCGAACACTGTTGCGCGACATCGTGGAACTGGACCTGGCGACGGCCGGCGAGTTCCTCGACCCGGCGTCGTCCGATTACCTCTCCGACTTGATCGGATACGGAGCGATCGGCGCGCGCACCGCGGCCAGTCAGGTGCATCGACAGATGGTCAGCGGTCTGCCGATGCCGGTGGGAATCAAGAACGCGACGGACGGTGACGTGCAGGTGGCCGTCGATGCCGTGGTCTCGGCATCGTCCCCGCACCGCTTCCTCGGAACCGACCTGTCGGGACGGCTCGCGTCCATGGGAACGGTCGGCAACCCGGATGCTCACGTCATCCTGCGCGGCGGATCGAACGGCCCGAACTACGACACCCACTCCGTCGGGGACGCCGCGGCCCGTCTCGGACGTGCCGGATTGTCACAGCGTGTGGTGATCGACGCCAGCCACGGCAACAGCGGCAAGGATCATCTGCGTCAGCGAGAGGTGCTGGGGGACATCGCACGTCGCGTCGCGCTGGGTGACGAGTCGATTGCCGGAGTGATGGCGGAGAGCTTCCTCGTCGAAGGTCGCCAGGACCTCGGCACGGGCCGGTTGACCTACGGGCAGTCCATCACCGATGCATGCCTCGGGTGGGACTCGACGGTGGAGGCGCTCGAGGTGCTCGGGGCCGCGGTCAGCGCACGCCGCGCGGCCTGAACTGAACGCTGATGCGGGGACCGGTGGGCCGAACGCTCTTGGGAACGCAGTGCTCCCATGTGCGTTGGCACGAACCGCCCATCACCAGCAGGTCCCCGTGGCCGACGCTGTGCCGGATCGACGCTCCGCCCCCGCGTGGGCGGAGCAACAGGGGACGGGCAGCGCCGAGCGAGACGATGGCCACCATCGTGTCCTCGGTTGCTCCCCGGCCCATGCTCGTTCGAGAACGGCGCCCGGATTGCCCGGCGTCGTCGGCGTGCCACGCCACGCTGTCCTCGCCGTCACGGTAGTAGCACAGGCCCGCAGTGGTGAACTCCTCGCCGAGCTCGATGCGGTAGTACGCGTCGAGAGCCGACTTGACTTGTAGCAGAAAGGGTTCGGGAAGATCGGCCGTGTCGGAGTAGAAGCATTGGAGGCGGGGGACGTCGACCACCCGGTCGTACATCTGTCGCCGCTCGGCACGCCAGGGCACCCGCTCCACCAGCGACGTGAACAGCGAGTCCGACCCACTGATCCACCCCGGGGCGACGTCGATCCACGCATCGTCGCTCAGATGTGTGCGACGCACCGTCGAGCCGAGATCGGAGAAGCTCGGACCGTCGGGCTCGACATCGAACAGCGATGCCTGAAGTGCACCTGTCATGGGTCCAGCATAGCGCACCGTCGAACATGCGTTCGATCATTCGAGCAATTGCGCCGATCGCAGCCCGACGAGCAGTTCGCCGGCGTCCACAGGGTTCGAGAAATCGCGGCCGGTCAGGTCGTGAATTCGCTTCAGCCGGTACAGGATCGTGTTGCGATGGTAGTGGAGCCTCTCCGCCGCCGCGGCGGTGGAGCCGCGGGATTCGAACCACGCGTCGAGCGTACCGAGGAGATTGTCACGCTCCTCGGCCGGCAGATCGAGTACGGGTCCGAGGATCTGCTGTGCGGCAAGGGATCCGGCGTCGGGATTGCGAACGAGGAGAAGCGACACCGGCTCCGAGTCGTACCGCACCACTCGGCTCGACCCGGCCGGTGCGCAGCGCCGTGCCAAGCGGGCTTCCTCGACGGCGTTCGCAGTCGCGTGGGCGCGGCCGAACGCGCCGCTGACTCCGACCCGTGACCCGTACAACGAACCCACCGCGTCCACGGCGGCGCTCAGTTCGGACGCCGATCCCGCGCACAGCAGTCCGAGGTGACCGTCGACGGCGGTGTCCCACACGGACACCACGCCGAGGGCGTTCACGGCCGATTCCGCGGTCGCGGTGGTGCGGGCGCCCGACACCTCCGCCGACACCACGACGAACGTGCCGGTCTCGGGAATCAGGAACGCCCGCAGGGCGTCCTGCACCGCGGACGGATCGGATCCGCGATCACCGAACAGAGTGCGTATCAGCATCCGTCGGGAATCGACGTGCTCGAGGGCTCTGAGGTCGGCCGCCTCGCGGTAGGCGTCGGCCGCCGCGTCGGAGTAGACGTCGACCACGGCCCACACCTCGGCGGCCATTGCCAGCAACGACGAATCGGCTCGGCCGTCGGCGAGCCCCATCAACGACTCCCAGATCATGCGGCCGCCCAGACGGAACGCATGCAACAGTGCAGCCAGGGGAACATCTTGCTCGGCCTTCAGCCGACCCGCCGCGCGAGCCGAGTCGAGGTCGAGCGGCGCCGATTCCGACAACGTGCGCAGCATCGACACCATGTTGTCCATGCACGCACCGCGCAGCTGCTCGCGAGTCAACCGCGTCGACTCCTGATAGGAGTGCTCTGCGCTCAGGATGCGGTCGACCAGCTCGTCGCAGAGCGCGTCCGCCGAGCTCAGCAGACCGGCCGCGAGATCGGCCGGGGAGGGGCCGTCGGGTGCATCCGGGCTGTGCGCGGCGAGAGCGGTCATGGACCGCAACGCTAAACCGCCCCCGCCCCGGCTGCGCCAGAGGGTGATTGTGCGGCGGCACAGACGGCCCGGGCCACTTTGCCAGCGGCCGCCTATGGCACAGATCACGAAAAAAGACCACAATCGACCCATGACGACTCAGACCCCCGACACCGAGACTCCGCAGCGCTTCCCGGACGTCGACGCTGCACTGGACGACCTCGCCGAGGGTGAGAAGACGTGGGCGGCGCTCCCGCTGGCGCGCCGTCGGGCTCTGCTCGACCGGATCCGCGCACTCTCCTCGCAGCACGCCACCGAGTGGGTCGACGCCGCAACGGGCGTCAAGAAGCTGAACCCGTCGTCTCCGCTCGTCGGAGAGGAATGGCTGTCGGGGCCCTACTCGATGATCACCGCGTCGACTCTCCTGGCCGAGAGCATCGCGAAGCTCGAATCCGGGCAGAGTCCGCTCGCGGACGCCAAGTTCGGCACCGCACCCGGTGGCCGCACCACGGTCAAGGTGCTTCCCATGACCACCTGGGATTCGCTGCTTCTCAGCGGCTACACCGCGGAGGTGTGGCTGGAACCGGGCGTCACCGCGGCCGAGGCTCGTGAGACCGCAGGTCTCGGCCAGAAGGACCCGACCGCCACCGGCGGAATCGGCGTCGTTCTCGGCGCGGGCAACATCACCTCGATCGCGCCGCTCGACGCGCTGTACGAGCTGTTCGCGTTCAACCGCGTGGTCGCGCTGAAGCTCAACCCGATCATGGATCCGATGCTGCCCGTCCTGCGCAAGGTGCTCGCACCGCTCGTCGAGATCGGGGCCGTGCGCATCCTCACCGGGGGTGCCGACGTCGGCACCTACCTCGTACATCACTCGCAGGTCGCACACGTGCACATGACCGGCAGCTCGCTCACCCACGACGCGATCGTCTTCGGCACCGGACCGGACGGTGCGAAGCGCAAGGCGAGCGGGGAGGCGGTGCTCGACAAGCCCATCTCGAGCGAGCTCGGCGGCGTGTCTCCGACCATCGTGCTTCCCGGCAAATGGACTCCGGCCGACATCGCCTTCCAGGCCGAGCACGTCGCGACACAGCGGTTGCACAACGGCGGCTACAACTGCGTCGCGTCGCAGGTGGTGGTCGTGGCCGCCGACTGGCCGCAGAAGGACGAGTTCCTGAGCGCGCTTCGCAAGGCCCTGGACGACGCACCGGCCCGCGAGCCCTACTACCCGGGGTCCGACTCACGCGTCGCATCGGCCACGGCGTCGTTCCCGAACGCCGAGCGCCGCGGCCCGAACGGTGGCCGGGTGCTGGTGACCGATCTCGATCCCGGAACGTACGCCCCGCTGCTGCAGACCGAGTACTTCTCGCCGGTCATCGGAGTGATCGAGTTGCCCTACAGCGGTAAGGAATTCGCCCGTCGCGCGGTGGCCACGGCGAACGAGGACTTCGTCGGCACCCTCGGGGTGAACATCGTCGCCCACCCCGACACGCTCGCCGAACTGGGCTCGGAACTCGAGACGCTCATCGAGTCGCTGAAGTACGGAACCATCGCGGTCAACGCATGGACCGCCCTCGGGTTCCTGACCGCCGGCGCCCCGTGGGGTGCGTTCCCCGGCCACACTCTCGACGACGTGCAGAGCGGGATCGGTGTGGTGCACAACGCGTACCTGATCGAGCGCCCCGAGCGCACGGTCGCGCGCGGCCCGTTCCGCCCCGCGCCGCGGTCGCTGCTCAATCGCGAGATGGCACTGACTCCGAAGCCGCCGTGGTTCGTCACCAACAAGACGGCCGCTGCGACGGGCCGGCTCATGACAGCGTTCGCCGGCAAGCCGTCGTGGACGAAGCTTCCGGCGCTCTTCGCGTCCGCGTTGCGGGGCTGATCGCGTGTCGTCACCGGCGGTCGCAGACTACGTCGTGGTGGGATCCGGATCCTCCGGATCCGTGCTGGCCAACCGGCTCAGCGCGCCCTCGGGCAACGACGTCGTCGTCCTGGAGGCGGGGCCCGAGGACAAGAACAAGTTCGTCAAGATCCCGGCCGGGTTCTCCAAACTGTTTCGCAGCGAAGTCGATTGGGACTACCTGACGGAGCCGCAACCGGGTCTGGCCGACCGGCAGATCTACTGGCCGCGCGGCAAGATGCTGGGCGGTTCCTCGTCGATCAACGCCATGATGTGGGTGCGAGGATTCGCCGCGGACTACGACGAGTGGGCCGAGCACGCCGGGTCGGGATGGTCGTTCTCCGAGGTCGCTCGCTACTTCCAGAAGATCGAAATGATCCAGGACGCAGCGGGATTCGGCGAGAACGGTGCGCCCGTCCGGGGCACCGACGGGCCGATGGTGGTCTCGAGCCAGCGCAGCCCACGCAAGATCACCACCGCGTTCCTCGACGCCGCCGACCACGTCGGGTACCGAACCGAACCGGCCAACGTCGACGAGCCGCGCGGTGTGTCGAGAACGATGGTGAACCAGAAGCGTGGTTCACGGTGGAGCGCCGCGGACGGTTATCTCAAGCCGGCCATGACGCGCACCAACCTCACCGTTGTCACCGAGGCGCTCGCCACCAAGGTGGTCTTCGAGGGAACCCGCGCTGTCGCAGTCGAATACGTCAAGGACGGGCAGACTCACACGATCCGCGCGCGCAAGGAGATCGTGCTCTCCGGTGGTGCGATCAACACCCCGCAGCTGCTGATGCTCTCCGGTATCGGAGACGCCCAGCAGTTGAAGGCGCACGGAATCGACGTGCTCGTCGACGCACCCGGTGTCGGCGCCAACCTGATCGACCATCTGGCGTCTCTGCTCGGGTACGCCGTCGACGACGACTCGCTCTTCGCGGCGGAAAAGCTTCCCGAGTTGGTGAACTACCTCGTCCGCCGACGCGGAATGCTCACCTCCAACGTCGCCGAGGCGTACGGGTTCGCGCGCAGCCGAGCCGATCTGGAACTCCCGGATCTCGAGCTGATCTTCGGCCCGGCACCCTTCTTCGACGAGGGACTGGTTCCGGCCACCGCGCACGCGGCAGTCGTCGGCACCGTCCTGCTCAAGCCGGAAAGCCGCGGAACCGTCACGCTCCGCTCCGCGGACCCGACGGCGAAACCGATCATCGATCCGCGCTATCTCAGCGACGAGAACGGAGTCGACCGCGCCGCCATGCTGGAAGGGCTGCGCATCTGCGAGTCGATCGCTTCGGCGCCGGCGCTGAAAGAACGGTTGGGGGACCGGGTCCGCCCCGACCTGCCTCTCGACGCTCCCATGAACGAGGTGCTCGCAGCCGCCCTCGAACGTGCGTCGCACACGCTCTACCACCCGGTGGGCACCTGCCGGATGGGAACCGACGACGCCAGCGTCGTCGATCCCGAGCTGAAAGTGCGCGGCGTGCAAGGACTTCGGGTCGCGGACGCGTCGGTCATGCCGTCGATCATTCGCGGACACACCCACGCGCCGTCCGTGGTGATCGGGGAGAAGGCGTCGGAGTTGATTCTGGGGTAGGGGGCTCCACCCCCTGTGTGCGAATTAGTGCCCTGGAGGGGCGGAAATCGCGCACAGCCCCGGTTACCATGCCGCCATGAGCTACGCCTTCCAGGTAACCGTGGACTCGCTGGACCCGCACGTGCTGGCGCGGTGGTGGGCGGAGACGTTGGGCTGGGAGGTCGAGCGGACCGACTCGCAGTTCGTCCGAGACATGGTGGAGCGGGGGAGAGCGGACGAGTCCGACACCAGACTCTTCGAAGGGGAGCTCGTGTGGAAGGTCGGCGCGGCCATCACGGACCCCACGACGCCGGATCGGCCGCGCGTGCTGTTTCAGCTCGTGCCCGAGACCAAGACCGCGAAGAACCGCATGCATCTCGACGTGCGGGTCGGTGACGACCGCCGGGCCGTCGCGGACCGTCTCGTCGCCCGCGGGGCAACGTTCCTGCACGACGGGTCGCAAGGCCCGTTCGAGTGGGTCACGCTGGCCGATCCGGAGGGTAATGAGTTCTGCCTGACCTGAGCTGTGCGCGCGGAGCCCCTACCGATACATCCCCGGCGTCGACCCGGTCCACCGTTTGAACGCCCGCCGGAACGCGCTCGGTTCGGAGAAACCCAGTCGGGCGGACAGTTCGTCGACCGATTCCCCGCGGCCCAGTCCGGCAACTGCCATGTCTCGCAACACTTCTTCGCGGAGCTCGCCCAGGGAGGTGCCTTCCTGACGCAGGAGGCGGCGCAAGTGGGGGGCGCTGACCGACAGTACGTCGGCGATGTCGGTCGCCGTCGCCGTACGGCCACGCACCCCGGTTTCCAGAACTCGGCGAACCAGGCTCGCCGCGCTGGAACCGTAATCACGTTCGGAGAACAGAAGATTCGGCGATTCACGAAGGTAGTCGTCGAGCGAGGCCTCGTTCTGCACGATCGGTGACCGCAGGATGGACGTGTCGAACTCGAGTGCGGCGACGTCGGAGCCGAACGAGACGCGGGTGCCGAAGATGTCGTCGTAGGTACGCGCGGCTGCGGTCCCCGGCATGGCGTACGGCATGTCGACGGACGTCAACTTCACGCGCCGCCCCACGAGCCACGCGGAGAATCGATGCCAGAGTATGAGCAGGAAGTCCGTCTGCAGGCGACTCGCGATCTCGGCCGACGCGGGGGAGACCTTCGCCGCGAGCAGCGTCGTGGTCGGTTCGATCTCGAGTCGGGTCGTGGTTTCGCCCTGTATCAACATCGATTGCGGCACTCCGGGAAAGACGCGGATCACCTCGTGCATCCGCGTCAGCGCGCTTCCGAGATCGGGGCAGTGGATCAAGGTCAGGCAGATCACCCGAAACGTGCCGCGCCGCACCGGTTCCGAGCCGAGCCCGAGGAGTTCGTCACCGGTGAGCTGCCACGTCGCCTGCGTGAAGGCCGTGACCTGTTCCGTGGTGAGCCGGACGTCGTCACGCACCAACAAGTGTTCGTCGATGTTCGCCGCCCGGAGGCAGGAGGACAGGTCGACGCCCGTCTCGGTCGCCAGAACCACCGCCGCGCGGACGAATTCGACGGGGATGGTGCCGGTTCGGGTCGTTTCGTGGCTCACGCCCGGTCAGCCTGCCTCGGACCGTACGCCCTCGAGACGCGTCGCCGCCTCGGCCAAGACGTCGTCCTGCTTGCAGAATGCAAAGCGCACCAACGTCTTCCACTGTTCGCGATGGTCGACGAATGCGTCGACCGGTACCCCGGCGACGCCGATGCGTTCGGGGAGCGCACGGCAGAAGGTGTCTGCGTCGTCGAAACCGAGGGGCGCGATGTCGGCGCACACGAAGTAGGTGCCCTGGCTGCTTCGGACACCGAAGCCGGCGCCGGACAGGGCGGACGCGAGTATGTCGCGCTTGCGCTGCAACGAGTCTCGAAGATCGAGGACCCACTGCTGCTCGTTGTCCAGAGCGTAGGCGACGGCAGGCTGGAACGGCGCGGCGCCGACGAAGCTCATGAACTGTTTGGCGGTACGGACGGCGTCGACGAGGTGCGCCGGACCGCACGCCCACCCGGTTTTCCACCCCGTCGCGTTGAAGGTCTTCGCCGCACTCGACACGGTCACGGTGCGCTCGAACATGCCGGGAAGCGTGGCGATGGGAGTGTGGTGGCCGCCGTCGAACACCAGGTGCTCGTAGACCTCGTCGGTCAGCACGAGGAGGTCGTGCTCGCGCGCGACGTCGGCGACGGCCGCGATCTCGGCATCGGTGAACACCGTTCCGGTGGGGTTGTGGGGCGAATTCACCACGATCATGCGGGTGGCGGGAGTGACGGCAGCGCGCAGCGCATCCAGGTCGACAGCGAATCCCGCTCCGTCGGCGACGAGGGGGACGGTCTTGCGGACGGCGCCGGCCAGCGCGACCGCAGCGGCGTAGGAGTCGTAGTACGGCTCGATCAACACCACTTCCGAACCCGGTTCCACCAGCCCGAGCATCGCGGCGCTGACGGCCTCGGTGGCGCCGACGGTCACTAGTACCTCGGTGTCGGGGTCGTACTCGATCCCGAATCTCGCGGCCCGGTCACGCGCTATCGCGCGGCGCAATACCGGCATACCGGGCCCGGGCGGATATTGATTCAGCCCGGAAGCGATGGCGTCACGAGCGGCCGCGAGCATTCCCGCCGGCCCGTCGGTGTCCGGGAAGCCCTGCCCCAGGTTGACGGCGTCGTGGGTGGTCGCGAGAGCCGTCATCTCGGCGAAGATGGTGTGAGCGAACGGGCGTAGACGCTCCACCGTGCGGGGTGCTGGCGTCGACATGCTCCAAAGACTAGTCGCGTCCCCGGTAAGGCCGGATGCCGGTTGCGTCCAGAGTTACGATCGGTGCATGCGATTCGGCTTGTTCGTTCCCCAGGGTTGGCGTCTCGATCTGGTGGGCATCGCGCCCGAAGAGCAGTGGGCGGTGATGAACGGTGTCGCGCAGCACGCCGACGCGGGTCCGTGGGAATCGCTGTGGGTCTACGACCACTTCCACACGGTGCCGGAACCGACCGACGAGGCGACGCACGAGGCGTGGTCGTTGATGGCGGCGTTCGCCGCGTCGACGTCGCGAGTTCGCTTGGGGCAGATGTGCACGTCGATGGGGTACCGCAACCCGGCTTATCTCGCGAAGGTGGCCGCGACCGTGGATCTGATTTCCGGTGGCCGTGTCGAGATGGGCATCGGCGGCGGATGGTACGAGCACGAGTGGCGTGCGTACGGGTACGGATTCCCCACTGCTGGTGAGAGATTGGGCCGGTTGGACGAGGGTGTGCAGATCATGATGCAGGCCTGGACCACCGGCACCGCCACTCTCGACGGCAAGCACTATCAGGTCGACGGTGCACTGGTGCGTCCACTTCCGTTGCAGCCCGGCGGAATTCCGCTGTGGATCGCGGGCGGAGGCGAGAAGGTGACGCTGAAGATCGCTGCCAAGTTCGCCCAGTACACCAACTTCGACGGAACCCTCGAAGGGTTCACGCACAAGTCGTCGATCCTGCGCGATCACTGCGCGGCCGTCGGAACCGATTTCGACGCCATCGTCCGGTCCGCCAACTACAACGTCGCGATCGGTTCCACGGAAGCCGAAGTGGAAGAACGTCTTCGAGCGCTCGAAGCGCGTATGACGGAGTACGTCGGGGCAGAGAAGGCGGCCGGTGCCCTGTCGGCGTTCCGCGATCTTCCCGGCGTCGGCACACCCGAGCAGATCGTGGAGAACCTCACGGCTCTGAAGAACGAGGGCCTCGCCTACGGCATCTTCTATTTCCCGGAGGCGGCATACGACCGCAGCGGCATCGAGATGTTCGAGCGCGAGGTCATGCCCGCACTGACCTAGGTCGCCTCGCGTCCCTTGTGCAGCAACTCCGCGGGCAGGTCGTGCGGGTCGATCAGAAGCCGGTGGTTCTCGGCGGCGTGAATGGTGTCCACGAGAGACAGGTTCTCGTGCAACAGATCCCATTCGAGTTGTTCGATGCTGCGATCGGCCTCCGCGATGACGGACCGGTCGGTGGTCGCCCACGCCAGCGGCAGCAGCACCACGCCGCTCCAGGTGTTCGGATCGGCGCGATTGGAGCGGTCGCGTAGTACGGCGATGCTCGGCACGTTCTCCCCGACGGTGTCACGGTGACCGGGGAGTCTGCGCACCGCACGGGTCACCAACGCCATGTGGGCGATCTCCACGTCGGGTTTCGACACGTCGATCAGCGACAACAGCACCACGCCGTGTCGCCACGTCCCGGCCACCACGGCGGGTACCAGAACTCCGTGCTGGTACAGGTCGCCGACGGTGCGTGATCGCAGCGCCGCCGCGACGGCGACCCAGAGCGCCACGATCGTCGCCAGGGCCAGCACGGCGAACAGGATGTACGACCACGGGTGGTCGAGGCGGAAGAGGACGACTGCCGCCGCCGCTGCCGCCGCGGCCGCGATCGCGGACACCCGCCACCGTCGACGTGCCCGCGCAGCCGTCTCGTCGACGGCCTTCGCGTGCGCGCGGTCGACGGCGAATTCGAAACGGGCTGACTCGGCCACCGTCAGATCGCCGGTCCCAGTAGGTCGTCGGCGTCGGTGATCCGGTAGGCGTACCCCTGCTCGGCGAGGAAGCGCTGGCGGTGAGCTGCGTACTCGGCGTCGAGAGTGTCGCGCGCGACGACGGAGTAGAAGTGCGCCTGGCCCCCGTCCGCCTTGGGCCGAAGCAGTCGGCCCAGGCGTTGCGCCTCTTCCTGCCGAGAACCGAACGTGCCCGACACCTGGACCGCCACGGATGCCTCGGGAAGGTCGATGGAGAAGTTGGCGACCTTGCTGACCACCAGTGTCTGAATCTCACCCTTGCGGAACGCGTCGAACAGCAATTCGCGCTCCTTGTTCTTGGTGGAGCCCTGAATGACGGGCGCGCCGAGCGCCTCGCCGAGTTCGTCGAGCTGGTCCAGATACGCACCGATCACCAGGGTGGGCGCGTCGGTGTGCTTGGCCAGAATCGACTTCACCACCGGGATCTTGGTGCGCGCCGTCGAACACAGCTTGTAGCGCTCCTCGGGCTCGGCCACGGCGTAGGCCATCCGCTCGGCGTCGGTGAGCGTGACGCGCACCTCGATGCAGTCGGCGGGAGCGATCCAGCCCTGCGCTTCGATGTCCTTCCAGGGTGCGTCGTACCGCTTGGGCCCGATCAGCGAGAACACGTCGCCCTCACGGCCGTCCTCGCGCACGAGCGTCGCGGTCAGTCCGAGACGGCGACGGGACTGCAGATCGGCGGTCATCCGGAACACGGGTGCGGGCAGCAGGTGCACCTCGTCGTAGATCACCAGACCCCAATCGCGCGAATCGAAGAGTTCGAGGTGCTTGTACTCACCCTTGGTCCGCCGCGTGATCACCTGGTAAGTGGCGATCGTGACGGGACGGATCTCCTTGCGCTCGCCGGAGTACTCGCCGATCTCGTCCTCGGTCAGCGACGTCCGGGCGATGAGCTCGCGCTTCCACTGCCGGCCGGCGACGGTGTTGGTGACCAGAATGAGGGTGGTAGCGCCGGCTTTGGCCATGGCCGCAGCACCCACCATGGTTTTGCCCGCGCCGCAGGGGAGCACGACGACGCCCGATCCCCCGGCCCAGAACGAGTCGGTGGCCATCTGCTGGTAGTCGCGCAGTTCCCAGTGCCCGCCCGAGAAGTCGAGATCGATGGGGTGCTTCTCACCGTCGACGTATCCGGCGAGGTCCTCGGCGGGCCAGCCCACCTTGAGCAGCATTTGCTTGAGTCGCCCACGCTCGCTGGGGTGGACCAGGACGGTGTCCTCGTCGACCATGGCGCCGAGCATCGGAGCGATCTTCTTGTTTCGCATGACTTCCGTCAGGACGGCGCGGTCGAGACTGACGAGGGAGAGCCCGTGCACCGGGCTCTTCACCAGTTGCAGGCGGCCGTACCGGGCCATGGTGTCGACCACGTCGACCAGAAGAGGTTGCGGCACCGCGTACCGAGAGAAACGCACCAGCGCGTCGACGACCTGCTCCGCGTCGTGACCGGCGGCGCGCGCGTTCCACAGAGCCAGCGGGGTGACACGGTATGTGTGTACGTGCTCGGGTGCGCGTTCGAGTTCGGCGAACGGGGCGATGGCAGCGCGCGCTTCTCCCGCCAGCTCGTGGTCGACCTCGAGCAGCAAGGTCTTGTCGGACTGGACGATCAACGGTCCGTCGGTCACGTTCACCTCTCTTGTGGCGCCGTCGGCGGTGTGTCCGCAGTCGGCGCAATCGAATCATTGTCCGCCACGACACCGACAGTGCGCGTGCGGGCAGCTACCGCACAACCGTCCGCGAGCAGCGACTATTCCCGACTGGGTACCCCGGGGACGGCGTCGGCACACCGATGTCCGTCAGCCGAGCAGCGAGACCGACGTGATTCGGTGCAGGGTGAAGTGTCGGACCACACTCGACGTGGGGTCCCACGCGTCGAGCTGACCGCCGCCGACGGACACCGGCTCGACCACGCGATTCGACGACACCCCGGCTGCGTCCACGTATCCGATGCTCACCGGCGCGCGGGAGGCCGCCGCACGCTGAAGCAGCGCGATGGTCGCCGCGCCGGACGCCCGGGTGCCGTCGGAGCGGACTCCTTCCGATCGCCGCACCTCGGAGGCCTTGCTGCCGGCCCGCATCTCACCGACCAGCCGGGTGAGCTGTTCGTCGGTGGGAACCGCCGGTGTGCGGTAGAGCGGTCGGGCACGACGGCCGACGACGCGTGCGCCGCGGGTGCTCACGTCGACGATGGTTCCCGACGAGTCCTCGCCCGCCGGCGCGAAGCCGGCCGCACGCAGTTGCATGAGAACGTCCGCCAGCGGTGCTTGCGAGATGGCCACCGTCGGCGCCAGCGCCCGCAGCGCCAGCGGCTCGGCCGCGGGTGAGGCGAGCACCTCGGCCAGGAGGGCCGGGTCCTCGCATCGCACGAACGACGACGCCACCCCTGCCCGCAGACGCCCGTGGCGACGGGCGACATCGTCGATCAGATACGTCAGCGCCTGCGGAACGGGCGTGCGCGAGGCGCCCGCGAAGAGCGCATGCAACTCGGCGGCGGACATTCCTGCGTCCAGCGCGCGTCGCAGGCTCGTCTCGCCGAGGCGGTACATCGTGGCCGCGCCCGCCGATTCGACGTCGGCGATCAGGGCCATCGTCTGATGGAGCTCGGGTGTCAGGGGCCCGGGAGCCACCACGGTCAGGTCGGCCTGGACCAGCACGTAGTCGATCGGTTCGGGCATCGCGGTGTGCATCGCGGCGGCGGCGTCGGCGCCGCGCAGCAGCGCGCGGCCGGGGGTGGAGAGTGCGCCGCGCGCCACGATGCCGAGCGTCGTGGCCTCGGCAACGAACTTCGTGACGGGAGTCAGGCCGAGACGTGGGGCGATGCGAGGTCGCCGCCAGGTCGCGGTTCGGACCAGATCCGCGTCGTCGATGGAGTCGCCTGCAGGGAGGTCGGCCAGCACGCCCAGCACCACGCGGCGATCGCGCGGTGCCGCCGTCGACCGGGCCTCGTCGGACAGCGCCGCCACGGGCTTGTCGTTCGCGTCGCGCATGCCGATGAGCCACGGTAGTCGTGCGGTGTCGAGCCACCCGGTGGCCAGCGCGTTCCATCGTTTCGCGGGCGAGGCGGCGGTCCAGGCCTCGACGGCGGGGGTGGGTGCCCACATGTCGTCGCCGCTGTCGCCGGGCGGGGGCGGATCGGGTATGCCCGACGCGATGAGGCCGGCTGCGGCAAGGAGTTCGACCACGAGCGCCGCTCGACTCTCGTCGATCTCGGCGGACTTCGCGATGCGCCGCAGTTCACGTACGCCGAGACCGCCCGCTTTGAGTGTAGGTGCCGGCGCGGAGCTCAGAGCGTCGATGACGCCGGCGCACTGACGGAGTAGGTCCAGAGCTTCACCCGCTGCGGCCGCGTCGATGTCGGCCATCGGATGCGATACCGCGGTGACGGTCGGCGGCACCAGCGACGACGGATCCGAGACCGGCTCGCCGCGCAGTGCCTGGGAGACCTGCGGGGGGAGCTCGACCGTGTTCTCGTCGAGCCAGGTGAGCAGGCCCGCCGCCAGCAGACGCTGCACGGGACGGTCGGGGGGCGTTCCCGGCGCCGCGTCCTTCGTACGCCCGATGGACGACGATTTCGCCAACGTGGTCAGCAGTTCGCGCTCGCGCGGTTCGACCGACGCCAGCGCCGCGTCGACGGCCTCCGCGGTCAGATCGGGTTTCGCATCGAGGATTCGCCCCACTCGCCACGGCACGGCGTCGCGCGCCGACGGGACCATGGTCAGGTCCGTGGTGCCGCGTACGAGAGCCCGGCTTCGCAACACGTCGAGCGCAGCCGTGACGGATTTCTTGGTGGCGCGTTTGCCGACGAGGGTGTCGAGCCTGCTGCGCGGCACGGGGTTGTCGTCGGCGCGTTCGAGGGCGAGGAATTCGAGAACCGTGAGCGCGAGGGTGTCCAGGTCCTCCGCGGCGCGCAGTACCGACGCGCGCTGCGAAGAGCGGCCGGCAAGCACGTCGAGTGTCGCGGGGGGCGGGACGGTGAGGTCGGGTCGCAGACGAAGCATCTCGGTGAGCTGCTCGTCGGTGCGGGAGGACATCCAGTCGGTGAGCGTTCCCACGCTGCCGGGTGGTGTCGAACCCGCTTTCGGGCTCTCGGTGTCGGTCATCGATCATCAGAGTAGATACCTGGGGTGGCAGATGCCCCGGCGCGGATGTCAAAATGAGCTGTGGCTAACAAACCGAAACAGCGATATGTCGATCCGGGCTGGCCGAAGGGCACCGACGACGAGGACCATCCGGTGACAGAACTGGCGTCGTCACGCGCGGGTGGGCTCTCTCCGTTCGGCGAGGACACGGAGTTTCCGTTGCCCGTGGATTCTCTTCCGTACGCGCACCCCGAGACGGTCATCAACCGCTGACCGCCGTGTAGCGAGCAGAAAAAGCCCCCACCCGGTCGACGGGTGGGGGCTTTTCTCGATGCCCGGATCTAGCGGGGGAGCAGGTTCTTGTTGGCTTCGTAGAAGCTGACGACCTGCGGGTCGAGCTGAAGGTTCTGCGTCACGGACTGGACGAAGTTCACGACGTTGGGATCGCTGGTCACGGCCTTGACCGCGTCGGTGATTCCCTGGATGGCCGCCTGGTTGGAGTCCTGCGCGTTCTGACCCAGCGAGGTCAGGTCGGGCAGTGCCGGTGCGGCGGGGACGGACGGTGTCGCCGGGGTGTCGCGCTCGGTCGGCGCGCTGCTCAGTCCGAGCTTGGCGGAGCAGGAGGGCCATGCGCCCCATCCCTGGCTGCCGAGCACGCGCTCGGCAACGGTGATCTGCTCTTCGCGCGAGGCCTGGTTGGCGGTCGCGGCGTATTCGCCACCGCCGTGCGAGGTCCACGTGCTCGGGGAGAACTGCAGTCCGCCCTGGAATCCGTTGCCGGTGTTGATGCCCCAGTTGCCGCCGGCTTCGCACTGCGCCAGCTTGTCCCAGTCGGAGTCGGGTGCGGCGTTGGCGGTTCCGGAGAAGGCGAGACCCGCGGTGGTCATGATGGCGCCGGTGACGGCGACCTTCGCGACGGTCTTGCCCGTG
The DNA here is from genome assembly GCF_059691855.1 of Rhodococcus sp. 320_ES. Classification (NCBI taxonomy): domain Bacteria; kingdom Bacillati; phylum Actinomycetota; class Actinomycetes; order Mycobacteriales; family Nocardiaceae; genus Rhodococcus; species Rhodococcus sp. 320_ES. The sequence continues at coordinate 234,766 of NZ_JCAWAG010000002.1, read as the reverse complement.
GTGCTGGGTTTGCGATGACGTCCGCTCATAAGGGTAGAAATCCTCTCCACACGCGCCTGCGAGGTCAGCTGTCGGGTTCGGGCTGAGAGGTAGCCCGGCGTTCGCGCCCCTGGCTGGGACGGTTCGGCTTCACCCCGAGGACTGCAGACGAATCTGCTGCCCGGTTGCACTAGGGAGACGTGGTGGGTCCCCCGCCCTCGTCCCTGATTCTGCTTAGTCGGAAGCCCTTGGCCCGCGGGACGAGGTTTGGCGCGGCGGGTAAGGACGGCGGCCGAACTTTCCGGCCGAGGGAGAATCTACGTGTGTTCCGGGGAGGATGTCACTATTCGATAACTATGGGTGTCGTGGTGGGAGTTTCGTCGCTCGACATCGCGCCGAGACTTCTCCCTGCTAGACGGTTCGGCGGGTGCTGTGACCGGGTCGGGGGTCGTTCCGTTACCTACCCGTGATGTGACGGAAGTCACATCACGAAATGGTGTCGATGTCGAGGGCCCGACGGCTCCGGTCGAGCGCAACGCGATGGCGGCACCGATCAGCACCGCGAGATAGGTCAGCGGGTAGGCGCTCTGAATCACGACTCCGACGACGAACGACGGCGGCGGGAGCATGAACGTCCCGATCGCGCGGACTCCGTCGGGATAGGTGTGGTACCAGCACGCGAGCGGGGCGCTCAGTGCGACGGGAAGAACCCAGAACGCCGGCAACCGACGGATCGCGAGATCCATGGTCATCACGATCAGGGGCACGAACCACACCCAGTGATGACCCCACGAGAACGGCGACACCATCGGCGCTGTCAGCCCGGTGATCGTGAGTCCGAGAAGTACGTGACCGCGACGATGAGCCACGACCGCCACGGCGATGCCGGTCGCGCCGACCACGAGGACGCACGCCGCCCACAGCAGGACGGGCGGGTCGACGGTTTCCATCCATCTCGGCAGCGCCCCGCGGATGGATTGATTCGCCCCGCTCGACGGTGCGCCGATCCGGGTCGATTCCGACACGGCCGTGAACCAGTACCGCGCCGCGTCGCCGGGGATGACGACGAAACCGGCCACGACGGTCATGAGGGACGCCAGTGCCGCCGTGACCGCCGCACGCCATTGCCGGGTCGCGGCGAGGTAGACGACGAACAGACCGGGAGTCAGCTTCGTGCCGGCGGCCAGACCGGTGGCGACACCGCGTAGCCGGCTGCCTTCGGGGCGGGTCAGATCCCACAGCACCGCCACCATGAGCAGCAGGTTGATCTGACCGAACCAGATGGTCATCCGCACGGGCTCGAGCCAGGTGAACACCACCGCGAGCGACGCGCTGACGACCGTGAGCCACGCGTCGTTCGCGTATCCGAGATGTCGCCAGCACAGGCGGACCGCGATGTACACGAGCACCAGGTTGCCGACCCAGAACAGCAGTTTCGTGGTGACCATCGACATCAACCCGAGCGGAGCGAAGATCAGCGCCGCAAAGGGTGGATAGGTGAAGGGGAGGTCGTCGATCAGGTTGCCGTCGTAGAGCGGGGTGCCGTGCAGCACGGTCGTGCCCCCGGCTCGATAGACCCCGGCGTCGACCGCGTTCTGGAACAGGCCGAACAGGGGAGTGTCGAGCGGAATGAGGCGGTCGTGCGCGATCAGAGCGACGACGGCGGCGACAACCGAGAGGGCGACGACGACGCGATGCGCGCGGAACGAGCGGTCCGGCGCACCCGCAGTCATGAGCACGAGTCCTTCGCCACGCTCGAGACTTTAGAGCACGATTGGTACGTTTACCATCGACGCACCGGCGAAAGCCGCTTTCGGTTGTGACACGCCATCAATCGGCTAATGCCGAGCGCGTCGACCGGACCGAAGAGCGAACGCGAGCATCAAGACGAAACCGAGCGGCAGAAAGACCATGGCCGTCAGGTAGAGCCACAAACCCGGGGCCCCGCCGGTCAGCAGAACGGCGAACATGGCGACGATGGCCACCACGCCGATCGCGAAGCACACCGACGCGAGGGCCAGCAGCACGGGTGTCTTCTTCCGAGTCTCGCTCACAGCTACCCACCGTAAACCCCGCCGCGGAAAACCCCGGTGCCGAGCCGGGCCGTGCGCGAGTAGGATGAAACGAACTTCGCGCCCCGCTCGGCAGTGCACCGTCGCATTCGGTGACCGACCAGCAGGCGGCGCGAATTTCTTTTGGACCAAGTGCGTTTCGAGCAGAGTGAACGGGTGATCTACGGTGCCGACCGGCAAGGTGAAGTGGTACGACGTCGACAAGGGCTTCGGCTTCCTGTCGCAGGACGAGGGTGACGATGTCTACGTGCGCTCGTCCGCACTCCCCGAAGGAGTCGAGGGGCTCAAGGCGGGGCAGCGCGTGGAGTTCGGCATGGCCGCGGGCCGCCGCGGGCCGCAGGCGCTGAGCCTCAAGGTCCTCGAACCCGCCCCGTCGATCCGCCAGAACGCCGGCGCGGCGCGCAAGGAACCGGCGGCGCGCAAGCACACGCCGGACGAGCTGCACGGCATGGTCGAGGACATGATCACCCTGCTCGAGGCCACCATTCAGCCCGAGCTGCGCAAGGGCAAGTACCCGGATCGCAAGACGTCGCAGAAGATCTCCGAGGTCGTGCGGGCCGTCGCTCGCGAGCTCGACAGCTGACGGCGGGCGGGAAGGCCGGAGGCCGGTCGGGGCGGCGGGAAGGCCGGAGGCCGGTCGGGGGAGGGCGGGAAGGCCGGAGGCCGGTCGGGGGAGGGCGGGAAGGCCGGAGGCCGGTCGGGGGAGGGCGGGAAGGCCGGGATCTGTCAGTTCGGTGCGGTCGCGATCGACCAGATTGCGTGGCTGACGATCTCTTCCTGATTGGTGTCGGTGTCGATCACGCCCGACGGAAGTCGCACCTCGACGCCGATCAGTGATCGGCCGTCCGCGTCGACCGGGGGCACGGTCATGCTGTTGCGCTGGTCCGGCAGGAAGAACGCGTCGTTCTCGACGACGTCGCCGTCGTCGCCCTGGTACACCGTCGCCAGGCCCCACGGCGCCTCGGAAATCGCGGTCGGCAGCGACAGCTGCAGCGGGTGGCCGGGGCGGACCGGAAGCGTCGACGTCTCACCGTCGTAATCGCACAGGGGTGCGGTGACGGGGCAGTACCGGAACGGCGCCACTTCCTCGGCTCGGCCGTCGGCGTACGCGGAGACCTTCGGGGGAGTGTCCGAGGCGTTGCGGATCAGGACGAACACGACGGCGGCGAACGCTACGGCGACCACCGCGAGGAGCGCGGACACCAGAGCAATGGTCCGGTTCACCGCACGGCTTTCTCGGTGGTCCGCACGCGCTTGGTGGCGTCGGCAGCCTCCTGTTTCGCCTGCACCGGTCGATTTCCTCCGAAACCGGGCAGCAGCGACGAACCGCGGTAGGTCAAGATCGTTTGCACCAGGCCGATGGTAAGCACCACCGACACGACGGTGAAACCCAGCCAGTACTCGGTCGGCAGCAGCACGCCCATCGTGCCGCCGACGACCCAGCTGAGCTGAAGAACGGTTTCGCTTCGGCCGAAGCCGGAGGCGATCGATTCGGGCGGAAGATCGTGCTGCAGCGAGGCGTCGAGAGAGACCTTGGCGAGCGCGCTGGCCCCCGACGCCACCAGTGCGGCGGCTGCGGCGAGCAGCAGGTTGTCCGCGATCGCGGCGATGATCGCGATGACCGTGACGGCGATGGTGCAGCGAAGAACCATCATCGATGGCCGCCCCAGCTTCATCCGTGCCCCGGCGGCGTTACCCGCGAAGTTGCCGATACCGGCCGCGACTCCCACCAGGCCCAACATCAGAGCCTGCTGCAGCGGTTCGTGCTCGGTACGGGACTTCGCGACGAACGCGATGTAGAGCGTGAGGAAGCCGGTGAGCACGCGGATCGTCCCGTTGCCCCACAGCCCGGTCAGCACGGCGCGGCCGAGCGGCTGGCGGCGCTTCTCCGGCTTGGTGTCGGGAGTGAGCACTTCCGTCGCGGCGTCCCCGTGGTAGCTGATCGTGGCCGGCACCTCACCCTCGGTGACCTCGACCCAGGCCGGGATCCGCATGCTGAGGTAGGCCCCGAGCACCGCGATGGCGCACGTGAACCACAGCGCCCCGGCCGAATTGGACACGAAGGCGATGGCTCCCGCCAGACCGCCGGCGACGATGGTGCCGCCGATGAGGCCGAAGACGGTGAGCCGGGAGTTGACGCGGACCAAGTCGATCTCGGGTGGCAGCACACGGGGGGTCACGGCGGATTTGAGCACGGAGAACGACTTGCTGAGCACCATCATCCCGAGTGCCGCGGGATACAGGCCCCAGGTGTCGTAGTTGTAGACGAGCACGACCGCCAACACCGCCCGCAGGCCGAACGACGTGGCCAGAGCAAGCCGTCGGCCGTTCTGCAACCGGTCGAGCAGGGGGCCGATCAGCGGCGCGATCAACGCGAACGGCGCGATCGTGATGACGAGGTACAGGGCGACCTTGGTCTTGTCCTCGCCGGTCGCCGCGGAGAAGAACAGCGTGTTCGCGAGCGCGACGGCCATCGCGGCGTCGGATGCGAAGTTGGCCATCGTCGCGTAGGTCAGTGCGGTCAGGCCCGACTTGTCGGCTCCGTCGGCGGTGGCCGCGCGACGGAACGACGCGACGCCGCGGTTGGTCAGCTGTCGTCCGCGCATGGCGGCGACGCGAGTGACGGTGAGCTTGCGCGGCGCCGCGGTGGGCTTGGGATCGACGCGGGTCTTGCGGGTGCTGTCCTCGGGTTCCGGGGGCGTCACGGGGTGCAGGGGCGGCAGCGGGGCGCGCCGCGGGGGGAGCGGCTCGGACGGCGAGTAGTTCGCGAACCCGGGGTGCTCGGCGTGATCGCGGCGCCCGTCGTCCCCGCGATGGTCGCGAGTGTCACCGTTGTCGTTCACGTCCGTGATTCTTCCCTAGTCGGCCGCGGTCGTGACACCCGTATGGCATTCGCCACGCCCGGCGTCTCGGTCAGGGTCCACGCGGAACGATCGACACCTCGAAGGTGGTGGGCCACAGCTTGCCGGTCATGAGGAACCGGTCGGTTCCGGGGACGGCCGCAATGCCGTTGAGCACGTCCACGTCGCCGGCGTCCGACCCGAGGGCTGCTCTCAACGCGGACGCATCGATATCAGCCACGACCTGGCCCGACGTGGTGTCGATCCGTGCGACGTCGTCCGTCTGCCACACGTTGGCAAGCACACCGTCGGGTGTGCATTCGAGTTCGTTGAGGCGGTCGCGAGGCTTCCCCGACCGTGTGACCGCAACGGTGCCCGTCACGTCGAACGTGGCCGGGTCGCGGAAGGTCAGCGTCGAGGATCCGTCGCTGGTGACCAGCCTGCCGTCCGCAAGTGCGCAGATGCCCCACCCCTCGCCGGAGTACTGCACGCGCGATCGTTCCGCCAGCGTGTCGGGATCGCGCGCGATGGCCACTCCGTCCTTCCACGTCAACTGCCACACCGTCGACTTGTCACGGGTGCGGGTGATGCCCTCGCCGAACAGGGGAGCGGGAAGGTCGGCACGCGCCACCACCGTTCCCGACGCGAGATCCGTCGCGGTGATGCGGGACTGCCCGGATCGTCCCGTGCCTTCGAGAAGTCGACCGTCGTCGATCTCGAATCCCTGGGTGAACGCAGTCGGGTCGTGCGGAAACGTCCGCTCGATCCGGACGTCGAACGCGGGCGGGTCCGCCGAGGGCGCCGATTGTGTGGGCGAGCAGGCCGACACGCAGCACAGCACCACGAGAGTCGTGGACACGCGACGGCCGAGCACGACGCAATCATGCCCCGACCGGCCTGAAAACCGTTCCGCGCCGTACGGCAAACTGTGAGGCGTGAGTGTTGTCTCCCCGAATCAGCCGACGTCCGATCCGAGCACGGTCGACGCCGTCCTGGCCGACGCCGTCGAGTCGGCCCGTCAGGCCGTGGTCGAGCTCGGCGAAGGTCCCGTCGGTGCGCACCTCGGTGTCGAACCGGCCGGCGAGAGTGCCGCGATCCACCGCTTCGATGCCGACCTGCCCGGATACGGCGGCTGGCAGTGGGCGGTCGTGATCGCTGCTCCGCCCGGCGCAGATGCGGTGACGGTCAGCGAAGTCGTTCTGCTGCCCGGCCCCGACGCACTCGTCGCGCCGACGTGGATCCCCTGGGACCAGCGCATTCAGCCGGGCGACCTGTCGCCCGGTGATCTCCTCCCGCCGCCGGTCGGTGATCCTCGGCTCGTTCCGGGGTACGTCGCCACCGGCGACCCCGAGATCGACGACGTCGCACTCGAACTGGGCTTCGGGCGCACCTCCGTCATGAGCCGTGAAGGCAGACTCGACACGGCCGAACGGTGGTTCGAAGGCGATTTCGGTCCCAACGCCCCCATGGCGAAGACCGCCCCGGCCACGTGCGTGAGCTGTGGGTTCTACCTGCCGATCGCGGGATCGCTCAAGGCAGCGTTCGGCGTGTGCGGCAACGAGATGTCCGCCGACGGTCACGTGGTGCACGCCGAATACGGCTGCGGCGCACACTCGGACACCGTCGGACCCACCGGCGCCGGATCACCGGCCTTCGACGCGTACGACGACGGCGCACTCGAGACGGTGGCACGGCAGCCGGTCGCGCACACGGAGAGCACAGAAGCTGTCGAGACCATCGAAGCAGCTGAAACCACCTCCGACCAGGAAACGCCGTCGAACCCCTAGCGGACCCGTTCGGCACCGCCGAGCTCCGAGCGTCGGTCCTCGCCTCGTGGCAGTCGTCCCCGACGCGCCTGCGTGAGGACGCGGCCACCGAATCCGACCTCGTGCGTGGGGGATACCGCGATCGAGTGCTCACCGAACTCGTGCAGAACGCCGCCGATGCCGCCGCTCGCGCCGGGGTGCCCGGCCGGGTCGCCGTGTGGTTCGAGGGGCAGGCGCTCCATGTCGCCAATGTCGGTGCGCCGCTCACCCGTTCCGGTCTGACCGCGCTGGCCGCTCTGCGCGCGTCCGACAAGTCCGAGGGCGCCATCGGCCGCTACGGGGTGGGGTTCACCGCCACCCGATCACTGGGTGAGCGGATCGAATTCCGCAGTCGCACAGGGTCGGTGATGTTCGATGCAGATCGGACGCGGGCCGAGCTGGCGACGATCGGCGTCGGCGAACCCGCCGAGATCCCCGTTCTGCGCTTGCCCTGGCCGGCGGCCGAGTCGCCCGCCGAGGGATGGGATTCCGAGGTCGTGGTGCTCGTGCGCCCCGACGTGGATGTGGCGCAGCTCGGTGCCGACTTCGACAGCGAAGCAGTGGATCTGCTGCTGGAAGTCGAGGGCGTCGAGTCGATCACGCTGAGCGGCAACGAGATAGCCCGAATGACGAGTGTCGATCGGGTTCCCGAAGAGGTGCGCATCGGCGATCGAGTGTGGTGGCGGGGACGGACCGATCACGCGCGCTGGCTGATCCCGGTGGTCGACGGAGAGCCCCGGCCGGTTCGCGGCGACGTGTTGCGTGCACCGACGCGTTCCGACGAAACGCTCTCGCTCCCGGCGATTCTCGTGACCGACGTACCCCTCCAACCCGATCGTCGACGGATCCTCCCGGGTTCGTCGATGCGAGACGCGGCGGCCGGGTACGCGGGTGTCGTGCGCACTTTTCCTGCGCAACTGCGGCTTTCGATGGTCCCCCGGGCGGGTCTCGCGACGAGTCCCGTCGACGCCGAACTTCGCGATCTCATTACCCGGGATCTGATGTCGCATCCGTGGATTCCCACCGTCGTCGGGGACGACGTGCGGCCGGGTGAGGCGGCCGTTCTTCCCGGTGCGAGCGCGGAGCTTTCCAAGATTCTGGCCGACGTGGTGCCCGGGCTGGTGATCGCCGATCTCGCGGACCCGTCCGACACGTCGCTGCTCGCCGGTGTGGGCGTGCAGGTTCTGGGTCTGTCACGGGTGGTCGAGATGCTGTCGGGTGTTGCCCGCGATCCGGCGTGGTGGCGCTCGCTCTACGAGGCGCTGTCTCCTCTCGTGCGCGACGGTGCTCACGCGGAAGAGGTTGCGGCGCTTCCGGTTCCGTTGACCGACGGTCGCACCGTCACCGGTCCTCGGACGGCGATCGTGTTGCGGGACGTGGGGGACGAGCCGATCGGCAGGGTGTCCTGGGCGCGGGTGGTCCATCCTGCCGCGGTGCATCCCCTGTTGAGCCTGCTCGGTGCGCAGGATGCGCGCGCCGCCGATGTTCTGTCGGACCCGGCGCTGGTGACGCTGCTGGAGGACGACGATCAGGTGAGCGACGAGCTCGTCGACGAGGTCCTCACTCTCGCACAGCGATTGGACGGCAGCACGGCACTGGCGTCGACGCTCGGTCGACTTCCGCTCGAGGACTCCGGAGGTGACATTCGTGCGGCCGACGAGCTGCTGCTGCCGGACTCACCGCTCGCCGCGGTGCTGGTGTCCGATTCGCCCTTCGGGGTCGTGGCGGCGTCGCTCGTGGACCGTTACGGCGCGGCCGCACTGCGCTCGGTCGGGGTGGGGTGGACGTTCGCGGTGGTGCGGGACGACGATCCGACGGGCCCGGACCACGACCTCGACGACGAGGACGCGTGGTGGGACTCGCTGCCCGACGAGCCCGATTCTCTTCTCGCCGTGCGCGATCTCGATCTCGTCGACGACGACGCGTGGCCGGCCGCGCTGACGGTGCTGCTGAACGACGCGCACACGGCCGAGGCCGCCGCGGACCGGTTCGGGTACACCGCATGGTGGCTCCGCCGGCACGCGCGCATCGGCGGGCAACGGCTCGGTGCCTTGCGGTTACCCGGCCATACCGCGTTCGAAGGTGTGCTCGATCCGCTGGAGCACCCCGATGCCGATCGCATGGCGGCGTTCCTCGCGCCGGAGACCGTCGACGACGTCGATCTCGCGCAGCTGTTGCTCGACCGGCTGGCGGACGACAGGCGTTCGGTGTCGCCGGCGGTCGTGGTGTCGACGCACTCCGCTCTGGCGGCTGCTGTCGAGTCGAATCTGCTGGACGTGACGGACATCGAGCCGCCGAGTGGCGTGCGGTCCGTGACGGGTGCGGTGTGCGCACCGGACGACGCGCTGGTGCTCGATCGCGCGTGGCTCGCGGCGGTGGTCGATCCCGCGGTGATGGCGTTGGGCGCGGTGGAGACGGCGGACGCGCTGGCGGATCTAGTGGATTGCCGGACCGCGTCGAGTGCCGTCACCGCGGCGGTGACGAGTGTCGGGATGGACACCGTGGTGGCCGACGATCCCGTCCTGACGGTGTGGAGCGTGCTGTCCGGAATACCGCCGGAGTCCGAATCCGTCTGCGTGCACGACGATCTGAGGGTGTCGCTCGACGGGGGGTCGGCGCGCAGCGTGCCATTCTGGGTGGAGGACTCGGGGCGGGTGCACGTGAGCAGGAAGTGGGAATGGCGATGACAGAGGCTGGTCGATGACAGAGGTTGGCCCATGACGCAGGTGGATCAGAGTGTTCTGGACTGGGTCCTGGTTCACCGATCTCCGGCGCTCACGGACGCGTTCATGCTGATCACGACATCGGGCAACACGGCGGTCATGACGTCTCTGGCCGTGGTTCTCGTCGCGGTGCTGTGGGTGCGACATCGGCGAGTGGACGCGCTGGCCGCAGCGAGTGCGATGGCACTGGCGTGGATCGTGATGAACGGGGTCAAATACGCGACGCGGAGAACGCGGCCGCCGGAGCCGGAGCGGATCGTCGACATCTCGACGTACTCGTTTCCGTCGGGGCACGCCTTGATCTCGGCGGCGTTCGTGACGGTGGTGTTCGTTCTGGTTCTGAACAGTGGGGCGCGCCGAGCCACGGTCGTGGTGGCCGGATTGGTTCTCGGGCTGGTGACCGTGGCGGTCGGCGTGTCGCGAATCTATCTTGCGGCGCACTGGTTCTCGGACGTCATCGCAGGCTGGGCCCTCGGCGTCGCGGTGGCAGTGCTGGCGATGACCGTCGTGCGGCGGTCGATCGCGGAGCGGTTACCGCTCAGTGATCGCGCTGCGCGATGACGAGCAGCTCGTCACGCATGGAGGGGCTGCTCACCGAGTTCGCGCGTGCGTAGAGATCACGCAGCGAGCGGCTGTTGCGACGGCGAGCGATGAAACTTTCGACGAACTTCACTTCTTTTACCTCAGAGCATGTTGTGGTTGATTTGCCTTACATAACCAAGTGTCCACGTTACGGCTGTGTTACTCAACCTGCGCCGGGGTGAGTTTGCGCACGTCAGGCGCTAGACGAGCCCCCGCTGGGCGCCCTTGTTTCCCCGTCTCGCCGATCGCCGCTGAGCAGCGAACAGGGCGAACCCGAGGCATCCGACGGCGATGCCGGTCCAGCACGTCGGCAGTGCGGACGACCATCGGTCTCCGCCGAGAAGGACGACGATCGTGGCGATCACCCATACCGCGATTCCGCCCGCGATCACCGTGGACGGTTCGCTCCACCGGGCGGGAATCGACGGGAGCTGTTGCCCGGGATCAGGTTCCGACATTTCCGGAACGCTACTCCGATCGTGGCCGGTCAGCCGGTGCTGATGGCGATGCGGCACGAAACAACTCACGATCACCGACCTGAGCGCCGTTTACCGTACTGTGACGTATTCTCTGCCTGTGACTCAGGAATTGCGCACCCTTGCCGGCGACCTTGCACTGGCAACCGTGCGCCTCGGTCGGCACCTGCGGGGTCGTCGCTCCGAGAGCCAGGTGAGCCTGACTCAGCTGTCCGCCCTGGCCACCCTCGCCCGTGAAGGGTCCATGACGCCGGGCGCGCTGGCCGCTCGGGAGAGAGTGCAACCGCCGTCGATGACGCGCGTGGTCGCCTCGCTCGGCGATCTCGGACTGGTCAAGCGTGTCCCACATCCCACCGACGGACGACAGATCATCGTGTCGCTCTCGGAGTCCGGCAAGGCGATCATCGACGACGAGACCCACGCCCGTGAAGTGTGGTTGACCGAGCAGTTGCGTGTCCTGAACCCGGAGCAGCTGGCGGTGCTGCGCGAGGCCGTCGACATCATGACCGCCATCGTCGGCAAAAGCGAGTGACCCGACAAAAGTCGTGAGCGTAACTTAGTACTTGTGAGTTCAACGCGGCCCTCCCTCTTCGACGCGCTCCACAGCTACAACTACCGGCTGTGGGCGTCCGGTCAGATCGTGTCGCTGGTCGGAACGTGGATGCAACGCGTCGCGCAGGACTGGTTGGTTCTGACTCTGTCCGGCGGTAACGGTCTCGCGGTCGGCATCGTCATGGCACTGCAGTTCGGTCCGACTCTGCTGTTGTCGGTGTGGGGCGGCGTTCTGGCCGACCGCTACGACAAGCGCAAGCTCCTGATGGGTACGCAAGCCGCGGCCGCGGTGTTCGGCCTGATCCTCGGGCTTCTCGACGTCGGCAACGTCGTGCAGCTCTGGCACGTCTACGTCCTTGCGCTGCTGCTGGGGTGCTCGTCGGCGATCGACGCTCCCATCCGCCAGTCCTTCACCATCGAGATGGTCGGAAAGGACAAGCTGGCCAACGCCATCGGGCTGAACTCGATGACGTTCAACACCGCCCGCATCATCGGCCCGGCCATCGCCGGCGTGCTCATCACCGTGATCGGAACCGGATGGGTCTTCCTCATCAACGCCGCCTCGTTCGCTGCGGTGTTCACCGCCCTCGTGGCCATGCGAGAGAGCGAACTGTTCACCGTCGAACGCGCCGAACGCGCCAAAGGTCAAGTGCGCGAGGGCTTCCGCTATGTGTGGGGGCGCGGCGATCTACGGGTTCTTCTCGCCACCGTGTTCGTGGTCTCGACCTTTGGAATCAACTTCCCGCTCAGCCTGTCGGTGCTGGCCCGCAACGGATTCGAGAAGGGCGCCGACGCCTACGGTCTGCTGTCGACGGTGCTGGCGGTGGGAACACTGCTCGGTGCCACCCTCGGGGCGCGCAGGCGCGGCGCCGCCGGAATGAAGCTGTTCGTCGGGTCCGCGGTCGCGTTCGGCATTCTCGAAACGGTCGCCGGGCTGATGCCGTCGTTCGTCGGGGTTGCGCTGGTTCTGATTCCGACCGGCGCGGTGCAGCTGACCTTCACGATGGCCGCCATGAACATCCTTCAGGCGTCGGTGCCGTCGGAGATGCGAGGACGCGTCATGGGCATCTACATGCTGTGTTTCCTCGGCGGCACCCCCATCGGCAGTCCGCTCCTCGGCAAGCTGGCCGACGTGCTCGACCCACGCGCCCCCTTGGTGATCGGCGGCGTTCTGTCACTGATCGCTGCGCTGTGCGCGTTCGCCGCTCGGTCGCGGTACCGCAGCGCCGAGGCCGAACTAGCGCTGACGCGCTAGAAGAACCAGCCGATCTCGGGCTGTCGATCGGTGGAGAACGCCAGATCGAACTCGTGCAGTGCCTTCTCGCTCGCGGCGCCCACCCGACCGGCGGCCGCGAATTGGCGAGCCCGGTGTCCGCCCAGGTAGAGGCTGCCCAGAACGGACAACGACGTCGTGACGTCCGGTTCGGCGTCGGTTCGCGTCACCTCGGCCCGTCCGCCGGTGACGACGAGACGGAAACGGCCACCTGCGTTCAGGAACGGATCGACCACCTCGATCACCAGGTCGGTTTCGATGGCGTAGGTGCGGGCCTCGAGCGCGACCGGAACGTCCATGATGCGCACCCAGAGGCCGTCCTTGACGCCCGTGACGGCGGGCGCTCGCCGGTCGGTGAGCAGGGTGAACAGTGGGTCGCCGGGCGGGAGGGTGACCTCGATGGTGTCGACGAGGTCGATACCGCACAGAACCTGCCACAGCGCGGAGCGTGCCTCGTCGGTGACCGCGACGAAATCGACGACGCGCGCCTCCTGTGCCCCGGCGGTACCCACCCGCCGACCGCGGCGGTAGGCGACGTACCCGTCGGCGTGAACGACGAAGAAGAGGGGGCTGAACCCCTCGCGACTGTTCTCGCGATCGGCGAAGAACCGCTCCCAGCGCACCGCGGGCATGGGCTGCGCACCCGGGGTGACGGCCTGCCAGCGACGGTAGATCTCCGGCAGCAACGTCTGGGCCGTCGCACTTTCGACCAGCCGCGTTCCTTCGCCCGCCGGTGCATCCCTGTGGAACGTGGCGAACCGGCGATCGAGCTCGACGGCGACGCCCGCGGTGGCCGCGCCGTATCCGAACCGCTCGTAGATGGTGGCCTCGCTGGCCGTCAGAACCGACAGCGGCCGCCCGGCCTCCTCGAAGTGAGTGTGCTGCTCGGTGAACATCTTTCGGAGGATGCCGCGACGGCGATGCGTCGGAGCCACCGACACCCACGACACACCCGTCGCCGCCAGTGAGGCGCCGCCCGGGACCGTCACGTGCATCGGGAAGTGCATCGTCACCCCGACCGCGAGGTCGCCCGCGCACGCGAGCACGATTTCCGAGGACTCGGTGAGCAGCTTCGTCTCGGCCAGGTCCTCGGCGTTCTGGTGCTCACCGAAGGCGTGGGCGTCGAGAAGCGCGATGGCATCCCAGTCGTCGTCGGTGGCGGGTCGGATCGTTATGTTCTGCTCGGTACTCATCACCCATCAGCTTTTCACACCGGTCTCCCTGCGAGAATGAGTCGGTGGTGAGCGTTCTGGACATCTCCGATCCATCCGACCCCCGGCTCGACGACTTCCGCGACCTCAACTCGTCGGACCGGCGACCGGATCTGCCGGAAGGCAAAGGCCTGGTCATCGCCGAGGGTGTCCTGGTGGCGCAGCGGCTGCTGCATTCCCGCTTCACGGCATCGGCGCTGCTCGGTGTCGACCGGCGGTTGACCGAGCTGCACGACGACCTCGTGGACGTCGACGTCCCCTTCTACCGGACCACCGCCGAGGTCATGGCCGAGGTGGTCGGATTCCACCTGAATCGCGGTGTGCTCGCCGCGGCCGCTCGGCCCCCTGCTCTCGCCCTCGACGACGTGCTCGCCGACGCCCGAACCGTGGCGGTGCTCGAAGGGGTCAACGATCACGAGAATCTGGGCTCGATGTTCCGCAACGCGGCCGGGCTGGGTGTCGACGCCGTACTGTTCGGCGGTGCATGCGCCGACCCGTTGTACCGACGGGCCGTGCGGGTGTCGATGGGGCACGTGCTCAGGGTTCCGTTCGCGTCGGTGCCCGACTGGCCGCGCGGACTGAGCCGGTTGCGGGACAGGGGATTTCAATTGATCTCGCTCACGCCGAACCCGTCGGCGATTCCGCTTGCCGACGCGATGACGGGTGACAAGGTCGCCGTCCTGCTCGGCGCCGAGGGGCCCGGCCTCACCGAGCACGCGATGCGCGCCACCGACATTCGAGCGCGCATCCCGATGGCGCCGGGAACGGACTCGCTCAACGTGGCCACCGCCGCGGCGATGGCCTTCTACGAACGGGTGCGGGTGTAGATGACAGAGACCGAGAACACCCCGTGGTTCGCCGGCATGCTCTGTGCGGCACTGGCTGCCGTGCTCTCCGGTGCGCTGATCATGTCGATGGGACTGGTACTCGGCACGATCAGTGCGGTGTTCTCGGTGATCGTGTTGGTGGTCGTCATCGCCGGTGCCGCACCGACACTGATGCGCTACCGGCGAGCACCGGTGTGGCGCTGGGTCGTTCCGGGACTGGCGGTGGGTGCCGCGGTCGGATTCGTCGTCGTGCTGTTCGACCTTGTTTAGGAAACCTTGCGGCGGAACAGACCCCGCTTGACCTTCTTCGGTTCCGGGGCGGGCGCCGACGGTTCCGGCGCCGATTCGCTGGGATCGCGCATCATGAAGTCACACAACAACACCGAGAGCGGATCGATCTCCCCGTCGTGAGCCGCGCCGATCATGCGCACCCCCAGCCAGTGCGCACTCGCGGCGTCCGCGAACTCCTGCGGATGGAAGGGCAAGGCCTGCGGATCGGGCATGGTTCCGGCGGGGTACTGCATCGGGTGCTCACCGGCCCAGAAGGGGCGCTCCCAGGGCTGAGGCAGCCCCTCGTCCTCGTGAATGTACGACGGTGCAGCGCTGAACGATCTCCGCAGCGTGCCGCCGCGCCACTCGGCGAAAGCGCCCCACGCGAACTCGGCCTCGGCAGCAACCAGATACGTACGTTCGGACGGAACGCGTCGGATCCACTCATCGGGCAAGGTCGACGGCGTCGCAACGGCCGATTCGGCCGAACACACCACGGTGACACCGGGAAAGCACCCGACGAGCACGCGCCGGGGCGTGGCCACCGCACCGAACGCACTGATCGGCGCCGTGCCGACCGATTTCGGTTCGAGCCCGGGGTAGAGCCGGCGAGCGATAGCCGCGGCGGCGTCGAGGTCGCTCGGCCCGCTCGACCGGAGTACGGCAGCCGGATCGGACGCATCGACGTACCAGATCGCCGACGCCGGGACGCCCACTACGACGTCCCTCCACGCAGACGGGACAGCCGGTGACAGGGTGCGGTCATCGCCCGTTACTACGCACGCCGAGCAGGACATCCTCCCAGGACGGCATGGCAGGCTTGCCGCGCTTGTCCTTGGAGCCGCCGTGGCCCGGAGCGGGCTTGGGTGTGGGTATCTCGGGAGGTGTGGGTGCTTCGGGGGCAGCGGGTGTCTCGTCGACGACCGGCTCGGGCACCGTCGCCGTGCGATCGCTCTCGGATTCGGTTCCGTAATATTCGTCGAGGGTCTGTTGTGACTCGTCCGCCGCGGGGGCAGCCGGCACGGGCGCGAGCCCGCGCAACTGCCGACCGAAATCGGGGTCGATGAGTTCGGACGCAGCGCTGTCGAGCGGAACGACGCTGCCCCCGTGGGCGTCGGGCTGGAAGCGCCAGTGAGCTGCGATGGTCGTGCGGCCCGCCTGCCACTGCAGCTGAACGACCCAGTGATTTTCCTCGTCGCGCCAGGCGTCCCACTCGGCCGCGTCCATCGAATGTCCTCGTCCGCGGAACGCCAGGGTGACGATCTCGGCGAGAGTCAGCACGGCGGGCCCGTCTTCACGGACCGGGTGGCCGAGCTGAGCGAGATCTGCGGCACGTGAGCGTTCGAGCAACACCGGGTGCGCGTAGCGCTCGACCTTGCTGGGCGCCATTCCCGATTCTTTCGCCACCTGCGCGATGGACGCGCCGGATCGGATTCGCGACTGGATTTCGCGGGGCCGCATCAGTGAGTCCATTTCGATCTCGATCTGTCCGAGCCGAGCGGCGTCTCCGCGAGCGGCAGCACGTAATTTCTCGTCGGCAGGAAGCCGGAACTTGTCACCCTTGGCGTCAGCGCACACGATGTGCTTTCCGTCGGAGGCCAGGCCGATCACGTGGATGTCTCGCACGGTCACTCCTTTGCGTCCGGTCGAAAGCGTAGCCCTCGTGCCGAGTCCGACTCTAATGCACGTCCGCGACGATCACGGCCGGACACGCTCACGTCAGGTTGGCAACCACGTGATCGATGCAGGCCGTCAATGCGCTCACGTCGTCCGGGTCCACTGCCGGGAACATGCCGACGCGCAGCTGGTTGCGGCCCAGCTTGCGGTACGGCTCCGTGTCGACGATCCCGTTGGCCCGCAGAATCTTTGCGACCGCGGCGGCGTCCACCGAGTCGTCGAAGTCGATCGTGCCGACGACCTGCGAACGGTGCGCGGGATCGGCCACGAACGGCGTCGCGAAGGCGGACTTCTCCGCCCAGTCGTACAGGCGCGACGACGAATCCGCCGTGCGGGACGTCGCCCAGTCCAGTCCGCCGTTGCCATTGAGCCATTCGATCTGATCCGCGAACAACAGCAATGTCGCCACCGCCGGGGTGTTGTACGTCTGATTCTTCGAGCTGTTGTCGATGGCGATCGGAAGTGACAGGAAATCCGGAACCCAGCGTCCCGAGGTGGCGATTTCGTCGACGCGGGCCAAAGCGGCGGGGCTCATCAGCGCAATCCAGAGTCCGCCGTCGGCTGCGAAGTTCTTCTGCGGTGCGAAGTAGTACACATCCGAATCGGCGACGTTCACCGGGAGACCGCCGGCGCCCGACGTCGCGTCGATTGCGATCAACGCGTTCTCCGAACCTGCAGGCCGTTGCACAGGAATGGCGACACCGGTCGACGTTTCGTTGTGGGCCCAGCCGATGAGGTCGACGGACGGGTCCGACGTCGGCTCGGGGGCGCTACCCGGCTCCGCCTTCACGACGATCGGGTCGCCGATGAACGGGTTGGCCTTCGCCACCGACGCGAACTTCGAGCTGAACTCGCCGTTCGTCAGGTGCAGCGACTTCTCGCGGATCAGGCCGAACGCCGCGGCGTCCCAGAACGCCGTCGTTCCGCCGTTCCCGAGGACCACCTCGTACCCGTCGGGCAGCGCGAACAGGTCGGCAAGCCCGGATCGAATGCGTCCGACGACATCCTTGACCGGCTTCTGGCGGTGGCTGGTGCCGAACACGGAGGCGCCGACGTCGACCAGGGACTGCAACTGCTCCGGCCGCACCTTCGACGGGCCGCACCCGAAGCGTCCGTCCTTCGGCTTGAGGTCGGCGGGGATCGTCGGCGTGTCGGCCATGGCGTCGTTGCGTCCTTACGTTGCGGAGTCCGGGCGTTCTCAGGTTAGTCGGCGGGTGGGCGGGGGCGTGAACCGGTCGTGCGGGGCATGGGGTTTGTGGTTCGGGCGGGTTTGTGGTTCGGGGGTTTGTGGTTCGGGGGTTTGTGGTTCGGGCACCTCGGATTGCTCGGGGCACTGCCGATGGCGGATGCCTGTTGCGAATGGGAGTGCCCGGGGTCAGGGCACCTGCGATCGCGGGTGCACCAAAGTGGCGAGCGCACGGCGAGTACCGGGGTGCCCCGAGTTCGGGCACCTCGGATCGCTCGCGGCACTGCCGATGGCGGGTGCCTGTTGCGAAGGGGAATGCCCGGGGTCAGGGCACCTGCGATCGCGGGTGCACCAAAGTGGCGAGCGCACGGCGAGCGGCCGATGGCAAGACCCTGTCCGCGATCTGTGGACGAACTACTAAACAATCCACAGTTCGAGTTCAGCACTACCGCGGCCGCACCAGCCCGTCCACTATTCCGTCATGGACTCCGTCGGGCCGGACTTGTGGACACGGCAGCAGATGCACGGATCGGGCCGCACCGACAGCGATATCCGACGCGAACTGGCGCAGGATCGACTGACTGCAATTCGTCCCGGGGTGTATGCATCGTCCACCGAATTAACGAATCTTACTGCAGCGCAACATCATATGGTGCGCGTTCGGGCTACCGCATCTGCCACGGACGGCGTGGTAAGCCACCAGTCCGCTGCCGTGGTTCACGGGTTTTCCATGTGGAAGCCTGACCTTCGACTCGTACACATGACCGTCGACCGCGCGAAGAGCGGCCGAACCACGACTCGACGTCACGTGCACGCCGCGCCACTCGGGCCTGCGGATGTTGTTGACGTTGACGGCATGAGGGTGACCAGTCCCGCACGAACCGTTGCAGATCTCGCCAGAACGCTGACATTCGAACAGGCTGTATGCGTTGGCGATTCGGCTCTCCGAACCGGAACGGTCACTCGGGAAAGCATCGCCGACTCGGTGATGTCGAGGCCGCAACGAGGGCAGAAGCGCGCACTCGAAGCGGTCGAGTTCATGGACGGACTGAGCGAAACGGTTGGTGAATCGCGCAGCCGAGTCATGCTACGTACGTTCGCTTTTCCCGCACCTGAACTTCAGATTGCGCTGTGTGCGCCGGACGGTCGATTCTTGGGCCGATGCGATTTCCTGAACGAGGAGGAGGGTGTGATCAGCGAGTTCGACGGTCAGGTCAAGTACACGAAGCACGTGCCGCCGGGTCAGGTCGCCGGCGACGTCGCGTTCGAGGAGAAGAGGCGCGAAGACGAGCTACGTTCGCATGGCTGGGTAGTGGTGAGGTGGGTCTGGGCGGATCTGGCCGCGCCGCAGCAGCTTGCTCAACGAATTCGCCGAGCGTTCGCGATCGCCGCCACGATGCCCACGCCGACAACGGTTCGGCGTTCCTAGACGAGCCCCGTGCACCCCGGTTCGCTCCGTGCATCTGCGATCACGAGTGCCCGACGCGATCTGCGGTGCCCAAGCCCCGTGCCCTTGCTATCACGAGTGCCCGACGCGATCTGCGGTGCCCCAGCTCCGCGCACCCCGGTTCGCTCCATCCCCCCGCAATCCCCGGTGCCCCCCCGCAATCCGCGGTGCCCGAACCCGAAGAGCCTGAGCCCCTCAGGCGATATTCCCCCACCCCTCGACGGACTCGGGGGACCGCGGCTCGGGGCCGGTGTAGATCGCGGCGGGACGGACGAGCCGTCCCAGGCGCTTCTGCTCGAGGATGTGCGCGCACCAGCCGGCGGTGCGGCCGCAGGTGAACATCGCGGGCATCATGTGCGCGGGGACCTCGGCGAAGTCGAGGATCACGGCGGCCCAGAACTCGACGTTGGTTTCGATCGCGCGGTCGGGCCGGCGTTCGCGCAGCTCGGCCAGCGCAGCCTGCTCCAGAGCCGCAGCAACTTCGAAGCGGGGAGCGTTGAGCCGCTTGGCGGTGGCGCGGAGCACGCGTGCGCGGGGATCTTCGGCTCGGTACACCCGGTGCCCGAAGCCCATCAGCTTCTCTTTGCGGTCGAGGATGCCCTTGACCATGCCGCGGGCGTCGTCGTTCTTCTCGACTTCTTCGATCATCGGCAGGACGCGGGCGGGTGCGCCGCCGTGCAGCGGGCCGGACATGGCGCCGATGGCTCCGGAGAGTGCGGCGGCCACGTCGGCACCGGTCGAGGCGATGACGCGGGCGGTGAAGGTGGAGGCGTTCATTCCGTGCTCGGCGGCCGAGACCCAATACGCGTCGATCGCTTCGGTGTGCTGTGGGTCCGGATCACCCTTCCAGCGCGTCATGAATCGTTCGGTGACGGTCGAGCATTCGTCGATGCGCGACTGCGGGACCGCCGGCTGGTAGATCCCGCGTGCGGACTGCGCGACGTAGGACAGTGCCATGACGGACGCACGTGCGAGGTGCTCGCGGGCGGTGTCGTCGTCGATGTCGAGCAGTGGTTCGTATCCCCAGATGGGGGCGAGCATCGCGAGTCCGGCCTGGACGTCGACGCGCACGTCGCCGGTGTGGATGGGCAGTGGGAAGGGTTCGGCCGGGGGCAGGCCAGGTCCGAAGCGGCCGTCGACGAGCAGCGCCCACACGTTGCCGAAGGTGACGCCCTTGCTCACGAGGTCTTCGATGTCGACACCGCGGTAGCGCAGTGCGCCGCCGTCCTTGTCGGGCTCGGCGATGTCGGTGGTGAACGCCACCACGCCTTCGAGTCCGCCCACGAATCCTTCGGGGACGGCGTTCTTCGTGGAGCTCTGATCGGGCATGACTGACCTCGTTCTCGTGTGCCCCGGTAAGGGCAAGACTCCGAGCACCATAGCGGGTCGAGTGTCCGCCCGAGAACCTCCTGCGGCCGGGAGTAGCGTTCTCGATCGTGACAAATCCCTCTCACCCCACCGATCGACCGGCGAAGGCGGATCTCGCCGCGATGCGTGTGAGCTACGGCGGTGACGCCGACCTCGTCGAGTCGTGGCTCGACGACGGCTGGTTCCCGCTGGTGACGTCGTGGTTGAACGAGGCGATCGCGGCCGACGTGGCGGAACCGAACGCGATGGTGCTCGCCACCGTCGACGCGGACGGTCATCCGGCGACGCGCACGGTGCTGTGCAAGGAGATCACCGCGGAGGGCGTGGTGTTCTACACGAACTACGGTTCGGCCAAAGGTATAGCGTTGCAGTCGCATCCGTACGCATCGGCGACCTTTCCGTGGATTGCGATCCAGCGTCAGGTGACCTTCCGCGGCCCCGTGACCAGAGTCGACGCGGCGACGACGCAGGCCTACTGGAACACCCGGCCTCGCGGATCCCGGTTGGGTGCGTGGGCGTCGGAGCAGTCGAGTCCGATCTCGTCGCGGGAAGCACTCGAGGCCAAGTTGGCCGAGGTGACCGCTCGTTTCGAGGGGCAGGACGAGATACCCGTGCCCGACGACTGGGGCGGTTTTCGCATCGGGCCGACGTCGGTCGAGTTCTGGCAGGGTCGAAACAACAGACTGCACAACAGGATACGAGTCGACATCGACGAGACCGGCGCCGCAGTATCGAGCCGCCTCCAACCGTGAGTCCGCGCATCCTGGCGGACACCACACCGCTGCAGAACAGAGACTATCGCCGACTGTGGGTCGCCGGAATCGTGACGGTGATCGGCGCGCAGTTGTCCATCGTCGCGGTGCCGCAACAGCTGTTCGCCATCACCGGAAGCTCGGCGTACGTGGGATTGGCCGGTGTGTTCGCGCTCGTGCCCCTCATCGTCTTCGGACTGTGGGGTGGGGCACTCGCCGATGTCATGGACCGGCGAACGCTGCTGATGATCAGCTCGGTCGGAATCGGGTCGACCTCGGCGTTGCTGTTCGTTCAAGCGTTCCTCGGTCTGAACAACGTGTGGATCGTGCTGGTGCTACTGGGAATTCAGCAGGCGTTTTTCGCGATCAACCAGCCGACGCGCAACGCGATCATTCCGCGTCTGCTTCCGCCTCAGCAACTTCCCGCGGCGAACTCGTTGAACATGACGGTGTTCAACTTCGGTGCCATCGCCGGACCGCTCCTCGCAGGCGTACTGATCAAACCCTTCGGACTGTCGACGCTGTATCTGATCGACACGGTGTTCCTGACCGCGACGTTGTGGGCGGTGTACCGGCTGCCGAAGATTCCGCCGACGGGGGAGTCCCGTCGTGCGGGCCTTCGGGAAGTGCTCGCCGGGTTCGCGTACCTGACCACGCAGAAGGTGCTCTTGGCGTCGTTCGTCGTCGACATCATCGCGATGGTGTTCGGCATGCCGCGTGCGCTTTTCCCGCAGATCGCGCACGAGACCTTCGGCGACCCCCTCGAGGGCGGATTCGTTCTCGGGCTGTTGTTCGCCGCTCTGTCCGCCGGCGCCATTCTCGGCGGGGTGTTCTCGGGGTGGCTTCCGCGTGTGCAGCGGCAGGGCGTCGCGGTGATCGTCTGCATCGTCGTGTGGGGTGTGGCGATGATCGGGTTCGGCGTCTCGGTCGGCGTGGCCGTCGTCGGCGAGGTGTCGTGGGCTCTCTACGTGGCGTTGGCGTTCCTCGCGCTCGGCGGCGGCGCCGACATGATCTCTGCGGCGTTCCGCAGCTCGATGCTTCAGTCGGTCGCCACCGACGAGATGCGGGGACGCCTGCAGGGAGTCTTCGTCGTGGTCGTCGCAGGCGGCCCGCGCATCGGTGACGTGCTGCACGGGTTCACGGCCGTCTACGTCGGAACCGCGGTCGCCGCTGCGGGCGGCGGCGTCCTGGTGGTCGTGGGCGTCGTCGTTGCGGCGCTGGCGATTCCGGCCTTCGTGAAGTACCGCGTGGCCCGAGACTGATTCACAGCGTGGCGCTGCGGCGGCAGATGTCCTCCCACGGCGACGGTGCCAGCCCCAGCTCCTTCTCGGTCATCGTCGAGTCGAGGATGTACGGCGACGTGCGTTGGTAGGACAGCTCGTTGAGCTCGCGCATCATCGGGACGACCAGTCCCATGCCGCGGGTTGCCAGGCGCGGAATGCGGGCCACGCGTACCGGCGGGCGCCCCACCGCCGCCAGCGAATCCGTGATCGCCTGCTCCAGTGTCCGGGGCGCGTTGGTGGGTGCGTGCCAGATGCGGCCCCACGTGTCCGGTCGATCGACGACGGCGATCAGGGTTCGCGCTTCGTCGAGCACGTCGGTGAAGGAGTGCGGCTGATCCTTCGCGTCGATCACCCACGCGGTCTTGCCCTTCAGCGCCGTGGGCATGACGCGGGTGACGTGGCCGTTCTGTCCGACGCCGAGGCCCATGTAGTCCGACGCGCGAACCTCGACGGCGCGCAGCCGCCCCGCGTCGTGCGCATCCTTCAATTCGGCCCACATCTGTGCGCGCAGGACGCCCTTGTGGTCGGTGGCGGCGTCGGGCATTCCTTCGACCATGCGGCCACCGGGGACCGGGCCGTAGGGGTAGAGGCATCCGGTGACGGCAAGGACCGCTCCGGTGCGTTCCGCAACCAAGCGCAGTGATCGCGCGAGCGGGGGCCACACGTCCTGCCACGTCGTGTAGTCGCTCGGATTGGCGCAGTTGTACAGCGCCACAGCACCTTCGGTGATCTCGGTCAGTGCGTCTGCGTCGGAGGCATCCAGTGCGACCGCGTGCGCCGACTCGACTGCGGTTCCGCGTCTGGTCACCACGACCACCTCGGATCCGCGCTCGGCCAGCAGGTGGGCGACGGCGCTACCGACGGGGCCGGCCCCGACGACGATATGACGATCGGACATGGCGTAAGCCTTTCGAAGAAGGAAGTGAGAGCACTGCTCTCACAACGAAGCATGAGCTGCGTTCGCCGATCTGTCAAGAGCACTGCTCTCGTTTTGTTACTGTCGAACCATGACGCGAGCGCAGAACCGCAGCGACGTGACCGACCGGATCCTGGCGTCGGCGCGTGTTCAGCTGGCCGAGATCGGACCCGCGGCGCTTTCGCTGCGGGCAGTGGCGCGCGACATCGGAATGGTCTCGTCGGCGGTCTACCGATACGTGTCGAGCCGTGACGAGCTGCTCACGGCCCTGATCGTCCAGTGCTACGACGAGCTCGGTGCCGCCGCGGAGACGGCCGACGCCCCGCACGATCGCGAGGATCATCGGGGGCGCTGGATGTCGACCTGCCGCGCCATCCGGTCCTGGGCGAACGCCCATCCGCACGAGTACGCCCTGCTGTACGGATCGCCGGTGCCCGGCTACGTGGCGCCCGAGAACACCATCGCGCCGGCGACGCGAACGACGATGGTCCTCGTGTCGATCGTGCTCGACGCACACAAGGGCTCATCCGAGCGCGGGAGCGCAGAGAAGGAGCTTTACGTCGGCGCTCGTGAGTTTCTTCGGAACGAGTTCCGCACCAGAACCGGAGAGGACGGCGACTTCATCGACGATGCGCTGGTGCGCAGCACCCTGACGGCGTGGACCACCATCTTCGGGACGATTTCGTTCGAACGGTTCGGGCACCTCGTGGGGTCGGTGACCGATTACGACGGGTACTACGACGAGGTCGTCGTCGACCTGGCGGAGCGGCTGGGACTCTGACCGGCTAGTGGACCGTCAGCTGCCAGACGGTCAGTGCCGCAAGGGCTCCCGCGCCGTTGAGTGCCCAGTGCAGACCGATGGGCGCCAGAATCGACTTGCCGCGGTGCCGAAGCCAGGTGAACACGAATCCGGCCAGCGTGGTGCCGGCGACCGCGCCGCACACACCGACGACCTGACCGAAGATGCCGGTGCCCAGCACCGACGAGAATCCGGCGTTGCCCGACGTCAGGCCGAGCGACGACGCGACGTGCCACAACCCGAACAACAGTGAACCGATCACGGCGACTCCGCGGATTCCGAATCGGCGCGCGAGGTTGGCGTGCAGGACTCCGCGGAAGGCCAGTTCTTCGGGGACGACGGTCTGCAGCGGGATGATGACGAGAGCCGCGAACAACGTGGCCCCGACGTTGACTCCATATCGCTCGTTCAGGAACGCCGACTGCGTGAACGGAATCGAGGCGGCCACCGCGACGACGAGAAGGGTCACGGCGGCAGCGGTCACACCGTGCTTGGCCCCGCGGCCCCAGTTCTTCAGACCCAGGTCGCTCCAGTGCAGACCGCGCGCTCGGGCGAAGAGGAGCAACACCACTGCCCCCACCGGAACCGCAGCCACGGCGATCGGCGTCGGCGCGTAGTGCGCAGTGAGATTGAAGCCGACCAACGCCGCGACGACCACGACGATGTCGACCGCGGTGCGGTTGATCACGGGAGTGAAGGCTCTCGAAGGCACTCCCCAAGCTAACAAAGAATTTTGTCGAGGCCGGTAGCGTTCGGAGGATGACCGAGTCCTACGTCATTGCAAGCGGGCCCTACCGAGCCGAGGTCGTGGCCACCGGCGCGGGTCTGCGCGTGCTGACGCGCGACGGACGTGCGCTCACCGAAACCTGGCCCGCGGGCCAGAAGCCGCCGCTGTCGGCCGGGTTGGTCCTGGCGCCGTGGCCCAATCGCACGCGCGACGGCCGCTTCACGTTCGAAGGTCGCGAGAACCAGCTGGAGATCACCGAGCCCGCCAAGAACAACGCCAGTCACGGGTTGGTGCGCCGGCGCGACTGGACGCTCGTGGCGCACACCGATTCTCGTGTCGAGCAGACGATCGAGGTGGGCGACGAACCGGGCTGGCCGTACCCGTTACGCATCGGCGTGGTGCACGAGGTGGGCGAGACCGGACTCACCGTGACCCACACCGCCACCAACATCGGGGACACGAACGCGCCGTTCGCCCTCGGTGTCCACTCGTTCGTCCGAGCCGGTGACACACCGCTGGACGAGTGCATTCTGTCCGTCGCTGCGGGGACGCGCCTGCCGGTGGACTCGGAACGCAACCTGCCGGAGGGACAGTCGGTTCCGGTTGCGGGCACCGAGTTCGATCTCTCGGCGCCCCGGCCGTTGAAGGGGGTGTGGCTGGACACTCCGTTCAGCGCCCTCGTGCCCGACGCCGACGGCATTACCCGGTGCCGACTGACCGCGCCCGACGCGCCCGCGACGGTGCTGTGGACCGACGAGAAGTTCCCATGGGTCCAGGTGTTCACGGCGGACCCGAAGAACGATCAGGCGTATCCCGATCGCGGCCGAGCGTTGGCGATCGAGCCCATGACGTCGCCCGTCGACGCGCTCAATTCGGGTATCGATCTGATCGTCCTGGAGCCGGGGGAGACGTGGTCGGGGACGTGGGGGTTGATGCAGGAGTGGAGCCTGCGGAACGACCCGAAGACGCAGGAATCGACTGTCGGGGGGCAGCTGTGACGATCTTGGTGTGCGGTGAGGCGTTGGTGGATCTGGTGCCACACGACGGCGGGCCGTTGCTCGCGCCGAGGCTGGGCGGGGGACCGTTCAACGTCGCCGTCGCACTGGGGAGGCTCGGCAGCAACGCCGAATTTCTCTCCCGCATCTCGAACGACGCGTTCGGCCGCGATCTCGTCGACTGGCTGCACGCGTCGGACGTGCGTACCTCGATTCTGCAGCGCGGCGACGAGCCCACCACGCTGGCGCTGACGTCGCTCGATCCGAGCGGGGCCGCCGCGTACTCGTTCTACGCCGACGGCACCGCCGACCGGCTGGTGCGCGACCCCGACGTCGTTCCGGACGACATCGAAGCCGCGTCGTTCGGCACGTTGTCGCTGCTGTACGAGCCCGGTGCGTCGGTCTACGGCGCGTTGCTGCACCGCCTCCACGGGCACGGCGTGCTGACCATGCTCGACCCGAACATCCGCCCGGCGGCCATGACGGACGGCGACGAATACCGTCGGCGGTTCCGCACCTGGCTGCCGTCCGTCGACATCCTGAAGGTGTCCGTCGAGGACGCGGGGTGGCTGGCGGAGGGCGAGCAGGGCACCACGCCCGAGCAGTGGCTGGCGGCCGGCATCACCGCGATCGTCGTCACGCGCGGCGACGAGGGGCTGTCCGTCATCACCGTCGACGGCGAGATCGCGGTGCCCGGAGTCAGAGTGAGCGTCGCGGACACGATCGGTGCGGGTGACACCGTCCACGGCGCGCTTCTGCACTGTCTCGATCGGGCGGGCGAATTGTCCGTCGAGCGGCTACGGACCTTCACCGAGGAACGGTGGCGCGAGGTGCTGGGATTCGCCGCGCGCGCTGCGGCGATCACGGTCTCGCGGCCCGGTGCGGACCCTCCCTGGGCGAACGAGCTGACGGGCGACTAGTTTCTATCTGCGAGACCTGAAGTTGGTTACCACCGTGTCCGTACACATGAGCTCGAGAGGGACCATTCGTGCCCGCTGAGAACGCTGACAACGCCGCAAAAGCCACGCTCACCTACCCCGGTGGCGAATACGAGATGGGCATCTCCAAGGCCACCGAGGGCAACGACGGCATCGAACTGGGCAAGTTGCTTGCCACCACCGGCTTCACCACGCTCGACGGCGGGTTCGTCAACACCGCGTCGACCAAGTCGGCCATCACCTACATCGACGGCGACGCCGGGATCCTGCGGTACCGCGGATACCCGATCGAGCAGCTCGCGAAGGGATCGACGTTCATCGAGGTCAGCTACCTCCTGATCTACGGCGAGCTCCCGACGGCAAGCCAGCTCGACGACTTCACCGACCGCATCCGTCGGCACACCCTGCTGCACGAAGACCTCAAGCGCTTCTTCGACGGCTTCCCGCGCAACGCGCATCCGATGCCGGTGCTCTCGAGCGCAGTGAACGCTTTGTCGGCGTACTACCAGGATTCGTTGGATCCCGACGATCCCGAGCAGGTCGAGCTCTCGACCATCCGCCTGCTCGCGAAGCTGCCGACCATCGCGGCGTACGCGTACAAGAAGTCCGTCGGTCAGCCGTTCCTGTACCCGGACAATTCCAAGAGCTACGTCGAGAACTTCCTGCGGATGACGTTCGGTCTGCCGGCCGAGCCGTACGAGGCCGACCCCGAGGTCATCAATGCCCTCGACATGCTGCTGATCCTGCACGCTGATCACGAGCAGAACTGCTCCACGTCGACGGTGCGCCTGGTCGGCTCCTCCGATGCGAACCTGTTCACCTCGATCTCCGGCGGCATCAACGCACTGTGGGGTCCGCTCCACGGCGGCGCGAACCAGGCCGTGCTCGAGATGCTCGACCGCATCAAGGACGAGGGCGGCGACAGCGCCGACTTCCTGCGCAGGGTGAAGAACAAGGAAGACGGCGTGAAGCTCATGGGCTTCGGGCACCGCGTCTACAAGAACTACGACCCGCGCGCCGCCATCGTCCGCGAGACGGCGCACACCATCCTCGAAATGCTCGGCAGCAACGACGAGCTCCTCGAGATCGCGCTCAAGCTCGAGGAATCGGCATTGGCCGACGACTACTTCGTCGAGCGCAAGCTGTACCCGAACGTCGACTTCTACACCGGCCTGATCTACCGCGCCATGGGCTTCCCGACGCGGATGTTCACGGTGCTCTTCGCCCTGGGTCGTCTGCCGGGATGGATCGCGCACTGGCAGGAAATGCACCAGGATCCGAACGGCAAGATCGGCCGTCCGCGCCAGATCTACACCGGCTACACCGAGCGTGAGTACAAGGGAGCGGGCGAGCGGTAGTTCGCTCGGCTCTGGGCCCAACCTCTTTCGGACCCAATGTGACGTTCGGTAGCAATAGTGGACCGAACGTCACATTGGGTCCGTTTGGTTCCGTGCTCAGAACCGCCGGTTCGCCAGCACCGGCAACGTCTTGCGCACCGCATCGACCTCGTCCACGTCGATGTCCACGGTCAGCAGTCCGGGTGCGCCCTCGAGCGAGTCGAGTACTGCGCCGTTCGGGCCCACCACCAGCGAGTGGCCGACGCCCAGGGGTGCGCTGCCCTTGACCTCGTGGCCCGACGCTTCCGGGTCTGCCTGATCGCACGCGGCGATGAACATGGTCGAATCCAGCGCACGCGCCCGCGCCAGCAGCGTCCACTGATCGACCTTGCCCGGCCCGCGTCCCCAGGAGGCCGGGACCACGGTCAGCCGCGCTCCCCGGTCGGCGAGAGTTTGGAACAGGCCGGGGAAGCGGATGTCGTAGCAGGTGGCGACGCCGACGCTCACCCCGTCGACCGTGACGACCAGTGGTTCGGAACCCGGTGCGACGGTGTCGGATTCGGCGAAACCGAAAGCGTCGAAGAGGTGGATCTTGTGGTACGAGTCCTCGACGCCACCTCCGGTGACGAGCAGGGTGTTGTGGACGCGACCGTTGTCGGCGGGTGTGAACATTCCGGCGATCACCGTGACTCCGGCGGCCGCGGCCAGCGATCGCACGGCGCCGGCCCAGGGCCCGTCGAGTGGTTCGGCGGCGTCGACGATGGGTCCGTCGAACGATTTCATCGTCGCCTCGGGGAAGACGACGAGGCTCGATCCGGCGGCGACGGCGGCGTCGATCTGCTTCTCGACGAGAACGAGGTTCTCCTGCGGGTCCCGTGACGCGGTCACCTGGGCGAGGCTGATTCTCATCGATCACTCCATTCATCGGGTATACCTAGTGTATGCAATCCGGTCGCGATCGCGCGTACGCCTATCTCCGCGATCAGGTTCTCACCTCGCCCGCGTCCACCGGCACGTTTCTCAACGAGGGCGAGCTGGCGACGGCGATCGGTGTGTCTCGCACCCCCGTCCGAGAAGCGTTGTTGCTCCTCGTGTCCGAGGGGTTGATCGAGATGGTGCCCAAACGAGGCGCGTACGTGCCGCCGGTGTCGGGCCGTCAGATCGGAGAGCTGATGGGCCTCCGCGGTGTGCTCGAGCGGCACGCCGCATCGCGATCGATCACTCGGGGGAACGCTCCGGTCGCGGAGATGACCCATGCGCTGGCAGAGCAGGAAACGTTGGCGGACAACCGGTCCGACGACGCGTCGAAGAAATTCATCCATTGGGACGGTCTGTTTCATCAGGCGCTCATCGACTCGGCCGGAAGCGAATTGCTCTCGCGCACCTACGCGGGACTGCGTGCGCGTCAGTTGCGCGTCGGATTGTCGGCCATCATCGAGGCGGAGGGCCGCCAGCATCAGGTGTGCGGAGAACACCAGGCCATCGTCGACGCGCTGGCTGCGGGCGACGAGGACCTGGCGTTCCGGGCGATCGACGATCATCTCGCCGTCACGACATCGATTCTGTTGCGGGCGTAGGCAGTCGCGACGCGACGTACCGCTCTTCCTCGGCGACGTCCGGGCCGCGGCCGAGCAGCAACCCGACAACGGTCACGATGCCGACGATCACGATGTAGACGAAGATCGGGACCCAGCTGTCGAGCTTGTCGAGCAGCAGCGTGAAGATGATCGGTGCCAACGCTCCGCCGAACACGCCCGCGATGGTGTACGCCAGCGAGCTACCGGTCGAGCGCAGTCGAAGATCGAACTGTTCGGTCACGAAGGCTGCCTGCGGGCCGTACATGAACGAGTGGAACGCCAGTCCCACAACGACTCCGAGGATCAGCAGGCCCAACGACCCGCCGCCGATCATGAGGAAGAAGATCGCAACCCACGCGGCACCACCGACGGCAGCAATTCCGTAGAGGAGGCGCCGGTTCATGCGGTCCGACAGGGCGCCGGCCAACGGGATGAGCGCGAGTTGGCACGCGGATCCGATCAGAATGGCGGTCAGCACCTCGCTGCGGACGAACCCGAGACGGTTCACGCCGTAGGTGATGGAGAAGACCGTGAACAGCGCGTAGATCACGTCGGGTGCGATACGGGACATGATGGCCGCGAGCAGCGAACGTCTCTGTGTGCGAAAGACTTCGGAGATCGGCGCGTCGGGTCGCTCGCCGCTTTCCTGCATAGCCTTGAACACCGGGGTGTCCTCGAGCTTGAGGCGAATCCACAGGCCGAAGGCGACGAGAACGGCGGAGAAGAGGAACGCGATGCGCCATCCCCACGATTCGAACTGGTCCTCGGTCAGCGTCACCGTCAGCAGTGCCAGCGATCCGTTGGCCAGCAGATTGCCTGCGGGCGGGCCGATCTGGGCAGCGGACGCCCAGAATCCGCGTTGGCGTGGGTTGCCGTACTCGCTGGAGAGAAGAACTGCGCCACCCCATTCGCCGCCGACGGCGACGCCCTGCGCGAAGCGGAGGAAGACCAGGATGATCGGCGCCGCGACGCCGATGCTTCCGTACCCGGGAAGCAGACCGATCAAGAAGGTGGTCACGCCGATCATGAGCAGCGTGATGACGAGGAGCTGCTTGCGTCCGATGACGTCTCCGAGGCGTCCGAAGACGAAACCGCCGATCGGGCGCGCGACGTAACCGACGGCGTAGGTGGAGAAGGCGAGAAGCGTGCCGGTGAGCGGATCGCTGTCCGGAAAGAAGACCTGCGGGAAGACCAGGGCCGCCGCGGCGGAGTAGACGGCGAAGTCGTACCACTCGAGTGCGGTTCCGGTGAGGCTCGCCGCGAAGGCCTTGGCCAGGCCTTTGCGGTCGTCGGGCGCCGAGGTGGCGGTGGGTGTGCCCTCCATGACGCCTCCTTTCGAAGTCGATCGTATCGGTTGGTACCTCCATATACTTGCTGTATACAAGACGTATGCGCAAGGGCTGAGACGCATCGAAACACAGAAGTAACGACCACACCGAAGTCACGACAGCACCGAAGTCGAGACAAACAGAGCAGGAGCTCCGACATGACCGACCTGACGTTCGAACTTCCCGACGGCACCACCGAGACCATCACGGTGACCACCCTCCTGAACGCCGGCTACGCAGGCCGCGACCAGGCCGAGGTGCAGTCGCACATCGACGAACTGGCCGAGCTCGGAATCCCTGCGCCGCAGACCATTCCGGCCATGTACCCCATCTCGCCCTACCTGGCCCAGCAGACCGATCGGGTCGCCGTGCAGCACGGCCGCACGTCGGGTGAGGCGGAGTGGGCCCTGATCGTCCTCGGCGACACCGCGAACGACGTTCTGCTCACCGTCGCGTGCGATCACACCGACCGTGACCTCGAGGTTCACAGCGTCGCATGGAGCAAGAACGCTGCCCCGGACGTGCTGG
This sequence comes from Rhodococcus sp. 320_ES, assembly GCF_059691855.1. Classification (NCBI taxonomy): domain Bacteria; kingdom Bacillati; phylum Actinomycetota; class Actinomycetes; order Mycobacteriales; family Nocardiaceae; genus Rhodococcus; species Rhodococcus sp. 320_ES. Next base: position 203,298 of record NZ_JCAWAG010000002.1, on the reverse strand, counting down.
GCCGCAAGGCGTGGCGCTTGAGCGACGTCGCGGACCGCATCGACGAGATCACCCTGACCGCGTGGGTCGACGGCGACACCGTCATCCAGCAGGGATCGCTCGCCGACCTGCTGGCGCCGAGCTACTGGCTCGACGTTCTCGACGAGCGTGGCCTGCTGCGCCGCGGCACCGTGTTGATCTCCGGCACGATCTCGATGATCCCCGGCGTCGACCAGTTCGCCGATTCGTGGCGCGTCGAGCTGAAGGACCCCGCGACCGGCAACACGATCGACTGCTCCTACCGCGCCGAGCGGATGCCGCAACCCATCGGCTGACCTGCCTCGCGTTAGAGTCGGTTCGTACGAGACGCGAACCGACGAGGAGATTTCAGTGACGAAGCCCGAGATCGAGTTCCAGGCAGGACCCCCTCCCACCGACCTGGTGATCGAAGACATCACCATCGGCGACGGCGACGAAGCCGTACCCGGCGGCAAGGTCGAGGTGCACTACGTGGGCGTCGAGTTCGACACCGGCGAGGAATTCGACTCGTCCTGGAATCGCGGCGAGTCGATCAACTTCCCGTTGCAGAGCCTCATCGCCGGCTGGCAGGAGGGCATTCCCGGAATGAAGGTCGGCGGACGCCGTCAGCTCACCGTCCCGCCGGAGATGGCCTACGGACCGGCCGGCCGGGGACATCGGCTCTCCGGCAAGACGTTGGTCTTCGTGATCGATCTTCTCGGCGTCGGCTAGGAGTTACTGCTCGGCAGCAGTCACTCGCGCGGCTTCCCGCTCGGCAGAGCTGTTCGACTTGCCCTCGCGGGACCCGGCCAGCTTGGCTCGAATGTGCTGGGCGACGGTGACCGGCTCGTAGAGCGGCGGGCCGTGCGAGGGAAGCGGTGCGATCACCGCGTCGATGTTGCCGTCGTGGAAGAACGCCGCTGACCGTCGACGGCGAATGGTCCCGTCGACGACCGGGGGCTTCACCCTGTGCAGGGTCGACATCCAGCGATCGTTGGTCAGCCGCGCCGTGAGGTCGCCGAGGTTGACCAGGAGCGCACCGTCGGCGGGTGACACGTCGTGCCAGATCCGGTCGGACCCCAGAACCTGCAGGCCCGCAACCTGATCGGCCCACAGCACCGTGACGATGCCGTAGTCGGTGTGCGCTCCCATGCCGGTGAGATCGCCGTCGAGCTCGATGTCACCGGGTGGAAGGGCGTAGTTGTTCATCCGCAGGGTGTCGACGGAATGGTCGGTCAGGTCGGAGATCGAGGTGCCGAGCGCATCGGAGAAGATGTCGGTCAGGGTTCGGGCCACCCGAGCTGCGTGCGCGTAGTACGCCTCGACTCCGCCCCGGAAGTCGTCGGACGGCCACAGGTTGGCCGGATAGTCGGCCTCCGGTAGACCCTGATCAGGATGGTCCGACGCCTGCGCGCCCACGTTGAAGGCCTCGAAGAAGTCGTTCATCCGGTCGGCCGACTCCACACCGAGGGACAGCGACAACGACTCGCTCTTCGGCGCGGTGTAGCCGCGATTGATCGACGGCGGCGTGACGAAGGCGCGTTTGTCCGCCGGCGGCATGCCGAAGAAGGAGTCCATGGCGCGTGCGAGACCGTCGATCACCTCGTCGGGAACGCCGTGTCCGACCACCTGGACGAATCCGACTGTGCTGCAAGCGTAGTCGATGTCGGCCGCCACACCCGAGCGTGCCTGCGCCGATCCGCCGTCGACGTACGGAGAGATATCGACCGTGGGTACTTCGAAGTCCATCCCGCCATCCTCACGCACGGACGTTACGGCTGCGCTACGTCCGGCCCGCCGCCGTCGCGCAGTTCGAGCACCAGGCGGGCCCCGCCGAGCGGACTCGTCTCGAAGCGGGTGGTGCCGCCGTGCAGGTCGGCCTGTTGGGCGACCAGCGCGAGGCCCAGGCCGGAGCCGCCTTTCGCCGCACCGCTGCCGCGTTCGAACCGGCCGAACACCGACTCGCGTTCGGATTGGGGAAGGCCGCTCCCGTCGTCGTCGACGGTCACGGTGACCGAGTCGCCCGTGCGGTCCAGGCCGATCACCACCAGGCCGGCACTGCCGTGCCGCACAGCATTGGTGATCGCGTTGTCGAGGGCCAGCCGCAGACCCGTCGCGAACCCGCGCACCACGACCGGACCCCCCGCGTCGACGCGCACCTCCAAGGACGGGAAGTGGCGCATCGCGTCCTGCGCCGCGAGGTCCGCCACGTCGGCGACGTCGACGGCCACACGATCGGAATCCGACGACAGCTCGCCCGACGCCAGTCGTTCGAGGGCGGCGAGCGTCGCCTCGACACGGCCCTGGGTGCGCTGGAGGTCGGTGAGAATTTCGGCCCGCTGCGTCGCGTCGAGGTCGAGGGTTCGCAGCACCTCGATGTCCGTACGCATGGCGGTCAGTGGGGTGCGCAGTTCGTGGGCCGACACGGCGGCGAAGTCCCGAGCCGTGTCGAGGGCGGCTTCGGTGCGGTTCTGCGCGTCCGTGACCCGGCCGAGCATGTCGCCGACCGCCGCCGCGAGCTCGTCGGCCTCCCGCACACCCGTCTTGGACTGCGGCGGAGTCGGCGGTTGCTTGCGGACCTGAGCGGTGAGGCGCAGCAGTGGGCGCACAGCGCTGCCGCCGAAGATCCAGCCGAGCGCGGTCGAGGCGCCGACGGCGAGCACACCGGCGACGAGAACCTGCCGTCGCTGCGAGGTGGTGACGTCCTGCGCCTCGGCGAGCGGGACCGCGATCGAGATGGTGGTCGTCGGCCGGTCCGGGACGACCGCGGTGAACACGCGAAACTCGGTGCCGTCGACGTCGGCGGTGGCGCTGCCCGCCGGAAGGTCGGGGAGCTCGGGTCGCGTCGTCGCCCGGATCCGGCCGTCGTCGCGAATCGTGATCCCGAATGCACGCGACTCGCTGAGGTTGCCGAGGAACATCTCGAATGTTTGTGCGCGCGTGACGATCACGTCGGATGCGGTTTCCAGGCGTCGGTCGAGTTGGTAGACGTTGTTGCGGGAGATGGCGAACGAGACGTAGACGCCGATGGCCGTCACGATGACCAAAGCTCCGAGGGCAGCGGCCGCCGCGACGCGGGCCCGAAGCGAGAACGATCGACGCGGACTTCTCACGAGGCTCGCAGCACGAAACCCACGCCGCGGACGGTGTGCAGGATGCGCGCGTGGCCGTCCACTTCCATCTTGCGGCGCAGGTAGCCGACGAAGACGTCGACGACGTTGGTGTCGGCGACGAAGTCGTAGCCCCACACCAGGTCGAGGAGTCGTTCACGGGAGAGCACCACGCCGGCGTTGCGCGCGAGAACGGCGAGCAACTCGAACTCGCGCTTCGTCAGATCGAGGGGTCGGCCGGACAGCGTCGCCTGGTATCCCGGCTCGTCGATGGCGAGCGGCCCGATGACCGATGTCGTGGTGGCCGGTCCGGACGTTGTCGTGTTGCCGCGGCGACGAAGCATCGCGTTGATGCGTGCGACCAGTTCCGCGAGGACGAACGGCTTGGTCAGGTAGTCGTCGGCGCCGGATTCGAGGCCGGCGATGCGGTCGTTCACGGAGCTGCGGGCGCTGAGCACGCAGATGGGAATGTCGTTTCCGCTGGCGCGGAGCACGGTGACCACTCCGTTGCCGTCGACCACGGGCATGTTCATGTCGAGCACCACCACGTCGGGGTCGTCGTCGCGCACCGCGTCGAGCGCGCGGGCGCCGTCGACGGCGGTGAGGACGGAGAAGCCCGACAGTCGCAGACCGCGTTCGAGGGACGCGAGCACGTCCGCGTCGTCGTCGACGACGAGGACGGTGGCGGCGGTGTCGGTCACCAGGCAATTGTGCATTGCAGTGGTCACAGTTACGAAACACTCCCGCCACGACCGCTTCGTACAGTCCCGAGGTCGGAGTCCGCGCAACCGGGTGCGGAACCCTGTGGCTCTTCCTTAGGGGTTTGGAAAAATGAGTGGAAACGCCGTTCGCCTGCAGGCCATCCAGGACGTCGAGGCCTATGTACCGCCTGCGTTCGACTTCTCGGTGTCGCAGACCCCGAGCGAATTCTTCGGTGAGAACGTCTTCAGCAAGATCGTCATGCAGAAGCGGCTGCCCAAGTCCGTGTTCAAGTCCGTCATGGCCACGATCGAGGGCGGCAAGAAACTCGACCCCGCCGTCGCCGACTCCGTCGCCTCGGCCATGAAGGACTGGGCGCTGGAAAAGGGCGCGACGCACTACGCCCACGTCTTCTACCCGCTCACCGGTCTCACCGCCGAGAAGCACGACAGCTTCTTCGACCCGACGGGCGACGGCACCGCTCTCGCCGAGTTCGCCGGCAAGACGCTCATCCAGGGCGAGCCCGACGCGTCCAGCTTCCCCAACGGCGGCCTGCGCAACACCTTCGAAGCCCGTGGCTACACCGGGTGGGACGTCACCAGCCCGGCCTACGTGCTCGAGAACCCGAACGGCAACACCCTCTGCATCCCCACCGTCTTCGTCTCCATGACCGGTGAGGCGCTCGACCACAAGACGCCGTTGCTGCGCAGCCAGCAGGCCATGGGCGGGCACGCCGAGCGGATCCTGAAGTTGTTCGGACACGACAAGCCCGGCAACATCGTCTCGTTCTGTGGTCCGGAACAGGAGTACTTCCTGGTCGACCGTCACTTCTTCCTCGCGCGCCCGGACCTGATGAACGCCGGCCGCACCCTCTTCGGCGCCAAGCCGCCGAAGGGTCAGGAGTTCGACGACCACTACTTCGGCGCCATCCCCGAGCGCGTACTGGGCTTCATGATGGACACCGAGCACGAGCTCTTCAAACTCGGTATCCCGGCCAAGACCCGGCACAACGAGGTCGCGCCCGGCCAGTTCGAGATCGCCCCGATGTTCGAGCGTGGCAACGTCGCAGCCGACCATCAGCAACTGCTGATGACGACCTTCAAGACCATCGCCAAGAAGCACGGCATGGAATGCCTCTTCCACGAGAAGCCGTTCGACGGCGTCAACGGATCCGGCAAGCACGTCAACTTCTCCCTCGGCAACGCCGAGCTGGGGAGCCTGCTCGTGCCCGGCGACACCCCGCACGAGAACGCCCAGTTCCTCGTCTTCTGCGCGGCGGTCATCCGCGCGGTGCACAAGTACTCCGGCCTGCTGCGCGCATCGGTGGCCTCCGCGACCAACGATCACCGTCTCGGCGCCAACGAGGCACCGCCCGCGATCATCTCGATCTTCCTCGGTGACCAGCTCGCCGACATCTTCGACCAGATCGCCAAGGGCGCGGCGACGTCGTCGAAGGGCAAGGGCACCATGATGATCGGCGTCGACACGCTGCCGATCCTGCCCACCGACCCGGGCGACCGAAACCGCACGAGCCCGTTCGCGTTCACCGGCAACCGCTTCGAATTCCGCGCGCCGGGCTCGATGCAGACGGTCAACGGACCGATGGTCACGATCAACACGATCATGGCCGACTCGCTGGACTACATCGCGACCACGCTCGAAACCGCGGTGGCCGACGGCACCGACTTCGACGAGGCCGTGCAGAACCTGCTCACGCAGATCATCACCGATCACGGCGCCGTCGTCTTCAACGGCGACGGGTACTCCGACACGTGGCCCATCGAAGCCGAATCGCGCGGTCTTGCGAACCTGCGGACCACCGTCGACGCGTTGCCGGAGCTCATCTCGCAGGACGCGATGGACCTCTTCGACAAGTACAACGTGTTCAACAACCGAGAGATGCACAGCCGCTACGAGATCGGGCTCGAGCAGTACATCCTCACGATCGGGGTCGAGGCCAGGCTCACGCTGGAGATGGGCACGACGGCCGTACTCCCGGCCGCCGTCCGCTACCAGACCGAGCTCGCTCAGAACGTCGCGGCGCTGAAGAGTGCCGGCGTGGAGGCCGACACCACCGCGCTCGCCGAGGTGACCGCGCCCATCACGGCACTGCGCACCGCGCTCTCCACATTGAAGAGCGCACTGGCTCACGAGGGCGGGGACGACGCACTCGAGCACGCCAAGCACGCGCAGAACGAGCTGCTGCCCGCGATGGACGCCGTCCGCGCCGCCGCGGACGAGCTCGAGGGCATCGTGGCCGACGATCTGTGGCCGCTGCCGACGTATCAGGAGATGTTGTACGTGCTGTAGCCGCTGTGCGCGAAAACCGGCCCTGGAGGGCCGGTTTTCGCGCACAGGGTATGTGGGCATACTCCCCTCATGCCTTCAGTTCTCTGGTTCCGCCGCGATCTCCGTCTCGGTGACCACCCAGCCCTGGCCCGCGCCGCCGAGACCGACGGTTCGGTGCTGGGGCTGTTCGTGTTGGACGATCGGCTGCTGAAGCCGTCCGGCTCGGCGCGACGGGACGTGCTCTACCGCTCGTTGACCGCGCTCGACGAGCAGCTCGGCGGCAAGCTCCTGGTGGTGCGCGGCGACCCGACCACCGTCGTGCCCAAGGTGGCGAAGGCGATCGACGCGTCCGAGGTACACGTCTCCGAGGACTTCGGCCCCTACGGCCGCGAACGCGATGCGGCCGTCGGGGAGAAGGTGGACCTGGTGGCCACCGGTTCGGCGTATGCCGTCTCACCCGGCCGGATCACCAAGGACGACGGCGACGGCTTCAAGGTGTTCACCCCGTTCTATCGCCGCTGGCTCGATCACGGCTGGCGGGGCCCGGCGGACACGTCTGTCAAGACGGCGACGTGGATCGACCCGTCCGATCTGTCCGGTGGCCCGAAGCGCGTCGACATCCCGACCGAGAAGGGTGCGGACGTCGACATCGAGGTCGGGGAGAAGGCTGCACTGAAGCAGTGGAAGGAGTTCCACGACAATCGCATTCGCGAGTACGACGACGAGCGCGATCGTCCTGATCTCGACACCACGAGCCGAATGTCGATGCACCTGAAGTGGGGGGCCGTCCACCCGCGAACCCTGCTGGCCGACATCGCGAAGTTGCGCAACGCCGGTGCCGAGTCCTACCGCCGCGAACTGTGCTTCCGTGATTTCTACGCCGAGATCCTCGCCCGCCGCCCGGACAGCGCGCGGGAGAACTACATCAAGAAGTTCGACGCCATCGAGCTGGACTCGGGCAAGCACGCCGACGAGCTGTTCGACGCGTGGTGCGAGGGCAAGACGGGATATCCGATCGTCGACGCCGGCATGCGTCAGTTGAACTCCGAGCACTGGATGCACAACCGGGTGCGCATGATCGTGGCGTCGTTCCTGGTGAAGGACCTGCACCTGCCGTGGTGGCGCGGCGCGCGCTACTTCATGCAGCAGCTGCGTGACGGTGATCTGGCCAGCAACCAGCACGGGTGGCAGTGGACGGCGGGAACCGGCACCGACGCGTCCCCGTACTTCCGCATCTTCAATCCCACGACTCAGGGTGAGAAGTTCGACCCCACAGGCGATTACGTGCGGCGCTGGGTACCCGAGCTGCGCGGCGTCGAGGGCAAGGCCGTGCACGCGCTGAAGAAGGGCCGGCCGGAGGAGTACGTAGAGCAGATCGTCGATCACTCCCACGAGCGGCAGGTGTCGTTGGAGAGGTTCGGGAAGATCAAGTAGGGGGGTCAGAGCCCCCTCAACGCATCGAGCACCGACACATCCTCGATGGTCGAGGGCACGACCACCTCGTCACCGTCGGCGATCTGCCGCATGGTCTTTCGCAGGATCTTCCCCGACCGGGTCTTCGGCAGACCTTGCACGACGGTCACGTCGCGGAACGTCGCGACGGCGCCGATCTGGTCGCGGACCATCGCGACGAGTTCGGACCGCAGCGTCTCCTCGTCGACCTCGGTGCCGGCCTTGAGGACGACGTAGCCGCTGGGCCGCTGGCCCTTGATCTCGTCGTGGATACCGATGACGGCGCACTCCGCGACGGCGGGGTGCGACGCGACGACGGCTTCGATGCTGCCGGTCGAAAGCCTGTGTCCGGCAACGTTGATGACGTCGTCGGTGCGTCCGAGGACCGAGACGTACCCGTCGGCGTCGACGAATCCCGAGTCGCCGGTGAGGTAGTACCCGTCGAACGCGGAGAGGTACGACTTCACGTACCGTTCGTCGTCGTTCCACAGTCCGGCGAGGGTGCCGGGAGGCAGCGGAAGAGCGATCACGATGTTGCCCTCGTCGCCCGCCTCGACGGGGCCGCCGTTCTCGTCGACGATGCCCACCCGGAACCCGGGAACCGGCACCGTCGGTGATCCGGCTTTGATCGGCATCGGTTCCAGGCCGCGGAGATTGGCGCAGATCGCCCACCCGGTCTCGGTCTGCCACCAGTGGTCGACGACGGGCTTGCCGAGAATGCGCGTCGCCCATTCGTAGGTGTCGGGATCGAGTCGCTCGCCGGCCACGAACAGCGTTTCGAGCGACGACACGTCGTGATCGGCAAGCAGCGCCGCGTCGGGGTCGACCTTGCGGATGGCGCGCAGGGCGGTCGGAGCGGTGAAGAGCGCGCGCACGTTGTGGTCGTCGATCACGCGCCAGAACGCTCCCGCGTCGGGCGTCCCGACCGGTTTGCCTTCGTACAGAACGGTTGTGGCGCCGACGAGCAGCGGCGCGTAGACGATGTAGGAGTGCCCCACCACCCATCCGACGTCGGATGCGGTCCACATGACCTGACCGGGGCCGACGTCGTAGATGTTCTTCATCGACCACGTCAGCGCGACGGCGTGGCCGCCGTTGTCGCGGACGACGCCCTTGGGCTTGCCGGTGGTGCCCGACGTGTACAGGATGTAGAGCGGGTCGGTTGCCGAAACCGCCACGGGTGCAGCCGGTTCGGCGTGCGCGGTCACCTCGTCCCAGTCGTGCCAGCCGGCCGGAAGGTCACCGCCGATCTGCGGCCGGTTCTTCACGATCACCACCGACGGAGGTGACGTCGACATCTCGAGTGCCGCCGCGACCAAGGGCAGGTATTCGACGGTTCGGCCCGGCTCGAGCCCGCCGGACGCGGTGACGAGAGCGACCGGCTCGGCGTCGTCGATGCGCGCGGCGAGTTCCTTGGCGGCGAACCCGCCGAAGACCACCGAGTGCACGGCTCCGATCCGTGCGCAGGCGAGCATCGCGACGACGGCTTCGGGAATCATGGGCATGTAGAGAATGACCCGATCGCCGGCCCCGACGCCGTGCGCGGTCAGCGCTCCGGCGAACGTCGCCACCTGCCGCAGCAATTCGGTATAGGTGAACGACTGCGCGGCGCCGATCATCGCGGAGTCGTAGATCAGGGCGGTGCGTTCACCGTGGCCCGCCTCGATGTGCCGATCCAGTGCGTTGTAGCAGGTGTTGAGTGCCGCGCCCGGAAACCACCGATAGAAGGGCGGGGCCGAGTCGTCCAGAGCGCGAGTGGGCGGGACGACCCAGTCGATCGCGGACGCCGCCTCCAACCAGAACGTCTCGGGGTCCTCGGCGGCGGAGGTGAACGCTGCGCGGTACGGAGTACTCATGAACCGCACTCTATTCCGGCACGGACGCAAGTATGGTCGAGTCATGACTCTGATTGCGGAGGACGTGCTGTTGCTCCTGCTCGACGACGGGTCCGGTAAGCCTGTCGTCGACAGCACCAAACTTCCTCGCGTGCTGGCCGGGTCGCTCGTGCTCGAGTTGGCGATGACCGGAGTGCTGCGCGTGTCGGGAGACGGTGAACAGGTCAAGAAGGGTCGGCTCGTCGTCGCCGGCGGTCCACCGCCCACCGACCCGCTGCTGCAGCGTGTCACCGATGCGGTGGCCACCAGCTCACGTCCGATGACGCCGAAGCGCGCCATCGAGAAGCTGCAGAAGGGGTTGCGTGACGAGGTGGCGTCGCGTCTGGTTGCGCAAGGTTTCGTGGACGAGAAGCGCGGGAAAATTCTCGGACTGTTCCCCACGACCGCGTGGCCTGCGCGCGACACGGCCTACGAAGCGGGCATCAGAAATGCCCTCCACGCCGTCCTCGTCGACGGCGCCACTCCGCAGCCCCGTGTTGCCGCCGTCGTCTCGCTCCTGTGCGCCATCGACGCGGTGGGCAAGGTCATGCGCGACGCGGACCGCCGGGTGATCACCAAGCGCGCCAAGCAGATTGCCGACGGCGACTTCGCGGGAGCCGCGGTGCGACGGGCCGTGCAGGACGTGAATGCCGCCGTCATGGTTGCGGTGATGGCGCCGGTCATCGTGTCCAGCTCGGGTTAACGCCTACTTCAGGTCGGGGTTCTCCGCGTAGACCTCCGCGAGGACCGACATGTCGAACAGTTCGTCGGCGGAGATGTCGATTCCGGCCTTCGCCAGCGCTGCGATGTTCTCGTCGATCAGCGTCTGGGAGATGGTGAACAGTCCGTTGGCCTCGGTGTCGGGGGAGACGACGAGGGTGTTCTGCGCGGTCGCCTCGGCGGTCTGCTCCTCGAAATCGAGGTTCTGGTCCTTGCCGTAGATCTCCACGGCCAGTCGTGCGGACTCCGCAGGGCTCGCGACGGCATCCTTCCAGCCCAGGATCTCCGCCTTCAGGAACGCCTTGAGCTTGTCACGCTCGTTGTCGATGGTCTCCTGCTTGACGGTGAACGTCTCGGCCACGAGCGGCAGTCCGAAGTCGGCAAAGAGGAAGTTGGTGTTCTGGAAGCCTTTGGCCGCGAGCGTGATCGGTTCGTTGGTCACGTACGACACCCAGCCGTCCACCTCGCCGTTGGCGAGTGGGCTCGGGTCGAACTGTGCGGGCACGATCGTCATCTGACTCTCGGTGAGACCGTTCGCCGCGAGCAGCGCGCCGAACACCAGCTGATTCGAGTCCTGCACACCGATCTTCTTGCCCACCATGTCCTGTGGTGTGCGAATGGGCTTCGCGGCCGAGCTGACGATGGCGAACGGGTTCTTCTGGAACGTGGCTCCGACGATCTTCGCCTCCAGCCCGTCGAGCACGGCGGGCGCGGTGAGCTGCGGCGCCGACATGCCGATCCAGACCTTGCCCGTGTCGAGTCCCGCTTCGACACCGGTGCCGGCGGCACCGCCCGCGATCAGGTCGACGTTGCCGAAGCCCGCGTCCTTGTAATAGCCCTTCTCGATGGCGAAGTACTCACCGGCGAACTCGATGTTCTTGATCCACGACAGCTGAACTGCGACCGTGCCGTACGTGCTGCCGTCGTCCGAGGTGCCGCCCGCGGACGACGAGTCGCCGCCGCTGCTGCACGCGGCCAGGACTGCGGTGCCGCCCACGGCCACACCCGCCAGAGCGGAGTAACGGAAGAACGAACGGCGGTCGAAATTCTGTGTCATGGGCGGAACACTAGGGCTGTTCCGTTTCGTTCAGTTTGCCCGCGAACCGGCAAAAGTGTCGGGCGTGTTACGTCTTTCCGGCGTTCGGTCCGTATTTCGCCAACGCAACCTTCTCGAAGACACCGACGATGGCGTAGAGCACGATCGAGACGACGGTGATGACCACGATCGACGCCCACAGCTCGTTGTACTGGTACTTGGGAATCGCCTTGATCATCGAGGACCCGAGCCCCTGCCCGCTGCCGAGCCACTCGCCGATGAGCGCTCCGATCAGCGCGCCCGGCACCGAGATTCGAGCGGCAGCGAACACCGACGGCAGCGCGGACGGCACCGCCACCATGCGCATGGCGGTCCAGGAGTTGCCGCCGTACGCGGCGATGAGGTCGCGGGCCTGCTTCGGTGCCTCACGCAGGCCCACCATGATCATCACCAGGGCCGGAAAGAACACCACGATCGCCACCATGGCCGTCACGCCGACGATGCCGCGGCCGAAGATCAGCACGATGATCGGGGTCAGTGCGACCAGGGGAACGGAGCGGAGCAGCATCGCGACGGGCATGAACGTCTGCTCGATGCTGCGGAAGAGCACGAACACGGCGGCGATGACGAGCGCGCCGCCCATGCCGACGACGAAGCCGACTCCGGCGTCGCGCAACGTGATCCGCAGATTGCCGAACAGGCTCGACCGCGCCTCGGCGGATCGGCTTCCGGTGAAGAGGTACTCCCACACGTCGGCCGGGGTCTTGCCCACGCGCGGTCCGACTTCGGGGAAAGCGTTGAGGAACACGACCCAGATGACGAGGAGCATCACGAATGCGATGACGATCGGAACGAGAAACCCGACGATGGAACGGCCCGCGCCGTACGCCGATTCGGTGCGCGAGGGGCGGAGGTCGGTCACTGCTTCGCTCCCGACGTCCACGGCGTGACGATGCGTGCGATCACCGACACGATCAGATATCCCAGTCCGGCGAGAAGGGCTGCCGCCAGCGCCATCCCCCACGTCCGCGGGATGTTGAACGAGTTCTGCGCCGCCGTGAGCGCAACGCCGATACCGCTGTCGACGCCGCCGAGGTACTCACCGAGAATGGCGCCGAGAACCGCTGCGGGAGCAGCGATCTTGAGAGCGGCGAACGTGGCGGGAAGTGCGGCGATCAGCTGAACGCGCCGGAACTTCTGCCAGCGGCCACCGCCGTAGGCGGCGACGAGGTCGAGGCTCGCCGTGTCCGCGGAACGCAGTCCGGAGAGCGTGCCGACCATGGTGGTGAAGAAGCAGTACATGCCGGCGAGGAACACCGTCGGTGTCCGCCCACCGAACACCACGAGGATGATCGGACCCAGCGCGAGGAGTGGGGTGCAGTAGCTCAGGATCGCCAATTGCGTTGCGAGAGACTCGATCGGCGGAATCAAGATCACGAGCACGGCGAGGACGATGGCGAGCAGGTTCCCGTATACGAATCCCTTGAACGCCCCCTGCGCGGTGATAGAGAAGTTCGGACCGTAGAGCGACCATCCGTCGTCGAACATCGTGCTGACGACCGTGGCGGGAGACGGAATCGTTCCGCCGCCCACGCCCGCTGCGGCGATCACCCACCACACGGCGACGAGGCCGACGATGCCGATCAGTCCGCCGAGCCACGTCGGTCGGCCGAACGATCGCCGGGTCGACGGTGTCGGAGGGGCCTCGAGCACCGCGGTCATGCGACGCCCTCGCCCGGCCCGGTGCCGAACAGCAGCCCCGACAGATAGTCGTGAATCTTGTGAAACTCGGGTGAGCGCATCATGTCCGGAGTGCGGGGTCGCGGCAGATCGATGTTCACCACTTCGAGAATGCGGCCGGGCCGCGGACTCATGACGGCCACGACGTCCGAGAGGAACACTGCCTCGGCGATACCGTGGGTCACCATCAGGGTCGTCGCGGGCTTCTCGGTCCAGATGCGCAGCAACTCCAAGTTCAGACGCTGACGAGTCATGTCGTCCAACGCGCCGAACGGCTCGTCGAGCAGCAGAACGGTCGGCTTGACGACGAGTGCGCGGGCGATCGACACGCGCTGACGCATGCCGCCCGACAGCTGCGCCGGCTTCGCCTTCTCGAACCCCTCGAGGCCGACGAGCTTGACCAGGTCCGCGATCTGCGCGTTGTCGGGGGTGATGCCCGCGACCTGCAAGGGAAGCTTGATGTTGGCCAGCACGGTGCGCCACGGCAGCAGCGCCGAGTCCTGGAACGCGATGCCGAGCTCGTGGTCCTTGCGGATCTCGCTCGGCGACTGCCCGTTGATCAGTGTCGTACCGGTGGTCGGGGTGTCCAGGCCCGCGAGGATGCGCAGGACGGTCGACTTTCCGCAGCCCGACGGTCCGAGGAGGGACAAGAACGCGCCCTCGCTGGTTCTGAGGTTCACGTCCTCGAGCGCGGTCACCGACCGTCGCCCCATCGTGAAGGTCTTGCCCAGGCCGGAGATGTCGAGGCCGGTGCCGAGGGGCCTGTCGGTGCTGGCGACGGAGCTGCTGGTCATAGGCGCAGAATAGGAGGCCGTCGTTTCGGTGGCGTTACACGCGATCAGCCCGGCGACGGACCAGTGCCGAGCGCCCGGAACCGGCCGAGACGGGTGGCCTGTCTCGCAGCCGCGGGAACCGCTCGCACGGACGTCAATTCACGGGCGACGGCGACGCCCATCGCCCGGATCCAGTCGGGGCCTTCGGCGACGATCGTGTCGACGATTCCGCTGCTACGGAGGTCGATCGCGCGCACACCTTGCGCTCTCGCCATGTCGGCCGCGTGGTCGGTGTCGCGGTGGACGATGGCGCTGGCGCCCTCGGGTGGAAGTGGCGCCAACCATCCGTGCTGAGCCGCGATCACGCGGTCGGCCGGCAGCAGCGCGAGCGCACCGCCGCCGGTTCCCTGCCCTAGAATCACGGACACTGTCGGAGTCTTCAGCAGGACGAGAGTCGAAATGCACCGGGCTATCTCGGGTGCGAGGCCGTCTTCCTCGGCTTCGCGAGACAGGGACGCACCGAGCGTGTCGATCACGAGGACGAGCGGCAGTCCCAGCTCCTCGGCGAGGTACATCCCACGGCGCGCCTCCCGAAGAGCAGCTGGACCCATCGTGTGGGTGGCAGTCTGCCCGCTGCGGTCCTGACCGAAGACCACACAGGGCTCGCCGCGAAAGCGCGCCATGGACAGCAGCACGGTGCTGTCGGTGTCGCCGCGTCCGGTGCCACTCAGCGGAATCTGCTCGGTGGCGCAGTAGCGCAGCAACTCTCGCACTCCATGACGGTCCGTGCGGCGGCTGATGCCTATCGACTCCCACGCATCGACGTCGTCGTCGACGAACTGATCGACCGGCACTTCCAGCACTCGGCTGGGCTGCGGAGGGCTGCACAGCACCGTGAGCGCGCGATGCAGAAGCCGTCGCAGTTGCGACAGTGGCACCACACCGTCGATGACGCCGCACCGATAGAGGTTCTCGGCGGTCTGGACACCGTCGGGAAACTTCTCGCCGTAGAGCGCCTCGTAGACCCGGGGGCCGAGGAACCCGATCAACGCCCCCGGCTCGGCGACCGTGATGTGACCGAGCGATCCCCACGACGCGAAAACGCCTCCGGTCGTGGGGTTTCGGAGATACACCAGGTAGGGGAGACCCTGCTGCTTGTGAGCGGTGACGGCGGCAGCGATCTTCACCATCTGCACGAACGCCAGTGTGCCCTCCTGCATTCGGGTTCCACCCGAGGTGGGAGAAGCCAGCAGCGGGAGCCGTTCCGCGGTCGCGCGCTCGACGGCAGCGGTGATGCGTTCGGCGGCGGCCACACCGATGGAACCTGCGAGAAACGAGAATTCGCACGCCACCAACGCGACCCGACGACCGCGGACGGTTCCCTCGCCGGTCAGTACGGCTTCGTCCACCCCGCTTCTCTCCCGTGCTGTCGCGAGGTCGGCGCGATAACTCGCGTTCGGCGCCACGTCGACCGGTTCGGTGTCCCAGGACCGGTAGGAACTCGGGTCGAGAATGGCGGTTCGAATGGTTTCAGCGGAGGTTCTGGCAGCCGACGTTCGAGAAGACACGATCAGGAGACTACGGGTGCCGTCATGCCTTCAGGGCCTCCTTCCACGACACGGTTTTACCGATGCGCAGAATCGAGCGCTGGTAGACGCGCGCACTCACCCATGCCAGCGCCGCGGTGGCGACGAGCATCAACACGATCGTTCCCACGATCTGGTAGATCGGCGCAACTCCGGCCGCGATGCGCAGCGGCATGAGAATGGCGGAGAACGGCGGTATCCAACTCAGGACAGTCGGCAACGTGCCCTCGGGGTCGTTGATCGAGTAGAAGGCGCTGAAGAACATCAACATGATCAGAATCAGCAGCGGCATGGTCGTCGAATTCACGTCTTCCTGGCGCGAAACCAGCGATCCGCCGGCGGCGTACAGCACGGCGAAGAATGCGAAGCCCAGAATGAACCAGCCGAGTGTTCCGGCGAACACGGAGACGGCCGTCGAGGTGACGGTGAGAGTTCCGGTACCCAGTCCTGCGCCGATACCGGCGACGCCGTAGGCGAGCAGCTGAACCAGGCCGACGGCTCCGATACCGATGATCTTGCCCCACAACAGTTGCAACGGACGAACGGTGGAGAGCAGCAACTCGACCACGCGGGACGACTTCTCTTCCACGACGCCCATCGCCACGTACGTGCCGAAACCGATGATCTGCCCGTAGAGCAGGAACACCGCGACGAGGCTCAGCGCGGTGCGCTGCCCCTTCTCCGGGTCCGGTGGATCGATGGCTTCGACGGTGACGACGGAACCGGCCGTGACCGAGGCGAGTTCGGCCGGGTCGACCCCGAGACGGGTCAGAGCGGCCGACTGCGCGCTCGACGCCGTGGCGCTGTCGAGAATTGCTTTCAGCGTCGGATCGATGTCGGACTCGGTGAGTGCCGTGGCCGATCCGTCCGCGGACGGCAGGAGGGCCACGTCGACGTCGCCGGACGTGACGCTCTCCCGTGCGGAGTCGGCGTCGGGGAGCTCGCGGACGTCCACCGGAGTGCCGATCTGATCTCCGACCGCAGTAATCGTCTGCGACAGTTCACCTCCGCCCACGAGTCCCACGACGGGGCGATCGTCGTCGCCGCTGCCGGAGAAGATCGAGTACGCCACGATTCCGATGACGATGACCGCGACGATGATGATGTTGGAGACAATGAAACTTTTCTTGCGAACCTGAACGTCGAACTCGCGCTTGGCAATCAGGGCGACTGTGCGGGTGCTGTTCATGCGACTACCTCTCGGAAGAGTTCGGTCAGGGACGGTTTGGTGATCGAGAACTCGTGGACCGGTCCGGTGGCCAGAGCGGCGGCCAGCACGACCTGATCGTCGGCGCCTTCGTCCAGATCCAGGACCGTGCGGTCGCCTTCGTGGCCGATCATCGAGACGCCGGTGATCGACGACGCCCACCCCGGCTCCGCCTTGGGGGCAACGACTTCGAGGCGTCGACCACCGTGGCCGCGCAATTCGTCGACGGTTCCGACCGCGCGCATCTTGCCCGCGGCGATGATGCCGACGCGGTCGCACAGTCGTTGAACCAGCTCGAGCTGGTGCGAGGAGAAGATCACCGGCACTCCGGTTTTCGCCTTCTCCAGCAGAACGTCGCTCATCACGTCGACGGCCACGGGGTCAAGGCCGGAGAACGGCTCGTCGAGCACGAGCACGGCGGGGTCGTGAACGAGCGCAGCCGCCAGCTGCACACGCTGCTGGTTTCCGAGGGACAACGAGTCGACGGTATCGTTCACCCGCTCGGAAATGCCCAGCCGCTGCGTCCACGTCGCGGTTGCGTCCTTCGCATCCGACGGCGAAAGTCCGTGCAGCTCGGCCAGATAGGTCAGCTGCGCGCCCACCTTCATCTTCGGGTACAGGCCGCGCTCCTCGGGCATGTACCCGATGGTGCGCCGGACGTCGAGATCGACCGGCTTGTCGTCGATCCGAACTTCACCCGAGTCCGCGGCCAGCACGCCCAGGGCGATGCGCATGGTGGTGGTCTTGCCGGCGCCGTTGCTGCCGACGAAGCCGAACAGTTCACCGGGACGGACTTCAAAACTCACCCCGTCCAGGGCGACGGTGGAGCCGTATCGTTTGTGGACATCGTCGATGGTCAGGGTCGTCATGGCGGTCCTTTCGTCGAGCAGGGTTGTCAGACAGTGTCTTCGGGGTCAGGGTCGTCCCGCGTCCAGCCGAGTATCATGGTGGGACTGCAGCCACCGACGAAGAGGCAGGCGAGGACGAGGATCGCCCCGGATGCGGCCAGGGCGCGGCCGGGGTCGTCGAGCCACTGCGATCCGAGGTAGAGGTAGAAGGCCGGAACGAGGGTGATTCCCTGCGTGATCGACAACGCCAGGGAGCGTGCCTTGTTGCGTTCGGCCAGCTCCCATTCGTCCAGCGCGCCGGTCGGTGAATCGCCGCGCTGATCGGAGACGATCTGAAGCGTCGTCCAGAGCGGCAGAGTCGCCAGGCATGCGGCGGCGAACACGACGATTCCGATGGTCGGGTCGAAGGCAGCGACCACGCCCGTTACCATCATCGTCGCGAAAACCAGGGCCAGACCCAGTACGAGTTGCCGTCGTCGCTGCTTGGTCCGCAGGCGGGGGAAGTAGGACGCGGTCGTGGCCCGTTGCTTCAGATAGCTCCGGGTTCGCCGTTCCTGGTATCGGTCGAACACGCTCATCGAATCGCTCATCGTTCGCCTTCCTGATGGGGTCGTCCGTAGACCTCGGCCGACAGGGGCCCGAGTTCCGTTCGTGAGAACACTGCTTCGATCGGGAGACCGAACACGTCGCAGATGCGCATCGCGAGGTCGAGGCTGGGGTAGTGGTCGCCACGTTCGAGCGCGCCCACCGTCTGGGGGTTCACCTCCACCAGTTCCGCGAGCTGGGCTCGCGTCATGCGCCGCTCTGCCCGCAGCACTCCGATGCGGTTGTAGATGGGGAGCGTTTCCCCTTTGCGTACGGGGCTCATGCATCAAATTGTTGTATAAACCCAACGAAGTGTCAATGGGGGTGACGATGTGCTGGTGAGATCTTCTGATTTGCTCCGCAGTGGACCCGACCCCCGGTGCGCGAATTCCGCCCCTGAAGGGCAGTAATTCGCGCACAGCGGGGGTCCGTCGATCACGCGAACCGGGGTGCCCGAGGCCCGCGCACCTCGGATCGTCACGGGCACCGCCGATTGCGAGTGTGCGAAGCGAACCGGAGTGCCCGAAACTGGTGCACCCCGAATCGTGCGGCGCCCCCACTTTGCCGTGCGCGAATTCCGCCCCTGGAGGGCACTAATTCGCGCACAGGGGGCGGAGCCCCACCTACCCCTCGGCCAGCCTTCCGCTGTCGAGAACCCAGTGCCGCGTACTGCGCACCGAGGACAGCATCCGTCGATCGTGCGTCACCAGGAGCAGTGTGCCGTCGAACGAGTCGAGGGCCGATTCGAGTTGCTCGATGGCGGGCAGGTCGAGGTGGTTGGTCGGTTCGTCGAGCACCAGCAAGTTCACTCCGCGCGCCTGGAGCAACGCCAGGCCTGCGCGGGTCCGCTCACCGGGGGACAGCGAGTGCGAGGGGCGCAGCGCGTTGTCGCCGCGCAACCCGAACTTGGCGAGCAGTGTGCGCACGTCGGCTTCGGTCCAGTCGGGCACTGCGGCGGAGAAGGCGTCGGCCAGCGAACTGGACCCTGCGAATGCGGCTCGCGCCTGATCGATTTCACCGACCGCCACCCCGGAACCCAGGGTGGCCGAGCCGGAGTCGGGGGTGAGGCGGCCGAGTATCACCGACAGCAGTGTCGATTTACCGGATCCGTTGGGGCCGGTCACGAGTACGCGATCGCCGGCGTCGATCTGCGTCGTCACCGGTCCCAGCGTGAAGGAATCACGTTCGACCACAACATGGTTCAGCGAACTCACGACGGTTCCGCTTCGGGGAGCGGCGGCGATCTCCATCCGCAGCTCCCATTCCTTGCGGGGCTCCTCCACGACGTCGAGTCGTTCGATGCGTCGCTGCGTCTGCCGCGCTTTGGCGGCCTGCTTCTCGGTGGCTTCGGCGCGGAACTTACGCCCGATCTTGTCGTTGTCCTTGGACTTTCGACGAGCGTTGCGGACACCGTGTTCGAGCCAATTGCGTTGCATGCGAATGCGATCCTCGAGGCCTGCCTTGGTGTCGGCGAACTCCTCGAATTCTTCGCGGGCGTGCTGGCGGGCGACTTCCCGCTCGACCAGGTACGCCTCGTATCCGCCGTCGTACACCGCGATCTGCTGCTGTGCGAGATCGAGTTCGACGATCCCCGTGACCGTCCGTGCCAGAAACTCACGATCGTGACTGACCACCACCAGCGCACAGTCCGTCTCGACCACGAACCGCTCGAGGCGCTCCAGTCCGGCCAGGTCCAGATCGTTGGTGGGTTCGTCGAGCAGCAGGACGTCGTATCGGGCGAGGAGCACGGCCGCCAGCCCGGCGCGTGCGGCTTGACCGCCGGAGAGCGACGACATCGCGACATCGACTCCGACGTCGAATCCCAGGTCGGCCAACACTTTGCCCGCGCGCTCCGGCAGGTCGGCGCCGCCGAGGGCCAGCCACCGCTCGAGTGCCGGTGTGTACGCATCTT
The DNA here is from genome assembly GCF_059691855.1 of Rhodococcus sp. 320_ES. NCBI lineage: Bacteria > Bacillati > Actinomycetota > Actinomycetes > Mycobacteriales > Nocardiaceae > Rhodococcus > Rhodococcus sp. 320_ES. Next base: position 183,470 of record NZ_JCAWAG010000002.1, on the reverse strand, counting down.
CGTCCGAGTCGGACGAGCCGAGCGATTCGGCGGCGGAGTTCATGGCGACCTCGGCGTCGTGCACTCCGGTTCGTCGCTCGAGGAACCGGAACACGCTCTCGCCGTCGACGCGGGTGACCTCCTGTGCGAGGTACCCGACGGTGGCATCGGGTGGGGTGAGTGATACCGAGCCGGTGGTCTCCGCTGTTCCCGTGCCGGCGAGCTCGGTCAACAGCGTCGACTTGCCTGCGCCGTTCGCCCCGACCAGCCCGAACACCTCGCCCGGCCCCACCGTGAGCTCCAGGCCCTCGAACAGTGGTCGGTCACCGCGGTAGGCGGAAAGATCGTCGACACGCAGAACGGCACTCACGCAGGCAAGTATGACCTCACACCAGGGGAAGTAATTCCTGCACCGCCGCCCGCCCCGCGCGATTGGCGCCGATCGTGCTGGCCGACGGCCCGTAGCCGAGCAGATGAATCTTGGGGTTCCGCTCGACCTGTGTGGCGAGTCGGCCGGTCATGGTGATGCCGCCGCCGGGTCCTCGCAGGTGTAGCGGGGCCAGGTGGTCGAGGGCGCTGCGGAAACCGGTGGCCCACAGAATGACGTCGGCGCCAACGGCTGAGCCGTCGTTCCATTCGACGCCGGACGGTGTCACCCGGTCGAACATCGGTAGCCGCCGTAAAGCGCCGCGGTCGCGGGCGGCGGCCAGGCTCGGCGTCAGAATCAGGCCGGTTACCGACACCACAGAGCCCGGCGGAAGTCCGCGACGCACCCGGTCCTCCACCATTGCCACCGCCTCGCGTCCGACCTCGGGCGTGAAGTCGCGGTCCAGCCACACGGGCTCGCGCCGGGTGACCCAGGTCGTGGTCGTGACGGTCGAGATCTCGTCGAGAAGTTGGACGGCAGAGATGCCGCCTCCGACCACGACGACGTGCTTGCCGCGGAACTCCTCGGCCGTTCGGTAGTTCTTCGTGTGCATCTGCCGACCCGTGAACGTCTCCATACCGGGATAGCGCGGAACGAACGGTTGCTCCCAGGTGCCGGTCGCATTGATGATGCCGCGCGTGTGCACGACGTCGGTTCCGATCTCGATCGAGAAGTGCTCGATCCGATCGCACACGACGGAAACCTTTGCCGGTCGCTGCACGGGAAGATCGAATCGCCTTTCGTATTCGGCGAAATACTCGGGAACTGCCACCGAAGCCGGAACACGGTCCGGATTGGTGCCCGGCTCGAGGGTTTCGGCGAATTCCATGCCGGGTAGATCGTGCACACCGTTGACCGTTTTCAACGTCAGCGACGGCCACCGAAACTGCCACGCACCGCCTGGACCCGGTGCTCCGTCGAGCACGACGTACTCCTCGAACGGCGTCAGTCCGGCCCGCCGAAGGTGATAGGCAGCCGACAGGCCCGCCTGGCCTGCCCCGATGACGACGACGCGTTTCATGCAGGTAGGTTCGCAGAGACCCTGCCTGTGACGAAAGTGGGCCTTACCGATGAACATCGGAATCACTCGAGACGGCCACGTCCTGACGATCGAGCTCCAGCGGGAGGACCGCCGCAACGCTCTGAACACCGGTCTGTGCAACGACATCCGGACTGCGGTCGAAGGTGCAGAGGCCGACGGCGTGCGCGTGATCGTGCTGACCGGACAGGGCACCAGCTTCTGCGCCGGAGCAGACCTCTCCGGAGACGAGATCCCGTCCGAATTCCCCGCGGCGTTGATCGGACTGATGCGAGCGGTGAGTGCTGCGGCGATTCCGGTCATCGCTGCCGTGAACGGACCTGCCGTCGGTGCGGGAGTTCAGCTCGCGATCGCTTCGGACCTCAGAGTGGTTGCGCCCGATGCGTTTCTCGCGATACCGGTGACGAAACTCGGTATCGCCGTGGACAACTGGACCGTCCGGCGCCTCACCGAGGTAGCCGGCGGCGGGGTTGCGAGGACCATCCTGATGGGTGCCGAAAGAGTGGGCGCCGAGCAGGCTTTCGCGTGTGGCCTGGCCAACAAGATCGGCGGCCTCGACGTCGCTTTGGAGTGGGCGAAGTCGATCGGCGACCTCGCCCCGCTGACGCTGCGCCACCTGAAGTTGGTCTTCAACGACGACGGAAGCCTCGACCCGCCCAACGACATTCAGCGCGCCGCCTACGAGGCGGCGTGGGGAAGCAAGGACGCGGTCGAGGCCCGTAACGCCCGACTCGAGAAGCGGCCGGCCGTCTTCACCGGCAGTTAGGCTGCGGCCGCCGCCGTCGCGAGTGTCGGAACGGTCCGGTCCAGAGCCCACGGAATGGACAGCACCGTCGGCAGTCCGAGACCGGCGATCAACTGGGTGTCGTCCAGCTTCGCCACCGAGCCGCGTTGTACCGCACCGAGTCCCGCGACGGACGGAGTCGATGCGTAGGTGGTGCCGTCATCGTAGGCCAGGATCACGTCGGCGTCGACCTTGCCGATGAGTTCCGGTGCCACGTCGATGTAGAAGTCGTCCTTGGTGGCCGCCAGTTCGTCGATCCCGGGCGGCGTCGTGAAACCAAGTTCCTCGATCAGTTTCACGCGCGGGTCGCCCGGTAGATATGCAGCGAGCGCTCCACCGTAGAAGGAGACGACGCTGGCGCTCTTGCCGGCGAATTCGGGATGTGCTGCGGCCGTGTCGGTTATGGCCTTCTGCGACTGCGCCACGGCCGCCTTCGCTTCGTCGGTCTTGCCGAGGGCCTGACCGACGATCAACGTCTGGTCCTGCCACGTGGTCTGCCACGGCTTGTCGGGGTAGGCGACGGTCGGCGCGATGGCACTGAGTGTGTTGTACGCGGTTTCGTCGAAGCCCTGATACGGAGCAAGAATCACGTCGGGATCGAGCGCGGCGATGGCCTCGTAGGGGAGCGAGGTCGTGTTGTCGAGAAGTGTGGTCACCGACGGGTCGAAATAGCTTTCGTTCCAGGGGTATACGCCAGCCTCGGTGTTGCCGTAGGTGATGCGCAGTTGGCCGACGGGCTTCTCGCCGAGCGCGTACACCGCGTCCTCGCCGCCGAGGGTCACGATCCGCTGTGGCTTGGTCTCGATGGTCGTCGAGCCGAAGGTGTTCTCGATGGTCACGGGGAACGCGCCCGACGACGCGTCCGCGCCGGGAGCGGAAGCCTCGTCGCCGGAGCCACAGGCGGTCAGGAGTGCCGCTGTGGTCAGGACTGCGCACAGGGCGGCCGTACGTCTCTTCATTGTCACCTCTACGTCGTGTGGAGAGGCAAGCCTAACCTACATAGAAGAAGGTCGAACGCGGCGCTCCGCCTGTGGTGTTCGTTACTCGCTCGACACAAACGGACCACAAGGTCGAAACACACCGTCTCTAGCGTCGTCGTGCATCACAGGACCGCCCATGCGCACAGCGCATCGCGTAGAGACAAGGACCGCACTCATATGACAGCAGTGGACGACGGGACCTCCGGTGCGGCAAAGCCGTTGACCGCGAGTGAACACACCGCACTCAAGGAGACCCTCGAAGATTACACGCTTCGTTTCGCGCCCCGCAGTTATCGCAAGTGGGGTACCGGTGTCGTCGCCACGTCGGCCCTCGGTGGCATCGCCTACCTCGCCGACTTCGCTATCGGTGCGAACATCGGCATCTCCTACGGCACCGGCAACGCGCTGTGGGGAATTCTCGTCTTCGCCGTCGTCATCTTCCTGACCGGTCTGCCGCTGGCCTACTACGCCGCCCGGTACAACATCGACCTCGACTTGATCACGCGCGGAAGCGGATTCGGGTACTACGGCTCGGTGGTCACCAACGTCATCTTCGCCACGTTCACCTTCATCTTCTTCGCGCTCGAAGGTTCGATCATGGCGCAGGGTCTCGAACTCGGCCTCAACATTCCGTTGCCCATCGGGTACGCGGTATCGACGCTGATGGTCATCCCGCTGGTCATCTACGGCATGAAAGCTCTTGCCAAGCTGCAGGTCTGGACCACGCCGCTGTGGCTGATACTGATGGTGCTTCCCTTCGTCTATCTGGTCGTCAGCAATCCGGATTCGGTCGGTCAGTTCTTCGCCTACGGCGGCGCGGACGGAGAAGCGGGCAAGGGCGTCAACCTCGGCTCCGTCATGTTGGCCGCCGGCGTGTGCCTCTCGCTGATCGCGCAGATCGCCGAGCAGATCGACTACCTGCGCTTCATGCCCCCGAAGACGCCCGAGAACAAGCGTCGATGGTGGACCGCAGTGCTCCTCGCCGGACCGGGGTGGGTCATCTTCGGTGCTCTCAAGCAGGTCGTCGGCCTGTTCCTCGCCGTGTACCTGATCGCCAACGTGGTCGACGGCTCCTCCATCGCCAACGAGCCGGTGCACCAGTTCCTCGAGATCTACGAGAACTTCATGCCCGGATGGCTGGCCATGACGCTCGCCGTCATCCTCGTAGTGATCAGCCAGATCAAGATCAACGTGACCAACGCCTACTCCGGGTCGCTCGCGTGGACCAACTCCTACACGCGCGTCACCAAGACGTACCCGGGCCGGATGGTCTTCGTGCTGTTCAACCTGGCCATCGCCTTGATCCTGATGGAAGCCAACATGTTCGACTTCCTGAACAACATCCTCGGGTTCTACGCCAACTGCGGTATCGCGTGGATCGCCGTGGTGGCGTCGGACATCGTGTTCAACAAGTACATCCTGAAGCTCTCGCCCAAGGTTCCCGAGTTCCGTCGGGGCATGCTCTACAACGTGAATCCGGTGGGCTTCGGGTCGATGGCCGCGTCGGCAATCCTGTCGATCCTCGTCTTCTTCGGCGTGTTCGGTTCGGCCATCAAGCCGTACTCGCCGATCGTGGCCCTCGTGCTGGCGATCGTCCTGCCGCCGATCCTGGCCGTGGCGACCAAGGGCAAGTACTACCTGCGGCGCACCGACGACGGCATCGACCTTCCGATGTTCGACGAGCACGGAAACCCCTCCGACGCGACGCTGATGTGCGCGGTGTCCGGAGTCGAGTTCGAACGCCCGGACATGATGCTGTCCAACGTCCCCGGACCGAACGGGGAGAAGCAGTACATCAGTTCGCTGTCGCTGAGTACAGACAAGACGGGTGAGCACATCCTGCCCGCTCAGCAGTAGTCTCCGCCGTCGAGTGCGCCCGGGCCTGACGTGGCCCGGGCGCACTCGGTGCGTTCGCCTCTAAACTGGTCCGTGTGAAGCCACGCAACGTCGTCTCGACTGTTCTCGCCGCGGCCGGGCTCGCATGGCTGGTGCGCGCCGCGTGGGGCCTGCCGACCGCGATCGGTGCCTCGCGAAACCGAATTCAGCCGTACGCCGCGGCGTCGCCGCACTATCGCAACCGCAAGTTCGTGAACTCGCTTCCCTCGTCCGCGGCGACACCGGACCCGACGATTCTTCGGGACCTGATCACGCAGGGCCGCAACGGCCGTCCGCCGCGGCCGATCCCGCTCGCCACCCCGCTCGCGCCCGCCGAGGCCGGCGACATCGCCGTCACCTGGTTCGGCCACTCGTCCGTTCTGATCGAGATCGACGGCCGACGCGTTCTCACCGATCCGGTGTGGAGCAACCGCGTATCGCCGTCGCCGCTGGTGGGTCCCGCGCGCCTGCACCCGGTTCCTGTTGCGGCGGAAGCTCTCCCGCCGATCGACGCCGTTCTGATCTCGCACGACCATTACGACCATCTCGACCGTGACACCATCAAGATCCTTCTCGACACGCAGACGGCGCCGTTCGTGGTCCCGCTCGGGGTCGGCTCGCACCTGCGCCGGTGGAACGTCCCCGACAACCGCATCGTCGAACTGGATTGGGATCAGGCCACCGACGTCGCGGGCCTCACCCTCACCTGCACGGAAGCGCGCCACTTCTCCGGACGCGGGTTGGTGCGTGACACCACGCAGTGGGCGTCGTGGTCCATCGCGGGTCCCGACCACCGAGCCTTCTTCGGCGGCGACACGGGATACACGCCGCAATTTTCGACGATCGGCGAGTCCTACGGTCCGTTCGACGTCACGCTGCTTCCCGTCGGTGCCTACAACGAGCAGTGGCGCGACATCCACATGAATCCCGAAGAGGCCGTGCAGGCGCACGTGGACCTGCAAGGTACCGACGCCGGCCGAGGCATCGTGATCCCGGTGCACTGGGCCACCTTCAATCTCGCGTTCCACCCGTGGGCGGAGCCCATCGAGCGGTTGATCCACGCGGCGACGATTCGCGGGGTCCACGTCACCGTCCCCATGCCGGGGCAGCGGGTCGACATCACGCGCGGCTCCGACCGGCAGCCGTGGTGGGAATTGAACTGACATGTCCGATATGCGAGCCTGTCCCGTATGTCGAGAGGCCTGACGTCCGCCGAAGTGGCCGAGCGGCGACGGGACGGCCGCTCCAACGACGTCCCTGATCGGGCCGGACGCAGTGTCTCGGACATCGTGCGCGCCAACGTTTTCACCCGCATCAACGCGATCCTGACCGTCCTTCTCGTGATCGTCCTGTCCACCGGGTCGATCGTCGACGGCATGTTCGGGCTGCTGATCGTCGCCAACAGCGGCATCGGGATCGTGCAGGAGATCCGCGCCAAACGAACGCTCGACGCCCTGGCCATCGTCAGCGCGGCCAAGCCCTCGGTCCGACGGGACGGGCAGGTGTCCGAGCTCGCCCCGAACGAGGTGGTTCAGGACGACGTCATCGAGCTAGGGCCGGGCGATCAGATCGTCGTCGACGGTGACGTGATCGAGGCGTCTGCCCTCGAGGTCGACGAATCCCTGTTGACGGGCGAAGCGGACGCAGTCCACAAAACGGAAGGGCACCAACTCCTTTCCGGCAGCTTCGTCGTGTCCGGGGGCGGCGCCTACCGTGCGACGAAAGTCGGCGGCGAGGCCTACGCGGCCAAACTCGCCGAGGAGGCCAGCAAGTTCACCCTGGTGGCGTCCGAACTGCGCAACGGCATCGATCGCATTCTGACGATCATCACCTACCTGATGGTTCCGGCGGGCCTGCTCATCGTCTACAACCAGCTCTTCGCCAGCGGTGAGAGCATTCGGCCCGCGCTGAACGGGATGGTGGCGGCGCTGGTTCCGATGGTCCCCGAGGGACTGGTGCTGCTGACGTCCATTGCCTTCGCGGTCGGTGTCGTGCGGCTCGGCAAGAGAAATGCTCTGGTGCAGGAACTTCCGGCCATCGAAGGTCTGGCACGGGTCGACACGGTGTGTGCCGACAAGACCGGCACCCTCACCGCGAACGGAATGCGGGTCGCCGACGTTCGGGTCCTGGCCGGCGACGAGTCCGAGGTACCTCTCGCACTCGCTGCGTCGGCCGCGGCGGATCCGCGGCCCAACGCCAGCGTCGCTGCGATCGCGGAGGCGTTCGGCGAGCTCCCGGCCTGGACCGAGACGGCCGTCGCGCCCTTTTCGTCGGCCAAGAAGTGGAGCGGATATTCGTTCGGAGAGAACGGAAACTGGGTTCTCGGAGCGCCGGATGTCCTCCTCGATCCGGCCCACGAGGTCGCCCGCACGGCAGAGACACTCGGGTCGACGGGTCTGCGTGTTCTGCTTCTCGCCACGTCCGACGACCGGGTCGACGCTCCGTCGGCGCCCGGCCGAGTGACCGCACGGGCGCTCGTCGTGCTCGAGCAGAAGGTGCGGCCCGATGCGCGAGACACACTCGAGTACTTCGGGTCTCAAGGTGTCGCGGTCAAGGTCATCTCGGGAGACAACGCGGCGTCCGTCGGCGCCGTCGCCGGCTCGCTCGGCCTGGACGTCGGCGGGCAGGCGGTGGACGGTCGCACTCTGCCCGCCGACCGCGACGCACTCGCCGGTGTTCTGGAGCAGTCGACGACGTTCGGACGGGTGCGCCCGGACCAGAAGCGCGACATGGTGGCCGCACTGCAGTCACGCGGGCACACGGTGGCCATGACCGGTGACGGCGTCAACGACGTGCTCGCGCTCAAGGATGCCGACATCGGTGTCGCCATGGGATCGGGAAGCCCCGCCACCCGCGCGGTCGCGCAGATCGTGTTGCTGGACAACAAGTTCGCCACTCTTCCCCATGTCGTGGCGGAGGGGCGGCGCGTGATCGGCAACATCGAGCGCGTCTCGAATCTGTTCCTGACCAAGACGGTCTACTCGGTGATGCTGGCATTCCTCGTCGGCGTCTCCGGTCCACTGTCGCAGCTGTTCGGCTTCGACCCGTTGCCCTACCCCTTTCTTCCTCGACACGTGACGATCGCGGCGTGGTTCACGATCGGCATTCCGGCCTTTCTGCTCTCGCTCGCGCCCAACAACGAGTGCGCGCGTTCGGGATTCGTGGGACGTGTCGTACGGCTCGCTGTTCCGTCGGGACTGATCGTCGGGACGTTGACGTTCGTGTCCTACCTGATCGCGTACGCGGGCCCCGACGCCACGGCAGCGCAACGGACTCAGGCCGGCACCACCGCATTGATCACTCTCATCACGATCGCGCTGTGGGTTCTGGCCGTCGTGGCCCGTCCGTACGTGTGGTGGAAGATCGTGCTTCTCGTCGGCTCGGCCGCCGGATACTTGATCCTGTTCTCGGTGCCCGTGTTGCGTCGCTTCTTCGAGCTCGATCCGTCGAACGTCGGGGCCACCACGACGGCGCTGCTGCTCGGGCTCGCGGGAGCGGTCGGGGTGGAGATCGCCCATCGGCTGGCGAGCCGCAGGAAGGTAGAATCTGCACCCAGCGGGTCCCTGGTTCACTCGTGAGGGACCTGTCCACATCGACAAGGGAGCTGTCATGGGTTTTGCCGACACACTCAAGGGACTGATCGGCAAGGGCAAGAACGCCGCCGCTCAGAACTCGGACAAGATCGACAAGGCCGTGGACAAGGCCGGCGACATGATCGACAAGAAGACGCAGGGCAAGTACGCCGACAAGGTCGACAAGGTGCAGGACGCAGCCAAGAAGGCCAACCGCAACAACAGCGGAGGGGCCGGAGGCCGCCCGCCCGTCGCCTGACCGTCCGCGATAGTCAGAGGGAACCGCCACACTGTTCGGTGTGGACGGTTCCCTTTTTCTGTTGGTGGTGATCGGCGCGGTGGCGATTGCCGGGTTCGCGAAACGGCTCGACCTGCAGGTTCCGCTGGTGCTGGTCGCCGTCGGATCCGCCGCGTCCTTCATCCCGGGCCTGCCGCGGCTCGAACTCGAGCCCGACCTGATCCTCGGTGCGGTGCTCCCGCCGCTGCTGTACTCGGCGGCTCTCGACTTCTCCTTCGCCAGCTTCCGGCGCAGCTTCGGCACCATCGTGCGCCTCGGTGTCGGACTGGTCGTGGTGACCACCGCGGCGGTCGGCGCCTTCGCCTTCTGGTTGGTTCCCGAACTGACCCTGGGCGCAGCACTCGTCCTCGGCGCCGTCGTGGCCCCACCCGACGCGGTCGCGGCGGTTGCGGTCGGCCGCAAGCTGGGGCTGTCCAATCGCGTGATGTCCATTCTGACCGGTGAATCTCTGGTCAACGACGCAGCCGCGCTGACGTTGTTCACTCTGACGACGGCAGCGGTGACGGGGAGCCGTACGGGTATCGACTCGCCCGTGTTGTACTTCGTCTACGAGGTGGTCGGCGGAATCGGTGTCGGCCTCGTGCTCTCTCGGCTGGTCCGGTTCGTGCGGACGCGAATCACCGACTCCGCGCTCGCGACCGTTCTGGGCATCCTCGTTCCGTTCACGGCGTACCTCGCGGCCGAGAAGATCCACGCCTCCGGGGTCCTGGCCGTGGTGACCGCCGGCTTCGTGCTCGGTGCCGCGAGCGCCCGCGACACCATTCGCACCCGCAATCAGGAGCGGCAGGTGTGGTCCACAGTCGACCTGCTGCTCGAAACGTTCGTATTCGCGTACATGGGTCTACAGCTCAAGTTCGTCGTCGACGACGTTCGGGCCGAAGGCCTTCCCGTGCACCACATCGTCGCCTATGCGCTGCTGATTCTGGTCCTCGTGATCGCGGTGCGGCCGCTCTGGATATTCGCGGGCATGGGAGTCGAGCGGTTCCTGCCCGCGAAGGCGGACTCGGGGCTCGGCTGGCGGCAGAACCTGGTGCTCTCGTGGGCGGGTATGCGCGGTGTGGTGACGCTGGCGGCGGCGACCGGTGTTCCCTTGACGACGTTGGCGGGCAACAACTTTCCCGGACGTGGAGTGATCCAGGCGATCGCCTTCACCGTCGCGGTGGGCACGTTGCTTCTGCAAGGACTGACGCTGCCGCTGTTGGTGCGGCGGCTCGACGTCGCAGACCCGGACGAAGCCGAGTGGTGGGACGCACAGACCCGCAAGGCCCGCGCCATCTCACGGCAGGCGGCGCAGAAGTACCTGCGCGAGGCGGCCGACAGGATGCCCGACACCATGACCGTCGAGCAGAAGAACGAAGTGGTGATGCGTGTGCGCCGGTCCGTTCTGGCCCGCATGCAGGCCGACGAAACCGAGGAGAACCAGGAACGGGTGGCGGCTGCGAAACGCACGGGTGTGGTGTTCGACCGTGTGCGCCGCAACGTTCTGCGAGCGCAGCGTGACGCACTGCTGACCGCGCGCGATTCGGGCGACCTGGACGACGAAGTGTTGCGTACGGTGTTGGAGGGACTCGATATCGAGCAAGCGGCGGCCGAGCGCCGCATCGAGAGGCTGAGCGGAGACTGATGCACGTGCGGCGAACAGCAGCCGGTGTCGCCATCCTGGCCCTGCTGGCCGGGTGCAGCGCCGATCCGGCACCGCGGCCCCCAGCCTCCCCGTCCACCAGCTCGGCCTCCACGAGTACGGCACCGGCGACTCCGGCGCCCACGGGGGACGAGCGCGGGCAGATCGTGACCAGCGACCTTCTCGGTCAGGTCGATCAGAGCATCAGCTCGCTCGGCGCGAGCGAATACCGCATCACCTACCGGTCGACGTCCGGATTGGACGGTGGGGGAGTCGTGGTCTCGGGAACGGTGTTCGTCCCCGCGGGGGCAGCACCCGCGGATGGATGGCCCGTGGTGACCGTCGGTCACGGCACCACCGGAGTCACCGACGAATGTGCTCCCTCGTTGTATCCGAACCTGCTCGGCAACATCACCACCGTGGCGCCCGCTCTCGCTCGTGGCGCGGTCGTGGTGGCGACCGACTATCAGGGGCTCGGCACCGAGGGCCCCCATCCCTACCTCGACCCGATGTCCGCCGGGTACGACATGATCGACGCCGTGCGGGCCGCGCGCAACGTCGTACCGTCGGCGGGCACCCGCTGGGCCGCCGTCGGCACCTCGCAGGGTGGGCAGGCGTCCTGGGCCGCGGCGGAGATGGCGTCGCAGTACGGTGACGGGCTCGAGTTCCTCGGATCCGCGAACCTGTCGCCGGCTGCCGATCTGTCGAATGTCGTCGTGAACGGGTCGTTCGATCTGACTGTGCCGCAACAGTTTCTGATGCCGTTCGTGCTGGAGGGGTTCGAGGCCCGGTACCCCGACGTGCAGGACAGCGACTACATTCGCGGCGGGCTCGCCGCCAACAAGGACGTATTGCTTTCCTGCACGGGCGATCTGGCCTCGCAGAAGTTTCTCGCGGCCGGGCAGATCGAACCGGACGACGTGTCCCCGACGTCACCGGAGGCTCTCGAACGCCTCCGGCAATGGCTCGTGGACATCGCGCTCCCCAAATCCGTTGCCGCAGCACCCATGATGGTTCTGGTCGGCGGACGCGACAATCTTGTGCTTCCCGCCTGGACAGAGGACGCGACCAGGCGAGCGTGCGCACTCGGCGACACCATCGATTTCAGGTTGCGACCGGACCAGGGACACGCCGACGGGGCCGCGGTCGGCGAAGCGATCGCATGGATCTTCGACCGGTTCGGCGGGGTCCCCGCAGCGAACACCTGCGGGTCGGTGCCGTGACCGCGACCGCTGCCGTCGCGATCGTCGCCATCGCGATGGTGGTGATGGCCGCGCTCTTCGTGATCACGCGGCGCAGCAGTCAGCCCCTGACCACACCGACCGAGCGTGCCGTACACGCGACGCTGCACACCGCGTCGCGCGCCGCGCGACCCCTGCGCCGAGGATTGGACGAGACCTCGGCTGCGGAAGCTGCGCCGCACCTTCGCTCGTTGATCGGTGCCGAAGCGATGATCGTCGCCGACGCCGAGGGCCACATTCTCGCGAACACCGCCGGCGACGGCGATCTGGCAGCCGAATTCGGCGAGGCGTCACGCCGCGCGATCGACGGTGAGCGTCGAGTCCTGGTGCGGCTGCCCGCATCCGGTGACACTCCGGCTCGTGCGCTGATCGTGCAACCGGTGGTCACGGACGGCGCCGGGGTCAGTTGCGTGCTCGGCGCGGTCACCGACGCGGAGCCGAGCCCGGGCATGATCGGCGCGTGCACCGAAGTGGCCCGCTATGTGGGCGAGCAGATCGAGTTGGCCGAACTCGACGCTGCGCGTGGACGTCTGGACCGCGCCGAAGTGCGGGCGCTCCGCGCACAGATCAGCCCCCACTTCGTGTACAACTCCCTGACCACCGTGGCGTCGTTCGTCCGAACCGACCCCGATCGCGCCCGCGAACTGGTGCTCGAGTTCGCCGACTTCACCCGGTACTCCTTCCGTAACTCCGGCGAGTACACTGTCCTGTCCGACGAACTGCGCAACATCGATCGGTACCTGACGTTGGAACGTGCACGGTTCGGCGATGCACTCGACGTCACACTGCAGATCGCGCCGGAGGTGCTGAACGTGGTGGTGCCGTTCCTGGCGCTGCAACCGTTGGTGGAGAACGCCGTTCGGCACGGGGTCGCAGGGCGGGGAAGCGGCCGGATCACCATCATCGCGGCCGACGAAGGCACCGACGCCGTGATCAGCGTGGAGGACGACGGCGTCGGCATGGACCCCGAGTTGCTCCGGTCCGGGTCGATCGATTCGGACGAGGGAATGCACGTCGGTCTCGCGAACGTCGACGACCGGTTGCGCGCGACGTTCGGCAACGACTACGGCCTGGTGGTCGAGACGGCGCCGGAGGCGGGTACGAAGGTGAGCATGCGTATCCCGAAGTTTCGCCATGGCATCAGGGCTTAGAGTCACGCGGGCCCTGGAGTCACCACGGGCCCAGAGCTACCGCGCAGTCAGCACCAGCGGGCCGTCCTGCGTGATCGCGATCGTGTGCTCGGAATGCGCCGTCCGCGACCCGTCGGCGGAGCGGATGGTCCACCCGTCGGGGTCGTAGACGATGCGGTCGGTGCCGATGGCGAGCCACGGTTCGAGGGCGATGGTCAGGCCGGGCTTCAGCGTCAGTCCGCGTCCGGCCCGACCCTTGTTGGCGACGTGCGGGTCCTCGTGCATCGTGCGCCCGAGGCCGTGCCCGCCGAACTCGGTGTTGACCGGGTATCCGTACCGGTCGGCCACCTCGAAGATGGCGGCGGAGATGTCTCCGAGCTTGTTGCCGGCCTGCGCGGCGTCGATGGCGGCGGCCAGCGCCACTTCCGTGGCCTCGACCACGCGTGCGTCCTCGGGCGCGGGAGTTCCGACGATGACGGTGCGAGCGGAATCGGCCACCCATCCGTCGATCTCGACGGCGAAATCCATGGAGAGCACGTCGCCGTCGGCGAGTGTGTAGTCGAACGGTAACCCGTGCAGCACAGCGTCGTTCACCGACAGGCAGATGACGTTCCGGAACGGGCCCTCGCCGAACGAGGGGGAGTAGTCCCAGTAGCAGGACGTAGCGCCGCGTTCGGTGACCAGTTCGCGCGCGCGGTTCTCGATGTCGAGAAGGTTGACGCCGACGCCGGCCAGCTCACCAAGCTCTGTCAGCGTGTCGGCGACGAACCGCCCTGTGACGTGCATCTTCTCGATCTCGGCGGGTGACTTCAGTTCGATCATGTCGTCGAGTGTTCCACTCTCCGCCCGCCGGGTCGAGGCGTCGGCCGTCAGCCGGTCCGATTCGCCACGGGGAGCACGCGCCGGACGAAGGCGAGTCCGGCGTCGAAGCCGCCCTCCTCGGCGATCGAATCGTGATCCGAGTCGAAGGTCTCGAGCTCGTATTCCGTTCCCGTGCCGTCGAACTCGGCCAGCAATCGCATCGTGAGCGAGAGGGGGACCATCGTGTCCCTGGTGCCCTGAGCGACGAAGACCGGTCGGGTGTACCCGTAGGTGGGAACGCGCATGTACTCGCCGAGCGCTCGAACGAACGCCGGTTCCGACAGCGGCGTCGTCAGCATGGAATTCAATGTCACCCCGTCGACGACGTCGTCCCACTTGTCGACGCACACGTCGGCCAACGCGGAGACGACGCGCCGGCCCTCGTCGGTCAGGTACGGCTGAATGTCGAAGACGTTCGGACGCAACGACATTCCCGACAGGATTGCGCCGGCCACGGCCACCAGCCCGGTCAGTTCGGGGATTCTCGGTGCGTGCGGACCCGCCATCGGCAGAAGCGTCTCGACATGGGAGGCCGGGGCGATGACCGCCGTGCCGCGATAGTCGAGTTCGGGGGCGTACGTCGCGGTGATGCTGCCGACTCCCAGTGCGGCGTGACCGCCCTGCGACACCCCGAAGCTCGCCCAACGTGCGGACAACCGCGAATCGGCCTGCCGGGCAGCGCGGACGATGTCGATGGTCGACGTTGCCTCGGTACGGATGTCGAGGTACGGATGAGACTGGGTCGCGGAGGGCGTCAGACCGAGGTAATCCGTGGCCACCACGGCGTATCCGGCGCGGGCCAGCTCCGCCAGGAACGGCGCGTCGTGCGGTGCTCCGCGAGACGCCGTCAGTCCGCAGTATCGGCCGATTCCCGACGTCCCGTGTGCCCAGGAGACGACCGGCCATCCCTGCGCCGGCGGCGCACCGGACGGCAGGAACATCAGACCGGCTGCCGCGGTGGGTGTTCCGTCCGAGCCCTCCGTCAGATACGCGAGCGTCGACACTCCGGGACTGCCACACCATCTCATCGGAAGCGGTGCGGCGGACAGGAGGTCTCCCGCGCGGCTCATGAGCGAACACTATGCCGGTCCGTGCCCGCATCGCAGGCGGGCGTGGGACGATCGATACATTGTGACGAACGACCACACCGGATTGCGCCTGCTGGCTGTCGACGACGAACAACCTGCGCTCGACGAGCTGGTGTTCCTGCTGCGCGCACGCGCCGAGGTCGCATCCGTGGCAGCTGCGCGCGACGCGACCACCGCACTGCGACTGCTGCGTGACTCCGACGTCGACGGCGTGTTCCTCGACATCGACATGCCCGGTCTCGACGGGCTCGAACTCGCGGGCGTTCTCGCCAACTTCGCGACACCGCCCGCGGTGGTGTTCGTGACCGCGCACGACGACCGCGCCGTGGCCGCGTTCGAGATCGGCGCCGTCGACTACCTCCTCAAGCCGATTCGCGACGAGCGCCTGGCCGACGCCGTCCGCAGGGTCTCGGAACGGCGGGCGTCCGAACGGCGGTCGACCAACCCGCCCGAGAGCGACGACGACCGAGGCGAGGTCATTCCCGTCGAGTTGGGCGGCGTGACCACACTGGTCCAGCGCAGTTCCGTCGCGTGGGTCGAAGCCGAGGGCGACTACGCACGACTGCACACCAGCGAAGGCAACCACCTCGTTCGGATTCCGTTGTCCACACTGGAGACTCGCTGGGCCCAGCACGGGTTCCTGCGCGTGCACCGCTCCTACCTCGTCTCGCTCGGATTGGTGACCGGCATCAAGACGGTCGGATCGGGACTCGTGGTGTGCCTGCGCGGGTTCGGCGGCGCTCCCGCCGTCGAACTCCCCGTCAGCCGCCGCCACACCCGCGAACTGCGTGATCGGTTGGTCCGCGGGCCGCGGCGGGCGCGTGCGTGATGGCCGACGGCGAGTCCCGGCCGCGTGAGCGAGTGGTTCTCGCGCAACGACGCGGTGCCCGCATCGTGCGCACGCGGGTCGAGGTGCAGGAACAGACCGAGGTGGGCGACGCCATGATGCGTGGCTTGATCCGTGCCCAGCTGGCGGTTGCGGTCCGCACCGCGGTGGTCGTGGTGATCCTGCTGTGTTCGTTCCCCGTGTTCATGGCGCTGCTTCCGGAGGTGGGCGAGCTGACCGTCGCCGGTGTTCGGTTGCCGTGGCTGGTGCTGGGTGTTGTCGTGTACCCGGTTCTGCTCGGCGCGGGATGGTTGTTCGTCCGCGCGGCCGAGCGCAACGAGCGGGAATTCACCGAGCTCGTCGAGGACTGACGATGACGTACACACTGCTCGCGGTCCTCGCCTCGGCCGTCGCGACGATTGCCGTCGGCGCCTACGGGGTTCGGTTGGCGCGCACCACGTCCGACTTCCTGGTGGCCTCGCGCAGCGTCGGGCCGCGCTGGAACGCGGCCGCCATCTCCGGTGAATATCTCTCTGCAGCATCGTTTCTCGGCGTGGTGGGGCTGATCGCGAAATACGGCGCGGATGCTCTGTGGTACCCCATCGGTTTCACCGCGGGATACCTCGGACTGCTGCTGTTCGTGTCGGCACCGCTGCGCCGGTCCGGCGCCTATACCGTCCCCGACTTCGCCGAGTTCCGATTGGGCTCGGCGAGACTGCGCACCCTCGCGATGCTCGTGGTCGCGGGAATCTGTGCGCTGTACCTGGTTCCGCAGTTCCAAGGGGCGGGATTGACGCTCGACATCCTTCTCGGCGTGCCGGGATGGATGGGTGCGCTGATCACCGGAATCATCGTGATCGTCAACGTGGTCGGCGGCGGAATGCGCTCCATCACGTTCGTCCAGGCGTTTCAGTACTGGCTCAAGCTCACCGCGGTCGCCGTGCCCGCCGTGGTGCTGGCCATGCACTTCGCCGCGGACGATCGCACCATCGGCACCTCCGCCCCGCCGACCGTCGACCGGGCCACGTCGGTCGACATCACCACCGACGTCGTCGTGCAGGTGACGGACCCGGTCCAGGTGGTGATCCGCGGAGTCGTCGACGGTTCTCCGGTGGACGGCCCGTACGAACTCGGAGCGGGAGACCACCGGCTGAACTCGGGCACGGTGCTCGACCTGCCGGCGGGCGCAGCGGTCCCCGTGGTGGCGGGTGCGCCGGTGAACGGCGACGAGTGGGTGTCGCCGGGCGGAGGCCTGGGCGGGCCGTTTCCCATGTTCCAGGTGTATTCGCTGATCCTTGCCACGTTCCTCGGCACGATGGGGCTGCCGCACGTGCTGGTGCGCTTCTACACCAACCCCGACGGCCCGGCGGCGCGCAAAACGGCACTCGCCGTGGTCGCGCTGCTGTCCACCTTCTACCTGTTTCCCACTCTGCTGGGTGTCTTCGCGCGGCTCTACGTCCCGCAGTTGCTCATCACGGGAGCGTCCGACGCCGCCGTGTTGCTGCTGCCCGCGTCCGCGATCGGTGGGATCGGCGGTCAGTTGCTCGCCGCGCTGGTGGCGGCAGGGGCCATCGCCGCATTCCTCTCGACGTCGTCCGGACTCCTCGTGTCGATCGCCGGTGTGCTGAGCACCGACGTTCTCCGCGGACGCGTCCGAGACTTCCGCATCGCCGCGGTGCTCGCGGGAGCCGTGCCGCTCGCGCTGTCGGTGGGGCTCGTCTCGCTCGACCTCTCGCGCACGGTCGGGCTGGTGTTCGCCGTCGCCGCCTCGACTCTGTGCCCGCTTCTCGTGCTGGGTATCTGGTGGCGCGGACTCACCGCAGCCGGCGCAGCAGCCGGGCTGATCGGCGGGGGAGTCGTGTCCGGCGGCGCCGCGACGATCGCCGTCCTCGGCGGACTTCCGACCACGCTGCTCGGTGGATGGCCGGCCACCATCGTCGGTTACCCGGCGGCAGTGAGCGTGCCGCTGGCGTTCGCACTGATGGTCGGAGTCAGCCTCGTCACGCGCGGCGGAATCCCGGCCGACATCGGTCGGATCATGACCCGAATGCATGCCCCCGAGCGGCTCGGGATGAGCAAAGAACGTTTGTGAGCCTGCCCGCTCGTCGGTCGACGCAGACCGCTCGTCGCACCGACGCGCACCTCGGCGTGTGACCCCCGCCATAGCCGTCCGATGTGATCGCGCTCTCACTACGGTTTCGCCATCAGCCGTTTTCGAGAGGACAACCAGTGACCACAGCCAACGCCGGCCCCGGCGAGCGCCGAGTACCTGAGCCGCAGGAATTCGTCGACATGCAGGCGAGCCCCGAGTTCCAAGACCTCAAGCGCCGCCTGCGCCGGTTCGTCTTCCCGATGGCCGCCTTCTTCCTGCTCTGGTACATCGGCTTCGTGCTGCTCGGCGCCTACGCACACGACTTCATGGGCACGAAGGTGTTCGGCAACATCAACGTCGGCCTGCTCCTGGGCCTGGCTCAGTTCGTCACCACGTTCGTCATCACCGGGATCTACGTGAAGTTCGCCAACCGCGAGCTCGATCCCCGCGCCGCCAAGATCCGTGAAGAGCTCGAAGGGCCGATCGCATGACACTCCTCGCTCAAGCGGCGAAGGCCGAGACCGTCGGCAACCCGCTCGTCAACATCTCCATTTTCGCGGCGTTCGTGATCATCACGATGATCGTCGTGATCCGCGCCAGCCGGAACAACAAGACCGCCGCCGACTTCTTCACCGCCGGCGGCGGATTCTCCGGTCCGCAGAACGGCGTCGCCATCGCCGGTGACTACCTCTCGGCGGCAAGCTTTCTCGGCATCGCGGGCGCTATCGCGGTCTACGGATACGACGGCTTCCTCTACTCCATCGGCTTCCTCGTCGCGTGGCTCGTCGCTCTGCTCCTCGTGGCCGAGATGCTCCGTAACACAGGCAAGTTCACGATGGCGGACGTGCTGAGCTTCCGCCTCAAGCAGGGCCCGGTTCGCACCGCAGCAGCCATCTCGACGCTGACCGTGTCGCTGTTCTACCTTCTCGCTCAGATGGCCGGAGCCGGCGGTCTCGTCGCGCTTCTGCTCGACATCTCCGATCGCACCGGTCAGTCCATCGTCATCGCCGTCGTCGGCGTGTTGATGATCGTCTACGTTCTCGTCGGCGGAATGAAGGGCACCACCTGGGTCCAGATCATCAAGGCGGCGCTGCTCATCGCCGGTGCGGGATTGATGACCATCCTGGTGCTGGCGAAGTTCGGGTTCAACCTCTCCGAGATCCTCGGCAGCGCGCAGGAGACGGTGTCGGGGTCGGCCACCGAAGCGACGGCAGCCCGCGACGTGTTGGCTCCCGGTGCCCAGTACGGCGGCTCGACCACCTCGAAGATCAACTTCGTCTCGCTCGGCATCGCGCTGGTGCTCGGCACGGCGGGTCTGCCGCACGTGTTGATGCGCTTCTACACGGTGCCCACCGCCAAGGAAGCTCGTCGCAGCGTCGTGTGGGCCATCGCGCTCATCGGTGCGTTCTACCTCTTCACCCTGGTGCTCGGCTACGGCGCCGCGGCCATCGTCGGACCGGACCGCATTCTGGCTGCTGCCGGCGGCCAGAACTCGGCTGCGCCGCTGCTCGCCTTCGAACTCGGTGGCGTGATCCTGCTCGGCGTGATCTCTGCGGTCGCCTTCGCGACGATCCTCGCGGTGGTCGCCGGACTGACCATCACCGCGTCGGCGTCCTTCGCTCACGACATCTACGCGAGCGTCATCAAGAAGGGCCAGGTCGACGAAATCAAGCAGGTCAAGGTTTCCCGCATCACCGCGGTCGTGATCGGTCTGCTCGCGATCGGGCTCGGCATTCTGGCCAACGGTCAGAACATCGCGTTCCTCGTGGCCCTGGCATTCGCCATCGCAGCGGCAGCCAACCTGCCGACCATTCTGTACTCGCTCTTCTGGCGACGTTTCACCACGCGTGGCGCGCTCTGGAGCATGTACGGCGGTCTGATCTCCACCCTCGTGTTGATCGTCTTCTCGCCGGCGGTGTCCGGGTCGAAGACCGCGATGATTCCGGGCAGCGACTTCGCCTGGTTCCCGCTGTCCAACCCCGGAATCGTCTCCATTCCGCTGGCATTCCTGCTCGGCATCGTCGGAACGCTCACGTCCAAGGACAACGAGAACACCGAAAAGGCGGCCGAGATGGAAGTTCGCTCGCTGACCGGCGTCGGAGCGGAAAAGGCAGTCAAGCACTAGCGTTTGGGACAAATCCCTGACAATGGCCCGACGCACACCTCACCGGTGTGCGTCGGGCTAATGTGTCGTCGTGGCCAAACTCGATGTATCGATCGCTGTTCCGCTGGACCCGGAAACGACGTGGAAGAATGCGTCGAATCTGCAGGATTACGACAAGTGGCTCAGCATTCACGACGGATGGCGAAGCCCCATTCCCGACGAGCTGACCGAAGGCATCGAAGTCAGTTCCGTCGTGGCCGTCAAGGGGATGCGCAACCGCGTCAAGTGGACCCTGCTGAAGTACGAGCCCCCGAAGAAGCTGCAGCTCAAGGGCGACGGCAAGGGTGGCGTCAAGATCAAACTGCTGGTGACGGTCACCGCCAAGGGCGACGAGTCCGAGCTGAAGCTGGACGTCGACATGGGTGGTGCGCCCCTCTTCGGCCCCATCGGATCGGGTGTCGCCCGCGCGCTCAAGGGTGACATCGAGAAGTCGCTGAAGAAGTTCGTCGAGCTGTACTCCTGACCGAAAGCGGGCAGTCGGGCTAGTATTCGTCGATCGAAACGAACTAGCCGTAGCGGGGGTTGCGGCCAAACGGGGGAATTCCCCCGGCTCTGGGGGATCGAACGTATGCCGGGTCGACACAGCGCGCCGGATGCGAGGGGCGCCGCGAGCAGAGTGCCGCTGCGCTATCTGGCCGTGCTGGGGGTCGCCCTGATCGTGATCGCCGGTGGCACGTTCGCGGCCCAACGCGTTCTCGCTTCGGCGGGGTGCGACCGCACCGACACCCTCACCGTGTCGGCCGACCCGGCCCTGGTTCCGGTCCTTCGATCCGTCGTCTCGACGACATCGCCCGAGGACCTCGGGTGCGCGCAGCTCACGATCGTGGACGACGACGCCGACGTGACCTCCGCGGCCGTGGCAAGAGGTGACGGTCCGGCGCTGTGGATCCCTGACTCGTCCGAGGTGCTCGGGTCGGTCGCGACGTCGACCGGTCAGTTGGTGAACATCGCGAGCCAGTCCATTGCCGCGTCGCCCGTCGTCATCGCCTCACGCGAGGGCGAGTTGCCGTTCTTCGATTCGTGGCTCACCGCCTTGCAGCTGACGACGTTGCGACTCGGTAACCCGTTGTCCAACAGTGTCTCTCGCGCGCCCGTGGAGGCTGCGCTGGCCGAGGCGAACGGCAAGCCGGGTGGTGTCGACGCGGTGTCCACTGCTCTGGTCCCCATCGCGCAGGCGATGGCCGGACGGATGCAGGGTGATTCCGCCGCTCGGCTCACCGAGGTGGCCGACGACGGTGGCGTCGCGGTCGTCTCGGAGCAACAGGTGGCGTCGTGGACGGGTGTCCCGATGGCGGCCACCGCGCCCAACACGGGCGCCGTCGTTCTCGACTACCCGATCGCCGTGACGGCGCCGGTGGGACCGCAGCGCGATGCGGCCAAGGCCGCCGGTGTGGCGCTCGCCGAGGCGATGCAGAGCGACGCCGCGCGCGCGGCACTTCTCGACAACGGCTTTCGGCCGTCCGACATGTC
Organism: Rhodococcus sp. 320_ES; assembly: GCF_059691855.1. Lineage (NCBI taxonomy): Bacteria > Bacillati > Actinomycetota > Actinomycetes > Mycobacteriales > Nocardiaceae > Rhodococcus > Rhodococcus sp. 320_ES. The sequence goes on along the minus strand of NZ_JCAWAG010000002.1, from coordinate 162,023 downwards.
CGCGCTCCGGGACGGTCGCGGCGTCGGCGACGTGGACGCTCTGGTGCCCAGTGACCGCGGCGCACTCGACTCGGCCCTGCGCCGATTCTCCGCTCTCGCCCTGCCCACCCGCGCCATCGTGCTCGAGGACGTGTCGGGGTCGATGGCCGATCCGGTCGGCGGTGACACCCGGATCGGGTTGACGGTCAAGGCGAGCACCACCGGCATCGGCCTCTTTCCCGACAACGCGTCGCTCGGCCTGTGGGCGTACTCCATCGGGCTGGGCGGCGGCACTCAGGACTGGCGAGAGTTGGTGCCCCTGCGGACCCTGAACCAGGTGGTCGACGGGGCGACCGGTCGACAGGCGCTCACGAATGCGATCGGTACGCTGCCGACACTCGTCGGCGGCGGTACCGGACTCTACGACACCACCCTCGCGGCGTGGCGGCGCATGAAGGAAGAGTACGACCCCACCGCATTCAACAGCGTCATCGTGCTCACCGACGGCGCGAACGAGGACCAGAACAGCATCGACCTCGATACCTTGCTACAGATTCTCGCAAGCGAGCAGGACCCGTCCAAGCCGGTCGCCATCGTCACCATCGGGATCACGGACGACGCCGATGCCGGTAGCCTGCAACAGCTTTCCGACGCCACCGGGGGCACCAGCTTCGTCGCGCGAAATCCGGCCGAGATACCCAATGTCTTCGTTAACGCGGTGAAAAGCCGGGGCGGTAGCTGACGTCGGTTAGCATTCCGGTCAACTCGGGGGGGTGATGGTGTGTCGGGTAGACACAGTGACGGTGGGCGTCGACGATCGGCAGAGCAACGTCCGAGGGAGCGCGAGCGGCGCTCGGGATCCGGTCGACGCCCCGTCCGGCGTGCCGTGTCCGTTGCCGCAGTGCTGTTGCTCCTGGTCGCGGGCGGTGTCGTCGGGTACCGCGCGTGGGCGGGGTCGCGAGTGCCGACCTGTGACTCCACTACCTCCGTGACGGTGGCTGCCGACCCGACGGTGGCTGCTGCGCTGAGCACCGTGGTCGAGTCCACCGCCGCGATCGACCGCGACTGCGTCGACTACTCGATCTCGGCGCAGGCTCCGTCCGACACTGCGACCGCACTGGCCGACCCCGCGGGTGCGAAACCCGATCTGTGGCTTCCGGATTCGTCGCTGTGGCTCCTGCGGACGCTGCGCTCGACGGGAACTCTTCCCGAAATTGCCACCTCGTCCGTGGTCAGCACCGTGCCCGTGGTGATCGGCCGGACCGATCAACCGCAGAGCTTCGCGACGTGGCAGGACGTGCTGCGTGCGCCGGGCCAACGCATCGGCGATCCCCTCACCGCCAGTCCCGCCGACGCCGCCATCCTGTCCGCTCTGGCGGAGACGGAAGTATCGAACGCCGGTACGAGCGCGGTGGCCGACTCTCTCGTTCCATTGGCACAGGCGTTTGCGCTGCCGGAGAACGACGCCCACGACATACCCGACATCCTCGGCAAGGTCGTCTCGTCCGGTGGCACCGGAGTCGTGACCGAGCAGGCGATGGTCGACTACACGGCCTCGAATCCGGCTGCGCCGCTGTGGCAATCGGTGCCCGTCACGGGCGCCTACTTCCTCGACTACCCGTTGGCCGTGACCGCAGCCCCGGGTCCCGAGTATGCGGACACGGCGCGCGCCGGACGCTCGCTGGCCTCGCTTCTGGCCGGCGACGTGGCGCAGAAAACGCTGTCGGCGAGCGGGTTTCGCCCGTCCAGCGCCGTTGCCTTGAGGTCCGGAGGCGTCGGCGCCGTCACGGCGCTGCAGGTACGCGATCCCGGTGCGCTCGAAGAGATTCTCCGCGACTGGGCCGTGTTGGCTCTGCCCCTCCGCACGCTCGTGCTCGAGGACGTGTCGGGTTCGATGGCCGCGCCGTTCGCCGACTCGACGCGCGTGCAACTGACCGTCGACGCGAGCTTGTCGGCGGACTCGCTGTTCAACGACCGCACGCAGATGGGGATGTGGGCGTTCTCCACCGATCAGGGGCCGGACGGGCAGGACTGGCGCGAACTGGTTCCGCTGCAGGGCGTCACCGCGTTCTACGACGGCAAGCCGCAGCGGCAAGCCATCCTCGACGCCGTGCGGACGCTGCCGTCGCTGGTCGGCGGTGACACCGGCTTGTACGACTCGACGCTTGCCGCCTTCCGCACGGTCAAGGCGGGGTACGACCCGAATTTCGTTAACAGCATCATCTTGATGACCGACGGCGCCAACGAGGATCCGGGCAGCATCAGCCTGCCCGACCTCGTCGCCACACTCGAGCGGGAGCAGGACCCGTTGCGTCCGGTCGTCATCGTGACCGTCGGAATCACCGGCGACGCCGATGCCGGCGCGCTGCAGCAGATTTCGGCGGCAACGGGCGGCACCAGCTGGATCGCACAGGACCCGCGGGACATCTCGAACATCTTCGTCGAGGCGTTGAGCGCGCGGAAGTCCCGCCTCTAACGGTCGAGGTAGAACTGCGCTGTCTCGGTCGCGACGGCCGCGACGGCCGACGCGAGTCCCGGTTCGAGGTCGAGTGCGTCCGCCAGAGCGCTTCCCCGAAGATCACGTGTACGCAGCAGTTCCCATGCCTGCTCCACGAGTCGGACGGACGTGGGGAAGTCGAGTTCGGGGCGATTCGACCGCAGAGCCGTCGCGGCCCAGTCGGGGTCGAACGTGCCGTTGGGCGGGCCGAAGACGCGCTCGCCGGAGGAGTAACTCTGGGGGTCGGCCGGTCGGGGTTTTGGAGCCATGTTCACAAACTAGCCCCGAGGAAGCCGAGTGCGCACATGCCCAGCACCAGGACCAGTGCGGCGGCGTCGGCAGCTTCGGGTCGGCGCCGGTCCCTCGTGATTCGCCCGGACCCGCCGCGCACCTCGATCGCCTCGGCCATCTCCGTGGAGCGCCGAATCGCTGTGGACACGACGGCGGTGAGGGCGTCGACGAGAAGCGAGTCGACGTTGCGGAACGTGTTGCGCCGCAACCGGCGTGCGGCAAAAAGTGTGTAGATCTCGTCGACGAGCAGCGGCAGGGCGCGCAGGCACAGCGTGAGCGAGGCCGCCCATTCGTCGACGGGGGCGCCGAGTCGGCGCAGGGGAGACGCCAGTCGCGCGACGGCCGGTGCCACCTCGGCCACCGGTGTGGTCCAGGCGACGGTGATCGACGCCCACAGGATGACGAACGTGAAGAGCAGACCGCGGCCGTAGGTGGCGAGAGCGTCGAGACCGAGAACGAGGTTGATCGCACCGCCGAACGCCACCAGCGCCCACAACCACCAGGGAGGTCGCGGGAGTGCCAGGGGAGTGATCCGGGCTACGGTCATGCAGATCAGCAGCAGTGCTGCGACTGCGGCCAGCATCGACCACGAGGGCTGAAGGAGAAGCGAGACGCTGATCGCGGCGACGGACACCAGCTTCGTGCCCGCCCAGAGTCGGTGGACCACGCTGGTGCCCGGAACTTCGCGCAGCAGGGTGCCTTTCATGCGGTGACCCCCTCGGGTGTCCCGACCAACGAACCGGCCTCGAGCGTGACGGTTCGTGTTCGCACCGACTCCATGCCGTCGAGGTCGTGCGAGATGACGACGAGGGTCAGTCCGGACCGTCGGAGATCGGCCAGCAGGCCGGTGATTTCACGTCGACCCGGAGGATCGAGTCCGGCCAACGGTTCGTCGAGGATCAGGACCGTCGGCCGTCTGATCAACAGCCCCGCCAACGCGACTCGCCTCATCTGGCCGCCGCTCAGTTGATCGATGCGCCTCCCGGCGATCATGCGATCCAGACCGACGGAATCGAGTGCATGCGAGACGTCGCGCGAGCCCACTTCGGGGCCACCCGCTGCGGCGATGTCCTCGCCGACCGTCCGTCGCTGCAGCTGCAGACGCGCGTGTTGGAACGACAGGGCCACCGTGCCGACCTTCGCGGAGATTCGGGCGCCGTCGACGGTCGCCGTCCCCTCCGACGGGGTGACGAGGCCGGCCATGATCCACGCGAGTGTCGACTTGCCGGAACCATTTCCGCCGACGATCAGGACTCCCTCGCCGCGATGGACGGCGAGGTCGACCGACGTCAACGCCCTTGTCGCCCACGGTGTTCGGCGGGCATACACGTGTCCCACCCCGCGCAGTTCGAGGACGATCGGGCCGCGCCCGGGAGTCTCGGCGAGAGGCGGATGCATCGGCGCCGGTGCCATCCAGTCACTGCGATGATCCACCACCCGGCCACCGTCGAGGCGCACGACCCGATCGGCCCGCTCGGTCTCGGCAATGCGGTGGGTGATGAGCACGACGGACATCTCGTGTCGCCTCGGCAGACCGGCGAGCACGTCGACCAGGTGGCGCTGCCCGGCCGGGTCGATCATGGCGGTGGCTTCGTCGGCCACGAGCAGTCGCGGCCGACGCGCCAGTGCTGCGGCGACGGCGAGACGCTGCAGTTCGCCGCCGGAGAGCCCCGACGTCTCGCGGGCGGAATACCCGGCGAGTCCGACTTCGGCGAGCAACTCCTCGACCCCGTCGGCGTCGGGCTGTTCGTCGATCGGCAGGCCCCACACCACGTCGTCGGCGACGCGCGATCCCAGCACCTGGGTTTCCGGGTGCTGCAGGATCAACGCCGTGCCTCCTCGCAGACCGAGGCCGGGAGCGCCGGGACGCTCGACCGTGCCCGCGGTCGGTTCCGTGCCGACGAGAAGGCGCGCCAGCGTCGACTTTCCGGACCCGTTGGCGCCGACGACCGCCACGAACTCTCGATCGCGGATCTCGAGGTCGACGTGGTCGAGGGCGTCGGCGCGCGCACCGGGGTAGCGGTAGGACACGCCGCGCAGCCGCACCGGAAGGGGACCGACGGGACCGTCGGTAGCCGGGCCGAGCGAGTCGACCTGCTCGAGCCCGTCGAGTCGATCGAGAATGGCGGACAGGACGTACCAGGCGAAGACGGCACTGATGACGGTTCCCACGAACGTCGAGGCGAAGACCGCAATCCACCAAAAGCGCAGAACGGTCGACGCGCCGTCGGCGAAGGCGGTGGCTACCTCGGCAAGTGCGCTGAACCGGGCCAACAACTCGGACAGACCGCGGATCGAATTGTCGATGACGCTGATGATCAGCGTGCGGAGAGGTTCCAGCAGAAACAACAGACCGGTGGTCAGAGCGCCGAACGCCACCCCCGCCAGAACCGACTGCGCGAGAACGGCAACGATGCTGCCACCGCGTCGTTTCGTGCGGCCGACGATGCCGCCGATGACGGCGGTGATGACCATCGAGATCACGGCCCCGGTACCGGAGGCGACGAAGGCAACCACCACGGCGCCCGTCGCCGCCACGGTCAGCGCGCGGAGACGGTGACGTTGCGCGATCACGGCGAGCGGAACGATCGCGATGAATTGCAGTGCACCCGCGGCGGGAACCAGCTCGCCGACCACCGAGAAGGCCACCGCAAGCGCGGCCATCACCGAACCGGTGGCAAGTTCGGCGGGACGCAACGCCGTCCGTTTTGCGTCGTTCGAGGCATTGCGTGTCACGACATCGAGTGTGCCACCGCCGGGTGGAACCGCACGCCCGGCGCTAGACTCCCCGTCTGATGTCACAGCTACGGGCCGACGATCCACCACGATTTCACCGTGCATGGATCGTCGCTGCGGTGGCGTTCCTTGCGCTCGTGGGCGCCGCGGGTTTCCGCGCCGCGCCCAGCGTTCTGATGGTGCCGATTCAGGACGAGTTCGGATGGTCCCGCGGGGTGCTGTCCACCGCCGTCGGCATCAACCTGCTGCTGTTCGGCCTGACCGCCCCGTTCGCCGCCGCACTGATGGAACGGTTCGGAATTCGCACCGTCACCGCGTGCGCGCTCACCGTGGTCGCGGTGGGAAGCGGAGCGAGCACGCTGGTCACGGCGCAATGGCAGATCGTGCTGACGTGGGGCATCCTGATCGGCCTGGGAACCGGCTCGATGGCGCTGGTGTTCGCCGCGATGATCACCGATCGGTGGTTCGTGCGTCGCCGCGGGTTGGTCTCCGGAATTCTCACGGCAGGCAGTGCGACGGGCCAGCTGATCTTCCTGCCGGTCATCGCCGAACTCGCCACGAACGTCGGATGGCGAGTCGCGTCGCTGGTCGTCGCGGCCGGAGCGTTGGTCGTCGTCCCCTTCGTCCTGGCGTTCCTACGCGACTCTCCTGCAGACGTCGGCCTGCTGCCGTACGGCGCAACCTCGGCGCCCGACAAGCCCGTGACACAGGGAAATCCTGCTCGACGCGCCATATCGGCTCTACTCGACGCAAGCCGCGTCCGAACGTTCTGGGCGCTCGTCGCCGGATTCGCGATCTGCGGCGCGACGACCAACGGACTCATCGGCGTCCACTTCATCCCGTCGGCACACGATCACGGCATGCCACAAACCACCGCGGCAGGGCTGCTCGCGGTGGTGGGGGTGTTCGACATCGTCGGGACGATCGCGTCGGGGTGGCTCACCGATCGCTTCGACCCGCGGATCCTGCTCGGCGCGTACTACGCGTTCCGTGGCGCAGCCCTGCTGTTCCTGCCGGCGCTGCTGTCCGACTCGCTGCACCCGAGCATCGCGTTGTTCGTCGTGGTCTACGGCCTGGATTGGGTGGCCACGGTTCCGCCGACGATCGCACTGTGTCGCGAAGTCTTCGGGGCCAGCGGTCCCTTGGTGTTCGGCTGGGTGTTCGCGGCGCACCAGATCGGCGCCGGCGTCGCATCGGTGGCGGCCGGCGTCGTCCGAGACGCCACCGGCCACTACACCTACGCGTGGTTCGGTGCGGCGGCGCTGTGCGCGGTCGCCGCGGTGATCAGCGTCGGAATCGCCCGTCGACCGAGTGATTCCGACGCCGACGAATCAGCCCCGGTACCCGGCTGACTCGCTCCGTCCATAAGGCTGGCTCGAGCCACCGGAACCCGACCGTCCACCCGAGCTTCCTGCGGGGCGACGACGACGGCCGCCCGTGGAACCTCCGGCGCCACCGCCGGTCGCGGCGCGCGCACCTCCGCGGCTTCCGCCGGAACGTCCGCGTCCCGCGCCCTGCTTCTGCGGCTGAGCGGGAGCCTTCGGGGCCGGCTTGACGTAAGCGGCTTCTTCGCCGACCAAGGTGGTGACCTGGTCGGATTCCGCGGTGACCCGAGTGGGCGCCACGTCGATCTTCGCCTTGCGCATCAGCAGGTTCAGGTCGCGACGCTGCTCCGGCAACACGACGGTGACGACGTCTCCGGCGCTGCCCGCGCGCGCTGTGCGCCCGCTGCGGTGCAGGTAGGCCTTGTGCTCGGCGGGTGGGTCGACGTGCACGACCAGTTCGACGTTGTCCACGTGCACACCGCGAGCCGCCACGTCGGTGGCGACGAGAACCCGCGCGTCGCCGTTGGAGAAGGCGAGGAGGTTGCGGTCACGTGCGGCCTGCGACAGGTTTCCGTGCAGGTCGACCGACGGAATGCCGGCCTCGGTGAGCTGCCGGGCGAGCTTCTTGGCTTGGTGCTTGGTGCGCATGAACAGGATGCGGCGGCCGTTGCCCGACGCCAGGCGCTGCACCAGAGCCTTCTTCGAGTCGACGCCGCCGACCTCGAAGATGTGGTGGGTCATGGCCGCGACGGGCGAGTTCTCGTCGTCGACCGAGTGCTGAACCGGGTTGTCGAGGAAGCGCTTGACCAGCTTGTCGACGCCGTTGTCCAAGGTCGCCGAGAACAGCAGACGCTGACCGTGCGACGGCGTTGCAGTCATGATGCGCGTGACGCCGGGCAGGAAGCCGAGGTCGGCCATGTGGTCGGCCTCGTCCAGCACGGTGATCTCCACGTCGTCGAGGTTGACGAAGCGCTGCTGCATGAGGTCTTCGAGACGACCGGGGCAGGCGACGACGATGTCGACTCCGCGGCTCAATGCCGTCGTCTGCCGAGCCTGCGACACACCACCGAAGATGGTCGTGACGCGCAGGTTCGCTGCCATCGCGAGAGGTTCGAGAGCGGCAGCGATCTGAGTCGCCAACTCGCGGGTGGGGGCCAGGATCAGTCCGCGGGGACGACCGGCGGGCCGAACTCCCTTGGCGCTGTCACCGAGTCGAGAAATCATCGGGATGGCGAACGCGAGAGTCTTTCCGCTGCCGGTCTTTCCGCGTCCCAGCACGTCGCGGCCTGCGAGCGTGTCGGGAAGGGTGTCGGCCTGGATGGGGAAGGGTTCCTTGATTCCGGCGGAGGACAGCGCACGAACGAGACGTTCGCTGACACCGAGGGACGCAAAGGTAGGGCTTGAAACAGAAGTCATGAAGAGTTCGAGTGCCTTTCGGGGCATCGGCGCGCCCGACTTCGAGCGCGCAACTGGCGAGACTGCCGGTGGGCAGTTCCGATCGCCGTAAGAAGAGCTCGTGCGGTGAGTAACCGAATCGTCCCCGTAGGGATGCGTTTCCACGACGTTGGCCGCGCACCGTGGCGCGACACAGTTGACTATACCCGCCGAACGCCAGTTGTCTGACAGGTCGGGGGAGTGGTGCTGCTCACCGGGCCTAGGTCTCGCAGGCCACGCCGTCCTTGTCGCGGTCGAGTTTGGTGGAGTAGCCGGGTTCGCCCGCGTAGATGGGAGCCGCGCCCGCCGCCCGCACCTCTGCGCAGCTGCCGTAGAACACCGACGAGGGCGCAACGGGCGCCGGAGCGACGGGAGCGGGAGCGGGAGCTGGAGCAACCGGCGCCGGTGCAACGAACGGGACCGGCGCCGGTGCAACGAACGGGACCGGCGCCGGGACGTAGGGCCTGTCCAGGTCGACGTCGGAGTCCACCGCCGGCGGCACGACGATCACCTCGGTCGAGGTCGTGGTGACAGGAGTGGTCGTGGTCGGAGCAGGTGTCGTGGTCCGGCTGGTCGTGGTCGGCTTTGTCGTGGTCGGCTTTGTCGTGGTTGCGGTCGTCGTGGATGTGACCGTCGGCAGCGGGGCGACGCTGGGGGCCGCCGGTTGGGACGTATCGGTGGCGCCGCAACCCGAGAGAACGAGCAGGGCGCCGGTGACGGCTGTGCAGGACAGAACAAGGGCGCGGAGGTTCACGGTGCGTGCTTTCGTCGAAGTGTCACCGACCCCCGCGGGTGATGTGTCGCGAGAAGTGTCGCACAGAACAGACCGATCGTTACGTCTCGGTCCTCAACGTCGCTGCCGCCACGTTCTTGTATCGCTCCGGTGAGACGCGACGGATGCGCAGCGCGACACCGACCCCTGCCAGCGCAACCAGAATGAGCACCACCGGAATCGCGTTGACGACCGCGGAGTCGGAACCGGTGAGGGTGCTGTAGTGAATTCCGGCGAGCACCAGTCCGGAGCCGAGCCCGACGAACCCGATCGTGGGCGCAATCTTCGTGCGCCACAGCGATCCGTCGTCGCGATTCCAGAAGAAGACCACCACCGACAGAGCGGTCGAAGCTTGGAGCGCGATGATCCCCAGCGTTCCCAGACCGATGGCGCCGGCCGCGACCACCAGGTACGGGTCCGATCCCGCCACCGCGAACACGACGATCACCACCGCGGTGATGGTGCTGACCGTCATGCTGCCGATGTGCGGGCTGAAGTGCTTCGGGTGAAAGCGGCCGAGAGTCGACGGCAGCACCCGCTCGTACCCCATGGCGAACAGGTAGCGGCTCGCCGCGTTGTGTAGAGCGAGGTAGGACGCAAGAACGCTGGTGCACAACAGAATTGCGGTTCCGTCGTAGAGGACGACCCCGCCGTACTCCCGGGCGAGGGTGAACAACAGATTGCCCAGTTCGGTGCGCGCCAGGTCGGACGCGCCGGCTCCACCCGCGGCGCCGACGATGATCCAGCTCGTCACCACGTAGAACACGGCGATGACCGAGACGGCGATGTAGGTCGCACGGGGAATACTGCGCCTCGGGTCCTTCGTTTCCTCCCCGTACAGTGCAGCGGATTCGAAGCCGATGAAGCTCGAGAACGCGAACATCATTGCAATACCAAGGGATCCGCTGAACACCTGACTGGGTGTGAAGGACTCGAGCGGTAGGGCGGCAGGTCCCTTGTCCGAGACCACCAGCAGATCGAACACCGTCAGAAATGCGAATTCCAGTGCCATCAGAACGCCGAGCACTTTGGCGGAGAGGTCTGCATTGCGAAAGCCGAGCGTTGCGACGATGGCAATGGCAACGGCAGTGAAGACGTACCAGGGAATGTCTATTCCCGAGTCCAACAGGACCAATCGGGTGAAATACCCGAATGCGGCAGAAAGGCCACACGCAAGAGAGATGTAGGCGACGACCGCGACGTAGGCCGCTGCGACCGCGGGGGGTTTGCCGAGCGCCAGCCCGACATACGTGTAGAAGGCGCCGGTGTTGAACACCTGTTGGCTGATCGCCGAGAAGCCGACCGAGAAGCACAGCAGTACAACCGAACTCAGAAGGAACGCCGCAGGCAAGCCGGCGCCGTTCCCGCGGATGAGGGCGAGGGGAACGTTGCCGATCATGGCGGCCATGGGTGCGGCCGCAGCGATGACGAGGAAGACGACGCGGCCCGTCGTCAATGTTCGTCGATCGCCCTGCGTACTGGTCATACTCTGCAAGCTACCTTGACGGACAATGGCCGCATGGTTTATCACCGCGGCTTCGATCGAGTCGTCAACTTCAGCGATGCAGTGGTCGCGATCGCGGCAACACTGCTCATTTTGCCTTTGGTGGATATCGCCACCCCCGAGAGCGGGCAGAGTGTGTTTGCCCTGTTGCGCGACCACAACGACGAAGTGTGGGCATTCGTGTTGACCTTCGCCGTGATCTGCCGGCTGTGGGTGGTGCAGCACCGCGTCTTCCGTACTCTCGTCGGCTACACCGGCGCGCTCGTCGCGGTGAACTTTCTGTGGTTGCTTTCTGTTGTCTTCCTTCCGTTTCCGAGCAAGCTGATCGCCAAGGGCAGCGAAGAGTTTCCGGGCTCCGCCAGCATCTACGTCGGCACGATCGCTCTGGCCACCGGTGCGTCGCTGCTGGCCCGCGTCATCGTCAGGCGCACCCCCGAACTCGAGGCTGAGGAGGAGCGGGGGTCGGTGTCGGTGGGACGCGCCGTGGTCACCTTCCTTCTCATGCTCGTCGCCTTCGCGGTGTCGTTCACTCCCGTCGGCCTGTTCTCTCTCGTTGCGTTGTTCCTGGAAAGGCCGGCGACCCTGGTCGCTCAGTCGATTCGTCGGTAGGAACGCCACGCCTTCGAGCTTGCTCGCCCGGTGCATCACGAACAAGAGGACAGACTTCTCCCTCGGGAGTTGTTGTCAAACTTGCTCTTCCGGTGGGTACAACAGTTCTTGTGGGTGGTGGAAGTGGTTCACCCGTCCCGTTCGAGACCTGTCCCATGCTGTCGGTGGGTGCCACAACGTTCTCCCCGGATAGGGATGATTGTCGCCGGCAATCGTTGTGGCCCAGTCGTTGTCGCCCGGCCCCACGATGCGGTGATGCTCCTCGCACGCCAACGTCAGCGTGTCGATGTCGGTCATCCCGTCGTCGACCACCCATTCGTCGGTGTGGTGCACCTGGCACCACACCCCCGGTTTCGAACACCCGGGAAACGTGCACCCGCGTTCGGTGGCGTAGAGGACCATCCGCTGATCCTCGGATCCCAATCGCTTGGTCCGCCCGAAGTAGAGCGGCCGCTCGTGCTCATCGAGTAGCAGTAGGAACGCGTGCTGGCCGGATGCCATCCGCAGCGCATCACGCACCGGAATAGTCGATCCGGTTGCCGTGAGCGCCACCCCGGATGCCTTTTCGAGCTGATCGAGAGTCATCGTCACGATCGGCACGCAACGCACACCACGGTGCGTACCGGCCTGCCCCGAAGCGAGGTACGACCGCAGAATCACCTTCAGCGCGTCGTGGCGACGCTCACCGGCGGACCGCAGATCCCAGTGCGGTGGTGTGGCATTGGTGCGGGAGGTGTCGGCGGGGTCTGCGCCGGTCACGTCAGCCTCGGTGTCGTCAGCCTCGGTGTCGTCGAGGCCAGAATGGCCCAGGTCCAAGTCCAATCGGTCGTCCGCGTCCGGCCGAGGCTCCTCGTCAACGCCAGCCTCCGTCCCCGTCCCCGCCCCCGGCTTCCCGAGCTTCGCGCCCATCGCCTCGGCCATCGCGAGCGCCTCCGAATCGAGCAGAAACTTCCCCGGCGTCAAACCGTCTTTACCCTGCTTGCCGTAGAACACGAACGGCGTCCGCTTCTTCTCCGGGCGGTCCTCGGGCGCCTGGCCGTCCTCATCGATCAACCGCGCCAGTCGATCTGCCGCAACACCGAACTCCCGCGGCCGCAACGATCGCGACAAGGCACCCAACTGCGCCTCCGCGTCGACACGGGTCTGCGGGTCGACCTCGTCGGACAGCTCGGAGAAGAACCCCGCCACGATCGACACGTGCTCGTCGCCGATCACACCGTCGCGCACTGCCGCCGCCGTCTCCGGAAACAACGGCTCGGTCGTCTCCCCGGACGGCAGCGTCCGAGGTGCCACCCTCTGCGCGGCCTTGATCCGCTTGGATGCCGCCGAGGTGGAGCAGTTCAACCACGTCCCGATGGTGTGCGGGGTGGATCCCGACACCCCCACGAACCCACCGGTGTCGAGGATCTGCGCCAACCAAGTGTTCGATGCCCCCTCCAACACGCGGCCCAGACGAACGGCTTCCGCCCAGACCTTCTGCAGATCCTCCGTATCCAGCATCGACGATTGCGCATCGGTCAGTGCGAGCACCGACTTCTGCGCGGCAGCAAGCAGATCGGCAAACACGACGTCGCCGACCTCATCTGCTGTTCCCCCCGAAACCATGCCGCACAGTAACGCCCACCACCGACAATTTTCGAACAGGTGTGCGAACGACTCTGATTGCGAGCGACATGTGCAGTTATCTCTCAGTTGACTTCGAGCCGCTCGTCCCAGTCGATGACGTACCGCTGCTCGGGTCCCATCTGCTTCTCGACGTTCATGAGCTTCATGCCGAGCGGCATCAGCGCCGTCATGATCTTCCGACCGATCGGGCCCGGGGTCTTCGAGTGGTTGATCCGGGCGCCACGTTTCGCAATGGTTTCGACCCGCCGTCGCCGCAGCGCTTCGTACGTCCGGAATGCTGTTTCGGGATCGGCGGTGTCGCGAACACACCGAGCCAGCTCCACCGCACTCTCGATGGCCAGTGATGCACCCTGGCCGGTGCTGTTCGACGGTGCGTGCACGGCGTCGCCAATAAGCACCATGCGCCCCCGAAACCAGTGGGGCACAGGCGGCATGATGTGGATGGCTCCGAGTACCTCGAGGGAACTCGCTGTGGTGTTATGCGCCAGTGCCTCACCCGGGTCGTCGCCGGCGTAGGTTTCGCGCAGAGTGTCGACCCAGTCGTCGGAGGGCACACGACGCGCCTCGGTCAGCGACATGTAGTGCTTCGATGGAAGATTGGCGCCCCACGCCACTCGGCCGTCCGGCATCGACCAGTACAGGTAGTAGGCACGCCGACCGAAAGCGAAGGTCATGGTCGACGGTTGCAGGTCGATGCCGGCGTCCACGATGCCGCCGAATCCGAGCAGCCCCGTGAACTGTGCTGCGGGTGCGTGCGGATCGATGAGCGCGCGGACCGTCGACCGGACACCGTCGGCACCGACGAGGACGTCGGTACTGGCGGTGCTGCCGTCGTCGAACACCGCGGTGATCCCGTCGGCTGCCTCGTGCACGACCGTCAATCGCTTGCCGTACTCGAACCGAACACCGGAGGCCGCCGCGTGGTCTCGAAGTACACGATGCAGATCTGTGCGGTCGAGCATGTACATCGGCTCGACCCCGTCGAGCGAGGGCAGCGGTCCGAGGTCCTTGTTGCCCACTTTCATCGTGGTCGTGGCGATCGGAAAGCCAACGCCGCGAACGGCATTGCCGACCCCGGTCACGTCGAGAGCTGCGAGCCCGTTGGGAGCCAGCGCCAGCGCGCTGCCGATGCCGTTCGATTGTTCGCCGTATGCCTCGTACACCGCCGCGTCGATGCCTGCCTTGCGTAATGCGGTCGCGGTGACGGGGCCGGCGATGCCGCCGCCGATCACCACTGCTGTGTTGATTCCGGTCATGCGAGTACTCCGTTCATGGGGAGACGAGTCGCCCGCATCACGAATCCGGATATGGTGAGAGTGCCGCCTCGGGTCCGGGTTCGTCTTGCACGGGCGTGGGTTCGAGGAAAGGTCCCGGACGCGGTGTTGCCGCACCGCTCCGGGGCCGGGTCAGTCTTCTGCCGTCGGGCGCCCCCGCTCTTCGTAGTAGGCCGCCCACGCGTCGAGGCCGGGGAGAGTTCCGTCGGTGAGTTCGGTCAACAGGGAACGCACCCACAAGATTTCGGCCTGAAGAAGCGCGGTCGCGTATTCGTCCTCGATCAGGAACAGGCGCGGGATGTCCGGCGACGTGTGAGACGACATGGCCGCTTGCTGCTCGAGAGCGTCAAGCCGACGGGTCAGCGCGGCCGTTGCGTCGTCGGGTCCCAGGGCGGCGAGCATGGAGAGTCCGGCCGCGAATTTCGGGCGTTCGTGGTGCGGTGTCGACACCAATTCCTCTGTCCACTCGATCATCTCGCGACGCCCGGCGTCGGTGATGCGGTAGATGGTGCGTTCCGGCCGCGAGCCCTGGCGGTCGACACCCGTCGCTTCGAGCAGGCCGTGCTTCTCCATGTTCTGCACGACGGTGTACAGCGATCCCCACTTGACTGCCATGTCCTGGTCTTTGCTGCGTTCGCGCATGACCTTGGCCATCTCGTAGCGGTGCATCGGCCGTTCCTGAACGACGGACAGGACGGCGAGGGCCGTCAGGTTGTCCACCTTGCGCTTCTGCATCGTCGCCATCCTTTATTTGTCGACGAATATACGCGCACGAATAAAGACCGGCAAGACTTCATTCTGGGATGATCGGGCTATCCGAGAAGGGTCGGGTGCGCGCGGCTGTGCACGACGGTGGTCATGGCCACGGAGATCGACGGTGCGCGCTTGGTCCCGCTACCCGGATGCGGTCACCAGTACCCACCGCAACCGTTGTGGGACAGAGTGATCGAGGAGATCATCGCGCTCGCGGACCGCTGACCGTCGCCGCCACGATGCGGCTGGGTCGGAGGACCTCGACATCGGATGGACCGTCGCAGTATTCGCCGACGACGGCGACCGCCGAACGGTCGTCGAGGTCGGAGAAGCCGTGATCTCGCAGTTCGGCTGCCACGGAATCGGGAGTCAGCAATCCGTTCCACGGTTCACCGGCCGCGGCGAGACGGTCTGCCCGACGTTGCAAGTCAGCTCGATCGGGCTCGGTGTCGGGCTGCGTCAGGTAGTCGAAGACAACAGTGGACGGTGGGGCCTGTCCGGCGATGTAGTCCAGAGTGGCGCGGAGGGCGTCCGACGTCAGGTAGTACACGACACCGAGCCACGTGAACACTGCGGGACGCTCGCGATCGAATCCGGCGGCGGCCAAAGACTCTGCCAGCGAATCCTTTTCGAAGTCCATGGGCACGAACGTCGCCGCCTCCGCGATACCCGCTTCGGAGAGCCGTCGACGCTTCCACGCCTGGGTGGCCGGGTGATCCACCTCGAACACTCGGACGCCGGGGTGAGGATTTCGATCGGCAAAGGTGTCCATGCCGGCCCCGAGAACGACGACCTGACCGACGCCGGCCGCCGCAGAGTCGGCGATACGGTCCTCGGCGAATCGTGCTCGGGCGGCGAAGAACAGCCGTCGGGGGCGGTCGCACGCCGCTTCCGCCTCCGACTCGGGCACACCCACCAGACGCCCCACCACCGGGTCGACGAGTATTAGCGGCTCGTCGACCACTTGGTGATAGGCGCGAGCGCGTGCGGTTGCGAGAGCTGTGCTGCTCGGAGATGCATCGTCCACGCAGTTGACGTTAGCGCCCCACAGTTCAGCGAGAGCGCAACGCCCGCAACCAAATCGGGACAAAGCGGGCAGTCATGTACGCCAGTGGCCCGACGGCGAGGCTCCACTTCGCGACGGCCAGGCCCGACGCCGCGCGCACGGTGGTGTCGGTGACCGCAGTGTCGTCGTCGAGCATCTTCAGTCGAAACAGGTTCTCCGTGATGTCGGCAGCGGCACCGACACACGGGCCGACCGTCAGAAGCTTCTCGACGGTCGGGGAGAGGGGCGTCAACTGCGCGAGTCGCTGCCCGCCCGTGCGCAATGCGATCGCGTACAGCAGGGGGTGTCCGAAGTTCGGGATGTAGTGACTACGCAGCTTGGCCTTGGTCTTCGGATTCAGTCGCGACACGGAACGGCGGTACGCCGCGGCCGACGGCGACGTCTGGATTTCCCGGTAGACCGCGCCCGCGGACGGGCCGACCATGCGAATGATGTTGAGCTCGGACAGGGCGTATGCGGTGCCGAATCCGATGAGCTTCTTGTCGATGGGTTCGAGCTGGGTGGTCAATGACATGCGGAGAAACTAGCCGCGAAACAGCGCTTCATGATCATGCTCGCGCAGAGTCCGTGTGGTCTCACAGACGAGGTTCGAATGTGCAGGAGGAGATCACGCAGGGGGTTGTGCCCTCGGCAGGATTCGAACCTGCGACCTACCCTTTAGGAGAGGGTTGCTCTATCCCCTGAGCTACGAGGGCCGAGCCCGGCGAGCCGGGTCAACGGTGAGCACTCTACCGGGATTCTCGGACGGGGAGCCCCGCCAGGTGACGAAGAGTGGAACATTCGACTCGCTCACCGGGACGAATGTTCCACTCTTCCGACCGGCTCCTACAACCCGATGGCACTGAGCAGGTGATCGAGCATGATGGCGTGCTCGCGCACCAACGGGTCGAGCGTGTCGGGTGCTTCATCCAGGTGCTCCAGAGGTACCGCCCCTATGCCGATGGCGATGGCCGCTTGGATGGCGTGCGCGCGGCGCAGTGCGTCGGGCGCGATGTCGACGCCGCCGTCGGCCAGGCCTGCGCGGTAGCCGTCGAGTGCAGCGTCGCGCCGCGTGGGCAGATCACCGGCGCCGATTCGTCCGAGCTCGATGTCGCTGAGCAGCAACTGGCTCAGGTCGAATCCGATCCTGCCCCTACCGAAGAAAGCCCAATCGATGGCGACCGTCCCGCCGGCGTCGGTCAGCAGATTGTTGGGGCATGCGTCTCCGTGCGCCGCGAGCAACGGGAGGGCCTCGATCTCGTCGATGAGAGACGGTCCGTGGTCCACGAGGTTCATCAGACGGGTGCGTAGCTGGGGCGTGAAATGCGTCGCGACGGCGGGGTGGTCGAACACCGAGCCGTCGGAGTAGGCCGCCACGTACTGAGCTCGGAGTCGGCCTTCAAAGTAGACCCTGGCCTGTCGCGGTCCGGAGACGTGACCGATGTCGTCGGCGATGTCCTGGACCGCACCTGTAGCAGCGAACCGCCCGAGCAGGCGCGCGGTGTCACGAAGGTAACGGAGGGTCCACTGCGTCGTGGTCACGTCGACGGCTTCGATCCAGATCGCGGACGATTCGTCGTCGATCCTGTTCACGCACAGGCACTTCGGCGTTCGCAGTCCGTCGGGCAGGTGCGAGGCCAAGTCCGATCGGTAGACATCGGGCTCGACGCGCCACGGCAGGTTGGCTGCCGCCATCTCTCGAAACTCGGGCGGGATCGACGCCATGACGGGAGAGCGTGTGACCGACTGTGCGATCTTCGCGACGACGCGAAACTACCCGGCCGACGGTCGAGCAAAGGTTCTGCTGAGAACGGGTCGAGGCGATGACATCGTCCGGCGCGTACGTGCGGCGTTGGATGCGATCGAGCGCGAGTGGGCCGAACGCGTGGGTGAGGCCGACTACGCGGCGTTCCGCAGCGTGTTGGCTCGTCTGCAGCGGTAGGCGGGCATCAGTCCGCAGCAATCGCGTCCACGATCCCCAGCCGCGCCGCGTGCAGCGCCGGTGGGATGGAGCCGAGCAGGCTCAGCACCAGAGCAATCAGCCCGTAGATCAGCACCGACGGCCCCAGGGCGAAGGAGATCGCAATTCCGGTGCTGGCGCCGAGGATGAACGTGCTCAGATACTGCAACGCTGCACCGATCACCAATCCCAACAGCCCGCCGACGATTCCCACCGAGACCGCCTCGGCGAGCACCATTCTCGCCAGGGTGCCGCGATTTCCGCCCATGGCTCGGAGCACGCCGAGTTCGCGCCGCCGCTCGAGCACCGAGAGCATGAGGGTGTTGAGCAGAGCGATGGCGGCGACGAGCCCGACGATCCATTGCAGCGCAACCGCCAACGCGCCTGCCTGCGCGATGGATCCGCTCGCGCCGTCCAAGGCCTCCTGACCGGTGTACACGCTGAATTCGCGCGGAAGCTCGGAGACGAGTGCACGGTCGACCGCGGAGACATCGCCGTCGACGGTCACTTCCAGGTAGGTCGCTCCGGGCCGATCGAAGAATCGCTCCATGGAATCGGGTGAGATCGCCATGGTGCCGCCGGCGGCGTTGAGGTAGTCCACCAACGCCAGTACTTCGACGCGCTGAACGCCTGTCGGAGTCGGCAATTCGAGGTAGTCGCCCGCCGATACGCCCAGAGCCCGGCCGAGAGTCCGGGAGATGGCCACGCCGTCTCCGGCGAGAACTCGCGATCGAATGTCGGGGGTCAGCGCCGACAGGCTCACGGCGTTGCTGCCGTCGGCGACGGCCTGAATGGACACGAACTGATCACCGATCGTTGCGTAGGCCCACTGACCCTCGACGACGCGCGACACCCCGGGAGTCTGCCGAACCTGTTCCACCACAGCGGGATCGAGTGTGTCGCCCGCGGGTACTGCGTCCGGGCCCTGTAGTGAGACGTAGAGGTCGGTCCGGCTCAGCGAGGACAACGACTCGGTCGCGGAATTGGTCAAATCACTCAGTGCGCCCGACACTCCGACGCTCACCGCGACGGCGATCACGATCGTCATCACCGTCGCCCAGATGCGGCGGGGCGCGCGTTCGATGGTCGCGGTCGCGAGTCTGCCCGCACCGCCCCACTGTCGAGGAAGTTCGGCGGCGAGCTTCACGATCGGTTCGGTGCCCGCAATGCAGAGTGCGAGAACGCCGAACAGGAACACCGCTCCCGCTGCGAGTGCCAGCTGTCCCTCCACGGTGCGGGCGAACACCCACGCCCCGATCACTGCCGCCACCCCGAACACGCCTGCGGCGACGGTGAACCCGATCCGTCGCTGGGTTCGTGTCTCACCGCCGCCGACGGACAGGGCTTCGATGGGGGAGATGCGATACACCTGAACGGCTGCGAGCCCGGACGCGGCCACGCACGCCGCGACGCACGCGATCACCGCGACGGGAATCGCGAACGACGGCAGTACGTACTCGATTCGGGCGTCGAACGACTGGAGAAGGAACGGCGGCAGACTGCCGATTGCCGCACGGCCCATCAGAATTCCGATCGGAACCCCGACCGCTCCACCGATGAGTCCGATGATGGCGGCTTCGCCCAGCAGATCACGCACGATGGTGCCGCGCGTCCCGCCGATCGACCGCAGCAGAGCCAGGGTGGGTCGCCGTTTCGCGATGGTCATGTTCATCACGTTGAAGACCAGGAACCCGGCCACGACGAACGAGATGAGCGCGACCATGAGGGTCGCGTTACGGGTCAGGCTGAGGGCAGCGTTCGCGCGGTCGGCTCGAAAGTCGGTGTTGTTGACGGCAACTCGGCCCGCGACGGCGTCGTTGATCGCTGCCTTGACCGTCGCCGGGTCGGCACCGGCGTTGTCGACGACGAACACGGAGTCGATCTGCCCGGCCCGGTTCGTGATGGTCTGCGCCGCGGGAAGTGGCGCGACGACGAACATGCCCCCGTTGATCCGTTCGGCCCCCGGGCTGTCGATGGTGCCGACCACGGTGGACTGTGTCCCGTCGAGGGTGAGGGTGTCACCGGTCGACAGGCCCGTCGCGCTTCCGACCAGAACGCCGCCGGGCGTCGCCAGTGCGGACGGGTCGGCTGTGATGCCGTTTCGGAGATCGGAATCCAGCGCGGTGACGGACGGGTCCACGCCGAACAACTGCAGATCGCCGCTGCTCGAGGTGACCGTGCTGCGCAGCATCGGAACCGCAGCCTGCACACCGGGAACCGTTCGGATCACGTCGAGTTCGGTTGCGGCAAAACCGCTGTCGGTGACTCCGGTGATCTCGAGATCGGCATTGCCGGCGATCGACACCGCCAGACGCTCGACCGAACCCGTGAGCGAACCGTACGTCCCGAGGACCGCGATCAGGAGTCCGGCCGCAACGGCGATCACCGCGGTCGAGACCACGCTGCGCACCCAATGCGCGCGAAGGTCCCGTAGACCGAGAACTCGAAACCTACTGAAGGCGGTGCGGACCGGACCGATCAACGGCCGGAACCGGTCGAGGCGGAGAGAACATCGCTGTCGATGCGCCCGTCGATCATGCTGACGGTCCGATCGGTGAAGCGCGCGGCCTCGCGGTCGTGTGTCGCCATCACCACTGCGCGTGAGGAGTCGCTCCGGTGCGCGACGTCGGCGAGAATCTCGAGCACGCTGAGCGAGGTCGTGGAATCGAGGTTGCCGGTGGGCTCGTCGGCGATGAGCAGTGCCGGATCCATGATCAGCGACCGAGCGATGGCCACGCGCTGAATCTGCCCGCCCGACAACTGCGCCGGCCGATGCTCGGCGCGATGACTCAACCCGACCATGTCCAGCAGTGCCAGCGCCTCGGCTTTCGCCTTCTTGATCGGCAGTCCGTCGAGCAGCTTGGGAACGGCCACGTTCTCCCACGCCGACATGGTGGGCAGGAGATTGAAGAACTGGAAGACGAATCCGACTTGGTGTCGGCGGAACTCGGATTGTTCGTTGTCGCCGAGGGCCGTCACCTCGACTCCGTTGAACAGGATGGAGCCGGAATCCGGCGTGTCGAGCGCGCCGAGCATGTGCAGCAGGGTGCTCTTGCCCGCCCCCGACGGCGCGACGAGGGAGACGAATTGTCCACCCGTCAGCGTCAGGTCGATTCCGTCGAGAGCGCGTACGGGTTCCGCCCCGGTGCGATATTCCTTGACGACGTTCGAGAGCGTCAATTCCAACTCGGCCATACGGACGACGCTACTGGTCGGCGACGAAACTGCAGGTCAGGCGCCGATCGACGACCCTTCGAGGCGACGCGCGACGAGCGCTGCCTGCAGGTGGCGAATGCCCGACGGACGCGTCGGGTCGAAACCGGTGAGGTGGGCGATCCGCTTGAGTCGGTAGTCGACCGTGTTGGTGTGCAGGTGCAGTTGGCGCGCTGACCGCTGACGGTTGAGGTCGTGCGAGATATGAATCTCGAGGGTGTCCAACAGCTCCGGGTTGTTGTCGAGCGGCTCGAGAATCTTCATCAGGAACTTGCGGCCCGGTCCGGGGCGCGTCAGCTGGTACTCGAGGACGAGGTCGTTCATGCGGTAGACGCCCGGTCCGCGCCGCAGCTGCTGGCTGAGGTCGAGCAGTTCGTGGACCTGGTCGGCGGCGGTCGGGATGTCCGAGGTGGCAGCCTGCTCGACGGTCACCGTGACGGGGACCTCGGCCGCTGCGCTGATGCGTGCGACGAGGTCGTCGACCCACGCGTCGTCGTGCTGACCCGGGACCAGGACCGTTCCGCCCTCGGGACTGAGCATGGACAGTGGTGTGCGGCCGCAGACGATGGCGAGTTCGGCCTGCACGCGCCGCAGCTTGCGCCGCGCCGCGACCGGTCGCTGCACGGCCGGGTTCGACTCGTCGGGGTGCGGCGGAATGGACAGGGCGAGAACCAGATACGTCTCGGCGAGCTCGATACCCGACTGCCTCGCCATCGAACGCGCGTTGTGTCCGCTGAGCAGCGCGGTGACGAGAGTGTGTGCCGCCGTGTGGTGTTCGCTCGCGACCACCTGAAGTTCTTCGACGTAGCTCGTGGACGCCGCTGTCGACACCATCTCCGAGAGGGAGACGAAAGCCTTGGCCGCCTCCACCACATCGGCGATGTCGCCGGCGCCCGCGCGCTCGGCGACGAGATCCCACCCGATTTGGATTCCTTCGTGGTAGACGCTGAGTACGGACTGCAGCGGTACGCCTTCACGCGCCCACTGAGCCGCCCTGGACCCGAGTTCCGTGACTTCGGCCTCGGTCGGTCCGCGACGCTCGTCGAGCAGGCGGACGGCGAGCGTCAGGCACTTGACCGTGAACTCGGTGACGTCGCCGCGCAGCTGCTCGCCGGGAAGCGTGTGGCACGGGGTGTTGGCGGCGAAGTGGCCGACCATGCGGCGTGCGACGGATTCGAGATCACGCAGAGGAGTGGAGGCCGGCTCGCCGGCAACCATCAGGCCGGGTGCGCGCCTGCCGGCCACGCTGAGCCCGGGTCCGGCCTTCGCGGTGGCCTTGCCCACCGCGGCCTTCCCGGTGGCCTTGCCCGTCGAAGCCGAGTTCGCGGCCGTAGATAGGTTGTGAACGCTCACAGGTCATCCTCTCGTCGTACACCGACGCTGCCTAAGTTACCGGTTCGTAGTTATGCGCGGAAGCTCGAAACGCGGTGAAGAGTTTCTTAAGTCCGGCAAAACAGGGCGTGACTCCGGATACTAGGTCCAAACAGTGGCAACAGCAGCGTTTTGCACATCATGCCTGCAAATTGCTGTGTGACCAATACCAGGGCGCAGGGTGTCGGATTGCGACTTGGCCCAAATTCGACCGGAAAGTCTCGAAAGTGTCACGGAAACGGTCTTGAGTTGTACTCGAGGCCGGTGCGTCGCGCCGCCTCGGCTATCCGAAGGGGGCTTGTATGGCCAAGCAGATGACGCAGCTCGAGCTACTGCGGGAACTTCAGCCCGCGGCAGAAGAGAACTTGAACAGGCACTTGAGCCTGGCGAAGGAATGGCACCCGCACGACTACATCCCGTGGAGCGAAGGCAAGAACTTCGCGGCCATGGGCGGCGTCGACTGGTCACCGGAGCAGTCGAGCCTCACCACCGTCGCGAAGGCGGCGATGGTCACGAACCTGCTCACCGAGGACAACCTTCCCTCGTACCACCGCGAGCTGGCGGAGAACTTCTCGCTGGACAGCGCGTGGGGCACCTGGGTCGGACGGTGGACTGCGGAAGAGAACCGGCACGGGATCGCGATGCGCGACTACCTGGTCGTCACCCGCAGCGTCGACCCCGTCGCTCTCGAGCGTGCACGCATGGAGCACATGACCGTAGGTGTCTCGTCGCCGCCCATGGAAGGCAACAACCTTCTGCACGGGCTCGCCTACGTGACGTTCCAGGAACTGGCGACGCGTGTCTCGCACCGCAACACCGGCATCGCCTGCAACGATCCGATCGCGGACAAGTTGCTCGCCCGCATCGCGGCGGACGAGAACCTGCACATGATCTTCTACCGCAACCTCTGTGCCGCGGCGATCGACCTCTCGCCCGATCAGGCCGTCAAGTCGATCACGGACATCGTCATGAACTTCCAGATGCCGGGTCTGAATCAGCCGAACTTCCGTCGCAATGCGGTGCTGATCGCCAAGTACGGGATCTACGACCTGCGTCAGCATCTCGACGAGGTCCTCATGCCCGTTCTGCGGAAGTGGAAGATCTTCGAGCGCACCGATCTCGGAGCCGAGGGCGAGCAGGCACGCACCACGCTTGCCGAGTACCTCGACGACATGGGTAAGCAGGCAACGCGTTTCGAAGAGTCTCGGGACCGTGCCCTCGCCCGCGAGCGCGACCGTCAGGTCGCCGTCTGATCTGCACCCGACGGCCCCGGTGATCGAGAGAGTCCCGGGGACGCCGCTGGTGTGAAATGCCGTTCTCTCCCGTCAGGTGGGTCGGGAGAGAACGGCATTCGCATGTTCGAAGGGGGTACCCCGCTGTCAGATGGCTACCGTCAGCAAGAACGCCACGTCTTCCACGGCCTCGACGCTGTGACGCGCGTCCGGGATCACCAGAAGGTCGCCGGACGATCCCTTCCACGACTTCTCGCCGCTGACCAGTTTGAGTTGGCCGCTGAGGACCAGCACCGTGGACTCACCACTCAAATCGTGCTCCGCAAGGGACTTGCCCGCGGCGAGACCGACGACCGTCTGTCGCAACTTGCGCTGGTGGCCGCCGTAAACCGTGTGCGAGCTGCGTCCGCTCGTCGCGGTCTGCGCCATCTTCAGCTGTTGGCGCGCGAGCGCAGTCAGCGATTTCTTGTCCATGGTTTTCGTCCACCTCTGCGCGTGTTTCGACAGGACCGCTCCGGGCTGTGGAGGGTTGCTGCTCGCAGTATCTCTCACCGAAGGCGAAGCGGTGCGGCGAATCGCCTACCCGTTGGTGTATCGCACATGGCGGTAGCGCGTACCCGAGGACGAACTGGTACGCCACTCACCCAAGTTCGCCACGAAGGTCGCAGGAATTTCCGGCGCGACAGTGTCTCCGGCGACGTCGACGTCCACCTCGGTCACCTCGAGCACGGTGGCGAACGGCAATGCCGCACGGTAGATCTCACCGCCACCCATCACCCAGACGTCACCGCCGTCGAGAGCCTCGTCCAGCGATGCGGCGCGTTGCGCGCCCTCGGCTGACCAGGTTGCCGAGCGGGTCAGCACGACGTTGGTCCGTCCCGGTAGCGGGCGGAAACGAGCCGGCAGTGAATCCCACGTCTTGCGGCCCATGACCACACGCGTGCCGGACGTCACCTCGCGAAAGTGCGCCATGTCCTCGGGTATTCGCCACGGGATTCCTCCCTCGGCCCCGATGACCGCGTTCCGTGACTGAGCCCAGACGAGCCCGACGAGACTCATACCGCGACGGGTGCCTTGATAGGCGCATGATGCCGGTAATCGACGATCGTGACGTCGTCGAAGGTGTAGTCGAATATCGAGTCTCGGTGCGCCAGTTGCAGAGTGGGGCTGGAAAATGCCTCGCGAGAGAGCTGTTCGCGCACCTGGTCGACGTGGTTGTCGTAGATGTGGCAATCCCCGCCGGTCCACACGAAATCACCGACCTCGAGGCCGGCCTGCGCCGCCACCATGTGCGTGAGCAGTGCGTAGCTCGCGATGTTGAAGGGGACGCCGAGGAACAGGTCTGCGCTGCGTTGGTAGAGCTGGCAGCTCAATTTGCCGTCGGCAACGTAGAACTGGAAGAACGCGTGGCAGGGCGCCAGGGCCATCGACGGAATGTCCGCCACGTTCCACGCCGAGACGATCATCCGGCGCGAATCGGGGTCCGATTTCAGCGTCGCGAGAACCTGGGTGATCTGATCGATGTGCTCACCGGACGGGGTGGGCCACGACCGCCACTGCACGCCGTAGACCGGTCCCAACTCGCCGGCCGGATCGGCCCACTCGTCCCAGATGCTGACGCCGTGTTCCTGCAACCATCCGACGTTGGAATCACCGCGCAGAAACCACAGCAGCTCATACACGATCGACTTCAGATGGACCTTCTTCGTGGTCACCAGGGGAAAGCCCTGCGAGAGGTCGAAGCGCATCTGGTGTCCGAACAGGCTGGTGGTGCCGGTTCCGGTGCGATCGGCCTTGGCGGTGCCCGTCTCGAGGACGAGGCGCAGCAGATCTTCGTACGGGGTGGGAACCTTCACGAGAGCTCAGTTTAGGCTCATTCGTCATGCGAGTGCTGCACCTGATCGGCATCGGCGCGGGTGATCGCGACCAGGTGACCGTGCAGGCCGTCAAGGTGATGAACACGGTCGACGTATTCCTGGTCATCGACAAGGGCAACCCGAAGCAGGGCCTCGTCGACGTTCGGACGGACATCCTGCGGGAGCACGTCACCCGCGAACATCGGGTGGTCGAGATCGAGGATCCGCCGCGCGACCGCACCCCCACCGACTACGGAAACGCGGTCGACGACTGGCACGCCCGCCGTGCCGCGCGCATCTCCGACGCCATTGCCGCCGAACCCGACGACTGTGTCGGTGCGATTCTCGTGTGGGGCGACCCGTCGTTGTACGACAGCACGATTCGCGTCGTCGAGCGCATCCTGGCTCTCGGACGCGTGCACTTCGAGTTCGACGTGATCGCCGGCGTCACCAGCGTGTCGGCTCTCGCCGCCGAACATCGCATCGTGCTCAACCGGGTGGGGGAGGCGGTTCAGGTGACGACGGGGCGCAACCTGCGCGAGGTCGGCCTGCCCGACGGCGTCGACGCCGCCGTCGTGATGCTCGACTCCGACTGCAGCTTCACAGCATTGCCCGACTGGGACATCTGGTGGGGCGCGAACCTCGGCACGTCCGACGCGCGGTCGGTCTCCGGGCGGGTTGGGGACGTCGCCGAGGAGATCGAGCAGGTGCGCGCGGAGGTCAAGAGCCGGGCCGGTTGGGTGATGGACACTTACCTCGTCCGGCGTTCCCGCCTATCGTAGGAGCCATGCCCGAGTTGCCCGAGGTCGAAGCCCTCGCGGGATTTCTGCGCGAGCACGCTCTCGGCGCCGTCATCGGCCGTATCGACGTCGCCGCGTTGAGTGTCCTGAAGACCTTCGATCCTCCCCTCACCGCGATGCAGGGCAAGGACATCACCGACGCCGCACGCTTCGGGAAGCATCTCGCGGTGCAGGCGGGCGGGTTGTGGATGATCACGCATCTCTCGCGCGGCGGGTGGCTGCGGTGGACGGACAATCCCAGCGCCGCACCGCCCAAGCCCGGCAAAGGTCCACTGGCCCTGCGGGTTCACCTCTTCACCCCCGAAGGCCTGACGCCGGCGTTCGATCTCACCGAGGCGGGCACCAAGAAGCGGCTGGCCGTGTGGGTGGTGCGTGATCCGCAGGAGGTTCCCGGTATCGCTCGCCTGGGTCCCGATGCGCTGGCGGTCAGCGAACTCGAGTTCGCGGAAATCCTCCGCAGCACCACGGCGCGGATCAAGAACTCGATCGTCGACCAGTCGCTTCTGGCCGGTGTCGGCAACGCCTACAGCGACGAGATCCTGCACCTTGCGAAGCTGTCGCCGTTCGCGTCGTCGAAGTCGTTGAGCGACGAGCAGATTCACACTCTCTACGAGGCCATGAGGACATTGCTGCTCGACGCCGTGGATCGATCGGCCGGCCAGGACGCCGCCCGGCTCAAGGGTGAGAAGCGCTCGGGCATGCGAGTGCACGCGAGAACCGGTCTGCCCTGCCCCGTGTGCGGAGACACGGTGCGCGAAGTGTCCTTCGTCGACCGCTCGTTCCAGTACTGCCCGACGTGTCAGACCGGCGGCAAGGTCCTCGCCGACCGTCGACTGTCGCGTCTGGTCAAGTAGGGCCGCTCAGCCCACGTTGCCCTTTCGGCTTGCACTGTCCGTTCGGCTTGCGGTGTCGGAATCGAGTGCGCCGTTGTACCCGACGTAACCGTCCCACGCGATGCGCTTGCGGAACTCGGGATCTTTCTCGATTCGGCTGCGTGCGTCCAGTATTCGCGTCGATCGCGAGGTCGTGTCGTACGCCGGCCACTCGGGGAGCGGACTTCCGCTGCGCGCGAACGAGATCCAGTGCTCCTGCATCTCGTCGGAGACGTTCGCGGCACCCTTGCGATCACCGATGAGGGTGAGGATTTTTCCGAAAAGCGTGCTGTAGACGTCGAACACGGCGAACAGCTCGGACCCGTGGGTCGCGTGAAGTCCAAGCAGACGCAGTAACCGCGGTGCGAAGTCGTAGCGATAGGCGAAGGTCGGTGCGTACTCCGAATGCGCCTCCATCAGCTCGACGGAGGGCTTCCAGAACGTGTAGTCACCGCCGACGTCGATCGCGGCCGCGGACTTCGGGTAACCGTCGTATGCCCCGGTGACGCGCTTCTCCGCAGACGGATCGGTGTTCTGGAACAGCGTATGAATGCGCGCCGGGTTGGTCGGCAGCGCGTCGAGGAAGCGCGGGAAGAGCGTTCCTTCCCGCTTGTTCGTTCCGATGATCAGGGGCACCCGTGCGGCGTCCCCGTCCTCGAACTGCGCGAGAGGGGCGTCCGGGATGTAGTCGCCGTCGATGACGGGACCGAAGGGCATCAGGCCCGGGGTGCGCTCGGAGATGATCTTGGCCAACTTGTTGCCGGCTTTGCCGAGAGTCTTGGTGTCCAGTGCCTCGAGCTGGGCGCCGGCGTCGGCCGGTGCGATTCCCAGGAGTTCGATGTACTCGTGCGCGAAATCGGCTGCCATCGCGGACGTCAGCACCAGGCCGGGGGCCGCGCTCTCGGCGATGACCTTGTGGAAAAGCCCCCTCGCGGCGGGGGTCGCCATGAGCGTGGTGACCGCCGTACCGCCGGCCGATTCACCAAAGATGGTGACGTTCTCGGGGTCACCGCCGAACGATGCGATGTTGCGCTTGACCCACTCCAGTGCAGCAACGTGGTCGCGAACACCGAGGTTGCTGTCGATGGGCCGCGCCGGCGTCGAGAACGTCGAGAGGTCCAGGTAGCCGAGCGCACCGAGGCGGTAGTTCATCGACACGTAGACGATTTCACCCTTGCGCGCCAACGATATTCCGCCGTACAGCGGGGTCGCGGACGTGCCCAGAATGTAGGCGCCGCCGTGGATGAACACCATGACCGGGCGCGGCTTCACCGGTGTCGTGGCCGGCGCGACGACGTTGAGCGTCAGGCAGTCCTCGCTGGTCTCCTGGTACTTGCCCGGCCCGAGCATCGTTCCGGCCCGACCCTGTGAGGCCGCCTTGCCCCAGTCGAGAGCGTCGCGAACGCCGGTCCACGGCTGCTGGGGTTGCGGAGCGCGCAGGCGGAGCGGTCCCACGGGCGGAGCGGCGTAGGGAATTCCGCGCCAGGTGACCACGTCGCCCTGCCTGCGACCCCGGAGGGTGCCCTCGACTGTGGTGACGTCGGTCTTCTGCGCTGCATTGCCCATCCTTCGGACTATACGTAACGCGGATGCACGGGTATCGGAGGACAATGAAACGTGTGACACATGAGTACCCGATCGAGATTGTTCAGTTGCTCGTCTCACCTGCGCACGCCTATTTCGGCCGCGCGAAGGACGGGCCGGGTGACGTGCCCACCTTTCTGCCCGATCACGTCGACATCGTCGCGGGAAAGGGCATACGCGGCGACCGCTTCTTCGGCGTCAAGGCACACACCGAAGCGGCGGTAACCTTTCTCGCTGCCGAGGCCTGGGAGGACGTCGCGCCCGACGTCGACCCTGCGGTGGCGCGGCGCAACGTCGTGGTCCGCGGGCTCGAACTGGACCCGCTGCGCGGTGAGGAGTTCGTCCTCGACACCGGTGACGGGCCGATACTGTTCCGCGGCGGCCGACCGGCGCACCCGTGCTCGTGGATGGACACGATGGTGGTGGACGGAACCAGAAAGGCCCTGATCGGACGAGGCGGGTTGCGCGCTCGCCCCATCAGTTCGGGAACTCTTCGCGTCGGGCCCGGTGTCGTGATCTCACCCGTCGAACTCGACGCCGCGCGGGCCGCCGACTCGGTGCGACGAGCTCAGCCGCTGGGTCACTGAGGGCCTGCACTCAACCCCGGCGCGACTCGAGCAACCGCAACCAGATCTCGCTGACCGTCGGGTAGGCCGGGACCGCGTGCCACAGCGTGTCCAGCGGAACCTTGCCGACGACGGCGACGGTCGCGGCATGCACCAGCTCTGCCACACCCGGACCGACGAAGGTCGCGCCGACGATGGTGTCGGTGCGCCTGTCGACCACGAGTTTGGCGTGGCCCGCGTAATTGTCCTGTTGCAGAGACGATCCGGCGACGGCGATGTCGCTCTCGACGATCTCGACGTCCACACCGTCGGCCCGCGCCTGTGCCTCGGTGATGCCGACGGCGGAGATCTCCGGCGAGGTGAACACCACCTGCGGGATCTGGCCGTGATCGGCCGACGCGCTCAAGCGGGAGGCGCCCAACGGCTGGGCCGTCGCGCGGGCGGCGATCACGTCGCCGCACACTCGACCCTGGTACTTGCCCATGTGGGTGAGCAGCGCCCGCCCGTTCACGTCGCCGACTGCGTAGAGCCACTCGCCGTCGACGCCGCGAACCTGGAGGTGATCGTCGACCTCGATCGATCGCCCTCCCTCGAGTCCTACCGAGTCGAGACCGAGGTCGGACGACGCCGGCCGGCGTCCCGCAGCCACGACGATCTCGTCGACCGTGATGGACTCGCCGTTCACGGTCACCGTCACCGGTCCGCCATGAATGTGCCCGTAGCCGGTGTCGCGGGCGTCGGGCCGCTCGACCGTGTCGATGGTAGCGCCGAACAGAATGCGAACCCCCTTGTCCCGCAACGACTGCGAGACGGCCTCTCCGGCGAACGGCTCGTTGCCGGTCAGGAGGGACTTGCCGCGCACCACCATGGTGATCTCGCGCGCACCCAGGGACAGCAACCAGGTCACCGATTCGCACGCCACCACGCCGCCGCCCACCACGATCACCCGCTCGGGAATCTCGTGGAGATTGGTCGCGTCGCGCGACACCCAGGGCAACGCCTCGCGGAGGCCGGGAGTGGGCGGAACCGAGGCGACGGTGCCGGTGGCGAGGACGACCGCATGGCGTGCGGTGATCGTGCGATCTCCGACGGTCACCGTCCGTGTTCCGGACAGACGTCCGTGCCCGCGGATCACGTCGATGCCTGCTCCCTGCGCCCAGTCGACCTGCGACGAATCGTCGAGACCGTGGGTGTAGCTCTCCCGCCGTGCCAGCACGGCCGCCGCGTCGAGTTCGCGGTCTCCGACGATCTCCTTGACGCCCGGCATGTTTCGGGCCTGTTCGAGTACCGATCCGGGCACGAGCAGCGCCTTGCTGGGCATGCACGCCCAGTACGAGCACTCACCGCCCACCAGCTCGGATTCGATGATCGCGGCGGTGCGGTCGCTTCCCGCGATCGCGTAGCTCGCGGCGTTCTCACCGACGGGGCCGCCGCCGATCACGATGACGTCGTATTCGGACGGGGTATCAGTGCGCATCGCACCACGGTATTCCTGCGCCCTAAGGTACTGAAGCATGAAGCGGCAGAAGATCCTGATCACCGGTGCGAGTTCCGGCCTCGGCGAGGAGATGGCGCGACGATTCGCGGCGATGGGACGTGACCTCGCACTGTGCGCTCGACGCGTCGACCGCCTCGAGGCCCTGCGCGACGACCTGCGCGCATCCGCGCCCGGTATCACCGTGGCGATCGCGCCGCTCGACGTCACCGATCACGACGCGGTGGTACGGGTGTTCGGTGAGTTGCGCGACGAACTCGGCGGCCTGGATCGGGTCGTCGTGAACGCGGGCCTCGGCAAGGGCGCGAAGATCGGCACCGGTAAGGCCGCGGCGAATCTGGCCACGGCGCAGACCAACTTCGTCGGCGCGCTCTCGCAGGCGGAGGCGGCTCTGGAGATCTTCCGCGCGCAGAAGTCGGGGCATCTGGTGCTGGTGTCCTCGGTGAGCGCGTCCCGAGGGCTCCCGGGCTCGAAAGCGGCGTATTCCGCGTCGAAGGCCGGGGTCTCCGCGCTCGGCGAGGCGCTCGCCATCGAGTTGTCGGGAACGAAGATCGCCGTCACGACGCTGCTTCCCGGGTACATCGCAACCGACATGTCGGCGGGCGCGGGCGACACCGGACCACTTCTGGCCACCCTGGACGAGGGCGTGTCGGCGATGGTCGCGGCGATCGAGAAGGAGTCGACGCGAGTGCCGTTGCCGGGACTGAAGTGGCGCGGCATCGACGCCGCGCTGCGCTTCCTCCCCACCGAGGTGACGAAGCGCTTCGCCTAGCTGCGCCTAGTACCGAACCGACCGGCCTCCGGCCTTCCCGCGAACGCCTACTGCAGGTAGCCCTCGACCTGATCGACGCTGGCCGTCTCCGCGTCATCGGGTGAGAGTCCTCCGTCGAGGCGAGCGCGTCTGCGTCGCAACAGATCCCACGCCTGGTCCAGAGACTCTTCCAGCGCTTTGAGCTGCGAGCGTTCCTCGGCGGGATCGAGGTCACCGGCCTCGGTCTTGGACCGGAGCGCGTGCTCCTGGTCGATCAGGTCCTTGATGCGTGCGTGGATGTCCGAATCACTCATACCGACGAACTCTAGTCTCACCAGAACATCGGATCGAGGCTCCACCGCGCCGACGCTTCGCGGAGCACGTCCTCGAGGTCGGCGCGCATGAGCGGATCGGTCCCGACGATCGACATCGTGAACCGGTCGTGGAACCGAGAGATGTACGCCGACAGTGTCGTTCGCATCTTCAGAGCCCCGGCCGCGTCGAGACCGGGGTGGATGGCACGCGTCGAAATGCGGGTGCCACGCCCCAGGTTCAACGTATCGGGAAGCGGTCCGATGTTGGAGCACAGTGCATCTCGCTGACCCGGCATGGGCGCAAGTTTGGACGCCACCCGGTCCGACACCACCTGCAGAAGTTCCTCGGGGAATCCGGCCGGTCCGCCGATCGGAACACCGTAGGCCGATTTCGCTGCCACGCGAATGGCGGCGAGGGTGTCGGACTCTCGAATCACCACTTCGCTCATCGACACCGAGTTCGCCGCCGACCCGGCCCGCACCATCCGCACGGGGATGCTCAGGGTCACTCGATCGCGCCCGAGAAGCATGCGCGTCGCGGTCGCGACGACGGCCGCGAACAGGACGTTGGAGGTGCCGCCGCCGGCCTTGGCGACGGAGTTCCATTGCGCTGCCGAATAATCGACGACGAACGACGGGGGAGTCCAGGTCGCCGTCGGCGGCGTCCCTGCGGGCGCGGACCGGTTCCCACGCACGTACGCGATCAGTTCGGCGCGTCGAACCGGGTCGGTGATCAGCGTTCCCAGAGCTCGGGCGGTTCCACCCCCCACGATGCGAAGCTGGTCGACGGCGTCCGCGCGGTCGGTGCCGTCGGCCTCGTCGGTGACCGGCGCGGGTCGGCCGGTGAGCGCTGCGTCCGCCGCGTCGACCAGGCCGGCAGCGTCGGCGAGTGCGTGAGAGCAGACGAGCGAGACGACGGTTCCGCCGCTATGCATCCGAGCGGTCGACAGTCTCCAGCCGACGCCGAACTCGGGGTCGAGTTCGAGGTCACCCTGCCGATCCGCCCACGCGATGACGTCCGCGTCGGCGATGGTGTCGTCGACCGTCAAGGGCAGGGTGTCCTGCGACGTCACCCACCGTCGCCGGGCCCCCGGAAGGCGGGGAGTGACGACCTGTCGACCGAGAGTCCCCAGAGCGAGGCGGCGGTGGAAGTCCTCGAGCACCTGCAGTGGGACCGCGTCGTCGACGACCCACAACCCTTGCAGCGCAACGGGAGTCCCCAGACCACGATGAGTTCGCAGGAACATCTCGTCCACAATGGACAGGCGGCTCACTCGTCGAACGATCCGTGTCTGCCGGCGCCGGCGGCGAAACGGGCGGCGCCGTCGAGTGCGTCGACGATCGAGGTGCTTCCGTGACGGAACTCGTTTCGGATCGCCGATTCCTCGTCCTTGCCCTCTTGCTCGAGAGCGGACAGGCGGTCACCGCGCATGCAGTTCTGTGGGAACGCCGCCAGTTGGAGCGCGAGTTCCTCTGCCGCGGTGCGTGCCGACCCGCTCGGGACCACTCGATTGGCGAGTCCGATCGCGTGCGCTTCGGCTGCGTCGACGGGTCGGCCGGTGAGTATCAGGTCCATGGCGCGCGAGAGCCCGATCAGGCGCGGGAGTCGCACGGTGCCGCCGTCGATCAGGGGCACCCCCCAGCGTCGACAGAAGACGCCCATGACCGCGTCGTCGTCCACGACTCGCAGGTCGCACCAGAGGGCGAGTTCGAGTCCACCCGCTACCGCGTGACCCGAGATCGCGGCGATGACGGGCTTGGAGAGCTGCATGCGCGTCGGACCCATGGGTCCGTCGCCGTGCTCGGTGGCCGAGTTGGACCGATCGGTGCCGAGGGCCTTCAGGTCGGCGCCGGCGCAGAAGGTGCCGCCCTCGCCCCACAGAACGGCAACGGCAGCATCGGGATCGGCGTCGAACTCCTCGAACGCCGATACCAAAGCTGCAGCGGTGGGTCCGTCGACGGCGTTTCGGGATTCCGGTCTCGACAGAACGACCGTGAACACCGGTCCCGAACGCTCGACACGGACAGTCATGTCGCGAGCTCCGTCATGCCTTCGACCGTACCTCGCAGTACCCCTTGTGAAACATCCTGATACACCGTCGATTTTTCTCGTGAGAAGTGTGTAACGCATTGGCGGGTGCCGCCGACATACCGGTCGAGTCCGTGCGGCACTGTCAGACCCCCGACCCGGCAGTGCCGCACGGACTCGCCTCTTCTCACCGACCGCGCTGTGTGCGGTACCAATCCACCAGTGCCGAGGTCGACGAATCCAGTTCCGTCGCAGGCTTTTCCGCGTCTGTCAGCACGGGAGTCAATTCCTGGGCTTGCGTCTTTCCGAGTTCGACACCCCACTGATCGAACGAGTCGATACCGAAGATGACGCCCTCGACGAAAACCTGATGCTCGTACAGCGCGATCAGTTGCCCCACCACCGACGGCGTCAGTCTCGGCGCCAGGATCGACGTCGACGGCCTGTTACCGGGCATGACCTTGTGCGGCACGATGTCCGCCGCGGTGCCCTCGGCCGCGATCTCGTCGGCAGTCTTGCCGAACGCCAGAACCTTGGTCTGGGCGAAGAAGTTGCTCATCAACAGGTCGTGCATGCTGCCCGTGCCGTCGGCCGTCGGGAGATCGTCGACGGGCTCGGCGAAACCGATGAAGTCCGACGGGACCAGCCGCGTTCCCTGGTGCAGGAGTTGGTAGAAGGCGTGCTGGCCGTTCGTTCCCGGCTCGCCCCAGAAGATCTCACCCGTCGGAACGGTCACCGGGGTGCCGTCGGCCTTCACGGACTTGCCGTTGGATTCCATCGTGAGCTGCTGCAGGTACGCGGCGAAACGCGACAGGTCGTTCGAGTAGGGCAGCACAGCGCGCGACTGGGCATCGAAGAAGTTGGAGTACCAGACGCCGATGGCGCCCAGCAGAACAGGAGCGTTGGCCTCGAGCGGCGCCGTCGCGAAATGCCGATCCATCAGGTGGAACCCGTCGAGGAACTCGGCGAACCGGTCCCGGCCGATCGCGAGCATCACCGAGAGCCCGATCGCGGAATCGACCGAGTAGCGCCCACCGACCCAGTCCCAGAAACCGAACATGTTGGCCGTGTCGATGCCGAAGTCGGACACCTTCTCGGCGTTGGTGGACACCGCGACGAAATGCTGCGCCACGGCGTCGTCACCCAGGCTGTCCGTCAGCCAGCGGCGAGCGGCCGTGGCGTTGGTGAGCGTCTCGAGGGTGGAGAACGTCTTGGATGCGACGATGAATAGAGTTGTGGCGGGGTCCAATCCGACCAGTGCACCGACCATGTCGGCGGGGTCGACGTTCGAGACGAATCTGGCGGAGATGCCGGCGTCCGCGTAGTGCCGCAGAGCCTGGTAGACCATGACCGGTCCGAGGTCCGAACCGCCGATACCGATGTTGACCACCGTGGTGATCTTCTGTCCGGTTGCGCCGAGCCACTCGCCCGAGCGCACCCGATCGGCGAAATCGCCCATTCGATCCAGGACTTCGTGGACGTCGGCGACCACGTTCTGGCCGTCGACCTCGAGGGAGGCGTCGCGAGGCAACCGCAGGGCGGTGTGCAGAACGGCCCGATCCTCGGACGTGTTGATGTGCTCACCGGCGAACATCGCGTCGCGGCGCCCGGTGACGTCGGCGGCGCGGGCAACGTCGAGCAGCAGCTCGATCGTCTCGCGCTCGATGCGGTGCTTGCTGTAGTCGATGTAGAGCTCACCCGCGGTGAGCGTGAGTTCCGATCCGCGCGACGGATCGTCCGCGAAGAACTCGCGCAGGTGACGATCGGCGATGCCGCGTTGGTGGTCGGTCAGTTTCTGCCAGGCTTCGGTGCCCGTGATGTCGACGCTCATGAACACCAACAGTAGTGCGCGGTCGGTGCGATTTCCTGCTACGACCGATGGCCCCGGACGGACGCATACGCGCCGCCGAGGCCATCGTGACAGGGGAGTCGGTCGGAACCGAATGTCGGTTCTGGAAGAAGGTCAGTGACCGAGGCGACCGCGACCGAGGCGCAGCAGCAGCATAGCGAGGGTGTGGCCTTCCTGGCCCAGATCGCTGAAGCGCTGGAGGACCTTCATCTCGCGGCTGTGCACCAGGCGGGGGCCACCGGATGCCATCCGGGTGCGACCGATGATGCGCGAGACCTCGGTGCGGCGCTTGACCGCGGCCAGGATCTCAGCGTCGAGGCGGTCGATCTCCTTACGGAGCTCGTCGATCTCTGCCTCGGAGGTCGGCAGATCGGAGTCGGCGGGCTGGGATGATGACGCGGACTGCAATGTTGTGCTCATATCTACTCCTCGGGTCAAAAGGTGTGTCGTCGGTCGGATGTGGTCTGTTACAACGACCACGTGCTTGCGTACCGACACGAGCCTCGTGACTATCCGTACGCGAACGGTGGAACCGATCGGTTCACATCATGGATCAAGCTGTCTTTCGCCGGCGAAACAAACCAGCCTTGCGGTAGAGCACGGCCTGCATTGTGCCACTTGTTCGGTGGCACCGGGACCGAGAACAGAATCCCATCGCGGCTCGTCGGGTCGAAAGGGTAGTTCACTACGTGATTCGCACCCGGCGTTGCCGGAGATTACTCGGATGGTCGATTCCTTCACCGCTGCCGCGTCGGCGAAGGATGTCGGCGCCCGCCGGTAACCTGTACAGGCGATGAACACCGATCTTCCCGTAGCCCCCGTGACCAGGTCCTCCGATGCGTTATTGGAGGGTCTGAACCCGCAGCAACGCGAAGCGGTCATGCATTCCGGGTCGCCGTTGCTGATCGTCGCCGGAGCCGGATCGGGCAAGACGGCGGTGCTCACGCGCCGCATCGCGTACCTGCTCGCCGAGAGAAACGTCACTCCCGGCCAAGTTCTCGCGATCACGTTCACCAACAAGGCCGCGGCGGAGATGCGCGAGCGCGTCGTCTCGCTCGTCGGACCCCGTGCCAACTTCATGTGGGTGTCCACGTTCCACTCGAGCTGCGTCCGGATTCTGCGCAGCCAGGCCACTCTGCTCCCCGGGCTCAACTCCAATTTCTCGATCTACGACGCCGACGATTCGCGGCGGTTGCTCACCATGATCGGCAAGGATCTTCAGCTCGATCCCAAGAAGTACTCCTCGCGGCTGCTGGCGACGCAGATCTCGAACCTCAAGAACGAGCTGATCGATCCCGACCAGGCCGTGGCCGATGCGGAGAAGGATCCGGCCGAGCTGCCGGCCATCGTGGCCAAGGTCTACTCGCACTATCAGCAGCGGCTGCGCGCGGCCAACGCGTTCGATTTCGACGACCTCATCGGTGAGACCGTCTCGCTCCTGCAGAACTTCCCGCAGGTCGCCGAGTACTACCGACGCCGCTTCCGGCACGTGCTGGTCGACGAGTACCAGGACACCAACCACGCGCAATACATGCTGGTGCGGGAACTGGTGGGCACCGGCGAGGGCGGTGACGGTATCGGTCCGGGCGAACTGTGTGTGGTCGGTGACGCCGATCAGTCCATCTATGCATTCCGTGGCGCCACCATCCGCAACATCGAGGAGTTCGAGCGGGACTACCCGGACGCGCGGACCATTCTGCTCGAGCAGAACTACCGGTCGACGCAGACCATCCTCTCCGCGGCCAACGCCGTGATCTCGCGCAACATCGGCCGCCGCGACAAGAAGCTGTGGACCGACTCGGGCGACGGTGAGCTCATCGTCGGCTACGTCGCCGACAACGAGCACGACGAAGCCTCCTTCGTCGCCTCCGAGATCGATCGACTGGTCGACGGTGGCGACATCAAGTTCTCCGACGTCGCCGTGTTCTACCGCACCAACAACTCCTCGCGTGCGCTCGAAGAGATCTTCGTCAGGCTCGGCCTGCCGTACAAGGTCGTCGGCGGCGTGCGGTTCTACGAGCGCAAGGAAGTGCGCGACATCGTTGCGTACCTTCGTGTTCTGGCCAACCCGGACGACACGGTCAGTATGCGCCGCATCCTGAACACACCGCGTCGCGGTATCGGTGATCGCGCCGAGGCGTGCGTCGCCGTCCACGCCGAGCGCAAGAACGTCAGCTTCACGCAAGCGCTCTACGACGCCGCCGACGGGAAAGTGGCGCTGCTGAACACCAGGTCGCAGAAGATGATTGCGGCATTCGTCGAGATGATCGACGAGCTTCGGGCGGTCATGAACACCACCGACACCGACGGGAACAGCGTCGGCGACATCGGCGAAGTCGTCGAAGCCGTGTTGGACCGCACGGGATATCGCGCGGAACTCGAAGCCAGCTCCGATCCGCAGGACGGCGCGCGCCTGGACAACCTGAACGAATTGGTCAGCGTCGCACGTGAATTCAGTGCCGATGCCCGCAACGCGGAGGACATTCCCGACGTCGACATCGCTGCGGACATCAGCGAGGACACCGACGAGGACGAGCTCGATGGCGCCCCCGAACCGGGTTCACTCGCGTCGTTCCTGGAGCGAGTCTCGCTGGTCGCGGACGCCGACCAGCTCCCGGACAACGGCGACGGTGTGGTCACCATGATGACCCTGCACACCGCGAAGGGGCTCGAATTTCCCGTCGTCTTCGTCACCGGCTGGGAGGACGGGCAGTTCCCGCACATGCGCGCCCTCGGTGACCCAGCGGAGCTGTCGGAGGAGAGGCGGCTGGCGTACGTGGGCATCACCCGCGCCCGACACCGTCTCTACGTCACGCGTGCCATCATGCGATCGGCGTGGGGTCAGCCCATCAACAACCCGGAATCGCGCTTCCTGCAGGAGATTCCGCAGTCGCTCATCGACTGGCGGCGTGAAGATCCCGGCGTCGGACGTGGTGGTTTCGGGTCCGGGGGCTTCGGGTCCGGCCGCCAACGCGACTGGACGCAACCCGTGCGCAGCGACAACTGGCAATCCCGACCCACTCAGCAGGCCACGCCGAGTTTCGGTGCGGCGCGGGCGCGCAACAACACCCTTGTATTGGCGGTGGGGGATCGTGTCAACCACGACAAGTACGGGCTGGGAACGGTCGTCGAATCCGAAGGGTCCGGTCAGCGCGCGATGGTGCTCGTGGATTTCGGCACGTCGGGCCGCGTGAAGATGATGCTGATCGGTGGCGTACCGATGACGAAGCTGTAGGTAGCGGAGCTGTACTAGCCGCTCAGTCGCGCTCGGGGCCGAGGCTGATGCCGCGGGTCGCGAGCCACGGCAGCGGGTCGATCTTGTTCTCGCCCGCGAGGTGCACCTCGAAATGCAGGTGCGGTCCGGTGGACTGGCCGCGGTTGCCCATCTTGGCGATCTCGTCGCCGGCCATCACCTTCTGGCCCACGGTGACCTCGGTGCTGTCGATGTGGCCGTACACAGTGATCGTGCCGTCGGCGTGCTGCAGGCGAACCCACATTCCGAAGCCTGCGGCCGGGCCGGAGTCGATGACGACACCGTCCGCAACGGCGTGAATCGGGGTACCGATGGCGTTTGCGATGTCCACGCCGGCGTGCAGCGTGCCCCACCGCGAGCCGAAGCCGGAGGTGTAGGTGCCGATGGCGGGAAGTGCGAACAGGGGGCGAAGCTTCTCGGCCTCGGCGGCCGCGCGCTCCTGCATGTAGCGCTGGCCCTTGGCGAGCAATTCGCCGAACTGTCCGAGGTCGGCGGTCGATGCAACGTTGAGGATCTGCGGCGCGGCCGAGTTGGAGGCCGTGACCATGGGGGCACCGGTCGACGTGGCGGCAGGAACGAGGCCCGCCGGGGTCGGGATGGTGGTCACACGATCGGCGACGACGGCGGCCACGTTGCTGGCCGCGGTCACGGGGCTCTCACCGGCGGCAAGTGCGACGTCCGAGGACACTGTCTGCTCGGGGGCCGGACTGTGGTTCATTGCGGCTTGCCCGGCTGCGACGACGGCACCAGCTGCGACTGCGACGACGGCCACGCGGCCCTTCAGGGCGTTCGGCGGGGCAGGAATGCGGTGTGCTCCGGACCGTCGGACGGTCACCGGTGCAACGTCACCGCCGCCGACGACCTCGGCAGCGGGTGTCACAAGGTAGGAGCTGGCCGGAACGGCGTCTGCCGAACGACGGGACTCACGGCGAGACGACGCAGGCGAAGAAGCAGTGGCAGGAAGGGCAGCTGCGGTGGCCGGGTAGTCGGCGGACTCGTGATTGCGATCCCACGGCGAATCGAGCAGATCTCGGAAGACGTCGTCCGAGTCGTCGAAGAATTGGGTCATGGTGAAAACGGTCGCGTCACCGTTGTCGGTGGCTTCGGAAGCGCGCGATGCGGGGTCCGTGTGATCGGTGACGAAGCCGGAGGCAAATCGACTCGAGGTGAACGGGGTGCGATGGTGCTGCAAGACCTGCCGTCCTCCTGATTCGTGACCTGCTCGTTATCCAGACTGGGCGACGGTAACGAAACGGTTGCGAGGCGCGCAAGCCAAACGCCATTTGTGACCCAATATGTGGGATGGCTCACATCGCGAGCAGGCGAAACGCCATTCCGGGCTCGAAGGTATAACAACGGCTCGCGTGTCCCTGCACGCGTCCGAAGCCCGCAAACCGATAACGTCGGTCCACGTGAGCAGTCCATCCGGGCCCTCGGTGCGTCCGCAGCGCATCGCTCCCATGAACGCTGTCGACGACCTTCGCGACCACCGGGCGCCCCTACGCATCGGTGTGCTGCTGGCCGCGGTCGGAGGCATCTCGGTCGCTGCCGCACCGGTGGTGGGTGTGACCACGGGAGCCGGCAGCGGTTCGACACCGGCAATGGTGTGGGCGGCAGTGTGCGCGCTCGCGGCGCCGGTACTGGCGATCCTCGCGCTCGTGCGCGGCCGGGTCGGATTCGGTGGCGCACTTCTGGCGGCGGCAGGCGCCGTCGCTGCGGGGTTCGCGGTGATCGACGCTCAGCTGCTGGCGGACCCGATCGACGCGAACCGGCTCGAGCTCTTCCGACCGCTGAGCGCCGCCGTGCTCGAACCGGGAGTCGGGGCCTACCTCGTTCTCGTCGGACACGTTCTGATCGCTCTGGCCGGCTTCGGTGGGCTCGTCGCGGTGGGCCGTGCATCACTGCTCGACGGATACGGTGGCGCGGGCTCGGCCGCAGGCCGCATCGGGGGACCGGCGACCGCGCTCGCGGCCGTCGCCGCAGTCGTCCTTGCGGGAGCGCTGTTCGCGCCCCCGTTCGTCTCCGCGGATCCGGTGTTCCTCGTCGACACGGTCGTCGACGGCCCGACGCTGCTGGCCGTGGGCTCCGCGCTGATCGCGGTGGCCGCATTGACGGTCGTGGGCGCGGGACTGTCCTCGGTGTCCACGTCGGCGGCCTCGGGTGCGTTGATCGGTACCGCGATCGCGGCCCTCGGACTGGTCGGGACACGGTGGGTGTCGGCGTCCGCGCAGGACCGAATCGATCCCGGCGTCGGCTCGATCTCTGCCACCGCGGCAGCGGTTGTTCTTCTGATGATCGGACTGGCCGTTCCTGTGTTGGCACGCCGATCAGCCGAGCCCGCGGTCGTGGAACAGGAAAGGCCCGCGGCGCCCACGGCCAAGATGGGCAAGTCCGCGCGCAATCGCGCCGCCGCCGAGGCGTCGGCAGCGGCACGCCGACGGTCCGTGCGCCGGCATGCGATCGCCGGCGTCACCGGCGTGGTCGCGGGAGTGCTGCTTGCCACCGGTGCGCTGCTCCCGCTGCTGCGTGTGCCGGACGGGGTGACCGAGCCGAACATTCTCGGGGCTCGTATCGCGGTGCTCGGTGCGATCGTTCTCGTCCTGCTGAGCGTCATGCTGCTGTTCTCCGAGTTGGCGACGTCGATCCGGCCCGCCGTCGGTGTCTTCTGGGTCGCCGCGGTGATGTGTGCGACGCCCGTGTTGCAGGCGCTGGTTCTGGCGCTCGGCGTTCCCAGCGTGCGCATGGGACCCGGCGCCGTGCTCGTCTGCCTCGGCGTGGTGGTCACCGGAGTGAGCGGTGTGTTGCTGTGGGTGGCCGGCTCGGCCGAGCGCGACGACGTCGACACCTCGATCGACGAGTCTCCGTCGCGCGCGACGGTGTGGGTCGGCGCCGTCGGCGCGCTCGTCTCCGTTGTGGCGCTCGGGTCGCCGCTGTACTCGTCCGGCGAGTCCACGGCCGCCACCTTCGGCGAGTTCCCGTGGGGATGGGACGCCTGGGGGCAGGCAGTGTTCGCCGCCGCCGTGGTCGTCGCGGTGATCGTCGCCGCTCGCGCGCGCCCGTCGCGCGGTGCCGCCTTGCTCTTCGGCGCCGCTGCCGGGATGGCGGTCTACGTCGCCGGCTGGCCACTCCTGGAGGTCCGCGGCGGCGCGGCGGGTCCCGGGGTCGGAGCACTCGCGGGTGCCGTCGGCATGGTGGTTCTCGTGGTCGCCGCTGTCGCCCGTGGACGTACTCGTCAGTAGCTTCGCCGGGCGATCGGTGACATGAGCCACAAGATGCACGGGGTGTCGTCTAGGCCCCTTTGCCGGTGGCTAAAGTCGCATGTCGGACCCGCTCCTACCCCTCGAGCGGGCGTCAACGCAGACGAGATGGTGAGCTGATGGATCTCTTCGAATACCAGGCGAAGGAACTTTTCGCCAAGCACGAAGTACCGACGTCGGCCGGTCGTGTCACGGACACGGTCGCCGGTGCCACACAGATCGCCGAAGAAATCGGCAAGCCCGTGATGGTCAAGGCTCAGGTGAAGGTCGGTGGCCGCGGCAAGGCCGGTGGAGTCAAGTACTCCAAGGACGTTGCCGAAGCCACGGCGAACGCCGAAGCAATTCTCGGCCTCGACATCAAGGGCCACGTCGTGAAGAAGCTTCTCGTTGCAGAAGCCTCCGACATCGCGGAGGAGTACTACATCTCCTTCCTGCTCGATCGCACCAACCGCACGTACCTCGCAATGTGCTCCGTCGAAGGTGGCGTCGAGATCGAGGTGACGGCCGAGGAGAACCCGGACGCACTCGCGCGCATCCCCGTCGACGCGGTCAAGGGCGTCGACCTCGCATTCGCCCGTGAAATCGCCGAAGCCGGCAAGCTGCCCGCCGAGGTGCTCGACGCGGCCGCCAACACGATCCAGAAGCTGTGGGAAGTCTTCATCAAGGAAGACGCACTCCTCGTCGAGGTGAACCCGCTGGTGCGCACTCCCTCCGACGAGATCCTCGCGCTCGACGGCAAGGTCACGCTGGACGCGAACGCCGACTTCCGCCACTCCGAGCACGCAGAGTTCGAGGACGCCGACGCGGCCGACCCCCTCGAGGCCAAGGCCAAGGAGAACGACCTCAACTACGTCAAGCTCGACGGACAGGTCGGCATCATCGGAAACGGTGCGGGACTGGTCATGTCGACCCTCGACGTCGTCGCGTACGCCGGTGAGGCGCACGGCGGAGTCAAGCCCGCCAACTTCCTCGACATCGGCGGCGGCGCCTCGGCCGAGGTCATGGCCGCCGGACTCGACGTCATCCTCGGCGACGATCAGGTCAAGAGCGTGTTCGTGAACGTATTCGGCGGCATCACCGCCTGCGACGCGGTGGCCAACGGAATCGTCGGCGCACTGAAGAAGCTGGGCGACGACGCCAACAAGCCGCTCGTGGTTCGCCTCGACGGCAACAAGGTCGACGAAGGCCGCAAGATTCTCGCCGATGCTGCGCACCCACTGGTGACGCTGGCCGAAACCATGGACGAAGGCGCCGACAAGGCCGCCGAGCTGGCTGCGAAGTAAGGGAACCATGTCTATCTTCTTGAACAAGGACAACAAGGTCATCGTCCAGGGCATCACCGGCGGCGAGGGCACCAAGCACACCGCCCTGATGCTCAAGGCCGGCACCCAGGTCGTCGGCGGCGTCAACGCACGCAAGGCCGGAACCACGGTGTCGCACAAGGCAGCCGACGGCAGCGACGTCGAGCTCCCCGTGTTCGGCTCGGTCGCCGAGGCCATGGAGAAGACCGGAGCGGACGTCTCGATCGCGTTCGTCCCGCCGGCGTTCTCCAAGGACGCAATCGTGGAGGCCATCGACGCCGAGATCCCGCTGCTCGTCGTCATCACCGAGGGAATCCCGGTGCAGGACAGCGCATACGCGTGGGCCTACAACGTCGAGAAGGGCAAGAAGACCCGCATCATCGGGCCGAACTGCCCCGGCATCATCACCCCCGGTGAGGCGCTCGTCGGCATCACCCCGGCCAACATCTCCGGAACCGGCCCCATCGGCCTGGTCTCCAAGAGCGGCACGCTGACCTACCAGATGATGTTCGAGCTCCGCGACTTCGGTTTCTCCACCGCCATCGGCATCGGCGGCGACCCGGTCATCGGCACCACCCACATCGACGCCATCGAGGCGTTCGAGAAGGACCCGGCCACCGAGATCATCGTGATGATCGGCGAGATCGGCGGCGACGCGGAAGAGCGTGCAGCCGACTACATCAAGGCCAACGTCAGCAAGCCCGTCGTCGGCTATGTCGCGGGCTTCACCGCCCCCGAGGGCAAGACCATGGGCCACGCCGGCGCCATCGTCTCCGGCTCCTCGGGTACCGCGCAGGCCAAGAAGGACGCGCTCGAAGCGGCCGGAGTCAAGGTCGGCAAGACGCCGTCCGAGACGGCGGCACTCGCACGCGAGATCCTGAAC
This sequence comes from Rhodococcus sp. 320_ES, assembly GCF_059691855.1. Taxonomy (NCBI): domain Bacteria; kingdom Bacillati; phylum Actinomycetota; class Actinomycetes; order Mycobacteriales; family Nocardiaceae; genus Rhodococcus; species Rhodococcus sp. 320_ES. The sequence continues at coordinate 117,592 of NZ_JCAWAG010000002.1, read as the reverse complement.
GCGCGCAAGTAGTTTCAGCTTTTCTCTGACTCAGGGGCACATTCGGTCGGCTCGTTCGACCGGATGTGCCCCTGAGTCGTGTGCGGGGGTAGTGCTTGCCGCCCTTACGAATCATCGTGATTCGAAGTCTGGTCGCGGGGCAGCCCCACATCGTCTACTGAGGTCATGACTTCGCACCACACATCCTGTCGCCAGTGCCGATCGGTCTGACACCCACTCGACACTCGCACAGGAGAAACACCAGCCATGACCACCACGGAGAACCGTCCCCTCACCCAGAACTGGCCCGACGCACCCACCACCTCGCAGGGATGGATTGCGCGTGCGTCCGATGTAGCTGCCCTGCTCGCGGTCGACGCGGTCGAGCGTGACAAAGGGCGCGACGCCCCGACCCACGAAGTGCAGCTGCTCAAGGATTCCGGTCTCGTCACCCTTCTCGGCCCGGTGGAACACGGTGGCGGCGGGCAAGATTGGCCCACCGCGTACCAAGTGATCCGCACCGTGTCGACGGCCGACGGGTCCATCGGTCAGCTCCTCGGATACCACCTGCTGTGGTTCTGGGCGGCCCGGCTCGTCGGCACCCCGGAGCAGATCACCGCCGTCGAGGAAGCGGCGACGACGAACCGTTGGTTCTTCGGCGGGGCAGTCAATCCGCGCGACAACGACGTGTCGGTCACCGACGAGGGCGACGAGATCGTGTTCACCGGAGAGAAGTCGTTCTCGACCGGTAGCCGCGTATCCGACGTCACCGTTCTCGAAGGCGCCTTGCCCGACGGTCAGCATGTTTTCGCGATCGTTCCGTCGAACTCGCCCGGTCTCACCTTTCACGACGACTGGGACAACATCGGTCAGCGTCAGACCGAGAGCGGCAGCGTCAGTATCGACCATGTTCGTGTGAACTGGAGCGACGCAGCGGGATTCGTGAACAAGAAGTTCACACCTCGTGTGTACAACACGTTGAACGTGCCGACCATTCAGCTCGTGTTCGTCAATTTCTACCTCGGTATTGCCCGCGGGGCACTCGATCAGGCGGCGACGTACTCGCGCGACAAGACACGGGCGTGGCTGCACAGCGGTTTCGACAAGGCCGTCGACGAGCCCTACATCATCGACATCTACGGCGACCTGACCGCGAAACTCTGGGCGGTCGAAGCGTTGGCGGATGCCGTTGCGCTGGAGGGCAAGTCGATTCACGACAATTCCTGGAACGTCACCGAGCAGGAGCGCGGTGAGCACGAGGTGCGCGTCGCGGCGGTCAAGGCGCGCGCCACCGAGGTGTCGCTGGAGGTCACATCGACGATCTTCGAAGCGCTCGGTGCACGAGCCACCGCGAGCAAGTACGGATTCGACCGCTTCTGGCGAAACGTCCGTACCCACACCCTCCACGACCCCGTCGCCTACAAGCGCCGCGAGGTCGGACGGTGGGTGTTGACGGACGAGCTGCCCGAGCCGACCTGGTATTCCTGACCGACCGTGAAACGAGACAACCTGTGACCACCGAACGCATTTCCGACGAGATCAAGTTCGCCTACTGGGTGCCCAACGTCAGTGGGGGACTGGTGACGTCGACGATCGAACAGCGCACCAGCTGGGAGTACGAGTACAACAAGAAGCTCGCGCGGACCGCGGAGAACAACGGCTTCGAATACGCGCTGAGCCAGGTCCGATACGAGGCGAGCTACGGCGCCGAGTATCAGCACGAGTCGACGAGTTTCTCGTTGGCGCTGCTCCTCGCCACCGAGCGGCTCAAGGTCATCGCCGCGGTGCATCCCGGGCTGTGGCAGCCGGCCGTGCTCGCCAAACTCGGTGCGACAGCCGATCATCTGTCGAACGGCCGGTTCGCGGTCAACGTGGTGAGCGGATGGTTCAAGGATGAATTCACCCATCTGGGCGAGCCGTGGCTCGAGCACGATGAGCGGTACCGTCGCAGCGCGGAATTCCTGCAGGTGCTGCGCAAGATCTGGACCGAGGACGACGTCGACTTCCGCGGCGACTTCTATCGCATTCACGATTTCACGCTGAAGCCGAAGCCCCTCAACACCCCGGATCGCCCCAATCCCGAACTGTTCCAGGGTGGAAACTCCTCGGCCGCCCAGGAGAACGCCGGCCGGTACTCCGATTGGTACTTCTCCAACGGCAAGGACTTCGACGGCGTGACCGAGCAGCTGCACAACATTCGGCGCGTCGCGCGCGAGCACGAACGCGAGGTCAAGTTCGGGCTGAACGGCTTCATCATCGCCCGCGACACCGAAGCGGAAGCCAAGGACACCCTCCGCGAGATCGTCGAGAAGGCCAACAAGCCTGCGGTGGAGGGTTTTCGGGACGCCGTGCAGCAGGCCGGAAACTCGACGAGGGACAAGAAGGGGATGTGGGCCGACTCCTCGTTCGAGGATCTGGTGCAGTACAACGACGGCTTCCGGTCTCAGCTCATCGGTACGCCGGAACAGGTCGCCGAGCGCATCGTCGCCTACCGAAGCCGGGGCGTCGACCTGATCCTGGGTGGGTTCCTTCACTTCCAGGAGGAGATCGAGTACTTCGGAGCGAAGGTCCTGCCGCTGGTCCGTGAGCTCGAGGCGGCGCAGTCCGACAGCCGGGAGCTGGTCGGGGTGAGCTGAGCGTTCCGTACGCTGGTCGGGTACCGCGAACCGAGGAAAAGGATGTAGTCATGACCTTCTCGTCAGGGGAACCCGACCAGCCGAGCACGCCCGAAAAGCCTGCCGCTCCGGACCCGACGCCGTCGTTCAGCGGGCAGGCCGGAGGATCGGAGTCGAGCGGGCAGGCCGAAGCCCGGTCGGGATCCGAGACCGCACCCGCCGACTCGGCTGCCGCCACCGCGCGCATCGTCAGGATCGCGACGCTGGTGTTGGTGGGCTTGGGAGTCGTGAACTTCCTGTTGGGCCTCGCGCCGCAGCTCACCGTGGCGGGGTTCAGTCAGAACTTCTTCGGCGGCGACCCGACCTCCGTGGCCCTCTTCCTGGCCGCAGGGGCCGTGGCCGGTGTCGGATTGCTTCCGAAGCAGCGCGCCAACTTCGGCGTCGCCGCCGCACTGTCGGTCGCCGCGTTCCTGACGTTGGTGTTCCAGTCGTTCAACATCACGCCCGACGTCTCCGGGTTCGGCCAGACCATCGACGCCGGCATCGGCATCGGCACGATCCTGGTGCTCGTACTGGGCTTCGTTCAGACCGCCGCCGCCGTAGCCGCGTTGCTGCTCGAGTCGGGAGTCGTGACACCGCCCGCCCCGAAGCCGAAGGCCCCGCAGCAGCCGGGCGGCCTCGGACAGAATTACGGCGGTCAGAACTACGGTGGACAGAACTACGGCGGTCAGAACTACGGCGGCCAGAATTACAGTGGCCAGCCGTACGGCGGACAGCCCTATGGGTACGGCAATCAGCCACAGGGTTCCCAGGGGCCGCAGGGATACGGCCAGCCCGCCGCTCCCCGGGGTTACGGCGCACCGCAGGGTTATGGCGCGCCCCAGGGCTACGGGCAACCCCAGAACTACGGCGCCCCGCAGGGCTACGCACCGCCCCAGAACTACACCGGAGCGCAGGGCTACCCCGTAGGCCCCAGCCAGCAGAACCCCGGCCAGTCCGCTTACGGTCAGCCCGGTTCCGGTCAGCCCGGTTCCGGTCAGCCCGGTTCCGGTCAGCCACAGCCCTACTCGGCCCCCGGTTACGCCGAGCCGCGTCCGTCGAGCGAACCCACCCAGAGCTACCCCAGTGCTGGTTACCCCAGTGCTCCGAAGCAGGCCGAGGACAAGACGACCGCAATGCCGGAGGCAGCCGCCGACGACGAGCACAATCGCTAGTCCCTTCGGCGCGCCTGTCCGACGGGCCGGGGCGTCGGTGAAACCCTGTGACGGGTGAGTTCCCTCCTGAGTTCCCAGTCATCGAGAGCGCAGGGACCGCGAGACCGTCACACCGGCGGCCCCGGACCGTCGCCGGAACTGGCCAAGAAGCTGGTAGTGGTCGGACTGAGGCCCGTCGGCGTTCTCCTGGCTCTCGTCGCCGCTGTCGTCGTCATCACGCTGGTCTCGGCGAACAGCGATCTGACGGGCACGTTCGGAGCCGTCGCCGGGTCGTGGTTGGCGGTCCACCACGTCCCCCTCGGGATCGGTGGAGCCGACCTCGGAATCCTGCCGCTGCTGCCGACCATCGTGCTGATTGTGTCGGTGGCGCGCGGCTGCGCGGGTGCTGTGTCCCCGACCAGCACCCGTCGTGACGTCTGCTGGGTACTGGCCGCGGCACTGGGAGTTCCACTTCTCTTCGCGGCCGTGATGCTCGCGATGATCGAGGACGCGTCGTCGGTCATCGCGCTCTCGACACCGAATGCGCTCGTCGCCTTCGGTTGGGTGCTCGCCGTGCACGCGACGGGCGCAGGTGTCGGCCTCGTCGCCGGCACATGGCCCGGAGTTCTGCAGCGAGTCCACTTGCCGCCGTGGGCTGTTGCTACGTTCGTCCCCGCTGCCCGCGCGCTCGCGACTTTGGTCGCAGGCGGTGCTGTGCTCGTCGTCGCCTCGCTGGTGATGTCGTGGTCGACCATCGGTGCCTTGCTCGAGACGGGCGACGGCGTCATCGGCGCGCTCGGCCTCACGGTCGTGTCGATCCTCTATCTCCCGAACGTCGTGATCGGTGCGGCTGCTGTGGTGTCGGGCTCGTCCGCCCACGTCGGGGCGGCCACCGTGTCGTTGTTCGACACCACGGGCGGCCCGCTCCCGGCGGTGCCCGTGCTGGCCGCGCTCCCGGAGTCGTCGGCGCAGGTGTGGTGGCCGGTGATGCTGGTGGTCCCCGCTCTCGCCGCCTACCTGCTGGGACGGGGATGCGCATCCGGCACGCTTTCGGCCGTCGACGCACTCCGGGCCGCCGCCGGCGCCTCGGTGCTGGTGGGCGTTGTCTCGGTGATCGTCGGGTACGTGGCCGGCGGCGCGATGGGTACCTTCGGCGATCTGGGCGTCGACGTACCGATCCTGGGTCTTGCAACCTTCTGCTGGACGCTTGTCGTCGGCGGATCCACCGCGGCGGTCGCCGGCCATCTCCTGCACCGTCACGAGGTCACCGATGCCTGGCTCGACCATCACGACGAACCGGACGAGCCGGCGGTGTCGGTCGAACCTGTCGCGGCCATCGAAGCCGCTCCGGCCGCCGAGGACGTCGTCGTCGAGGACGAGGTCCCGGAAGAAGAATCGGACGAGTCCGTCGTGGACGACGACAAGGTGGTCGACGCCGAGGTCGTGGAGATCGACGACCCCGACGAAACGCGCTGACCTGATCCCGGTCTAGGGTTTCGGGTGGGTCGGACCGGCCCACCCGCCCTCATCGCATCAGGAGAAGCGCGCTGTTAGCCCCGCTGTCGCACCCGGCCCGCGTGGTCGTCCTCGCGTCGGGCACCGGAACGCTTCTCCGCTCGCTCGCCGAGGCGGCGACCGACGACTATCCAGCGCGCATCGTGGCGGTCGGCGTCGATCGTGCTTGTGCTGCCGCCCGATCCGGTATCGAGACCTTCTGCGTCGCCGTCGCCGATTACTCCGACCGCGCAGCGTGGGACGCCGCTCTCACCGCCGCAACGCTCGCGCATCGGCCCGACCTGATCGTGTCGGCCGGGTTCATGAGGATTCTCGGGCCGACGTTCCTCGCCGAGTTCGGCGGACGCATCCTCAACACGCATCCCGCTCTGCTGCCGTCGTTTCCGGGCGCGCACGCGGTGCCGGACGCGCTCGCGCACGGTGTGAAGGTGACCGGAACGACGGTCCATCTCGTCGACTCGGGCGTCGACACCGGACCCATACTCGCGCAGGAGGCCGTTCCCGTTCTCGAGGGGGACGACGAGTCGACTCTGCACGAACGAATCAAGACGGTGGAGCGGCGGCTGCTGATCGACGTGATCGCTGCCGTTGCCTCCCGAGGTGTGATCTCCGATGGACGAAAGGCTCAGATTCCCAGTGAGTGACAACACGAAGGCAATTCGCCGCGCTCTGGTGAGTGTGTACGACAAGACCGGGCTCGAAGAGCTGGCGGCCGGATTGCACGCCGCCGGAATCGAATTGGTCTCGACGGGGTCGACCGCCGGCCGCATCGCCGCCGCCGGTGTTCCGGTGACCCGCGTCGAAGACCTCACGGGCTTTCCGGAGACCCTCGACGGTCGTGTGAAGACTCTGCACCCGCGCGTGCACGCGGGGATCCTGGCGGACACCCGGAAGCCCGAACACCTCACGCAGCTCGGCGAGTTGGGCGTGGCACCGTTCGAACTCGTGGTGGTGAACCTCTATCCGTTCACCGAGACCGTGGCGTCGGGCGCGACCCCGGACGAGTGCGTCGAGCAGATCGACATCGGCGGTCCGTCGATGGTGCGCGCTGCCGCGAAGAATCATCCGTCCGTCGCGGTCGTGGTGGACCCGGCCCGGTACGCCGACGTACTCGCGGCCGTCGAGGGCGGAGGGTTCACCCTCGAGCAGCGGATTGCGCTCGCCGCCACAGCTTTCCAGCACACGGCCGCATACGACGTGGCCGTCGCATCTTGGATGACCAACGTCCTCGACACCTCCGACGCGTCGTTCCCGCGGTGGATGGGCGGCACCTGGGAGCGTGAATCGGTGCTCCGGTACGGCGAGAATCCGCACCAGGGCGCCGCGCTGTACGTGGACCCGACGGCGCAGGCGGGTATCGCTCAGGCCGAGCAGCTGCACGGAAAAGAGATGTCCTACAACAACTTCACCGACGGCGACGCCGCATGGCGCGCCGCGTACGACCACGAGGAACCCTGCGTCGCGATCATCAAGCACGCCAACCCGTGTGGGATCGCGGTGGCGAAGGACATCGCCGACGCCCACCGCAAGGCGCACGCGACCGACCCGGTCAGCGCCTACGGCGGCGTGATCGCGGCCAATCGCGAAGTGACGGTGGAGATGGCCGAGCAGGTGGCCGAGGTCTTCACCGAGGTCATCATCGCGCCGTCCTACGCCGACGGTGCACTCGGAGTTCTCCAGCGCAAGAAGAACGTTCGCGTCTTGCGCGCGGCTCCGCCGGTGGGCGGCAGCGCCGAGCTGAAGCAGATTTCGGGCGGTGCGCTGCTGCAGCAGAAGGACGCACTGGACGCCGAGGGCGACGATCCGGCCAACTGGACCCTGGCCGTCGGTGATCCGGCCGACGCGGACACCTTGGCCGATCTTCGGTTCGCGTGGATCGCGTGCCGAGCGGTGAAATCCAATGCGATCCTCATCGCCTCGGACGGTGCAGCCGTCGGCGTCGGCATGGGTCAGGTCAACCGCGTCGACTCGGCGCACCTCGCGGTGCAGCGAGGGGGAGACCGAGTCGAGGGAGCGGTGGCTGCGTCCGACGCGTTCTTCCCGTTCCCCGACGGCTTCCAGATCCTGGCCAACGCCGGTGTGAAGGCCGTCGTTCAGCCGGGCGGTTCGATCCGCGACAACGAAGTGATCGAAGCGGCGCGCGACGCCGGTGTGACGATGTATCTCACCGGCTCGCGACACTTCTTCCACTAGAGAATTTTTTCGATGTCCCCGGTCAGCTTTTCGGGCTTGGTGGTGGGTCCGAAACGCTTGACGACCTTGCCGTCCTTGTCGACGAGGAATTTGGTGAAGTTCCAGTTGATGCGTCCGCCGAGCAATCCGGACTTCTGCTTGCGCAGCCACTCGTAGAGGGGATGCGCTTCGGGTCCGTTGACCTTGATCTTCTCGTGCAGCGGGAAGGTCACGTCGTAGCGCAGTGAGCAGAAGTTCTTGATCTCGTCCGCATCGCCGGGTTCCTGGTGCCCGAACTGATCGCACGGGAACCCGAGGATGGTCAAGCCCTTGTCGGCGTACTTCTTGTTGAGGGCTTCGAGGCCTTCGTACTGCGGGGTGAAGCCGCACTGCGACGCCGTGTTGACGATCAGCAGTGGCTTGCCGCGGTAGGCCGAGAGGTCGACGGGCTCGCCGTCGATGGTGGTGGCGGTGAAGTCGTATGCGGTGGTCATAAGTGTCCTGTTCCCCGTCGGTTACGTCTTTCCATTGCTTCGTTCCCGGCGGCAGCTCGGATCGTAAAGCTATTATCTGCGTATGAATGCAGACAGTCGACTTCCGGACGATCAGGTCGACCTGGTGGTCGAGGTGTTCCGGATGCTCGCCGACAGCACGCGCGTGCAGCTTCTCTGGGCGTTGGTGGGCGGCGAGCAGTCGGTCAACGAGCTGGCGACGCACGTGGGCAAAGCAGCGCCGTCCATTTCGCAACATCTCGCGAAGCTGCGCATGGCCCGCCTCGTGCGCACCCGCAAGGACGGCACCCGCGTCATCTACCGTCTCGAGAACGACCACGTGCGGCAGCTGGTCACCGATGCGGTGTACAACGCCGAACACGCCGGACCCGACATCCCGAATCACCACCGCACCGTGCTCGAGGCGGTGTCCCGCGCATGACGAGCGGTCACGGACATGGCCACGGGCACGCGGACAAGGTGGACGACGCACTCGAGTCCTCGGCCGTCGGTATCCGGGCGGTCAAGATCAGTCTCGTCGCGCTCGGGCTGACGGCGGTAGCGCAGCTTGTGGTGGTCGTCGTGTCCGGTTCGGTTGCGTTGCTGGCGGACACTGTCCACAACTTCTCCGACGCGCTCACCGCGGTGCCGCTGTGGATCGCGTTCGTGCTCGGTCGGCGCGCCGCCACCAAGCGCTACACCTACGGGTTCGGCCGCGCCGAGGACCTCGCCGGGTTGTTCGTCGTCGCGATGATCGCGTTGTCCGCCGTGATCGCCGGTGTCGAGGCGGTGCGGCGGCTCCTCGATCCGCAGCCCGTCCAGCATCTCGCCGCCGTCGCGATCGCAGGCGTCGTCGGGTTCGTCGGCAACGAAGTCGTGGCTCACTACCGAATTTCTGTGGGCCGGCGCATCGGGTCGGCCGCTCTCGTCGCCGACGGGTTGCACGCTCGGACCGACGGATTCACCTCCCTGGCCGTCGTCCTCGGCGCGGGTGGGGTGGCGCTGGGGTTCCCACTCGCCGACCCGATCATCGGCCTGGTCATCACCGTCGCCATCCTCGCGGTGCTGCGCACAGCCGCGCGAGACGTCCTCCGCCGCTTGATGGACGGAGTCGAGCCCGAGTTGGTGGACGCGGCCGAGGCAGCGCTCGCCTTGCAGCCGGGAGTGCTCGCCGTCCGGGCCGTACGCATTCGCTGGATCGGGCACCGCATGCACGCCGACGCCGAGCTCGACATCGACGCGTCGACCTCCCTCGCCGACGCGCATCGACTGGCGCACGACGCCGAACACCGCCTCGCGCACGCAGTCCCGAAGCTCGACTCCGCGGTGGTCCACGCCTACCCCCACCACTAGCGCGTGCCGATCGGCGCAAAGGCTCGTACGTTGGAGAGGTGACTGCTCCCACCATCGCCACCGTCGGCGCGCTGCGCGCGTCGGGCCACGTGCAACGCACCATCAAGGAAGAACTACGCGACAACCTGCTGGGCCGTCTTCGGGACGGAGACGACGCCTGGCCCGGCATCCTCGGTTTCGAGGACACCGTCATTCCCCAACTCGAACGTGCGCTGCTCGCCGAGCACGACGTCGTCCTCCTCGGCGAGCGCGGGCAGGGCAAGACCCGTCTGCTGCGCACCCTGGTCGGTCTGCTCGACGAGTGGACTCCGGTGATCACCGGGTCCGAGCTGGGTGAGCACCCGTACGAGCCCATGACCCCCGCGTCGATCCGGCGGGCCGGCGAGCTGGGCGACGATCTGCCGATCAGCTGGCGTCACCGCACCGACCGGTACTCCGAGAAGCTCGCGACGCCGGACACCTCGGTGGCCGACCTCGTCGGCGACGTCGACCCGGTCAAGGTGGCCGAGGGCCGCAGCCTCGGTGACCCCGAGACCATCCACTTCGGGCTGGTGCCGCGGACGCACCGCGGCATCGTCGCCATCAACGAACTCCCCGACCTCGCGGAGCGCATTCAGGTCTCGCTGCTGAACGTCATGGAAGAGCGTGACATTCAGATCCGCGGCTACACCATTCGGCTTCCGCTGGACGTGTTGCTGGTCGCGAGCGCCAACCCGGAGGACTACACCAACCGCGGCCGCATCATCACGCCGCTGAAGGACCGGTTCGGCGCCGAAATTCGCACGCATTACCCGCTGCTGCTCGAGGACGAGATCGCCGTCATCGAGCAGGAGGCCAAGCTCACCGCCGCCGTTCCGGGGCATCTCCTCGAGATCCTGGCCCGGTTCACTCGGTTGCTGCGTGAGTCGCCGTCCGTCGACCAGCGGTCCGGAGTCTCCGCCCGCTTCTCGGTCGCGGCGGCCGAAACCGTAGGCGCCGCAGCGGTTCACCGCGCTGCCGTGCTCGGCGAGGCGGACCCGGTGGCTCGGCCTGTCGACGTCGGCACGATCGTCGACGTGTTGCGCGGCAAGGTCGAGTTCGAGTCGGGCGAAGAGGGACGCGAAACGGAGATCCTCACGCACCTGTTGCGCCGCGCCACTGCGGACACCGCGCGCGAGCGGCTCGGCGGAATCGACATGAGCTCCATCGTCAATGCTGTCGAGCAGGGCAAGCCCGTCGTCACCGGTGACCGGATCACCGCCAAGGCGTTGCTCGACGAATTGCCGGAACTGCCGATTCTCGACGAGATCGCCGAGCGGCTGGGCGCGTCGTCCGACGGTGAGCGAGCCTCGGCGGCCGAGTTGGCCCTCGAGGGTCTGTACCTCGCGCGCCGGATCGCCAAGGACACCGGAGACGACGGGCAGACGGTGTACAGCTGATGCGCCACACTCGCTACGGCCCGTACGACGGAGGGCCGGACCCACTCGCCGCCCCCGTCGACCTGCGGGAGGCGCTCGAAGCGATCGGCCAGGACGTCCTGGAAGGTTCGTCTCCGCGCCGGGCGATGCAGGAAATGCTTCGCCGCGGAACGAAGAACATGCGCGGGCTCGACGACCTTGCCGCGCAAGCGAATCGGCGTCGCCGCGAGATGCTGAAGAAGAAGAATCTCGACGGCACTCTGCAGGAGGTTCGCGAGCTCCTCGACAAGGCGGTACTCGAAGAGCGCAAGGCGTTGGCCCGTGCGCTCGACGACGACGCTCGCTTCCAGGAAATGCAGATCCAGGAGCTGCCGCCTTCGACCGCGCAAGCGGTGCAGCAACTCTCGGATTACGACTGGCGCAGTCCCGAAGCGCGGGAGAACTACGAGAAGATCAAGGACCTGCTGGGCCGGGAGGTGCTCGACCAGCGATTCGCCGGCATGAAGCAGGCGCTCGAAGGGGCGAGCGAGGAAGACAAGCAGCGTGTCACCGACATGTTGTCCGACCTCAACGACCTGCTCGACGCCAACGCCCGCGGTGAGGACACGCAGGAGAAGTTCGACGAGTTCATGGACAAGCACGGCCAGTTCTTCCCGGAGAACCCGAAGAACGTGGACGAGCTCATCGACTCGCTGGCTCAGCGCGCTGCTGCGGCGCAGCGGCTGCGGAACTCGCTCAGCCCGGAGCAGCGAGCCGAGCTGGATGCGTTGGCGCAGCAGGCTTTCGGAAGCCCCGAGCTGCAGGATCAGTTGAGCAAGCTCGACGGTCACCTGCAGGCGGCCCGGCCCGGTGAGGACTGGAACGGATCGCAGGACTTCCGCGGGCAGGAGGGCATGGGTCTCGGCGACGGCACCGGTGCACTGCAGGACATCGCCGAACTCGAGCAGCTGGGTGACCAGCTGAGTCAGCAGTACAACGGCGCAGCCCTCGACGACATCGACGCGGAAGCGTTGGTTCGCCAACTCGGCCCCGAAGCGGCAGCGGACGCCAAGACGCTTGCCGACCTCGAGAAAGCCCTTCAGCAGCAAGGGTTCCTGGACAAGGGGGCCGACGGTCAGTGGCGGCTGTCCCCGAAGGCGATGCGCCAGCTCGGGCAGTCCGCGTTGCGCGAGGTGGCGGGCAAGCTCAACTCCCGCGGCGGCGAGCGTGACACACGCAAGGCCGGCGCGATGGGGGAGCCCACGGGAGCGTCGCGGGCGTGGGAGTTCGGGGACACCGAACCGTGGGACACGGTGCGCACCATCAACAATGCGGTGCTGCGGACCGCGTCTACGGCCGGGCAGGCCGGAGGCCGGTCGTCGATCGAGGGGCAGTTACCTGTGCGGCTCGCCGTCACGGATGTGGAGATCACCGAGACGGAGCAGCGGGCGCATGCGGCCGTGGCCCTGCTCGTCGACACGTCGTTCTCGATGGTGATGGACGGACGTTGGGTTCCGATGAAGCGCACGGCGCTGGCGCTGAATCACCTCGTCAGCACCAGGTTTCGCGGGGACGACCTGCAGATGATCGGCTTCGGCCGGCATGCGCAGACTCTCACCGCGTCGGAGCTGGCGGGTCTGGACGGTGCGTGGGATCAGGGCACGAACCTGCATCACGCCCTGATGCTGGCCGTGCGGCACCTGCGGCGCAATCCCAACGCGCAGCCGGTGGTGCTGATCGTGACCGACGGCGAGCCGACAGCGCACCTGGAGCCGGACGGTCACGCGTTCTTCGACTACCCGCCGCATCCGAAGACGCTGGGTTTGACTGTGCGAGAGCTCGATACGCTCGCCAAGCTGGGCGCGCAGGTCACGATCTTCAGGCTGGGCGACGATCCAGGTCTCGCCCGGGTGGTCGACCGGATGGCGCAACGAGTCGGTGGACGCGTGGTGGCGCCGGACCTGGACGGCCTCGGCGCCGAGGTGGTGAGCAACTACCTCAAGGCCAGACGGCGGTGAAAGACCTGGTCGAGAGATCTACACGCCGTTGAGGACCTTGCGGTCGCCGACGGGGGCGGACAGGTCGAGCACCATCGTGCCGTAGACGGCAATCATGATGCACGACTTGTCTTCTGCCGAGACGAGCGTCCCGGTGCGCAGGGTGATGGTGACGTCGGTCGGCGTCTCCGCCACCGACGCGTCGGCGCCGTAGCACTCGGGTGAGCCGGTGACGAAGTGGACGGCGATGCGGTTGCCGGGCAGAGGGGACCACGCCTCGAAGGGAGTGGTCTGCGCGCGGAGCAACGTGGGCATCGCGGTGAATTCCGTGCCCACCTGGTCGTCGGACACCTCCATCGGTACCGGAGGGGCGCCTGGCGTCGGAACGAGGTCGGTGGGGGTCGGGGTGGGTACGTCGTCGTCCGCAGCGGATCCTCCGCCGCACCCGGTGAGGGCGAAACACAGCAGGAGACCGAGCGCGAACAACCTCATGACTCCAAGGTAGCCGTCGTCACGCGAGAAGCGCCGAAACCAGGGCGATTACCGGAATCGAGATCAGTGTGGTGACGAAGGCGCTGTCACGGGCGAGGACGACTCCGCGCCCGTAGCGGCTGGCGTAGATGAACACGTTCTGCGCCGTCGGCAGGCTCGCGATCACCACGACGGCGAACAGTTCGGTGCCCTGCATGTGCCAGCCGAAGCGAGCGAGCGCCCACGCCAGGACGGGAAGAACGCCCATCTTCAGGATCGCGGCGACCACGACGTCGCGCCGCGGGCTGTCACCGCGCTGCAGGACCCGGACCCCGTAGAGGGACATCCCGAACGCCAGGAGGGCTCCCGGGACGGAGGCATTGCCGATCAGGACGATGGGTTGCATCAACGGGTCTGGGAGGTGCAGTCCGAGTGCAGCCAGGACGAGGCCGGCGAGGGCGGCGATGACGATCGGGTTGCGGAAAGGGGCGGTGACCGTCGCGCGAAGGGACGCGCCCGCCTTGGAGGTGGACACGTCCAGCAGTGTCAGGGCCAACGGCGAGTAGATCAGGATCTGGAAGAGCAGCAGGGGAGCGACGAACGAGGCGTCGCCGAGCACGTAGGCGGCGATCGGAATTCCCAGGTTCGACGCGTTGACGTACGACGAGGCCAAGGCTCCGATCGTGGCGTCCGGCAACCGGCGCTTCGCGAGCAGAGCTCCGACGAAATACGCCGCACCGACGATGAGCGCGCTGACCGAGGTGACGGCCAACGTGGGTGAGAAGACCGTCTTCAGGTCGGCGCGCGCCAGCGTCCCGAAGAGAAGGGCCGGAGTGGCGACGAAGAAGACCAACCGCCCCAGCACCTGCTCACCCGCATCGCCGAGGACGCCGACCCTCGCGATGACGTAGCCCACCGCGATGACGACGAAGATGACGGTGAAACCCGCGATGACACCTGACAACGCGGGAACACCTCTCAGCGACTGGTGACGAAGGGCAGCAAAGCCATCTCTCGTGCGTTACGGACGGCGGTGGCGACCTGACGTTGCTGCTGCGGCGTCAAGCCGGTGACGCGCCTGCTGCGGATCTTGCCACGATCGGAGATGAACTGGCGCAGCAGATTCACGTCCTTGTAGTCGACCTTCTCGACGCCGGCCGCGATCAGCGGGTTCTTCTTGGGCTTGCGGCCTTCGTCGGCCCGTGCCTTCTTCGACGGAACTCGTTTGTTCGCCATTGGTTTCCTTACAACTCGACTCGACGGGACAATCGTACGGGACCGGTATCACCGCTCTTCGCGGAAATCGACGTGACGGCGCAGAACCGGGTCGTACTTTCTGATGACCATGCGGTCGGGATCGTTGCGACGGTTCTTGCGGGTCACGTAGGTGTAGCCCGTGCCGGCGGTGGATTTCAGTTTCACGATCGGCCGGATGTCGGTGCTCTTGCCCATCAGATCTTCTCCCCGCGGGCGCGGATGCGGGCGACGACGGCCTCGATGCCGTCGCGATCGATCGTCTTGATTCCCTTCGCGGACAGGGTGAGCGTGATGCGCCGCCCCTCGCTCGCGAGGAAGTACGTCTTCTTCTGGATGTTCGGATCCCACCGACGACTCGTGCGGTGGTGCGAATGCGAGACGGACTTACCGAATCCCGGCTTCCGTCCCGTCACTTGGCAGTGCGCGGACACGCAGACCTCCCTTGTTGACAACAGTTGTCAATAGCGTAGCTTATCGACAATGGTTATCGAAAAGACCTCAGTGGTTCTGGTGTGTGGGTGGGACGGGCCGGTGGCGCGCACCGCTCGGTCGCTGCTGCGCGCGGGTACGGCCGTCGTTCGTCTCGATCTGGCGCACGTTCGGGAGGGAGTCGTTCGGCGGACGGTCACGACCGTCGACACCGAGCACGAATCCGTCCTCGAACTGGCGCACGGGTGCGTCTCGTGCACCGTTCGTGAGGGGCTACTTCCCCTGCTGCGACTGTTGTCCCAGCGCAGCAACGTCGACCGAATCGTCGTACAGCTCGACCCCGAACTCGAACCGGAGGCCGTCATCTGGGCGATCCGGCACGTGGTCGTGGCGGGAATCAACGGCCGGGTCGACGGGCCCGCATCCCTGGACGTCGTCGTCGAGACGGTCGTCGCATGCCTGGACGCCGACACGTGGCTGACGGACGCGACCGGCGACGACGCGCTGGACGACGACCGGACCGTCGCGCAGATCGTCGTCGGCCAGGTTGCGGGCGCCGATGTGATCGTCGCCGGTGAACCGAGTTTTCCCACCGTTGCCGTGCTGGCGCGGCTCGCCCCCGAAGCCGTTGTGAGCTCGACACTTCCGGCGTCGTTCCCCATCGGTCGGCACGCGAACTTCGACGCCCACGCGCCGTTGCTGCGCGGCGAACCGCCGCTGGATGCCGATCACGGCGTCGAGCTGGTCGAGTTCACCGCCGCGAGGCCCTTCCATCCCGAGCGATTGCACGACGCTGTCGACGTGCTGCTGGACGGTGTGGTCACCGCACGCGGACGCATGTGGGTGGCGACGCAACCGGAGCACGCCCTGTGGCTCGAATCGGCAGGCGGCGGACTGCGTGTCGCGAGCGCAGGGCGCTGGTTGGCAGCGATGACGCCGCAGGAGCAGGATCGCCAGCCCTCCGAGCGCCGCGCACTCGCTGCGCTGCACTGGGATTCACGATTCGGCGACCGACACACCTCGATGGTCGTGCTCGTGCACACCGCAGATCCCGACGACATTCATCGCGCGCTCACCCGTGCGCTCCTGACCGACCACGAAATGTCCGAGCCGTGGGACTGGCACGACCCGTTCGGCGGTTATCACGAAGATCCCTGTGAGACAACCGGTCTCACCTTGTCCGAGAAAGGGCACAAGAATGAAGAATGACATTCACCCCGACTACCATCCCGTCGTCTTTCAGGACTCCGGCACCGGCGGGGCGTTTCTCACCCGATCGACGATCACCAGCGACAGAACGGTGACGTGGACCGACGGTAACACCTACCCGTTGGTGGTCGTGGACGTGACCAACGAGTCGCACCCGTTCTGGACCGGCGCAGCGCGCGTCATGGACACGCAAGGTCGCGTCGAGAAGTTCGAGCGCAAGTACGGGAAGGCCGGAGGCCGGCCGATATCTCACGGAAAGCGAGCGCGCTGATGGCCGTTCCGAAGCGGAAGAAGTCCCGCTCGAACACCAGAAGCCGACGCGCACAATGGAAAGCGACGCCGCCCGACCTCGTCGAGGTGACGGTCGGGGGCGTCGCTCATAGGGTTCCGCGCCGGCTCGTCAAGGCCGTGCAGAGAGGGGTCTACGACCCTACTTGACGGCCTTTTCCAGCTCGGCGAACTCGTCGGCGGACAAGCTCACGCCGGCCGCGTCGATGTTGTCGTCGACGTGGGCCACCGACTTGGTGCCGGGGATGGGGAGCATCACCGGCGAGCGCTGCAGCAGCCATGCGAGCGCGAGCTGCGACGCGGATGCGTTGTGCTGCTTGGCCAGTGTGTCGAGCTTGCCGCCTTCCTTGGCCAACTCACCGGTTGCGAGCGGGAACCACGGAATGAAGGCGATCGAGTTGTCTGTCGCGTAGTCGAGAAGCTTCTCGGCATCGCGGTTTGCGAGGTTGTACAGGTTCTGCACCGACGCGATGGTGGCGAACTCCGACGCCGCCTTCACGTCGTCGACGTCGACCTCACTGAGGCCGATGTGCTGAATCTTGCCTTCCTCCTGCAACTTCGCGAGCTCGCCGACCTGATCGGCCAGCGGGACCTGTGGGTCGATGCGGTGCAGCTGGAAGAGCGGGATGCTGTCGAGGCCCAGGTTGCGCAAGCTCAT
This sequence comes from Rhodococcus sp. 320_ES, assembly GCF_059691855.1. Taxonomy (NCBI): domain Bacteria; kingdom Bacillati; phylum Actinomycetota; class Actinomycetes; order Mycobacteriales; family Nocardiaceae; genus Rhodococcus; species Rhodococcus sp. 320_ES. The sequence continues at coordinate 100,589 of NZ_JCAWAG010000002.1, read as the reverse complement.
CTCCGCCTGCTGACGCAGGTATTCCGGGCGGCCGACGGGACGCCAGTCGCCGGGGCCGGAACGCGTCAGGCCGGCTTTGGTGGCGATCACGACGTCGTCGTTGTACGGGTGGAGCGCCTTCTTCAGCAACTGCTCCGCGACGACGGGACCGTACGAGTCGGCGGTGTCGAAGAAGGTGACGCCGCGCTCGACGGCGCGCTGCAGGACGCGAACGGCCTCGTCGGGATCCTTCGGGTCACCCCAGACGCCTTCTCCCGTCAGCTGCATGGTGCCGAAGCCGAGCCGGTTCACCGTGGTCGTGCCGCCGATGGCAAATGTTCCTGAATCCGCTGCTGATGTCATACATGGGCCAACACACCTCGTACGCCGACAATTCCTCACAGCGGCGGCGGGTCCGGCGTTAGCCTTGCGGAATGAACGTCGAGGTGACCCTTTTGCCGGGTATCGGAGTGCGCAAGGACTTCGCGCTGGCGAACGGCCGGCGCATCGGCGTCATCACGCGCAAGGACGGCAAGAACGAGCTGATCGTGTCGAAGAAGGACGATCCCGACGCCACACAGGCGTCGATCACACTCAGCAACGAGGAGGCTGCGGCACTGGGCAACCTTCTCGGTACGCCGCAGTTGGTGGCGCAGCTCGGTGAAGAACACCGCGAACTTCCGGGGATCAGGACCAAGCAGCTTCCCATCGTCGAAGGGTCGAAGTTCGACGGTCGTCAACTCGGCGAGACGGCGATGCGCACCAAGACGGGCGTGTCCATCGTCGCCGTGATGCGTGCGGGGCAGGTACAGCCGTCGCCCACGCCGAGGTTCACGTTGGTTGCGGGCGATCTTCTCGTGGTCGTCGGGACGGCCGAAGGGCTCGACGCCGCCGCCAAGATTCTCGGCAGCTGACGCATGACCGACACCGCGCTGTCGCTCACCCAGCTCGGTGCGGTGTTCTTCGTCCTCGGACTGCTCGCGCGGTTGGCGGGGAGGATCGGCATATCGCCGATTCCGTTCTACCTGATCGCGGGGTTGGCCTTCGGTGAGGGCGGACTCTTCCAGCTCGACGGGATCGACGAATTCAGCCACCTGGCAAGCGAAATCGGCGTCGTTCTGCTGTTGCTGTTGCTCGGGCTGGAGTACACGGCCACCGAGCTGGTCACCGGACTGCGGCAATCCTGGATCGCCGGGCTCGTCGATCTGGTGCTCAATTCCGTTCCGGGAGCGGTGATCGCGTTCGCCCTCGGGTGGGGCCCGGTGGGCGCGTTGGTGCTCGGCGGAGTCACCTACATTTCGTCGAGTGGCATCGTCGCGAAAGTTCTCAGCGATCTCGGCCGGCTGGGCAACCGCGAGACGCCGGTGGTGCTGTCGATCCTGGTGTTCGAAGACTTGATGATGGCGCTCTATCTGCCGATTCTGACGGCAGTGCTTGCGGGCGTGAGCTTCTGGGGTGGGCTCGAAGCGGTGGGCATCTCGCTGGTCGTGATCACGATCGTCTTGGTGGGGGCTCTGCGGTACGGCCGGTTCATCTCGGCGCTGATGGACAGTCCGGACCGAGAGGTGGTGCTGCTCAAGGTGCTCGGGTCGGCGCTGCTGGTGGCGGGGATTGCGTCGGCGATGCAGGTGTCCGCTGCGGTCGGGGCGTTCCTACTGGGAATCGCGGTGTCGGGGAGCACGGCGCAGACGGCGACGCGGGTGCTCGAACCGCTGCGGGATCTGTTCGCGGCCATGTTCTTCGTCGTGTTCGGACTGAATACCGACCCCGGCAGCATCCCACCGGTGATCGGTTTCGCTGTGCTGCTCGCGGTGGTGACGACCGCGACGAAGATCTTCACCGGTGCGTGGGCGGCGAACCGCCTCGGCATCGGTCGGTTGGGCCGGATGCGCGCCGGAGCGGCGCTCGTCGCTCGCGGCGAATTCTCGATCGTCATCGCCGGTCTCGCGTTGGCGGCAGGGGCGGTCGAGGGTGAGCTGGTGGCGTTGGCGACGGCATACGTTCTGCTGATGGCCGTGCTGGGGCCGATCGCGGCCCGCGTGGTGGAACCGGTGACGCGGATGGTGACCGAGCGCGCGGCGACCTGACCTCTACTTCCGACGGAACCAGCGGCGCTTCGGGGCCCGCGGCCCCTCGGTCGGCCGCGATGGCTCAGGCGGCTTGGCGCGAACCTGCGACTCCCGCCATGCCGCCACGGTGGCCTCGACGTCGACTCGCTGGATCCAGATGCGGGGCCCGACAGGTGTGCGTGTCCAGTCCACTATTCGTTGGTTGAGATCCTCGATGCGTTGTCGGACAACGGCTTCGGATCTGATCGTGCGCAGTTCGTCGGGTAGACGTTCGATCTCCTTTCTCAGCTGCAGGGGCAGCGGAAGGAGAGCGTCGGCCGGAACATTTTCGCGACGGAGGTAGCCGCGTATCCACGCCGAATCGTCGTGTCGCTTACCCGCCCCGGGTATCGGTTTCCCGAGGCCGGGAAGGTCGTCGAAGGCGCCTTTTTTCGCGGCGTCGCTGATTTGCCGCTCGACCCAGGACTCGATGGAATCAGAACGCGGCTTCCGCTCTGTCACTCCTCGAGTCTGCCATCCGTCAGATGGCGCTGCCGGCAACCCACTCGCTCCACGGGACGCTCCAGTCACCGTTCTGCCACTGCTGCAACGGTGCGCCGCCGGTGTTGCGTACCTCGACCACGTCACCGGGGACGGCGAAGTTGTAGAACCACTGCGCGTTGGTGCTGTTCAGGTTCAGGCAGCCGTGCGAGGTGTTGGTGTTGCCCTGCGCCCACACGGTCGAGTCGAGCTGGTGGAGATAAATTCCGTCGTTGCTGATGCGCGTGGCGTAGTTGATCGTCTCCTTGTATCCGAGACGGGAATTGACGGGGAGTCCGAACGTCGAGGAGTCCATGACGACCGGGTTCGCCTTGTCCAGGACGGTGTAGATACCGGGCTGCGTCCAGAACGTGATGGTCTGATTGCCCACCTGCTCGCTACCGCCCATCCCCATCGACGTCGGCATGGTCCGGACGAGGTTTCCGTTCTCGTAGACCTCGACCTGCTTGGTGTTGTCGTCGGCGATGGAGACGTGGGAGTCGCCGATGGTGAACGAGGTGCTGACGTCCTCCTGGCCGAAGAGTCCGGGGCTGACTTCCTTGCCGTAGACGTCGGCCCGAATGGTCACCTTGGTACCGGGCGCGTAGTAGTTCTGGGGCCGCCAGTGCACGTTCTGGTCGTCCGCCCAGTACCAGGATCCCTCCACGGGAGGCGTCGTCTGCACGGACAGAGTCCGCTGCGCCGCTGCGCGATCGGTGATGGGCTCGTCGAAATGGACGACGGCGACGATCCCGACGCCGAAGGTCCCGCCGTCGGTCAGGAGGTTGCCGCCGGACGACACGAAGCTGGGCAGTGTCTGGTTGCCGGGTGTGACGGTGGTGAACGTGCTGGTCTGCTGAATCGGCTTGCCGTCGGCGCCCGACGCTGTGACCGCGATCGAGTACGTACGGCCGTAACCGAGAGGCACGGACGGCTTCCACCCGATCTTGTCGGGCGTCATGATGCCGTCGATCGGGGTGCCGTCGTCGTTGGTCATCGCGACCGTGTCGAGCGTCCCCTGAGCGACGTCGACCGTGACCGGTGCGAGCGGGTTCACCGCGTCGGCGCCGTTGCCGGGGTTGAACGTGACCACGGCATCGGGCGCGGCCGGCGTGGTGGTCGTCGCGTTCGACCCACCGTCCGCACCGCCTCCCGCGCCGCACGCTGCGACGAGGGCCACGACAATGGTCAGGGCTATCCACAGCGGAAAACGCCTGATCAGACGGTGCAACATGTGTGTACTACTCCCGACTCGACTGTGATTGCGGCCCTGACGCGGACCCGCGTACCTCCACGGTACCGACCTATCATCCCAGAAAGCGCACCACTCGTTACTCTCTGCAACGGCTGAACCGAGCGGAACCGGTCATTCGGTGCAACCATCAGTCCTTGTGACCGCACGCCATTCGGAGCAGACCGATCCACTGTCGCCTCAGGTCGTCGTACTGTTCGGAGCCACCGGGGACCTCTCCCGCCGCAAGTTGCTCTCCGGGATGATGCATCTGGCTCTGTCGGATCTGGCACCGCGCATCCGCGTCGTCGGGACGTCGTTGGAGGAGATGTCCAGCGAAGACTTCCGCACCCTCGCCTTCGACGCGATCACCGAATTCTCGAGCCGCAAGGTCTCGAAAGAGGTCTGGGACAAGTTCGCCGGCAAGCTCAGTTACGTCTCGCAGAAGAACGGTCCGCAGGCGTTGGCCGACGCCGTCGCGGCAGCCGAGAACGAGCTGGCCGACCCGACGACCCAACGGCTCCACTATCTGAGCGTTCCGCCGAAGGCAGCACTGTCGGTGATCGACATGCTCGCGCAGGCCAAGCTCGTCGAGCGGTCGCGCGTCATCATGGAGAAGCCGTTCGGCACGGATCTGTCCAGCGCCATTGCACTGAACGCCGCGGTGCACGCCACGTTCGACGAGAGCCAGGTCTTTCGCATCGACCATTTCCTGGGGAAGGAACCGGCTCAGAACATCCTGGCGTTCCGCTTCGCGAACGGATTGTTCGAGCCGATCTGGAATCGCAACTTCATCGATCACGTTCAGATCGACATTCCCGAGACGTTGGGTCTGGACGGTCGCGTCGGATTCTACGAATCCACCGGCGCCTTCAAGGACATGGTGGTCACCCACCTGTTCCAGGTGCTGGCGTTCATGGCGATGGAACCCCCGACGGCCCTGGAACCGGGTGCGATCGGCGAGGAGAAGAACAAGGTGTTCCGGTCGATGATGCCCATCGACCCAAACAACGTTGTGCGCGGCCAGTATTCGGGCTACCGAGACGAGGTCGGTGTCGAGAGGGACTCCGACACCGACACGTTCGTGGCGCTCAAGTGCCATATCGACAACTGGCGGTGGGCCGGCGTGCCGTTCTACCTCCGCACGGGCAAGCGAATGTCGGAGGGGCAGCGCATCATCTCGATCGCGTTCCGCGAACCCCCGAAAAGTATGTTCCCCGCGGGTTCGGGTGTGGGAGCGCAGGGTCCGGACCACCTCACGTTCGACCTCGCCGACTCCTCCAAGGTGTCGCTGTCGTTCTACGGCAAGCGTCCGGGTCCCGGAATGAAGCTCGACAAGCTGAGTTTGCAGTTCGCGTTGCAGGACACCGAAAGCGTCGGCGAGGTTCTCGAGGCCTACGAACGACTCATCCTCGACGCGATGCACGGCGATCACACCCTGTTCACGACGGCCGAAGGTATCGAACGCCTGTGGGAGGTGTCGGCGCCCCTGCTCGAGGACCCGCCACCCGTTCGCTTCTACGCACCGGGAACGTGGGGCCCCAACGCGATTCACCAGATGATCGCGCCGAACGCGTGGCGTCTGCCGTTCGAGCGGGCGTGGCGCGAGAAGAAGGAACCGGTTACTTCCAAGGACTGACGGAGTCGACATCTCGGTGGGTGGTGTCCCACGAGCATCACTCCTTCCCACTCGAGTAGCCTCGGCGGCATGAGAGTCGGACGCGTCATCGTCGGTTTCATCGGTGTCGCGGGGGTCCTCGTCGGGGTGGCAGGCCTCTTCGCTTTCTTCACCGGGCACCTGATTCTCCTCGCGTCGTTCGTTCCTGTGCTGCTGTGCGTCGCCCTCGTCGGCACCGTTGTTCTTGCCGCGGTGCGCAACTGGGGTCTCGCTGCAGTCGGGGCCATCGTGGTGGTCGTGGGTATCGTGACCCAGGCGCCGCTGTTCGTCGCGAACTCGCCGGTGGTCACCGATGGTCCCTCGGTGCGGCTGATGCAGGCCAATCTCGAGCTGGGCGAGGCCGACCCCGGCGCGGTGGTCGACATGGTTCGAAACCGAGACGTCGATATTCTGACCGTCGAGGAACTGACCGACGAGGCTGTCGACGGTTTGCGTCGGGCCGGTCTGGAACAGCTTCTGCCGCAGCAGTTCCTGGCGCCCTACACCCTGGGTGGGGGAACCGGGATCTACAGCAAATTCCCGATTTCCAACGGTCGGAACCTCGACGGTTACATCCTCGGAAATCTCGTTGCCGACGTGGACGTCGGTGCGTCGGAGCCGCTCACGTTGTTCGCCGTCCACCCGATTGCGCCTTTTCCGCGGTCGTCGGAATGGAACGCCGAGATGACCCGTCTGCGTGGTGATGCGGCGGCGGTCGGAGACAGAACGGTGGTGATGAGCGGCGATTTCAATTCGACGTATTCGCATCGTAGATACCGGGACTTCTTCGCCGACGGTTTCACCGATGCTGCGGACGGTCTGGGGGCCGGAATTCTCCCGACGTACCCGACGGACATGGCGTATCCGCCAATCGTGGCGATCGATCATGTTCTGACCAAGCACGCCTCCGCGACATCGATCGAGTCGTTCGACATCCCCGGATCGGATCATCGCGGGCTGATCGTCGACATCACGATCGCGAACTGACACCGAGCACTCCGACGATCGTGCGGACGGCCTCGTCGGGAGAAGTTGTCGCAGTGTCGATCACGAGGTGCGGCTCGGGCCACGGCTCGTAGTCACGTTCGACGATGTCGCGCCACGTCGGTAGCGCCAAGCCGACGACGTCCACCGTGCGGTTCTCCGCTCGTCGCCGATGCTCGGCGGGGTCCGAACAAACGAGCTCCACGTCGAGCGAGTCGGCGCCGGCCTCCTCCGCAACTCGGCGCCACGCTCGGCGCGTGACGTTCAGCCCGTTCACGCACTCGGAGACCACGACGGCGCCCAGCCGCAGGTTTTCACCGGCGAGTGCATATCCGACGCTGTAGCCCGCGATGCCCGGCAGGTCGGCGATGCCGGACCCGATCACCGCCTGCTCGATGGTGTCCACGCGTAAGTAGGGCGCACCCAGGTAGCGGGCAAGACGTTGCGAGACAGTTGTTTTACCGACGGCGGGCAGTCCGCCGACCACGATGGAGGTGGGTCGGTATCCGATCATGGTGTCACCATAAGCAGACGCCGCGCAGCCTGCGAGAGCCAGGGGAGCGCCATCGTGAGGCAAGCTTGACACATGGGTGCCGCTACCGCCGTTCGTCGGCCGATCGAACGAGCCGTCCGGTTCGCCGTCGTGTCCGACCCCGGTCAGCTCCGCCTACGCAGCGCTGCCGCCACCACGATCACCCTCGTGCTGGCTCTCGCGGTCCTCTATGCGGTCACGCGCGCGCTCAGCCAGCCCATCACCGTTGCCATGCTCGGCACGGTGGTCGCGATGTTCACCTCGTTCGTGGTGAAGGACCGCACGACCAGGGGCAAGCTGGTCACCAACGCGCTCATCCCGGTGCCGGCGATCGCGGCCGTCAGCGTGTCGGCGGTGCTGGCGCAGCACGGCAAGATCGCCGACGTCGGATTCATCGCGGTGCTGTTCACGGCGGTGTGGGTTCGTCGCTTCGGGCCGCGCGGTTTCGCGTTGGGAATGGCGTCCTTCATCTCGTACTTCTTCGCTCTGTTCCTCCGTGCTGCGCCGTCTCAGATCCCGGTTCTGGCGCTCAGCATCGTCGTCGGTGCCAGTGTCGCGTTCGCCGTGCGACTCGCGTTCCTTCGGGAACCCGCCGGTGCCGAGCTGCGGCGGTTGACCAACGCGCTGCGCGCGTCGTGCGTGTCGGTTCTGGAGATCACGGCGCCCCATCATGCCGGGGACGTCGACGACATTCGCCGCGGACTGGAGCGGTTGGCCAACACCGCGTTGATGATCGAGGACTGGCTCGACCGCAACGAGGCGTCCCTGCACCTGTCGGTGACCAGCGACGACTTGTCTCGACGCGTGTTCGACGCACAGCAGGCGACCGAACAGCTCGTGTTCGCGCTCGACCGACTCGACCGAGACTGGTCGCCGACGCTCGGCCGCGCGATGCTGGCTGTGGCGGCCACGCTGCACAATTCACCGTCCGATCAGCAGCTACGCGCCGCGCGCAAGATGGTCGCGGCCGGCACCGCCGACCCCGTCGACCAGACCGGGGTGGCGCTGCACTACGCGATGCGCACCGCGGCGGCGCATACCGCGCTGCACCGTGTGACCGTCAATGCGATGCAGGTGCCTGAGCCGGAGAAGACTGTCGAGGACGACGACGACACCGACGAGCCGGCACCCGACGGCGGATCGTGGATCTCACGCCTGGAGCCGTCGACTCGTACGGCGATCCAAGTTGCGATCGCCACGAGCATCGCCACCGTGCTCGGCGAACTCGTGTCACCCGACCGCTGGTACTGGGCGGTGCTCTCGGCGTTCGTGGTCTTCACCGGAACCACCACGCGCGGCGAGATACTCACTCGCGCGGGGCACCGCGTCGTCGGCACGGTGGCGGGGGTCTTCGCAGGTGTGCTTCTGTCCGCGCTCGTCGGGCAGCGGCCGGTGCTGCAACTGCTGTTGATCGTGGTCTGTGTGTTCTTCGCGTTCTACCTCGTCACCATCGCGAACAGCCTGCTCGTCTTCTTCGTGACGATCTTGCTCGCGATGCTGTACGGCCTGCTCGGTACGTTCAGCATTGCGGTGCTCGAGCTGCGCATCGAGGAGACGCTGGTGGGTGCGACCGTCGGCATCGCGGCCGCGTTCTTCATCCTCCCGACCCGGACACGGCAAACACTGGTCGACAAGGTGGACGATTATCTGGACAAGCTCGATGCGGTGATCGTCGCCAGTGTCGATTCCGTGGTGGCGCCGGGCAGCGGCGTGGATCTGGTTCCGATGGCTCGTGAGCTGGACACCGCCCTCCAGGACACCATCACCGCGGCAAAGCCTTTCGGCTTCGGTCCGACAAGCCGCGCTCGGCGGGGGACTGCGCGGTTGATCCGGGTGCTCGAAGCGTGCGATCGCGCGGCACGGTCCCTCGCCAGAGCCGGGATCAGCGCGGCGGCTGCGGACCCCGATACCGCCCCGCACCCGGACACCGTCGAATCATTGCGTGCAGGAACAGATCTGGTGCGCGCGTCACTGGCGTCGCTCCGCAGCGTCGTGCGGGGTGACGCCGGTGAGTACGACGACGAACTCGACAAGTCCGATCCTGCCGGCACGTTCACCTTCAACGGTCGAACGCCGGAGTCCGGTGCCACTCGTGCCGCGGTTCGAGCGCTGAACCGCCTGGACCATGCGGCGGCGCTGACAGGAGTGCCCGTGTGAGCTAGCTGTACCGGTCGAGATCGTCGATGAAGATGGCGGCCTCGAGCTTGCGTTGACCGGCCACCGAACTGATGTCGAAACCGAGCAGCTCGGAGATCTTCTTCAGCCGCGAGTCGAGAGTGTTGTTGTGGATGTACAGCTTTCGGGACGTCGCTCGACGGCTCTGCTGGCTCTTCATGTACGCGGTGATGGTTTCCAGAAGAACGGGTCGGTCGCGGAGCGGATCGAGAACGGTCCCGATGACTTCACGGCCGGGCCCGGGGCGCGACATCTGGTACTCCAGAACAAGGTCCTGCGTGCGGTACACCTTGTTGGGTCGTCCCAACTTGGCTGCGAGAGCGATCAATTCGTTCGCGAACCCGATGGCGTCGCGCAGATCGGTGTTGGCGGCCTCGACTGTCGCGCCGAGAAGCGTGACACCGAACGAGCGATCGAGCCGCGAGGTCATTCGTTCGACCGACGCCTCGTCGTCGTCGAGCGGTATCAGGATTGTCACGGCAGCGCGGTCGATCGCACTCAGTACGTCGTGCTTTCCTCCGAACGTCGCGCTGATCGCGTCGTGAACCACAGCCGCGCGCCGCTCGCTGATGGCGTCGGGCACCCGAACGACCACCACGTGGTAGCGGGCGGGAATGTCGACGCCGAGTTGCACGGCGAGCTCGGACCAACGTGGACGGCCCAGAATGAGCGCGCGGGCCAGCTCTTCACGAGTCGACGTCCCACCGGACCCGCGGCCGGCGGCGAGCGCATACTCGTCGCCGATGGCCCTCGTGGCCGCACTGACGAGGGCGACCACGGCGCGGGATGCGGCGGTGGCGTCCGCTCCGCGGTCGCCCATCCACTGCGTCAGAACGTGAGTTCCGCTCTCGCGGCAGGCATCCAGCGCGGAGTCGACCGAGATTCCGCACGAGATCCACTCGGACGCTGCTGCCCGTACCGCAACGAGATCGGTGTCGTTGACGTCGTCTCCACCTCGCACCGAACGCGACGTGACGTCGGCGCTCCACTCGGTGAGGAAATCGGAGGGCGTCACGCGTCGTCGCCGGTCGGCCAGTCGCTTCGATCCCCCCGAAGCGCCGCTGAGTGTGATCATCGACAATTCCCCCACATCTGTTGAGATATTCGAGTCTACTTCCGATCGGCCCGCGGCGCTATGACAGAATTTGCCGGTGGTCATCCGTACGAACAGTCGTCTCGGCGTCGAAAATCGCAAGGAGACGATCGTCGACGTCGCATCGACCTTGATTCGTGAAACGGGTGTCGCCGACTGGACTCTCGACGACGTCGCGCGGCGCGCGCAGGTGTCCCGAGGCCTGGTCTACAGATACTTTCGGGGCAAGGACGCGCTGCTGCTCGCGCTCATCGAACGGCTGTCGCTGCAACTGCGGCAGCTCACCGCCGAGGCGGCGGACACGGAGTCCTCGGGCGAGGACAAGATGCGGGCGTCTCTCGACGCGTACTTCGACTACGCGGCGGCCAACCCGGCCCTTTACCGCGCCATGTTCTACGGCGCGATCAGTGGTTCCCCCGAAGTCGCGGCACAACGAGACAGCAATTTGTCTTTCCAACGCGATCGCATCATGGCCGGACTGGCGGCGTCGGGTGTTCACGGTCCGCTGCTCGCGGAAGGCGTGCGCTCCTGGCTGGATTTCATGGTCTCGTGCACCCTGTCCTGGCTCGAGCGCGGCGCGTCACGTTCGCAGACGCCCATGGAGCTTCTGCTGAGCACGCTGGGTGTGGTGATCGAGGAGTGCGCCGACTCCTGATCAGCCCTGTTGTGCAACGACATTGGTGACGGATCCAATTCCGTCGATGGTCAGCGTGACCTCGTTGCCGGGCTTGATCCACCGGTCGAGTTCGAGCCCGCATCCCATCGGAAGCGTTCCGGAACTGATCAATTCGCCGGGAACAATCTGCTCTCCACGCGAGGCGTAGGCGACCGTCTCACCGGGCGACCAGTGCAAGTTCCGGGTGCTGGTCGACGACCACGTCTCACCGTCCACGACGACCGACGCGTCGAGATCGTCGATACGCCCGAGCACTTCGTCGGGTGTCACGACCACGGATCCCATCGAGCTGCCGAACGTCTTCGTCTTCACGACGGGTCCGAACGAGCCTTTCCGCTGCTCCTCCCACTGCACGTCGCGGGCACTGAAGTCGTTGAACAACACGAACCCGCCGATCGCATCTGCGCCCACGGCGTCGGATGCGTCCTTGACCGGGCGGTCGACGATCATCGCGAACTCGAGCTCGAAGTCCAAGGCCTGCGTGTACGACGGCCACGGCATCGGATCGCCGTCGGCCACGATGGTCAGGTGGTTTCCCGTGTAATAGGCGGGGTGATCGTAGAACGAAGCTTTGGGCTTGAGCGCGGGAAACGTTGAGCGCGTGATCGTCTCGTACGCCTTGATGAAGGGGACAGCTGCCCGCATGTTGGTCTCGACCAGCTGGTGCGCGGCCTGGATCCAGTGCGCCTCCCAGCCGAGGAAGCATCTCAGCGACAACGGGGCATAGGGCAGGATCGGTGCGGAATCACGCACGGCGCCAATGCCTTCGGCGGCGGCGGAGTTCATCAAGGACGACACTCGTTCGCGACCTCGCTCGCGGGCGGCGAGCAGGCCGAGGAGGTCGGCTTCGATTGCGTCGCCTCCGAGCGTGCGTTGCGCTTCCTGCACGTCGATCCATGCGCTGGTCTGCTCGTGCCAGGCGGCCAGCGAGGTTCCGGTCTGGGTAGAGATACGACGCAGCTTCATGGAGTTAGTAGAACACAGTCTACTAGCGGTCGAAAAGCGTACATATAGGATCCGTCCATGAATTGTGGTCGCACACAACCGGTCCCCATCGCTTTCGTGGCCGACACCATTGCGCACGTGAATTCCGTGATGGGCCAGGACGAATGACGATCGACGACGTCATCGCGACATGTGCCGAATGTCCCGCGGCGCAGTCGACCCGCCCGTTCGGCCCGACCACCGCCGTGTTCAAGATCGGCGGCAAGATGTTCGCGGCCATCGGCGAGGACGCCGAGCAGGTGACCGTGAAATGCGCGCCCGACGATGCAGCCGCGCTCGTCGAACAGTTCGACGAGATCGTCCCCGGCTATCACATGAACAAGAAGCACTGGATCACCCTGGACCCGAACGGCTCACTGCCAGACGATCTGATCCGTGAATTGATCCGGGACGCATACGATCTGGTGCGCGCGTCCTTGCCGGCGCGGGTGCGGGATTCGCTCTAGACCTCCAGGCCGCGACGGGCCGGAACGCAGAGCTACTCGTCCGTCACCGGTGGCTCACCCACCAGAAGGTCGTCCGCCGGCAGCGGTATCGGTAGCTCCACCATGCGTTCGGAGTACGCGGGATACGCGGGACGAATCCAAACTCGGGTGTCGTCCAGTTGGACCATCACCATCCGTCGCCAGCGCCAATCGTCGCGAGGCCGGCGCAGATCGGTGCTCGACTCCATCGGCAGCGGCGCCTTCGCCCAGTAGGGCGCCGACAGCGACGACAGACCGCGGGCCTCGAGGAGGTCGACGGCATCGTCCACGCGCACCGACGATTGGACGACGTGGCCGACCGGGTTGACGGCGTCGACCACCTCCTCGCTGTCCAGTGAGACCGTCCATCCCACCAGCTCGCCGTCGGACGCACGCATGACCGGCATGCGGCTCCGCCAGAGGTCGATGTCCATACCTTCGACGGTACCGCCGGTCTTGGGGCACCTCGGATCGTGGCGGGTGGGGGATCGGGCACCTCGGATCGCGTCGGGCACCGCCGATTGCAGGTGGCCAGGACGAATTGGAGTGCCCGGGCTTCGCGCACCTCCGATTGCGGGTGCACCAAGCACCCGGGTTCGGGCACCCAGGATCGCGGCGCATGCGTTACGGGCACCTCGGATCGCTGCGGGGACCACCGATCGCGGATGCCGGGGCCGAACTGGCGTGCCCGGGCTCCGCGCACCTCCGATCGCAGGTGCACCAACGCGACGAGCGTCCACCGAACACGACTCGGACAAACACCGCGCGCCTCTCAGCACGATCTCAGCCGACCGCGCCACACTGTACGAATGCGCATATTGGTGACCGACGACGATCGTGCGGTCCGGGAGTCGCTACGACGCTCGCTCACGTTCAACGGCTACAGCGTCGACCTGGCTGTCGACGGCCTCGACGCACTGCAACAGGTGGCTGCCGAGCGGCCCGACGCCCTTGTTCTCGACGTCATGATGCCCCGCCTCGATGGACTGGAGGTGTGCCGCCGACTGCGCGGCACGGGCGACGACCTGCCGATCCTCGTCCTGACAGCGCGGGACTCTGTGTCCGAGCGGGTGGCGGGCCTCGACGCCGGCGCCGACGACTACCTTCCCAAGCCGTTCGCGCTCGAAGAGCTGCTGGCCAGACTGCGCGCGTTGCTGCGGCGCACGGCCATGGAACTCGGGGCCGACTCGCAGGCGATGACGTTCGCCGACCTGTCACTCGATCCGGTCACCCGCGAGGTGACGCGCGGCGAGCGGCAGATCAGCCTCACCCGCACCGAGTTCTCGCTGTTGGAGATGCTTCTGGCGAACCCTCGTCGCGTGCTCACCCGCAGCCGCATCCTCGAAGAGGTGTGGGGCTACGACTTCCCGACGTCCGGCAACGCTCTCGAGGTGTACGTCGGGTATCTCCGCCGCAAGACCGAGGCCGAAGGCGAATCGCGACTGATCCACACCGTGCGCGGCGTCGGTTACGTTCTGCGTGAGACGCCGCCGTGATCCCGACCGGCCTCCGGCCTACCTGCTGACCATGGTTGCCCGTCCCGGTAAGAAGACTCCACCCGATCAGATGCGTCCGCCGATGCCGTTGACACGATCGGTTTCGCTGCGGTGGCGCGTCACCTTGCTTGCTGCCTCCGTGGTGGCGATCGCTGTTGCCGTGATGGCAATCGCGGCGTACGCGGTTGTCTCCCGCGCGCTCTACAGCGACGTCGACAGCCAGCTGCGCACGCGAGCGTCCGCGTTGATCGGCAGCAACCTCGTGCGGTACGACCCCCGCTACGTGGCCGGTGCGACGCTGTACAGCACCGATGTGTCTGTGGCCCTTATCTTCTCCGACCTTACGAAGTACGTTCCGCCCGGTTCGCTGGTGCCGGTGGGCGATCCGGAGATGGCGGTGGCGCGCGGGGAGAGCGACAGTTCGCTGCGCACCGTCAGTGGGCAGCGCGTGTTGAGCGAACGCACGCCGGACGGCAGCACCGTGGTGATCGCTCAGCGACTCGCGCCGACGGGGGAGGTGCTCGATCGTCTCGCCTGGGTGCTCTTCGTGGTGGGCGGGTGCGGCGTGGTGCTTGCAGCGGTCGCCGGTACTGCCGTGGGCCGCACAGGGTTACGGCCCATCGCACGGTTGACCGCGGCGGCCGAACGTGTTGCACGAACGGACGATCTCACGCCGATTCCCGTGACGGGTAACGACGAATTGGCCCGCCTCACCGAAAGTTTCAACACGATGCTCCGCGCTCTCGCGGAGTCCCGAGCGCGACAGTCACGGCTCGTAGCCGACGCAGGCCACGAACTGCGCACCCCGCTGACGTCGTTGCGCACCAACATGGAACTGCTGATCGCGTCCGGTCGGCCTGGCGCCCCGCAGATTCCGGCGGAGGACATGGCCGAGCTGCGTGCGGACGTCGTTGCGCAGATCGAGGAATTGTCCACGCTGGTAGGCGATCTCGTCGACCTGGCTCGCGAGGACGCGCCGGAGAACGTGTACGAGCGGGTCGACCTCACCGACGCCGTCGAGCGCAGTCTCGAACGAGTTCGACGGCGCCGCAACGAGATCGAGTTCGACTTCGTGTCCACGCCGTGGATCGTGTACGGAGATCCGGCCGGTCTGTCGCGCGCGGTGCTGAACGTTCTCGACAACGCGGCGAAGTGGAGCCCACCGGATGCGACGGTGAAGATCGTGATGGCCGCGAGGGACGACGGTCTCCTCGAACTCACGGTCTCGGACGCCGGCCCCGGAATCGCCCCTGAGGAGCGGGAACTCGTCTTCGAGCGCTTCTATCGGTCCACCGCATCGCGGTCCATGCCCGGGTCGGGACTGGGCCTCGCGATCGTGCGGCAGGTCGTCGTGAAACACGGCGGAACCATTGCCATCGAGCGGTCGGAGATGGGCGGCGCGTTGGTGCGCATCGTTCTTCCGGGCGAGCCCGGCACCGTCGAACCGGCGGATCTCGTCGACGGTGTGGGAGTCACACCAATTTGATAAGCCCATCTCAGCACCTTCTCAGTCCGACCGTGCATCGTCGGTATCGAACACGAGGGTGTGACCGCCGAGCGTCGGTGGTCACCGAGGAACGAAAGCGACGCAGATGAGCGAGGATCGCCCCAACATCGAGAACTCCGACGGAACCGACGAAGCGGGCTTGGCCCCGCGGCACGAGAGCGCGGCACCCGATCAGGGAGCGCGGGACGCGGAGACGCAGGCGCACGGCACCGCCCAGTACCCGGGCGCACCGCAGGGAAACTACGGTCAGCAGCCCCAGCAGGGTGGTTTCTACAGTCGCCCCGGTTACCCGCAGCAGGGTCAGCCGCAGCACGGTCAGCCGTACGGCAACCCCGGCTACCCGCAGGGTCCCTACCAGCAGGGGTACCAGCCGACCGAGCAGCTGTCCGGAAACCCGGGCGGCGGCCCTCAGCACGTCGGCTCCATCGCCACGTCGCCCAAGCGCTCCGGACGGTCGATGATCGTGGTCGGCGCCATTGCACTCGCCCTGGTGAGCGGTGGTATCGGCGGCGCAGTCGGGTCGCTCGCCACGCGTGATGGGTCGACGGGTGCGGTCACCAACGCGCTGAACGCTCCGACACCGACGGCCAATCAGGCCGCGAATGCGCCCGACGGTTCCGTGCAGGCAGTGGCCGCGAAGGTGCTGCCGAGCGTCGTGCAGATTCAGGTCACTGGTCGCCAGGCCGAGGGCGAGGGGTCGGGCATCATTCTGTCGTCCGACGGCCTCATCCTCACCAACAACCACGTTGCCGCCGGCGCCGGACCCAACGCCCAGCTCCAGGTGTCGTTCAACGACGGATCGACGGCGTCGGCCACGGTCGTCGGGGCGGACCCGGCGTCCGACATCGCCGTCATCAAAGCGCAGGGCAAGTCCAACCTGACGCCGATCGAGCTCGGTACGTCCTCCGGTCTCGCCGTCGGCCAGCAGGTCGTCGCGGTCGGCTCGCCTCTGGGCCTGGCCGGAACGGTCACCTCGGGCATCATTTCGTCGCTCAACCGTCCGGTGTCGACCACCGGCGAGTCGAGCAACCAGGCGACGGTCATCGACGCCATTCAGACGGATGCCGCGATCAACCCCGGTAACTCCGGTGGCGCGCTGGTCAATTCGCAGGGCCAGCTGATCGGCGTCAACAGCGCGATCGCCACCCTCGGTGCCAGCAGCGGTGGCGGCGGTCAGGAGTCGCAGAGCGGCTCAATCGGCCTCGGATTCGCGATCCCGGTGGATCAGGCGCGGCGGATCGCCGACGAACTGATCAAGACCGGCAAGGCGACGCAGGCAATCATCGGCATCACGGTGCCGAGCCAGGACAACGCGAACGGTGCAACCGTCATGGACGTCACGGCCGACGGACCTGCGGCCAAGGCCAACATCCCCAAGGGTGCAGTGATCACGAAGGTCGACGACCGGGTGATCGACAACGGTGACGCATTGATCGCGGCCGTCCGCTCGCATGCACCCGGCGACACCGTCTCCGTGACGTACGAGAACGGCGGGAGCCCGACGACGGTCCAGGTCACACTCGGCACCGCACCGAGTGGAGGCAACTGATGAACGAGATCGGCAGCCGCAGCGCCACCCTCAACGCTCGTGATGGTCGCCATCTTGCATCGATCCTCGGACACCTGACGACGGAGCCCAGTGTGGGCACTACGGTGAGCGGCATGGAACTCGAGGCTCCCGTAGCGGGGCGTGCGCTGGTCGTGATCGTCGACGACCGCGCCGCCCACGGTGACGACAAGGACGCATCCGGCCCGCTGGTCACCGAACTGCTCACCGAGGCGGGGTTCCTCGTCGACGGTGTGGTGGTGGTGTCCAACGACGAGGTCGCCGTACGTAACGCGTTGAACACGGCAGTGATCGGTGGAGTCGACTTGGTCGTCTCCGTCGGTGGAACCGGAGTCTCCCCTCGCGATGTCGCACCCGATGCCACCGCCGACGTCCTCGATCGCGAGATCCCGGGTATCAGTGAGGCTCTGCGCTCGTCCGGTCTCGCGGCCGGCGCACTCGACGCCGGACTCTCCCGCGGGCTGGTCGGCGTCTCGGGCAGCACGCTCGTGGTGAACCTGGCGGGGTCGCGAGCAGCGATCCGTGACGGTATGGCGACGTTGACTCCGCTGGCCAGTCAGGTCATCGGCGAGCTGTCGAGGTTGGACGGGTAGTCATCACTGCAGAAGAAGAGTCGGAACGCGCGAGCCGGGCCCGGGAGAAACGGGCTCGGCTCGCGCGTGTTTTCGGCGATGTTCTCCCCGACACGAGCAGCGACGAGCGGTCGGAATCGAGTACGAACTCGTCCTCGGACGAGTGGTTGAGACAGCAACGGCCCCCGCATCACGAATGAGTAGATGTGATCCAGAACACATTTACCCATCCTTTGCGTGTCTGATTGTCGAGCTTTGTTAACCATCTGTTCGTCTTCGCCGCGATGCTCCGCGTCGGTGAACCAGGCACTTCCCGCGGCCCGCGACTGTTCTGCTCGAGGTGATCGAAATGCCCTCGGACTCGAGTTTTCTGAATCGGTGCACGTCAGGTGCGCTACGCCCTGTGAATGGTGTGCACGGTGCGCCGAAATGGCCCGCGACTGCAGGTCGGCACCGTGGATTCGAAGCGTGTGACGCCCGTTCACATGTATGAAACAGAAACTGTGTGACTAACAACGACACGACGTCCCGTAGGGATTGTCTCGATTCGATCTACCCTCTAAGGTTCCGATCAGGTTCAGGCCACGAGTAGCGAAACCCAGGTTTTGTTACTCGCGATCGATGCCTGCACTGCCCGGCGCGCGGGTCAAGAGCCCACGTCGCCGTCGCTGCCCTGATAGGTTTCGCAAAGATGCGTGGCCGTTTGGGTGGAAGAGCCCGACAGCGCACCTCACGCAACACGCGTGAGGACGAACATGATGAGGAAGTAAATGACCGAAATTCAGAAGCCGCGGCGTAGCCGGGGGCTCAAGTCCATGCGTGCAGCAGTGATCGCTAGCGCCGCAGTTGTCGGCCTGGTGCTCGGTAACGGAACGGCGTCTGCGGCTGTCGACAACAGCAACTACATCGTCGACGGAACCGGCAACACCATCACGGTGCTGCAGTCCGACACCTTCATCAACGCTGTTGCCCCGCTGGACGGAAACCCGCTCACCCGTGAGTGGTTCCACAACGGCCGCGCAGGCTACGAAGTCACCGGCCCCGGCGCCGAAGACTTCTCCGGCACGATGTCGATCGGTTACCAGGTCGGCTACCCGGCCGCCATCGCGCCGACCGTGACGTTCTCGTACGACACGCCGAACTTCAGCCTCGGTTCGGACGGCGACACCGTCAACTTCAGCACCAACAACCTGCTTCCCTCGTTGGGTGTTTCGATTCCGATCAGCTCCGGCGGCGGCATCAGTGAGGTCGAAGCTGCATCCGGCTCCGTCTCGGGCGCCAGCGGCTCGATCCAGCTCTCGAACTTTCACGGCACGGTCACCGGCGTTCTCGGTAACGTCACGATCCGTCCGTACGTGAAGATCGTCAGCGACGCCGGCGACACCGTCGTCACCTACGGCGTGCCGTGGCGCCTCAACTGATCTTGGCCTAGCCACAGATCAGGCTGAGACACACACATCAGCTGTACACAGTCAGGCCCGTTCGGATTCGTCCGAGCGGGCCTGACTTGTGTCGTCCGACAGCTACTGCGTCCCGAGTGTGCTGAGGTGTCACAGACCCTTCGTCCGAATTGGGTCTCACGCCTTTTTCTGGTGAAATAACCTCCATGCGAACCACATTCATCTCCGCCCTCGCCGTGTCCGCTGCGCTGCTTCTCGCCGGCTGCGGCAGCAGTGACGACTCGTCGGCCGCCCCGACCGGACAGAATGCGGATGTCTGCAACCAGTTCGCCGCGTCGTACAACTCGCTTGCGACGTTGGCCAAGGGGCCCACGGACGCGGACGTCGACAAGTGGACTGCGGCCAAGGAAGCCGAGATCGCAAACTTCAAGACGCAGAGCGGAACCGCCACAGGCGACGTGAAGGACAAGCTGACGGCGCTGGTGGGAGCACTGCCCGCCGACACCCTGACGCTGTCGGAACCCGACAGCGAGTCCGGACAGGCCTATGTGACCAACGCGAACGCCGTGGCGAGCGCATGCGCAGCCGACGGCACCACGATTACGCTCGACGAGTTCGCGCTGCCCAAGTTCACCAACTGAGTGATCCTTACGGGATCAGCAAAAATGTTGTGACAAGTCAGCATGGCGTGCGGAAAGAAATTGCTGTGGCCGTTTAGCGTCTTCTTCGGAATCATCTCGATAACGTGTTGTCGAGAATGGCGATGAGGAGGAGCAATGGGAATCAACGGCGAATTCGTGCAGTTCTTGATCGCAAATGCGGACAATGGTGTGGTCTGCGCCCTCGGAGCGCTCTACGTGCTCGGGAACATCGTCGCGGCCACACTCTTCTGACCCCGGGAAACTTCTGACCCCGTAAACCTGCGGACACGACGCGTGCCCGCAGGTGACGATCGAACCGCAGAATCAGGCGGGTGTCGCCAACCCCTGATGCGACAGCGCGCGCTGAGCGAGCGCGCCACCCCATTCGAGTTCCGCCACGGAGCGCGCGGCAGCGGAGTCGGACGCCGACGGCTCACCGTCCGACGCCAGCGTGATCAGCGCCCGCGACAGTTGAAACAAACTGAGGTGGTTCGCCACGGCGCACGCGACCAGTTCTGCGTTGGCGGCGTCGGGTGAAATGGACCGTACGGCCACCAGAATGCCGGTGGCGATGTCGACGTCGATACGCGATGCGACGGTTCGGGAGCGGTGAGACGGGGTGGCGGTGGAGAGATCGGGCATGTCGTTCCTTCGAGAAGTCGGTCCCGGCGCTGACGGCCGTAGGACCATGGTGCCCTCTCGAGGTAATACCCGCCTGAGAATCGCCGCAGCCACGCGAAGTTGTGGAGAATTGTTCATCCGCGAGCCCAATTGTGCGGCCCCGTCACGAATCTCGCGGCAGGTATCAGCGCTCGTGTGCACCCGGCGACGAGTTGCCCGGACCGGCGGTGGGTCCTCCGCCGCCGGCGAGAAGGTCGCGGATCTGGATCAGAATGTCCTGGTCGCTGAGAGACTCCTCGGCGGGCGATTCGTCGGTCGCCTTCTTGGCGTCGAAGCGCGCCTTTGCGGCATTGACGGGAACGATCAGCACGAAGTAGACGACGGCCGCGATGATCAGGAAGTTGATGACGGCGGTGATGACGGCGCCGATGTTGACGAACGACTCGGGGCTATCGGTGATCAGGAAGCCGAATCCGTACTCGTTGGAACCGCCCACCGCGGCGACGAGGGGGTTGATGATGTTCGAGGTGAAGGCCGTGACGATGGCGGTGAACGCTGCGCCGATCACGACGGCAACCGCGAGGTCGACCACGTTGCCCCTGAGCAGAAAATCCTTGAAGCCCTTCAACATGCGAACACACCCCTCGACTCGACAGTGAAACCGTTCGCCGGGAAATGCTAGTGCAAAACCACGGTCAAAGCGCTGACCAATGAAGCTGCGGCTACCGAGGTTGCGGCGTCGGTGGCCAGTCCCAGCAAGATCAGACGCTCCTGTTGCCTGGCGCGTGCATCCGAGTCGGGAACGAGGACGACGACAGCGCCGTCGGCCAGCACTCGGGTTCCGTCATCGTCGACGGTCAGGACGTCCACGACGTCGCCCGCCTGCACGATGTCCGCCAACGACGGATCGGCGAGCCTGATCGGTACCACGCGCGCGTCGGGTGTCGACAGCGCCGAGCCGACGAGTCGGGGGCCGAGCAGTCGCACATCGGTGAGGATTTCTCCCGAGCGGATCGGACCCGCCACGGTCCGGCCGGCGGCGTCGGCGCTGGATGCGGTTGCACCGTCGGGGAGCGACGTGCGCTCGACGCGGACCAGGGCCAGGTCGGACTCGGTCAGAACAGCTCCGGGACGAAGGTCGTGACCTGCCGTCACCACCGTCACTCGGTCGCGGTCGGGATCACCGCGAAACGCCGACACAGCGGCAAGTACCACGAGCGCCGCAGCGATGGACCGTCTCACCAGACCCGAACGCGTCCACGCCGGCCGAGACATGGACCGCTCGAACCATCGAGGATTCAGACGTGGCTCGTTCGACATGCGCGAACGGTAAATGCGCCGTATTAACGGTGTCGATCACCTGTGGATGATCCGCAGATTCATCCACAGCAACTTCGGTCAGCTTGCGGCAGCGGACTTCGATGTGCTGGACGAGTTCGACGTGGACTTGGAGTCGGACTTCTTCTCGGACTTGCTCGACGAGCTGTCGGACTTGGAGTCGGACTTCTTCTCGGACTTGCTCGAGTCGGAACTGCTCGACTCGGACTTGGACGACGAGGACTCGCTCGAGGTGGAGCCGGAGCGAGAATCGGTGCGGTAGAAACCGCTTCCCTTGAACACGATGCCCACCGTGTTGAACAGCTTGCGAAGCTTGCCCGAGCACGCAGGGCACACCGTCAGCGTGTCGTCGGTGAACTTCTGCACGATGTCGAACTTGTTGTCGCACTCGGTACACGCATACGAGTAGGTAGGCACGTCAGCAATCCTCCGAAACTTCTGTGTCGGTCCGTAAACCGCCGTCCCACGGACGCACCGGGGCAACTGGCACTCTACAGCTGACAGTGCCAACGTCGGAAACCGAACGCCTATTCCGCGCCGACGGGCCGCAGCCCGGCATCGGGCGTGAGGACGTGCGTGACGGGTATGTCGTGGTCGGCGCCCGGCAGGTGGTCCACGTACTCGTCGTCGAAGACGACGCCGACGATCTGCGCCGACCCGGCTGCCAGCGACAGCGTTCGGTCGTAGAAGCCGGCTCCGCGCCCGAGCCTGACGCCTCGACGATCGATCGCGAGGGCCGGCACCAGAACGATCTCGGCGTCGGCCACCGCGTCCGGCGGAAGATCGGGGCCGGACGGCTCCCGCAGGCCGTACGCGGCCGGGACCAGCGAATCGGGTCCGGTGTACTCGGCCCACCGCAAGGGCCCCGGCGCCCCGGCTACGGGGAGAAGTACGCGAGCACCGGCCCCGAGCATCGCGTCGAGCATCGACACCGAGCCCGGTTCGCTGCCCACCGGAACGTAGGCGGCGACGGCGGACGCTCCGGACGCCAATTCGGACAGGACATGAGAGAGTGCGGAGGCGTCGGCGGCACGCAGATCCTGAGGTCGAAGCCGTCGCCCGTCGAGAATGCGACGTCTCCAGCCGGGTTTGTCGGCCGGGATCGTGTCGGGTTTGTCGGCGGCAAACATGGGGAAAACCATAAGGTCTCGCGCAGCGACTGCGCGATCTACTTGGATAGGGTGTGGGCCATGAGCTCGGATGCAGGTACCAACGGTCACGGTGCGGGGCCGATCCCGTTCCGCACTGCCGTCGTTCCCGCTGCAGGAATGGGGACCAGATTCCTGCCCGCCACCAAGACGGTGCCGAAGGAACTGCTGCCTGTCGTCGACACACCGGGAATCGAATTGGTCGCCGGTGAGGCGGCCGACGGCGGCGCGACGCGTCTGGTCATCGTGACCTCGCCGGGCAAGGACGGCGTGGTCGCCCACTTCGTCGAAGACCTGGTTCTCGAATCCAAGCTCGAAGCGAGCGGCAAGCTCAAGTTGCTCGAAAAGGTGCGCGTGGCACCGGCTTTGCTCGAAGTGCAGTCGGTCATTCAGCACGAGCCACTCGGGCTGGGCCACGCGGTGTCGTGTGCCGAAGAATTGCTGGACGACGACGAAGACGTTGTCGCCGTGCTGCTCCCGGACGATCTCGTGCTTCCGCGCGGGGTCCTCGACGTGATGGCCCGCGTGCGTGCCAAGCGCGGCGGCTCGGTGCTGTGCGCCATCGAGGTTCCGCACGAGCAGGTCTCGGCCTACGGCGTCTTCGATACCGAAATCGTCCCGGACGCAGTCAATCCGAATGTTCTCAAGGTCAACGGCATGGTCGAGAAGCCGAAAGCCGATGAGGCGCCGTCCAATTACGCGGCGGCGGGTCGCTACCTCCTCGACCGCGCTATTTTCGACGCACTCCGGCGCATCGAACCCGGTACGGGCGGTGAACTTCAGTTGACCGACGCCATTGCATTGCTGATTTCCGAAGGTCACCCGGTTCACGTCGTCGTGCATCGTGGTTCGAGACACGACCTCGGAAATCCCGGGGGTTACCTCCGCGCTGCGGTTGACTTTGCCCTGGAACGCGACGACTACGGTCCCGCGTTGCGTGAATGGCTCAACGAGCGCCTGTCGGACGACTGGGCACCGCAGCTGACCACGTACGAATAGGTCGACAAGGGAAGGACGCGATGCGCTCGGTCGAGGACCAGCAGTCCAGAGTGACAGCGGCGGCCGTGGCACCACGTCCGGTCCGCGTTGCGATCTCCGAGGCTCAGGGCCTTCTCTGCGCCGAGGAAGTGGTGACGGAGCGGCCGTTGCCCGGATTCGACCAGGCTGCGATCGACGGCTACGCGGTCCGCAGTGTCGACATCGCCTCCGCCGGCTCCGGTCAGGTCGACGACAACGGCGACCTGGTGGTGATCTCCCTGCCGGTGGTGGGCGAGGTCAAGGCCGGCTCGCGCCAACCGATCCGCCTGCAACCGCGGCAAGCGGTACGCGTCGACACCGGCGCACCTCTGCCGACGCTGGCCGATGCAGTACTGCCCGTCGGCCGCACCGACGACGGACGAAACAGGATCGTCGTTCATCAGCCCGTGCGGTCGGGCGAGTACGTCCGCAAGGTCGGTGACGACGTACAGCCCGGTGATGTCGCAGTCCGGTCCGGCACCATCATCGGTGCTGCTCAGGTCGGCCTTCTCGCCGCAGTGGGCCGCGACAAAGTGCTGGTGCACCCCCGGCCACGACTGTCCGTGATCTCCCTCGGCGGCGAACTGGTGGACATCGACCGAACACCGGGTCAGGGCCAGGTCTACGACGTCAACAGTTACGCCCTCGCTGCAGCAGCTCGTGACGCGGGCGCCGACGTCAACCGCATCGGCATCGTCAGCGGTGACACGAAGAGGCTGCGCGAGGTCGTCGAGGGGCAGCTCATTCGCTCCGAGATCGTCGTGATCTCCGGCGCCGTCGGCGGTGAGGCGTCGGACGCGGTGCGAGAAGCGCTCAGCGACTTCGGCGACATCGAGGTCGACCGCGTCGCCATGCACCCGGGGTCCGTGCAGGGCTTCGGGCAGCTGGGGCGCGACGAGGTGCCCACGTTTCTGCTGCCGTCCAACCCGGTCAGTGCCCTGGTGGTGTTCGAGGTGATGGTGCGCCCCCTCGTGCGCATTGCGCTGGGACGTCGTCAGCCGCTGCGCCGCATCGTCACTGCGCGGACGGTGGGTCCCATCACGTCCATTGCGGGTCGACGCGCATATCTGCGCGGGCAGCTGATGCGCGACGAGTCGACGGGGGAGTACCTGGTGCAGGCACTCGGCGGTGCGCCCGGCTCGTCGTCGCACCTGTTGGCGACGCTGGCCGAGGCGAACTGCCTGGTCATGGTCGATCCCGAGGTCACCGAGGTGCGTACCGGTGAAGAGGTCAGCGTGGCCTTCCTGGCGCAGAGGGGCTGACGGGGCTCCGCCCCCTGTGCGCGAGGGGGGCTCCGCCCCCTGTGCGCGATTTCCACCCCTCCAGGGCACTTTTTCACTCACAGGGTTGGCCGACGGTAAAGTTCTGGAATGTCGCGCAAGTGGTCGAGCCATCCCGGATGGCCGGCGAAATTGGGACCGCTCTCGGTCCCGGCCGGAGACGTCACCCTCCGACCCATCCGCCTTCGTGATGCCGCGGTGTGGTCCCGGACGCGCATGCGCGACCGCGCTCACCTCGAACCGTGGGAACCGAGCGGCGACGCGTCTTGGGAACTGCGACATGCCATTTCGTCGTGGCCCCCATTGTTTTCCTCGCTCAAGGCCGAGGCACGACGCGGCACCATGCTGCCGATGGTCATCGAGCTGAACGGCGAGTTCTGCGGGCAAATCACTGTGGGCAACATCGTGCGCGGCGCACTCCGCTCGGCGTGGATCGGATACTGGGTGTCCAAGGACGTCGGCGGACAGGGTGTCGCCACTGCCGCCCTCGCCCTCGGGCTCGATCACTGCTTCGGCCCAGTCGGTCTGCATCGTGTCGAAGCGACTGTGCGCCCAGAGAACCAGGCGTCGCAGGCCGTGCTGCGGAAGGTCGGATTCCGCGAGGAAGGCCTGCTCAAGCGCTACCTCGACGTCGACGGCGCGTGGCGCGATCACATCCTCGTCGCCATGACGGTGGGGGAGACGCCGGGAACCGTTGCCGACGTGTTGGTGCGCAGCGGCCGAGCAGCATGGGCGCGATAACGGCTCCTTGTGACTGATGTGACAAGAGTTCACTGCAGTGTCGGCGCGTCTACCCGGGTAAGACCCCCCTGGCCACTAACGTCGTGATCGACCATCGACGCAGGTAACCAGGCTGGACAGGGGAGGACGCGATGCCCAATTCGATCATCTGGGTCGGACTCGTCGCCGTCTGGATCTTCGTCCTCGTTCCGATGGTGGCCAACAAACGTCCTCGAATTCGTCGCACCACCGACGCAGCGCTCGCGACGCGTGTTCTGCACCGCGGGGGCGCGACACCCACCCCAGCTCGCGGGCCCGCATCCGGGCATCGCAGCGACCCGAACTGGCGCCCGGCCGAAGACGACGCGGAGGACCTGATGGAGAACGACCTCGACCACGAGCAGGACGAGTTCCGCGGTGACTCGGAGTTCGTACCGCAGCGTCGTGGCCGCGGCGGGTTCGATCCGGAGGCCGACGCCATCGCCCGCGCCGCGCGCTACTCGTTCCGTCAGCGGACCGTGCTCGCGTCGTTCTTCGTCCTCGTGATGTCGGCCGGCCTGGGAGTGCTTGTCTCCCCGATCTTTTGGTGGGCGTTCACGGTCACCCTCGTCGGACTGTCGAGCTACCTGTTCTACCTGCGCCGTCAGGTGCGCATCGAAGAAGACATTCGCCGTCGCCGCATGACACGTCTGCAGCGCTCGCGGCTGGGCGTCGAGTCGCGCAGCGACCCTGAGCTGAACCTCACCCCCGAACGCCTCCGCCGCCCCGGTGCGGTGGTCATGGAGGTCGACGACGAGGACCCGGAATTCGACCATCTCGAGCACTACGACGAGCGGACCTCTGACGCGCATCTCGACGTCCGCATGCGCCGCGCGTCCGGCGAGTAGCCGAATCGAATCAGCCGAACAGCCGATTCGATCCAGCCCACACCGGGCTGCTAGAGTTTGGCAGCGTCCTACGAAAGCGGGACGCACGGGGCTGTGGCGCAGTTGGTAGCGCGTCTCGTTCGCATCGAGAAGGTCAGGGGTTCGATTCCCCTCAGCTCCACTAACACTGGGTCGGCATCCGCAAGGGTGTCGGCCCAGAGTTCGTTCTGGTGTTCACCGGCATCGATGGCATCATGGTCCCGATGAGCGACCTCGAATACCTCGGCACCCTGCTCGGCCGACTGGACGCCGAACTTCAGCGCGTCTCGTCGTCCGAACCCGATTCCGACGACCAGGCCTCCGCCATCGACGACGCGGCTGAGGCTGTCTTCAAACTGCGCGAGAAGGTCAAGTCGGGCTACCCCAGCAAGAAGGCGTACTACCTTGCTGCGTCGACGGACGCGAAGGGCATCAAGGTCGAGGGCATCACCGCGCTGCACGGCAAGCGCGTGCACGAACTGGTGCGGGACCGGGGATGGCTGCCGGTCGACGACAGCGCCGTGACGGCCACGCTCGACGACGACCAGATCAGCCGGTACAAAGCGGTGGCGGGGCGCGGCGTGGCGAGCACTTTCGCCGAGGCGCGTGAATACCTCGCGGCGGCAACCGGTCTCGCCTGACATCTCAGGAAAAGCTCACTCCTGCCATCTTTTCGGACACTGCCCACATCCGTTCGGCCTCGTCGACGTTCTGCAGCCGCGAGTACGGCTTCTGCTCCGCCGGCGCGCCGCCGAGATGGCCGAGTCCGCTCGGTCCGAAGAAGCGGGCAGAGCTCGTGGTCGTGGCGGCCATCACCGCGGGGAGCTGCGCCGTCTCGACCGTGCCCAGAACGATGCCACGGTCGGACAACCACTGGATGAGCTTGCGTCCCGAAACTTCTTTGCCGCGACCGAGTTCGGGACGAGCCGCCAACAAGTTGGTCGGCGCAACGCCCGGGTGTGCGAGATTGCTCGTGATTCCCCATCCGTTTGCGGCGCTGCGGCGCCCGAGTTCGACCCCGAACATGCCGAATGCGATCTTCGATTGGCTGTAGGCCTTCATTCCGTCGTAGGAGCGTTCCCAGTTCAGGTCGTCCCAGTTGATGCCGTTGCGGTTGGCGGCGACGCTGATCTGCGACGTCACCCTCGCCCGGCCGTCCCGCAGCAGCGGCAGCAGGTGACCGACCAGGGCGACGTGGCCCAGATGGTTGGTGCCGAACTGCAATTCGAAACCGTCGGCAGTGCTCTGCCGTTCCGGCGGGGTCATCACTCCGGCGTTGTTGACGAGCAGGTGAATCGGGTTGCCTTCGCTGCGCAGGGTGTCTCCGAGCGCCGCGACGGACTCGAGCGAGGACAGATCGAGTGCGCGCAGGGACACCTCGGCGCGGGGATGTCGCCGCCGAATCGCGTCGATCGCGGATTCACCCTTGCTCTGATTGCGAACGGGGAGTACAACTTCTGCGCCCGCTTCTGCGAGCCTGCGTGCAATGCCGATGCCGATTCCGTCGCTGGCTCCGGTGACGACGGCGCGCGTGCCTGTGAGGTCGGGGACGGTGATGTCGATCTGTCTGCGTGTCATGTTTTCACGATGGCGTGCTGCGGCGTCGGTATCCAGGGCCGCCTCATCCACTGATTCGCAGTCCGTGGATAAGGGGTGACGCGGCCGGTACAAATGACGCATGGCGATCGACCGGACAGGCCTCGCGCAGTTTCTTCGACTGCGCCGAGAGTCCTTGCAACCCGAGGACGTGGGTTTGCCGCGTGGGCAGCGCCGCCGCACGAGTGGGTTGCGCCGGGAGGAGGTGGCGGCGCTCGCGCACATGTCGACCGATTACTACGCACGGCTCGAGCGCGAGACCGGACCCCAACCGTCGACGCACATGGTCGCCGCCATCGCCCAGGGGTTGCATCTGTCGCTGGACGAGCGGAACCACCTGTTCAGGCTGGCGGGACACAACCCGCCGAGTCCCGGTGCGGGAAGCGAGCACATCAGCCCCGGAATGCTGCGCATCTTCGACCGGCTTCACGACACGCCGGCGGAGATCGTCACCGAATTGGGCGAGACTTTGCGTCAAACCGCGCTCGGCATCGCCCTCACCGGAGACCAGAGCGTGCACACCGGTTCGGCTCGCAGTCTCGCGTATCGCTGGTTCACACAACCTGATTCACGCAGTCTGTATGCGCCGGAGAGCCATGCGTTTCTGACCCGGATGTGGGCGTCCGGCCTTCGCGGCGTGGTCACGGTGAGGGGGCCGCAGTCGCGCGCCGCTCGGATCGCGGAGGAACTGCTCGAGCGGAGCGCCGAGTTCAGGGATGTGTGGAACCGACACGAGGTCGGCATCCGCCCCGACGAGACGAAGACGTTCGTTCACCCCGAACTCGGTCGGATGGATCTGAATTGTCAAGCGTTGATGGATCCGATCCAGTCGCACTCGCTCCTGGTCTATACCGCCGCTCCGGGCAGTACGAGTTACGAGAAGTTGCGGCTCCTGCCGGCGACCCGGCCGCTGTCACACAGCAGCAACGACCAGGCCTACGAAACCGAGTAGCGCGACGCCGACCAGCGCCGCAACGACGAACGATCCGATCACCGCGGCTCCGAGGATCAGGGCGGAGACGAGGAACAGAACCAACAGGACTGCACCACCGGACTCGACGAGCGCGGGTTCGCGGGTCTCGTTCTCTGGGGTCATCAGGATCCCTCTCGGTGTTACGTGTGATGCACGCGTTACTGAAGTGAACCTACTACCGAACGGTAGCTGTGACGGGACGTCGAGCTCACGTGTCAGATACCCCTGGTTGACCCATCCAAACCATCGAAACGAGATCAGCGGGATGCCACTGCTCTCTTACGGGCGCGATATGCCGCCACGTTCGCGCGGTTTCCGCAGTTACCGGTGTCGCAGAAGCGGCGAGAGCGGTTGCGTGACAGGTCGATCAGAACGGCGTCGCAGTCGTCCGCCTCGCAGGTCTTCAACCGGCCGAGTTCGTCCGAGCGCACCAGTTCGGCGAAGGCGACCGCTGCTTCGGCCATGATCCGCTGGGCGAGCGGCGCATCGTCCTGACTCACGTGCAGGTGCCACCCCCAATCACCGTGGCGGGCAAGCCTGGGGGCGGCCTGCGATTCGGTGAGCATGGTGTTGACGTCGCCGACGAGGGTGTCGAGGTCTTCGAACAACCACATTCGGCGCAGTGCCGGCCGTAATCGGCGCACGTCGGCCAGCTCGGCCGATGTGCCGTCCCGCCGTCCGGTCCACTCGTACTCGTCGAGGAGGGCGTCCAGGGTGGCTGCGTCGCCCAGCAATTCGTCGCCGTTTCGCCGGGTGTTGATCAGCGCGGCCGACCAGACCAGTGACACCTCGATGTCATGAGCAAAAGTCATTTGACCAGTGACCTTCCGTTCTCGTAGTGTCACGACCAACATACCGTTTCACTCATGACAGGGGCACTTCCGTGGCACGCCAACAGACCGGACTGCTGTTCGCAGCGTTGTCCGCCATCGCATTCGGTGTCTCGGGACCCTTCGCCAAAGCGCTGACCGAGAGCGGATGGTCTCCCGAGGCGGCGGTGTTCGTGCGGGTGGTGGGCGGTGCGGTGGTGCTGGTCCCGTTCGTTCTGCTTGCCCGTCGGCACGCCTTCTCGGCGCTGAGACGGCGATTCGGAAGCGTGCTGTTCTACGGAGTGGCCGCGGTGGCGGGCGCGCAGGTCGCCTTCTTCAATGCCATTCAGCACCTGTCGGTCGGTGTCGCTCTCCTCCTCGAATACCTCGCACCGGTATTGGTCATCGGGTGGGTGTGGATCACGACTCGGCGCCGGCCCAGCACGGGAACGCTCGTCGGTGCGGGGATCGCACTTCTCGGCGCGGCCGTCGTGCTCGACGTCGGAAACGGTGCCGCTTTCGACGTCGTCGGCGTGCTGTGGGGGCTTCTGGCGGCCCTGTGTCTGACGGTCTACTTCGTGGTCTCGGCCAGTGACGGTGACCCGGTCGACCCCTTCGTCCTCACGGCGGCGGGGTTGTCGATCGGCGGTGTGACCGTCGCCGGTCTGGCCGCGGTGGGTGTGGTGTCGCTTCGCTTCTCCGACGCACCCGTTCAGGTGTCCGGTCACGAAGTGTCGTGGTTGGTTCCGGCCGCGGTGCTCGCCGTCGTGAGCGCGGCACTCGCGTACATCCTCGGCATCGTCGGTTCGCGGAAGCTGGGTGCCGGAACGGCGTCCGTCGTCGCTCTGGTGGAGGTGGTGTGCGCGGTCCTCGCAGCATTCCTCTTGCTCGGAGAATCCATAACAATGGTGCAATTGTGCGGCGGGGGAGCCATTCTCGGTGGCGTTGCGCTGGTTCAACGGAGTTCCTCGGCACATCCCCCGGTTCCGTCCGACGTCGCGATAGCAACATCGCGGTGACGCATTCCTACCGCTAGGGTGATCGCAGCAACGGCCCTCGAGTGGTGGTGATATTTCTTCACGGGGTCTCAAATATCGTCGTTCGACTCGGACGAAGGCGTGGTCGTTGCCGTACTACCGACCACGTACTGGAGCAATGAGATGTCGTTCGAACTGGTGCACCTACCGGAGACCTGGGTTGCGGGCCTACCGGTTCGAAGCCCCAAGCGGGCGCTGGGCAGACTCGCCGACCCCAACTTGGAGTCGGCGTGGTCCGCGGTCCTGAAACAGGACGTCGCAGGAACTTTGGCGTCGATCTACACCGATTACGTTCCCGGTATCGACTCCTACAGCACACAGATCGTGGGGTATCGAGTTTCCGCGGGCCGCGTCGCTCCCGGCCATATCGTGGCCAAGATTCCGCAGGGACCGTACGCACGGTTCTGCGCAGTCGGAACGTTTCCGGACATCATGATCTCGCTGTGGCGAGAAATAGACCACGCAGAGCAATCTCGCAAATTCACCCGGGCGCATACCGGTGAATACGAGTTTCACGCGCACGCGTACAAAATCGAAATGTATCTGCCGATAGCGCAGTCGACGGAGTCGAGTTGAGTATTCGGCTGACTGCGAGGGGAAGTCTGGTAATCGGCGGGCTCGCGGCGCCTAGCATTCCGCCCGGCCCGGAATCGAGCAGCAGCGATCTGATCCAATTTCTTCGCGAGAGAATTCGCGACCGGGAATCGACCGGCGCCACGGTCCACACGCTGTACATGCCGGACCAGCTCGGCTACTACAACGTGATCGTCGGTGTCCTGCGCTCCTCGCCCGAGGACGTGCCGTTCGGCGACGTCTTCGCGTTCGTCCCTCCCGCGACCTACGCCGTGGTCACCCCGGAGATGAACCTCCCCGAGCAGGTCGACGACGTGTGGGCCCAGCTGGACGATGCGATGCGCGACGGGACCGTCCTGCGAGCGGGCGGGCCCGAATTCGAGACGATGTCACCGGAGGGGCGAGTGGAACTCAATGTGGCGGTCGTTCTCACGTGATGCGACTTCCAGTTCGACTACATTGCGATAAACAAACCGGGAGTTCGAAAGAATCCCGTAAAACAATGTGAATGATCTGGTTGAAACGCGAAACGTATTGTAAACAGGGTGATTTCGACCCACTGGGACTACAACTCTGGTCGAGTGTGCATATCATTGAACCGGCGCCTGCAATGCATTGTTTTTGCGGTCGTCACGCAGTGTGAGGGCCGGGGAGCTCAGACACCTTGGCAATGTCAACGAGCACATCAGCGCACTACGACTGGAGATGGCACATGGTCAGGCAATTACGGGCAGAAGCGACACGATCGGCCGCTCTTCGCGCGGCCGCGGACCTCTTCTTGCGGGTGGGGCACGCGACGGCAACGCTGAGCCAGGTCTCCGCCGAATCCGGCGTGACGAAGGGCGCGCTCTACTTCCACTTCGCGTCGAAGGAAGAGCTGTCCCGCGCGCTGGTGGACGAGGGGCGTGAGCGTGTCGCCGCCGCGTGCAGCGGCCTGGTCGACAACCGTTCTCCTGCTTTGGAATCGGTCATCGGAATCACGTATTCGGTGCTCGAGCTTGCCAACTCGGACAACCTGGTCCGCATCATGTACCGGCTGCAGCTCGAGGTCGACGGGCCCGATCCCAGTCGCGGCAGCGTCTTCGGCACGTGGCAGAACCTGTTCGAGCTCCTCTTCGACCGCGCCATCACTCACGGCGACGTCATCGACTCGCTCGATTCGAAGACCGCGTCGCTGCTGGTCTCGGAGGTTCTCTCCGGAGTTCTGATGGTGGCCGAGGGAACGTCGAAGCTGGCGTCGGCACCCGTTCGCATGGAGCAGGTCTGGCACACGATTCTTCCCTCGCTGGTGCCGCCGGAGAAGCTGTCGTACTTCCGTGAGTTCGCTTCCCGCAGTCTGTCGAGCTTCGTCAGGGATCGCGCGCCCGTCGAGGTGTAAGCACCGGCGCGACGTCCGATCGGTGGCATACTGTGTGACATGGAACACATAATTACCGAGCATCGGATGTCGGACAACGAGCTTCGCAAGGCCATCAAGGTCATGCAGTCCCGCGCGGACGACGCAGCGAAGCGCGGGGATCACGACGACGCGCGCCGTATCGAGAAGACCGTCCACGAGTACCAGGACGAGATGACGCGACGCCTCTAGTCGAGGTCGGGCCGGCTCAGGTCGGGCCGAACCGCTCCGTTCGAATGCGGCGCGGTTCGTGCCCGAGTGCCACCAGCATGTTCGCGGCCGTCTCGACGAAGCCGGTCGGTCCGCACACGAAGCAGTCGGGTTCGAAGTCCGGCGGCCACCCGTGGGCGGAGAGGTCCGCGACGTCGAGTCGACCGACGGGACGGCGCGATCCCACCGGTGCGCGCCGCGTGTGCACGAGGTGCACGTCGACGCCCGAGTCCGGCCGGGCAAATTCGTCCGCGTAGTAGGTCTCCATCGGCTCACGCACCGAGTAGACGACTCGCAACAGCGCTCGACTTCCTGTGTCGTGACGCGAGCGCATCATTGCGCGCAGTGGCACGATGCCGGATCCGCCTCCCACCAGCAGCACCGGCTGCGTCGACGTGCGATCCCACACGAACCATCGGCCGACGGGTCCGCGCAGCTCGAGCTGGTCGCCCACCTCGAGCACGTCGGCGAGGTAGGGCGAGACTTCACCGTCCGGAACCGTCTGCACCGTCAGCTCGATACGGCGCCCGTTCGGAGCCGAGGCGATCGAGTAGCTGCGCTGAGCGGAGTATCCGTCCTCGGCGGTGAGCCGAACGTCGACGTGTTGACCGGCCGAGTGCCCGGGCCACCCGTCGACGTCGAGAACCAGGGTGTGCGCCGAGGGTGTTTCGACTCGCTTGTCGACGACGTCGGCCACCATCCAGGGGTTGCTCACGTCAGTCGCCCTGGTACCGCTGCTCCCGCCACGGATCGCCGTAGTCGTGATAGCCGCCCCGCTCCCAGAATCCCTGCTCGTTGTCGGCCGTCAGTTCGAGCCGTGTCACCCATTTCGCCGACTTCCAGAAATACAGGTGCGGCACCAGCAGTCTGGCCGGGCCACCGTGCTCGGGTGCGAGCGGTGAACCGTCGAAAGTCTCTGCCACCCAGGCTTTTCCGCCGCGGATGTCGGCGAGCGGGAGGTTCGTGGTGTAGCCGTCGTACGAATGGACCAGCACGAAGTTCGCCGACGTGTCGACGCCGTCGAGCAGGAGGTCGAGCGACACGCCGCGCCACGAGGTGTCGAGCTTGGACCACTTGGTGACGCAGTGGATGTCGACCGTCGGCGACTCGTGCGGGAGGGCGCTGAACTCGTCCCACGTCCACGACGTGTCGACTCCGTGTTCGGAGGTGATGGTGAACGACCACCGGTCCGTCTTCACCACGGGCGTCGGACCGACGGCCAGCACGGGAAAGTCCTGTGTGAGGTATTGACCCGGCGGAATTCGGGTGTCGTCACCGCGTCGCTTGCCGACGAAGCCCTTGGAGATGAGTGCCATGACGAGCAAGTTTGCGCTCGGATTGCCCACCGGACAAGTCGAGTAGTGTTCGATCTCATGGCGGTCAGGGATCTGCGATCGAAGAAAGTTCTCATCACCGGGGCGGGTAGCGGGATCGGCCGCGCCACCGCACTGACTGTCGCCGAGGCCGGGGCGGAACTGTTCCTGACCGACATCGACGCCGACGGGCTGGCGGAGACGGTCTCGATGGTCGGAAAGCTCGGTGGCACAGTCGGTTACGCGGCTCCCTTCGACGTCTCGGATTACGACGCGGTGGTGTCGTTCGCGAACGACGTCCACGCCGAGTTCGGTTCCATGGACGTGGTGATGAACGTCGCCGGGATCTCCGCGTGGGGCACGGTCGAGAACCTCGAGCACAAGTATTGGAAGGCCATGGTCGACGTCAACCTGATGGGGCCGATCCACATCATCGAGACGTTCGTACCGCCGATGATCGACGCGGGCCGCGGTGGGCACCTGGTGAACGTGTCGTCGGCGGCCGGTCTGTTGGCCCTTCCGTGGCACGCCGCGTACAGCGCCAGCAAGTTCGGGTTGCGCGGCGTGTCGGAGGTGCTTCGGTTCGACCTGAAGCGGCACAAGATCGGGGTCAGCCTGGTCGTGCCGGGCGGGGTCCGGACGCCGCTCGTGAACACCGTGCACATCGCCGGGGTGGATCGTGACGATCCTCGTGTGCAGAAGTTGCAGCACCGCTTCGAGTCCCGTGCTGTCGCACCGGAAACGGTGGCGGCGGCCATCGTGACCGGGATGGCGAAAGACCAGTTCGTCGTCTACTCCTCGCGCGACATCCGCATCGGGTACTGGTTCGCCCGCAAGTTCGCGCTGCCCTACGAGTTCGCCATGCAGAAGGCGAACGATCAGTTCAGCAAGTTGCTGCGTCCGCGGCAGGGGCCGCCTCGGAGCACTACCGTCGACCCATGACGTCTTCCGCCTCGACTCTGGGGGCCGATTCCGAAGTCGGCACCCTCCGCACCGTCATGCTGCACCGCCCGGGTGACGAGCTGCGCCGTCTGACACCGCGCAACAACGATCAACTGCTGTTCGACGGGTTGCCGTGGGTGGACCGTGCTCGCGACGAGCACGACGCGTTCGCCGCTCTGCTCGCCGGCCGCGGCATCGAGGTTCTGCTCCTCGGCGATCTTCTCACCGAAACGTTGCACGTCAGCGGCGCCGCTCGAGTGCAAGGGGTGTCCGCCGCGGTCGATCCGCGCCGACTCGGGATCGGTCTGGCCAAGGAACTCGCCACCTACCTTCGGTCGATTCCCGCCCCCGATCTGGCGCAGATTCTGATGGCCGGCATGACGTTCGACGAATTGCCGATCGGTGACGGCGACGGGGTGTC
This sequence comes from Rhodococcus sp. 320_ES, assembly GCF_059691855.1. Lineage (NCBI taxonomy): Bacteria > Bacillati > Actinomycetota > Actinomycetes > Mycobacteriales > Nocardiaceae > Rhodococcus > Rhodococcus sp. 320_ES. Next base: position 64,723 of record NZ_JCAWAG010000002.1, on the reverse strand, counting down.
ACTGGTCCGGCGAATGCACCACGGCGGCGACTTCGTGATCGAACCACTCCCCAATTTGCTGTTCACCCGCGATTCGTCGTTCTGGATCGGCCGTCGCGTGGCCATCACGTCGCTGGCCCTCACTGCTCGGACACGCGAAACGTCGCTCACGGATCTCATCTACGCCTTTCACCCACGCTTTCTCGGTGTTCGGCGTGCCTACGAATCGCACACCGCGCCGGTCGAGGGCGGCGACGTCCTGTTGCTGGCGCCGGGCGTCGTCGCGGTCGGAGTGGGGGAGCGCACCACGCCTGCCGGCGCGGAAGCGTTGGCGCGCAGTCTCTTCGAGGACGATCTGGCGCACACCGTCCTGGTCGTTCCCATTGCTCAGGAACGCGCGTCGATGCATCTCGACACCGTGTGCACGATGGTCGACGTCGACGCGGTGGTGATGTACCCGATGATCCAGCACTCGTTGTCCGCGTTCACGATCCGCCGGGACACTCACGGAGTGAGCGTCAAGGGTGCGGCGCCGTTTCTGGAGGCAGCGGCCGACGCGATGGGTATCGGCAAGTTGCGCGTGATCGACACGGGCCTCGACAACGTGACGGCCGAACGCGAACAGTGGGACGACGGCAACAACACGCTCGCGCTGGCTCCCGGTGTCGTCGTCGCGTACGAGCGCAACGTCGAGACCAATGCACGGCTCGAGGCGTCGGGCATCGAGGTGCTGCGGATCGCCGGATCCGAGTTGGGGTCCGGACGCGGGGGGCCGCGCTGCATGTCGTGCCCGATTTCCCGAGATATGCTCTAGCCGTGCGTTTCTCGATCGACTCCGGGTCGTCCGTGGCCCCGTTCGAGCAGTTGCGTGCGCAGATCGTGAGCGGTGTGGCGTCCGGCAAACTGATTGCGGGCACCAAGATTCCGACCGTTCGCACCATGGCCGCGGACCTCGGTCTCGCGCCCAACACGGTGGCCAAGGCCTATCGCGAGCTCGAACAGGACGGCGTTCTCGAGACTCGTGGACGCTCGGGCTCGTTCATCGCCGATGCGGGTGATCCCGCGCGAACGGCGACGCAGCGCGCGGCAACCGAGTTCGCGCACCTCGCGCGCCGGATGGGAGTGTCCGACGCGCAGGCGCTGGACTTCGTCAGAGCGGCTCAGCGCGAGTTGAGTTGACGCTTCAACCTACCTGTGGCACCGTCTGGTCGTCCCCCACAACCACCTCGAGGAGCCCGTCATGAACTCGTCCATTTTTCGCGACCTCGGCACACTCGTCGCGCGCATCGGTCTCGGCGTCGTGTTCGTCGCACACGGATGGCAGAAACTCAATACCAACGGCCTCGACGCAACCAAGGCCGGCTTCGAAGGCATGGGAATCCCGTTCCCGCAGGCCTCCGCCTACTACGCGACGTTCGTCGAACTCATCGGCGGTGCCGCATTGATCCTCGGAGCACTGCTGCCCGTCGTCGGTGTGTTGCTGTTCCTCGACATGGTCGGCGCGCTGGTGTTCGTCCACGCCGAGAACGGTGTGTTCGTGACGAACGGCGGATGGGAACTCGTCGTCGCCCTGGGTGCCGGCGCCTTGCTGCTCGCCGTCTCGGGTGCGGGCAAGTACGCGGTCGACGGTGCCGTGGGCGGCCGACGGGCAAAATCGCGAATCCACGCCTGACCTGCATGTCCTGTATGTCGAGTTGCATCGAGGCCCCCGGCCGAGGAATCTGAACGTTTATGACATCGCGCATTGATTCCTCGACCGGCGCTGCCGGCCCCGATCGCGATGACGCGGACGGCAGTTCCGCTTCCATCGCTTCGACGCCCGAGCCCACCACCGCCGAGCCCACCGTGCCCGCGGCCAAGCCCCGACTCGACCGCACCGTCTTCGGTGTCGCTGCGGTCGTCGTGGCCGCAATTCTGGTGTGGGGCTTGGCGGGACCCGACAGCCTCGAAACGGTGACCTCGTCCACCCTCGACTGGCTCGTCACCAACATGGGGTGGCTCTTCATCATCGCCGCAACAGGATTCGTCCTCTTCTCGATCTACCTCGCGGTATCGAAGTACGGACGTATCCCGCTCGGAAAAGACGGCGAGAAGCCGGAATTCAACACTGTCAGCTGGATTGCCATGATGTTCAGCGCCGGTATGGGCATCGGATTGATGTTCTACGGTGTCGCCGAACCGCTCACACACTTCGTGACTCCGCCGCCCGGAACGTCCGGTGGCGTGGGAACGGCCATGGCCACCACCATGTTCCACTGGTCGCTGCACCCGTGGTCGATGTACGCCGTCATGGGTCTCGCGATCGCCTACGGCAGTTACCGGCGTGGGCGCAAGCAGCTCATCAGCTCCGCGTTCCTCCCGCTGCTCGGTCGGCGTGCGGAAGGACCCATCGGAAAGGTCATCGACATCCTGGCGATCTTCGCGACCCTGTTCGGTACCGCGGCGTCGCTGGGACTCGGTGCGCTGCAGATCGGTTCGGGTCTCGAGGTCATCGGATGGCTCGGTGAGGCGGGCACGCTTCTGCTGGTTGCCATCGTTGCTCTGCTCACCCTCGCGTTCGTCGCCTCGGCCGTGTCGGGCGTCGCGAAGGGCATTCAGTGGCTGTCGAACTTCAACATGGTTCTCGCACTGGCGTTGGCCCTCTTCGTGTTCGTCCTCGGCCCGACGGTGTTGATCCTCAACCTGATTCCGACCACGATCGGCGACTACGGCAGCGAGCTGCTGCACATGTCCGCACGATCGGCGGCGAACTCGGACGCCGACACCGCGTCCTGGCTGTCGTCGTGGACCATCTTCTACTGGGCCTGGTGGGTTTCGTGGACCCCGTTCGTCGGAATGTTCCTGGCGCGCATCAGCCGTGGCCGCACCGTTCGTGAGTTCATCATCGGCGTCATCGTTGTTCCCAGTGCGGTTTCGCTCGTGTGGTTCTCGATCTTCGGCGGCGCCGGCATCGGTGAGCAGCAGGACGGGATCGACCTGTCCGCGCGCGGCACGACGGAATCGCAGCTGTTCGGCATGCTCGAAAATCTGCCGCTCTTCGGCATTTCCACCGTCATCGTCATGGTGCTCGTCGCCGTGTTCTTCGTCTCCGGCGCGGATGCGGCCTCGATGGTCATGGGTTCGTTGTCCGAGCGTGGCACGCGTGAGCCGAGCCGCTGGGTCGTCGTCTTCTGGGGCACCATCACCGGCGCCACCGCTGCGCTCATCCTGTGGACCGGCGGGTCCGACGCCCTCACGGGGCTGCAGACGATGACGATCATTGCCGCCGCACCGTTCGTGGTGGTCATGATCGGGCTGTGCGTCTCGCTGTACCGAGACCTCTCGCACGACCCGATGATCGTCGGCAGCAAGCGTCGACTCAGGTTGCGCGAGAAGAAGTCAACGCCAGCTGGGTAACCAGAGCTGGTTCTGCCACATCTCCTGCGTGATCGGTGTGGCCGTGAGAATCGGCCAGAGCCACGCGAAGTTCGCGATCACCACCGCGACGTAGACGCTGGCCGCGAGCAGTCCCAACGTCCGTCGCTCGCGGCCACGGCTCACACCGATCACGTCGGAGATCACCAGTGCGAACCCCATCACCATGAACGGTGCGAGGGCGACCGCGTAGAAGTAGTACATCTGCCGGTCGAGCGTGGCGAACCACGGAAGGAACGCCGCGCCGTATCCCACCAGCACGGCCGCGTAGCGCCAGTCACGCCGGATCAGCATGCTGTAGAGCGCCCACAGCAACATCGGCACGGCGAGCCACCACATGGCCGGGGTACCGATCAGCATGACGGCCTTGACGCAGCTGCCGGCGCCGCACCCGGTGACCTGGTCGCTGTCCGCGAAGTAGTACAGCATCGGCCGCAGGCCCATCGGCCACGTCCAGGGCTTGGACTCCCACGGGTGCCGGTTGCCGGCCGAGTTCGTAAGACCCTCGTGGAACTGCAGCACGTTGCCGCTGTAGTACCACAGCGACCTCAGTGCGCCGGGAACGAAGGAGAACGGCCCGCCGGTGCCGATCTGGTTGCCGACGGCGTGCCGGTCGATACCGGTCTCGCTGGCGAACCAGCCTCCGTACGACGCCAGGTACACGATCACCGGGACGACCACCAGCGCGTACAGCGCCGGACCGACGTCCCGCACCGCCGTACCGATCCACGGCCGAGGAACGCCGTACTGCTTGCGCGCCGCCAGATCGAACGCCACGGACATCAGGCCGAAGAACACGATGAAGTAGATGCCCGACCACTTGGTGCCGCAGGCGAGCCCGAGCAGAACGCCGGCGCCGAACCGCCACCACCGCACGCCGAGGCGAGGTCCCCACGCGGTCATCTCGATTCGGCCTTCGCGAGACGCCCGGTCGAGCCGCTCCCGCACGTCGTCCCGATCGCGTATCAGGGCGCCCAACGCAGCCACGACGAACAGCGCCAGGAAGATGTCCAGCATGCCGATGCGCGAGCTGACGAACGTCACCCCGTCCGCGACGAGCAGGATCCCGGCCACGGCGCCGATGAGCGTCGATCGGGTGAGCCGACGCACGATTCGCACCACGAGAAGTACCAGTACGGTGCCCGACACGGCCGCGGCGAAGCGCCACCCCCAGCCCGTGTAGCCGAAGATGGCCTCGCCCATCGCGATCATCTGCTTGCCGACGGGCGGATGAACCACGAGGCCGTAGGCGGGGTTGTCCTCGATCCACCCGCCGGTCAGTGTCTGGTAGCCCTGCGGCGCGTAGTGCTTCTCGTCGAAGACGGGCGTGCCCGCGTCGGTGGGGTAGCCGAGCATCGTGAAGCGCGTCACGGCCGCCAGGGCGGTCACTATCAGCGTGGCAACCCATCCGCGAAGGCGGTCGGTGGGCCCGAACACCGCCGGGGGCGTCGACGGACCCGGACTCGTCATGGGGGAGGGTTGATCGCCGTGCGCCGCGCGGCGCTCATCGGTCAACACGGTCACACCACGATCGTAGGCTCATGGTGCACGGTGAGCGTCGACCGACGACGGAAGGGGCGGAGCACATGCAGGGAAAACTGATTCTGGCTGCGACGCCGATGGGTGACGTCGGCGACGCGTCGGCCCGGTTGCGGGAGGCCCTCGCGACCGCGGACGTGGTCGCGGCGGAGGACACCCGCCGCACGCGCAGCCTCGCCGCGGCCCTCGAGGTGACGATCACCGGCAAGGTGGTGAGCTTCTACGACCAGGTGGAGGTGAGTCGCGCGCCCGCGCTGGTGGCCGACATCGTGGACGGGCGCACGGTCCTCCTCGTCACCGACGCCGGTATGCCCTCGGTGTCGGATCCGGGTTATCGGCTCGTCGCCGCATGTGTCGACGCCGGTCTCCCGGTGACCTGTCTGCCCGGTCCGTCCGCGGTGACGACGGCTCTAGCCCTCTCCGGTCTGCACGTCGAGCGATTCTGTTTCGACGGTTTCCCTCCGCGCAAGGGTGGTCCCCGACGCGCGTGGCTGTCCACGCTCGCCACCGAACCGCGAGCCTGCGTGTTCTTCGAGGCCCCGCATCGGCTCGTGGAATGCCTCGACGACGCGGTGACCGTTCTCGGCTCCGACCGTCGTGCGGCGGTGTGCCGAGAGCTCACCAAGACCTACGAGGAGGTTCGTCGAGGAACCCTGGGTGAGTTGGCGGACTGGGCGCGGGGCGGCGTGCGCGGCGAGATCACCGTGGTGCTCGAGGGCGCGGCACCGACAACCGTTGCGCCCGAGGATCTGGTGGGCGAGGTCGAGGATCTGGTCTCCGCCGGGCTGGGACTGAAGGACGCGTGCGCAAGAGTTGCCGCCGCGACCGCCGCTGCGGTGTCGAAACGGGAGCTGTACGAAGCGGTGCTCTCCGCGCGCTCCGGCGACGAAAACGCTTAGCGCACAACCTGTTCGCGGAGGCCCTCGGTGGCCGTCTGCAAAACGGACTTGGTGCCCTTCTTGACCAGGAAGCCGGGCATCGGCACCTTGAGGTCGACAGTCATCTCGAAGTAGACGTGCGTTTTGCCGTCCTTCTCGGTCAGCCGGTACTCCGCGGTCTGGCTCTTCTGCTGCGACGACTCGACCATTTCCCAGGTCACGCCGTCATCGGACCACGAGTATTCGAGAACCTGATCGTCGTTGACGCCCAGTAGCGAGATGGTCATCTCGGCGCGCTTGGGCCGACCGTCGTCGGTGCGTTCGAGGACGTTTACCTTCTTGTGGATCGAGGACCAGGACGGGAGAGCCTCGAGGTCCGCAATCACGTCCATCACGGCCGACTTGTCGGCTTCGATGTCGATCTCTTTACTGTCGCTCACGGCCATGTGGTGAAGGTATCCGATCCGGTGTCGAAGGGGTGGGCGTTCAGCCGACGGTGGACGTGGTCTGTGACTTGTCACGGGGCGCTGCGACACGACCCACGACGGAGTCGACGAACGCGGCGATCTCGTCGATGGCGCGCCCGGACTCGGGCACGAAATCCGCCGCCTGGAAGACGTGTACCTGGTCCTTCCACACCTGCAGCTCGCACTCGATGCCGGCGACACCGAGGCGATGAGCCATCAGTTCCGCGTCGGGCAGCACGATCTCCGACGAGCCCACCTGGATGAGGGTCGGAGGCATCGAACTCAGGTCGGCGTCCACGGGCGACACGCGCGGTCCGCGCTCGCCGTCGACCACGATGCGGGCGTCGACTCGATCGGCCAAGCGGGTGAGCGCCGGCACAGCGTTGGCCGGGAACACCGCGCACGTGCGCGAGTTGCCGTGTTCGAGCTTGCGTACGGGATCGAGGTCGGTCAGAGGCGACATCGTGAACACCCCGGCGGGCCTGCTCAGGCCTTGCGTCTCCAGTGTCAGTGCCACCATGAACGCGAGGTAGCCGCCGGCGGAGTCGCCTCCGATGACGATCTGTTCGGGCTGGTAGCCGCACTCGAGGAGGTAGCGGTAGCCGTCCACGCCGTCGGACACCGCGCTCGAGATCGGGTTGTTCGGCATCATGCGGTAGTCGACCGACAGGATGTCCGCGCCGGTCGCCTCGGCGATACGCGATGTCAGGCGTCGGTGGGTGCGCAATCCGCACGTCACGAACGCGCCGCCGTGCAGGTACAACACGACGCGGTCGCGATCGGCGCGCCGCGCCGGTCGGGTCGCCGGGCGAATCCACTCGGCTTTGCATTCCTGCAGACGAACCGTCGCAGTTTCGGTCCCTTCCACCGGGGGGACCAGCAGACCCGCGTAGTCGACGACGGACATCGGCCACGGCAGGTCGGGGGCGAGGGCCCAGACGGACAGGAACGGACGAACGGTGGTGCGGAGGGCGTGCGAGAGCATCTTGGACTGACGGCTGACGCTGGGGAACTCGTACCTGGTGACCGATGTCGGTCGGGACCTGCGGCCGGTACGACCCAGAACGGTCGCAGGACTCACGGTCGCAGGGCTGGAGTCGCTGCGTGGGGCGATGTCGATCGAAGTGAGGCTCACGTTGCCCCTCCTTTGCTGTTGCCCTAGTAATCGCACGGTAGTTGCAAAATGAAACATCACTTTGCGAAATACTTGTAACTGGGGTCACAATGAGACGAGGCGTTGTCGATCTTGGTACCGATTCGTGATCTCCACGGAAGGGCCGGCGTTCGACGCTCACAAGGGGAGGAGCAAGCCGTGCCATTCATGCCGGTCACCGAATCGATGTTCCTGCTCGCAGAGTCTCGTGAGCACCCCATGCACGTGGGTGGTCTGCAGCTTTTCGTCCCGCCGCCGGGGGAGGAAGAAGACTTCGGCGCCAAGGTCTACGACACTTTGGCCGAGCACACGGACGTCTACAAACTCCTCCGAAAGCACCCCGCCGATCCGGTCAACGTGCTGGGCAACACCTGGTGGACGTACGACGACGAGATCGACTTCGAGTATCACCTGCGTCGCGCCGTGCTGCCCAAGCCCGGCCGCGTCCGCGAGCTGCTGAAGTACGTATCGCTCAACCACGGCGCCCCACTCGACCGGCACCGGCCCATGTGGGAGTTCCACGTGATCGAGGGCCTCAAGGACGGACGGGTGGCGATCTACAGCAAGATCCATCACTCGCTCGTCGACGGTGTGTCGGCTCTGAAGCTGATGGACCGATCGTTGACCGCCGATCCGGACGCACGCGACAGCGGAGCCTTCTGGGATCCCGAACTCTTCGAGCGTCGACGCAAGCCCCGCGGTGATCTCGAGAAGAGCGGCGGATCCGGACCGCTCTCGCTGCTGTCGACCGGTGTGAAAGCGGCGGGCGACATTGCCGGATTCGGTCCGGCCGTGGCGAAGATCGGGCTGCGCAAGTTCCGCGAGCAGAACCTGATGCTGCCCCTCGAGGCGCCGCGCACGATGTTCAACGTGCCCATCGGCGGATCACGCCGCTTCGCCGCTCAGCAGTGGTCGATGACCCGAATCCGCGGCGTCGCAAAGAGTCTCGGTGTCACGCTGAACGACGTGGTGCTCGCGATGTGCGGTGGGGCGCTGCGTTCGTACCTCATCGATCAGAACGCGCTTCCGGACCAGCCGTTGGTGGCGATGGTGCCGGTGTCGACGCGAGAGGCCGGGGCCGAGTCCTCCGAGGGAAACGCCGTCACGAGCGTGCTGTGCAACCTCGGCACCGATCAGCCCGATGCGGAACGCCGCCTCGGGACGATCGTCGACTCGATGAACCAGTCGAAAGCCATTCTGCGCGATATCAGTCCGCTGCAGGCGCTCGGGTACGGCGCCGCCGTCATGGCGCCGCTGCTCTTCGGTCAGGTGCCGGGTTACGTGCGCGCCGCTCCGCCGCCCTTCAACGTCATCATCTCCAACGTGCCGGGGCCGAAAGAGGAAAAGTACTGGAACGGTGCACGTTTGGACGGGGTGTACCCGGCCTCCATCGTCACCGACGGTCTCGCCCTCAACATCACCCTGGCCTCGAACGCCGACAACCTGAACTTCGGGCTGATCGGCTGCCGACGGTCGGTGCCGAGCCTGCAGCGCATTCTCACCCACCTCGACAACGCGCTCGAGGAACTCGAGAAGCTTGCCGACGGCTGAGCCGTCAGGCTTTCTCCTCGGGCTCCACGTACCGCGGGAACACGCCGACGGGGGCGGGCAGATCCACGCCCGGAACCAGTCGGTCGCCGACGCTCGCGAACGTGCGCTCGTCGACACCGAGCAGGGTGAGTATTTTGCCGGCGCTGTCGGGCATCACGGGCTGCACCAGCAGCGCCGCGACCCGTAGGACCTCGAGAGTCACGTACAGCACGGTCGCCATGCGCGCGGGATCGGTCTTGCGCAGCACCCACGGCTCCTGCGCGGAGAAGTAGCGGTTGGTCTCGCCGAGAACCGACCAGATCACCTCCAGATAGAGGTGCAGTTCCTGGGCGTCGACGTGAGTGCGAGCGAGACCGAGCAGAGCGTCGGCTCTATCCAACATCGCGGTGTCCTCGGGCGTGAAGTCACCGGGTGTCGGGACCTGCCCGCCCAGGTTCTTGGCCACCATCGACAGTGAGCGTTGCGCGAGATTGCCCAGTTCGTTGGCGAGGTCGGCGTTGATGCGCTGCACGATGGCCTCGTGGCTGTAGCTGCCGTCCTGCCCGAACGAGACTTCGCGCAGCAGGAAGAAGCGCACGGCGTCGAGTCCGTACGCCTCGACGAGCGTGAACGGATCCACCACGTTGCCGACCGATTTCGACATCTTCTCGCCCTTGTTGTACAGAAAGCCGTGGGCGAAAACACGTTTCGGCAGCTCGATGCCGGCGGACATCAGGAATGCCGGCCAGAACACGGTGTGGAAGCGGGTGATGTCCTTGCCGATCATCTGTAGATCGGCCGGCCAATACCGCTGGAACTCGTCGCCGTCGACGTCCGGATAACCGACGCCCGTAATGTAATTGGTCAATGCGTCGACCCACACGTACATCACGTGGCTCGGGTCGCCCGGAACCTGCACGCCCCAGTCGAACGTCGAGCGCGATATCGACAGGTCTTTCAGGCCACTCCGCACGAAGCTGGTGATCTCGTTCAACCGCGTTGCGGGAGCGAGGAACTCGGGGTGCGCCTCGTAATGAGCGAGCAACTTGTCCTGATACGCGGACAGTCGGAAGTTGTACGTCGACTCCTCGGTCCACTCGACCGGAGTGCCCGTCTCGGTCGAGATTCGACTCCCGTCCTCCTGCAGGGTGGTCTCGGCCTCGGCGTAGTAGGCCTCGTCCCGAACGGAGTACCAACCCGAGTACGAGTCCAGATAGATGTCGCCGCCCTCGGCCATCTTCTGCCAGATCGCCTGACTGGCGCGCAGGTGATCGGCGTCGGTGGTGCGGATGAACCGGTCGAACGTGATGCCGAGCATCTTCTGCATGCGCTCGAACATGTCGGAGTTGCGGCGCGCGAGGTCGGCGGTCGAGATGCCTTCCTTCGTCGCCGTCTGCGCCATCTTCAGTCCGTGCTCGTCGGTACCGGTCAGGAAGCGCACGTCGAATCCGTCGAGGCGCTTGAACCGTGCGATCGCGTCCGTCGCGATGTACTCGTACGCGTGCCCGATATGCGGGTCACCGTTGGGGTAGGCGATGGCCGTGGTGATGTAGTACGAGGTCGGGGCTGCGTCAGTCATGGTGCGAATTACTCTAGCTTTCGTGAGTACACGACGTCCCGCGCCCGACGCCCCGGCGCCGCTGTCCCCGTTGATCGACGCCCACACGCATCTCGATGCCTGCGGTGCGACGGATGCGGCAGGCGTGAGCGCCGTCCTCGACCGGGCGGAGGCGGTGGGCGTCGGCCGGGTGGTAACGGTGGCCGACGATCTCGACGCCGCGCGCTTCGCAGTCGATGCGGCGCACTGGGATTCGCGGGTCTACGCCGCGGTCGCCATTCATCCGACCCGCGCGAACGTGCTCGACGACGCGACCCGCAGCGAGATCGAACGCCTGGCGCGAGATCGACGGACGGTTGCCGTGGGGGAGACGGGTCTCGACTACTACTGGCCCGGCAAGCTCGACGGGTGCGCGAGCGTGGAGGAGCAGGTCGAGGGCTTTCGCTGGCACATAGATCTGGCCAAGCGCCTTCGGAAGCCGCTGATGATCCACAACCGGGACGCCGACCACGACGTGTTGGCCGTCCTGCTCGACGAGGGCGCTCCGGACACCGTCATCTTCCACTGCTTTTCTTCGGGACCCGTGATGGCCGAGGCGTGCGTGGACGCCGGGTACATCCTCAGCTTTTCGGGAACCGTCAGCTTCAAGAACAGTCACGACCTGCGCGAAGCCGCGAAGATGGTGCCCGATCACCAGTTCCTGTTGGAGACGGACGCACCGTTCCTCACCCCGCACCCGTTCCGCGGTGCCCCGAACGAGCCGTACTGCCTGCCGTACACCGCTCGGTCGTTCGCGGAGACGCGCGGGCAGGAGCCGGAAGAGGTGGCGTCGTTTGCGACTGAGAATGCAGTAAGGGTGTACGGGTTGGCCCGTCAGCCCCAGTCTGCGCCGGGGAGCTGACCCTCGACCACGATTGATCCGTCCTCGAGCGTGTAGGTGACCTCGGATTCGTGCAACGGACCGGAGTGGTCCGGTAACGACTCTCTGGACCGGAACAAGATGGTCGCGCTGTTGTCCGTCGAGCTGGTGAGCAGGGAATTGATGTGGAATTCCGGTGTCGCCGGGCCCAGGTAGTTGCCCTGCGCGTCGAAGAACAGATAGAAATTGTCCTCCGCGCGCATGTCCTGGTCGTTACCGCGGGCCCGCACCCAGTTCAAGGACGGGCATCCGTCTGCAACCGTCGTCCGGTCCCACCACCCCGTGACGAATCGCAGGCCCATCGAATCGGTCCCCAGACCGGCCAGCACGTCCAGCACGCCGGGGGACTCGGGATCGAGACACCACTCGCTGTCCGGAGCCGTCGGCGTCCCGCCGCTAGCCGGCGGGACATCGCCGGCGTGAGGCTGGTCCGCGCCGGGAACCGGGGCAGGCGGTAAGCCTGACGTCGGCACCGAGTCCCCGACCGGCACCGAGTCCTCGACAGGCGCTGAACCTCCGTCCGGCTCGGTCTCGATCGGATCCGACGCCCGCACGGGTCCCTCGTCCGGGCTGGATGTCGGTAGGCCCGGTGTCGTTCCCGCGGTCGAGATCGTTGCAGTGGACGACGGCGTCGGGGACACGGCAGGGCGGGAAGATACGGCGGCGTCGTCGGCCGAGCCACAGGACACCGCGGCACAGGCGCAGAGTGCCATCGAGAACGCGGCGAGCCGGCTACGTCGAGTGATCATTGCTTCGGCGGGAACTGCCCGCTGGGCGTGATCGTGTCACCGTCGAGAGTGAAGGTCACCGTGGATTCGTTGGACGGGCAGCACAGCGCATCGCCGTCGCTCAGCCATCGGTAGCGGACGTCGACCGAGTTGTTGCTCGAACTGATAACCGAGGTGTAGCTGTACGCATCCGAAGTCGCGGTTCCCAGATAGCGACCGCCGTTGGTGAAGAACAGAACATGCGATTGCACGGTCCCGTTACGGACTCCGGTGCCGGTGGCGCGCGCCCACTCCAACTCTGGACACCCCCCGGCACTGGTTCCCTGCGTGTACTGGTCGATGACGAACCGGCCGCCCAGAGAGTCCGTGCCGAGACCGGCAACCGCATTCTCGACGTTGGTCGACTGGGGATCCACACACGGCACCACCTGCGCCGGCTGCGCGGGTTGCGCTGCGGGCACCGTGACGGTCTCGGTCTCCGTTTGTGGCTGTGCCGGCGGCGCGCCCGCGGTCGACGTGCGTGTCAGCGGCGGCAGAGTGGTGACGGTGGCGCTCGGTGTCGTCGTCGCTGCCGACTGCGGTGTGCCCCCGTTGCCGCTGCTGCACGACACGGCCGCCACCGCGCATGCGGCGAGTGCTGCCGTCTTCAGGATCCCTGTCGAAATACCCACCCGATACCTCCTGGAGCAGACCGAGCGGTGTGCTCGGCTCTACAGGGTGTGTCGGGCCTCACGGGATAATCGTTAGCCACGTTAGGTAACAAGCTGATACCGGGTGGGCGAACGTGGCGTGACTCTGCGTGTGAAGCGACTCAGGGGCACCCTCGGTCGATCCAACGACGTGAGGGTGCCCCTGAGTCCGAAAAGGGGAAAGGGCTACTCGTCCCCGTACGTCTCCACCAGCCGGTCGAACTCGGCGCGGTCGATCAGGTCCGGCTCACCGATGGCGTAGGCCTGCGCGAACTTTCCCGCGAGGTGGTAGTCGCGGCCCAGCGGGCCACGCTCACCGTCGTCGTCCTGGCTGCTCGCTCCCGGCGGCACCTCGTCGCGCAGTCCGTTGGTCTGCGTGCCGAGTTGCGCGTCGAGCTTGGCGACTATCTTCTCGATGGTCTCGCGGTCGTCGCTCATGGCGTCCTTTCGCTCACAACACTTTGTTCAGGAAGTCCTGCGTCCGCGAATTCTGCGGATTTCCGAATACATGGTCCGGCGAACCCTCCTCGACGATGTACCCATCCGCCATGAAAATCACACGGTCGGAGACCTCGCGGGCGAAGCCCATCTCGTGGGTCACGACCACCATCGTCATGCCGCCCTTCGCGAGATCGCGCAGAACCTGCAGCACCTCGCCCACCATCTCGGGATCGAGGGCACTGGTCGCCTCGTCGAACAGCATGATGTCGGGATTCATGGCCAGCGCTCGTGCGATGGCGACGCGCTGTTTCTGGCCGCCGGAGAGCTGCGCGGGCTTCGCGTCGGCCTTCTCGGCCAAGCCCACCTGGGCGAGCAGGCGCGTCGCCTCCTCGCGTGCCTTGGCCTTCGACAGTTTCTTCGTCTCCGTAGGGGCCAGCATCACGTTCTGCACGACGGACATGTGCGGAAACAGGTTGAAGTGCTGGAACACCATCCCGATGTGCTGACGCACCTGGTCGAGGTTCACCTTCTTGTCCGTCAGGTCGAAGTCGTCGACCACGACGGTTCCGCCGGTGATGTCCTCGAGCTTGTTGAGGCAGCGCAGGAACGTGCTCTTGCCCGAACCCGACGGCCCGATCACGCACACCACCTCGCCGGCGTGGATGTCGACGTCGAGACCCTTGAGCACTTCGAGGGAACCGAAGGACTTCTTCAGACCCTTGACGCGGATCTTGACCTCGGCGGACTGCGTTTCGGCGCTCACTTGTTGATCCTCTTCTCGAGACGATTCGACAGCATGGTCAGCGCCATGATGATGACGAAGTACATGACACCGATGATGAGCCACATGTTGAACGACTGGAAGTTGCGGGCGATGATGATGCGCCCCGACTGGGTCAGTTCGGCCAGTCCGATCACCGACAGGATCGACGTGTCCTTCAGCGTGATCACGAACTGATTGATGTACGACGGGATCATGGTGCGAATTGCTTGCGGCATGACCACTTTTCGCATCGACGTCAGGTAGTTGATGCCGAGGCTGCGGGAGGCCTCCATCTGCCCCTTGTCGACGGACAGGATGCCGCCGCGCACGATTTCGGCCATGTATGCGCCCGCGTTGAGCGAGAGCGTGATGATGCCGGCGGTGAACGCCGACATCTGGAAGCCGAGCGCGGCGGGGATGCCGAAGTAGATGAAGAACGCCTGCACCAGAAGCGGAGTTCCGCGGAAGATCGCGACGTAGGTGGCGCCGATGGCGCGCAGCCAGGGCTTCGTGGACACCCGGAACAGTCCGAAGAAGGCGCCCAGCACCAGGGCGATGACGATCGAGATGATCGTCAACACGATCGTGAGCCACAGGCCTTTCAGCAGTTCCTTGTACTCGCTCTTGATCAGGCCGGGAATGGAGTTGTCGGACTCGGTGGCCGCGGCGCCGATGTAGGTGTTCAGGATGTCGTCGTACTTGCCCGAGCTCTTCAGGTTGTTCAGACCGGTGTTGAAGGCGGCCAACAGTTCGGCGTTGCGGCCCTTGTTCACCGCGAAGCCGTAGTTGCTGGGCGATTCCTTCTCGGTGACCGTCTTGAAACCGTTGCCCTGCGCGATGCCGTACTGCAGCACCGGGAAGTCGTCGAAGACCGCGGCGGAGTTTCCGGTGCGCACCTCGTCGTACATGCTGGCCGAGTCCGCGAAGTACTGCGTGGTGAACCCGTACTGGCCCTTTATGGACTCGGCGAAGGTCGCGCCCTCGGTGCCGTTCTTGACCGCGACTTGCTTGCCGCGCAGGTCCTCGTATGACGTGATGTCGTTGTTCGTCTCGAGCACGGCCATCTGCACGCCCGACTCGAAATACGGTTCGGAGAAGTCGAACACCTGCTGGCGCGCGGGCGTGATCGTCATGCCGGCGATCACGGCGTCGGCCTGATTGGCCTGGACGGCCTGCAGGGCAGCGTCGAAGCCGAGGGGCGAGATGTTGACGGTGAAGCCCTGGTCCTCCGCGATGGCCCGGATCAGGTCCATGTCTATTCCGACGAAGTTGCCGGAGGAGTCCTGGAACTCGAACGGCGCGAACGTGACGTCGGTGGCGATCGAGAACGTCTGTCCCGCAACGGGACTCTGCGTTCGAGCCGGAGCTGCGTTCGCCGTCGGTGCGAGCAGCAGGGACACCAGAAGAAGAACGGCGGCCATCGTCGGAATGCGGAGAATGCGAGACCATCGCGTCGAGCGGGTCGGCGTCACTGAGCGTGCCTTTCGTAGCGGGAAGGCCGGAGGCCGGTCGGTATGCGGCCGGGAAGGCCGGAGGCCGGGGTCGATCCCGCAGGCTATCGGTAGGCCCCCTCGAACCGACGAAGTTGCCGTAGGTGCGCCTTTTCGTTACCGTACCGTGATCGTTCGTGACGAAATGTCACGGCTCGTTACACACTTAGGGATTGCTGTTCCATGTCGCATGTCGCTCGCCTCAACCACGCGCAATCGCGCCTTCTCTACGTGGTCGTCGCAGCGCTGCTCGCCACGCTCATCGTCGGTGGGGCCGTTGCCGTCGCCAGGCACAAGACGGTGACGATCGACGTCGACGGCCAGGCGATCACGCTCAGCACCATGTCCTCGGACGTCAAGGGCGCCCTCGACGCCGCCGGCTACGCACCCGCCGACAAGGACGTCGTCGCCCCATCTCCCGATGCGCCGATCGGCGACGGAGACACCGTCATCCTGAACCGGGCCCGCGAGGTCACCCTGACCGTCGACGGCGCTCCGAAGAAGGTGTGGACCACAGCCTCGACCGTCGACGACGCGATGAAGCAGCTCGACATCGCACCCGACGTCCATGTGGACGAGCCCAAGGATCAGACCATTCCGCTCGACGGCGGCACGCTCGAGATCGTTCTGCCCAAGAAGGTCGCGCTGGCCGACGGGGGAGCGCTGCCCGTTCCGCTCACCCTCGCCGCTCCGACCGTGGGCGATTTCCTCGAGGCGAACAACACCCCGCTCGAGCAGAACGACACCGTCGAACCGGCTGCGGACACCCCGCTCACCGACGGACTCACGATCACCGTCACGCGGACCCGCACCGAGACCGTCGAGGTCACCGAGGCCATCCCGTCGCCTGAGCAGCGCATCGAAGACCCGACGATGAACATGAGCCGCACGGTGCCCGTGGTTCCCGGCACTCCCGGTCAGCAGAACGCGACCTACGCGGTCACCACCGTCAACGGCAAGGAGACGGGCCGTCAGCTCGTCGACGCGGACGTCACCACGCCCGCCGTGCCCACCGTCATCCGCGTCGGCGCCAAGCCGGGCACGGAGGTTCCCCCGGTCGAGAACGGCGCCATCTGGGACGCCCTCGCCCAGTGCGAGGCCACCGGTAACTGGGCCATCAACACGGGCAACGGCTTCTTCGGCGGCGTGCAGTTCGACCAGAACACCTGGGAGCGGCAGGGCGGCCTGCGGTACGCGCCGCGCGCAGACCTCGCCACACGCGAAGAGCAGATCGCCATCGCCTCGGTCACCCAGCAGCGTCAGGGTTGGGGCGCCTGGCCTGCCTGCACGAGCAAGCTGGGATACCGGTAGGCGGCTCCGGGGAAGCGAATAGAGTTCCCACGTGCCCGAAAGCTCTCGTGACGTCGCTCTGCTCGGACCCGCCGAGGTGCGCACCCTCGCCGCCGATCTCGACGTGCGTCCCACCAAGACGCTCGGGCAGAACTTCGTGCACGACGCCAACACGGTTCGCCGCATCGTCGTCTCGGCCGGCGTCGGACCCGACGACGTGGTTCTGGAGGTCGGGCCCGGCCTCGGCTCGTTGACTCTCGCACTGCTGGACGTGGTCGAACACGTCGTCGCCGTCGAGATCGATCCGGTTCTGGCGCAGCGTCTTCCGCGCACCGTCGCGGAGAGAGCGCCGGGGGAGACCTCGCGGCTCAGCGTGGTCGGTGCCGACGCGCTTCGAGTGCGTGCGTCGGACATCGGCATGGAGCCCACCGCGCTGGTCGCGAACCTCCCGTACAACGTCGCGGTCCCGGTTCTCCTGCATCTGATGTCCGAACTACCCTCCATTGGAACAGCTCTCGTGATGGTTCAGGCCGAGGTCGCGGATCGTCTCGCCGCGCCGCCCGGCAGCAAGACCTACGGCGTGCCCAGTGTGAAAGCCGCCTGGTTCGGTACCGTCCGCCGAGCGGGGTCGGTCGGCAATTCCGTGTTCTGGCCTGTTCCCAAGGTGGAGTCCGGTTTGGTGCGCATCGATCGCCACCCCGACCCGCAGTGGCCGATGGACGAGGCGTTCCGAAAGAAGCTCTTCGCCGTGGTCGATGCCGCGTTCGCGCAGCGCCGCAAGACGTTACGCGCCGCACTTGCCGGCTGGGCGGGCTCGCCTGTGGAGGCGGAACGCCGGTTGACCGCGGCGGGTATCGATCCGTCGGCCCGCGGCGAGACGCTGGACGTGGGGGCGTTCGTCAGGCTCGCGCTCACCGAATGAGCGACTCGTGCACCATGATCGCCACCTGAACTCGGTTCGTCAGCTCGAGTTTGGCGAGAATGCGCGAGACGTACGTCTTGACGGTGGGCCGACTCATGAAGAGCTGATCGCCGATCTCCGCATTGGTTCTGCCCTCGGCCACGGCTTCGGCGACTTCTCGTTCTCGTGGAGTGAGAACGTTCAGACGCGATCGTGCCCGCTCTGCTCGAAGAACCGTATCCTCCTGCGCTGCAGCGCGTTCGATCAACCGCTGCGTGACGGCGGGGGAGAGCATCGGCTCGCCGGCCGCAACGCGGTGGACAGCTGCGATGAGCTCGCGCGGCTCGATGTCCTTGAGCAGGAAGCCGTCTGCACCGCAGCGCAATGCCCGCAGGATGTACTGATCGGTGTCGAAGGTGGTGAGCACGATGACCGCGGTGTGGGTATCGGTACGTCGCAGTTCCTCCAAGGCGGCGAGGCCGTCCATCTTCGGCATCCGAATATCGAGAAGCACCACGTCCGGAGCCAGGTCCGAGATGGTCTGCAGTCCCGAGCGTCCGTCGGCGGCGTGCCCGACCACGTCGATGGCGGCGTCGGTCCCGAGGATTGCCACCAGTCCGGACCGAACCAGGGCGTCGTCGTCGACGATCACTGTTCTCACCTGACCCACGGCAACCACACCTTCACATCGAAATCGTGCCGGCCGTCGCGCCCGACGATTCCGTAGTCGAGGACCCCGTTCGCGAGACGGACACGCTCGGCGACGCCGATCAGACCGGAGCGGGTGCCGGCGGCGGACCTCGCGCGGTCTCGGGGGTCGACCGGGTTGGTCGCCTGCAGGTGCAGTTGGTCGCCGTCTCGGTCCATCGTCAACGTGACGGGTTGCTGCGGTGCGTGTTTGCGCGCATTGGTCAACGCCTCCTGGGTGATGCGGTACGCGGCGCGGGAGTTTGCGGGGTCGAGTCCCTCCGTGTCACAGACACGGAAGTCGATGGTCATGCCCGCTTCCTCGCATTCGCGGACCAGCTCCCCGATGTCGCCGGCGCCGCGCTGCGGGCGGATGGCCGTCGATGCGTCCGATCGCAGCACGCCCAGGACGTCTCGCAGGTCGTCGAGCGCGTCACGCGCGGCCAGTCGTATGGTGCCCGCGGTTTCCAGGACGTTCCCCGATCCGAGTTCGAGCGCCCCCGCGTGCAGGCTGATCAACGAAATGCGATGGGCCAGAACGTCGTGCATCTCCCGGGCAATCCGTTCGCGTTCCTCCCACCGCGATCGTTCCGCTTCGAGTTCCGCCTCCGCTTCGGCGCGTTCGGCACGCTCGCGCAGGGATTCGACGAGCTCGCGCCGCTGCCGAACAGCGGTGCCCCACGCCAGCGCGAGAGCAACCAGTGCCGCGCCGAAGAGGTTGCCGCCCACCACGCCCAATGCGGTGTCGTAGGTGATCACCGTGACGGGTATCGGGGCCAGGAAGTGAACGACGGTGACCCACAAAGACGTTCGCCACGTGGTGAGCGCGGCGACGCCGAACACCGCGACGAGGGCGGCGCCGCCGGACACCTCGGTGACCGCGACGATGGGCAGCAGGGCCACGGCGGCACCCACCGGGTGCCGCCGCCGGATCGTCAAGATGGCCAGAGCGACGACGGTGAGTGCCAGGGAGACCGTGTTGTACGCCGACCACCGACCTGCTGTGTCGACGTCGTCGAGGAGCGTCATGGCGGCGATGACGAGGGTCAGGGCTACCGCACCTGCGTCGCCGAGCCGCCTCCGATTCACGGTCACGATCGTACGAGTGGACGCCAGTACTGCGCCGTCTTGTCGTCACGGACGACGACACCGAGCTTCTCCACTTCGCCACGGAAGTCGTCGATGTCCTTCTGCGACTTCTTCTCCAGTGCCGTCGCGCGGACCGCGAGCACCGCGTTGGCCGCTGGCGGCAGGTCGGGCGTGTCGGGAACCCAGCGGTGGAACAGGCCGGCGTGCGGATCGGAGTCGAACCAGGGGTAGCCGTGGCGGACTGCTGCGCGCGCGATCTCTTTCGGCGCCGCCTCGACTTTGGTCCGTACGAACTGCTTCGATTCACGGTCCAGCACCACGAGGTGTTTGCCGTCGAGGAACACGGCGGACACTTCGCTGCGGGGAACGGTTCTCGACGAATCGTGTCGGTTCAGCTCGATTGCTCTGCCGGACACGGTGACCACGACCTGCTCCAGCACGGCGACCGCCCCGAACGCGCTGCCCGCCACGAGTCCGACGCCCGCCAGCACGGGCACCGCGATGCGACGATTCCACGATTCGATCAGCTCGAGCGGGCCGTACAGGGGCGGAGTCCACTGCAGCCCCAGAACCCAGTCGGCCACGACCGGAACGGCGGCACCCACCGCTGCGGCTAGGAGCGCGAAACCTGCGATGACAGCGATGCGGCCGCCGCGGCTCAATCCGAGAACGATGGCGTCCGGCTTGGTGAGGTTCGTGTTCGTCATGTCCGAAACGCTAGAAGGGTCCGCGCGTTCGGGGCAGTCGCCGAAAGTATCAAGCCTGCAGATACCGTTGGCTCAGTTTCGAGTGCCGCTCGGCCAGCAATCGGCACTCGGCGCGCAATTCCTCCGGCTCGATCACGGCGAAGTCCACGTCGAACGCGGCGAGCCATCGGGCGATCGATTCCATCGTCGTGCCCGACAGGGATATTTCGCAGGTGTCGTCGTCGACCGATTCCAGGATTCCCCACGACGGGTCGACCAGGGGTGCAATCTCTTCCACCGATGCGTGCAGGGTCACTCGGGCGCGCGCCTGAGCGAAGGCGCGATCGATTCCGGTGGCGACGAAGTGTGCCGCGCCGCCCGGCGGCAGCTCACGGGGCACGAATCGCGGACCGGACGGAATCTTCGGCTCCATGCGGTCGACGCGGAACGATCGCCAGTCCTCGCGTGAGATGTCCCACGCCACGAGGTACCACCGGCTTCCCGCGCGCACCAGTCGATACGGTTCGACCTCGCGGCGCGCAGACGCTCCGTCGTGGGTGGTGTAGTCGAACCGCAGACGTTCGTGGGCGTGGCAGACGGTGGCGACGGCGGTCAGGGTGGCGGCGTCGACACTGCTCGCCGGGCGCCGATCGAGCACGTCGATGTCGAGCGCATCGAGTCGGTGGCGCAGCCGCGACGGCATCACCTGCCGCAGCTTCGTCAGCGCCTGCAGCGACGCCTCACCGAGCCCGGTCACCGAACCGGTTGCGCCCGACTGTAATCCGATCGCGACGGCGAGCACCTCGTCGTCCGCGAGGAGGAGTGGCGGCATCTCGGCACCGGCCCCGAGCCGGTATCCGCCGCCGACACCGACGGCCCCGTCGATGGGGTAGCCGAGGTCGCGAAGTCTGTCCACGTCACGGCGAACGGTCCGGGTGGTGATGTCCAACCGGTCCGCTAACTCGGTGCCGGACCAGTCGCGCCGGGTCTGCAACAGCGACAGCAATCTCAGCAGTCGCGCGGAGGTTTCTCGCATGCGACGAGTGTGCTCGCTATTGCGGACAGTTGCAGTCCTCGATCAGTGGAGGCCCCGGCACCGACTAAGCTTGGAACTCGTGCTCACCGTCGTCCCGCGCCCCATCACCGTGCGGGCGCCCTCCAAGGTGAACCTGCACCTCGCGGTGGGGGACCTGCGCGAAGACGGCTTCCACGAACTCGAGACAGTGTTCCAGGCGCTCTCGCTCCACGACGACGTGTCGGTCGTTCCCGCGCCCACGACATCGGTCGTGGTTCGCGGCGACGACGCCGCATCCGTCCCCACGGATTCGACGAATCTGGCGTGGAAGGCCGTCGAGATGGTGGCCGCGGCGACCGGACACACAGCCGACCTGGCCATCACCATCGACAAGGGGATTCCGGTCGCGGGCGGGATGGCCGGAGGCAGTGCCGATGCGGCAGCAGCGCTCCTGGCCGTCGATGCGCTGTGGAACCTGGAACTCACTCGGGCCGAACTACATTCGTTCGCCGCGCGGCTCGGCAGCGACGTACCGTTCGCTCTGGCCGGCGGCACGGCAGTGGGCACAGGCCGCGGCGAAAAACTGCTACCGGTGCTCTCTCGCAACACTTTTCATTGGGTACTCGCACTCGCGAAGGGCGGCCTCAGTACGCCCGCCGTCTACCGCGAGCTCGACGAGTTGCGCTCCAAAGGCACCCCTCCACGTCTCGGCGACTCCAAGGAACTCATGCTCGCACTCGCGTCCGGCGACCCCACTCGGGTCGCTCCTCTACTCGGCAACGATCTGCAGGCTGCTGCGGTCTCGTTGCAACCCGACCTGCGCCGCACCCTGCGCGCCGGTGTGACCGCCGGGGCGCTCGCCGGCATGGTGTCCGGATCCGGACCCACCTGCGCATTCCTCTGCCCGACGGCCGACGCCGCGGTCGAGGTCGGCGCCGAACTCGCCGGAGCCGGTGTGAGCCGCACGGTGCGTGTCGCCACCGGACCCGCCGCAGGTGCGCGCGTGGTGTCGAGTTCCGCGCGGGGAGGCAACTGATGGCCAACCTGATCAACCTCGAGAACGTCAGCAAGTCGTTCGGGGTGAAGCCCCTTCTCGAGAACGTCTCTCTCGGAGTGCAGGACAACGAGCGGATCGGCGTGGTCGGTCTCAACGGCGGCGGCAAGACCACCATGCTCGAAGTTCTCGCCGGTGTGGAGGAACCCGATTCCGGACGAGTGAGCCGCGTGAACGGCCTGCGCATGGCCGTCGTGACGCAGCGCGGTGTGTTGCCGGCGGGATCGACCATCGGCGACGTCGTCCTGGCGCCCCTGGGTGTCGACGAGCACGAGTGGGCGGGCGATGCTCGCATCCGCGGAGTTCTCGACGGAATCGGCATCACCGGGCTCGGACTGGACACCGAAGTCGGGTCGCTCTCCGGTGGTGAGCGTCGACGGACTGCGCTGGCCGCCGCGCTGGTTCAGGATCTCGACCTGCTGGTTCTCGACGAGCCCACCAACCACCTCGACGTCGAGGGCGTGCAGTGGCTCGCCGAGCATCTGGTCAATCGGCGGTCCTCGTTGGTGGTCGTGACCCACGATCGGTGGTTCCTCGACACCGTGGCCAACCGCACCTGGGAGGTGGTCGGCGGCGGCGTCGAGTCGTACGAGGGCGGTTACGGGGACTGGATTTTCGCGCGCGCCGAGCGCACCCGGCAGGCCGACGCCGCCGAAGACCGCCGACGCAACCTCGCACGCAAGGAGCTGGCGTGGTTGCGCCGCGGACCGCCGGCGCGAACGTCCAAGCCTCGCTACCGAATCGAGGCAGCCGAGGCGCTGATCTCGGACGTGCCCGCGCCCCGAGACTCGGTGGCGCTCGCCAGGTTCGCGCAGACTCGCCTGGGCCGCATCGTGATCGAACTCGAAGACGCCACGCTCGAGACGCCCGATCATCGGGTACTGGTCGACGACTTCACCTGGCGCCTCGCACCCGGTGAGCGCATCGGCCTCGTCGGTGTCAACGGGTCCGGCAAGACCACGCTGCTGCGCACGATCGCGGGCGAGATCGAGCCGGCCAAGGGCAAGCGGATTCAGGGCACCACCGTTCGAATCGGTTGGCTGCGACAGGAACTCGACGACCTCCCGGTGAACATGCGGGTGCTGGACGCGGTGAAGGACGTTGCCGAGCGAATCACGCTGGGCGACAAGGAGATCTCGGCCGGGCAGCTGGCCGAGCGGCTCGGGTTCACACCCGCTCGTCAGCGCACGCCCGTCGGCGACCTCTCCGGTGGCGAACGACGGCGTTTGCAGCTCACGCGTGTACTGATGTCCGAGCCCAACGTCCTGCTCCTCGACGAGCCGACCAACGACCTGGACATCGACACCCTTCAGCAGCTCGAGGATCTGCTCGACGGCTGGGCCGGGACCATGGTGGTCATCAGTCACGATCGCTACCTCATCGAGCGCGTGTGCGACTCCACCTGGGCGCTCTTCGGTGACGGAAAGCTGACCAACCTGCCCGGCGGAATCGAGGACTACCTGCGCCGGCGAGCGCGGATCGCGGCGACGGAAACGCCGGGGACGCAAAGCAAATCGCCGTCGCCCACGGTGCGCAGCGGTGCCGACGAGCGGGCAGCACGCAAGGAACTGTCCAAGCTGGAGAGGTCGCTGGTCAAGCTGGACGACCGCGAGAAGCAACTCCACGCGGCACTGGCCGACGCGTCGTCCGACGCGGCGAAGCTGCAGAGCCTCGACGCTGAACTCAAGCAGGTCGTTGCAGAGAAGTCGACGACCGAGGAACGGTGGATGGAACTGGCGGAGGAGCTGGGCTGATGGCGTTGTCTGTGGTGCGTTCGGTGATGGGCGCGGAATTCGACCTGCTGCATCCGAAAGAGCAGTGGCGCTTCGGGTTCTCGTCGAGCGACAACGTGGCGCAGTTCGGCACGGGCGTGATGGAGAGCATCGGCCACTCCAAGCTCGTCCCGCCGCCGGCACTCTGGCTCGGCGGCAAACGGAACATGGTGCCGTCCGCGGTGGGGGAGAACATCCCGTTCACCATCGCCAATTACGCCTACGTCGACGATCTGGGCCGCGAGACACTGGCTTTCGTGCGCCGGTTCCATTTTCCCGGCCGAGAGGTGTCCCTGGACTCGGTCATGGTGCTGGGCAAGAAGGGCGCGCTGGACTACATCGGCGCCGGCCCGGACATGGTGGTGCACACGCAGTGCTCCGCTGACTCCGAGGGCGGATTGCGTCTCTACAGCGGACCACCGCGTTTTCTGGCCCCGCGAGGGTCGATCAAGCCGCCGACCCTGCTGTCGGCCGAGACCTTCGGCCGGGAGTGGTGGGACGAGGCCAACTCTCGCCACTGCATCGACATCGAGGTGCGCGGCCGTGCGATGGGAACGCTGTTCCGCTACTCGGGGTGGTTCACCGCGACTCAGGAGCCATGCACCCCGGCTGATCTGCCGGGCGGAATCGGGCCGAACCGCGTCGAGCCGCGAGAATAAACGAGACCCATCCCCCCGCCGGGCGGGACCGAATCCCAGATGACACGTTCGCAAGAACGTGCTGTCTCCTCTCGGCGGTTGTCCCCCGACGTAGGCCGTCGGAGAGGTTGCACAGGGCGACTCGGAATTCGTTCCGAGTCGCCTTTGTGCGTAGAGAGCCCGCCTCGCACACGAAAAACCGCCGACTCACCAGCAGGTGAATCGGCGGTTTTCGGAAGTGCGTGTCAGATCAGCGGAAGCCCTTGGCCGGGTTCTGCAGATCGAGAACGACGGTGGTGCCGTTGGAGCGCACGTGCAACTCGGGGCTCTGGAGGCCACCCGACGTGAGGTACTCGCCGAGGAGCTGCAGCAGCTCGTCCGGGCCGGTCGAGGCGTCGAGCGGACGCGAATCGCGGCTGGCGATCTCGTTCTGGGTCAGTCGACCCGCGATACGGATGGACGCAATGCCCATCGCGGTGCGGCGGTCCGGGCTCGGGTGACGACCTGCGCCGTAGGAGCCGTTGCTGCCGTTCGACGAGCCGTTGGTGGCCGGCGCGCTGCTGCTACCGGGCAGAGCGTGCTCGGAGATCTGGTCGCTGGATGTGGTCATGTCATCGCCCTCACTACTCGGTTGCGGGGGTACCGCGGTGGTGGAAGTCCGTGTGGACCTGTGGGCCGGCGTCTTGCCGACCTTGATGCCCGTGAGTGGCACACCTGGTCCGTTGCTCATTCGGACTCTCCTCCGGCTCTCGTAACGTACCCAAAGTTTGTTCTGGTCACGAAAACGGTACCACGGAGATTGATTTAGAGCTATATCTCTTGGAATTTCCTGGGAAACTTTCCTACTCACCAGTATTTCTGCTGGTCAGAGTACGAATCGATTAATCCGCAGCAGCGACCAAGGGCTCGAGAGTGAGGTCCGGGAGTTCTTTCTCGATGTATTGCAGACGCCATTTGTCGCTGACCAACGCAAGCATCACGCCGTCCGACCGGGTGAAGACCTCGACGCCTCGCTGGCGCCCCAATTCGGGTGCGGATTCGGCGTCGGTGCGCCTGGCCAGGGAGTATCCGAGCGGTTCCATGCGGGCTTCGACACCGAACTCCGCCTTCATGCGGGCGGCGACCACCTCGAACTGCATCGGACCGACCGCGGCGAGAACGGGCGACGCGTCGCCGCGAATGTCGTTGCGCAGAATCTGCACGACACCTTCCGAATCCATCTGGTCGACGGCACGTCGGAACTGCTTGTACTTGCTGGCGCTTTCGGCACGCAGGACGGAGAAATGTTCCGGGGCGAACGACGGAATCGGCGGAAACTCGACCTTCTTGTCGGCGTACAGCGTGTGGCCGGGTGCGAGAGCCGTGGCGTTGACGAGGCCGACGACGTCGCCCGGGTACGCGTTCTCGACCGTCGAACGCTCGCGCCCGAAGACGGTCTGCGCGTACTTGGTCGTGAACGGCTTTCCCGTCTGCGCGTGCGTGACGACCATGCCGCGCTCGAACACCCCGGACACGACGCGCATGAAGGCGAGACGGTCGCGGTGCGCGGTGTCCATTCCCGCCTGCACCTTGAAGACCACGGCGCTGAACGGATCGGTCACCGCGCGCGGATGTCCCTCGACGTCCGGACGAGGCCCGGGCGGGGGAGCGAACGAGATCAGGGCGTCCAGAATTTGGTGGACACCGAAGTTCAGCATCGCCGATCCGAAGATCACCGGAGAGGTCTGTCCGGCGAGGAACATCTCCTCGTCGTGGCGTTGTCCGCTCTCGATGAGCAGATCGCTCTCCTCGACGGCGGTGGTCCACTCGTCGCCTTCACGCGCGAGAGCCGCCTCGGCGCTCATGTGCTCTTCCGGCGCGATGGTGGCGCCGCCCGCGGTGCGGGTGAAGCGAACGTATTCGTCGTTCGTCACGTCGAGCAGTCCGCGGAAGTCGCCCGCGATACCCACCGGCCAGTACAGCGGAGTCGGCGTGAGACCGATCCGCTGCTCGATCTCGTCGAGCAGTTCGAGAGGTGATCGACCCGGCCGGTCCCACTTGTTGATCACGGTGATGACCGGAATGCCGCGGTGCCGACACACCTGGAACAGCTTGAGCGTCTGCGGTTCCAGACCTTTGGCGGCGTCGATGAGCATGACCGCGGCGTCGACGGCGGTGAGGACTCGGTAGGTGTCCTCGGAGAAGTCGGCGTGACCCGGTGTGTCGACGAGATTGATTGTGTGGTCGAGGTATTCGAACTGAAGCGCGGTGGAGCTGACCGAGATTCCTCGTGCCTTCTCCATCTCCATCCAGTCCGAGACCGTCGACTTGCGACCGGACTTGCCGTGGATGGCGCCGGCCTCGGAGATCATCCGGGCATGCAGCGCAAGGGCTTCGGTCAACGTGGACTTGCCCGCGTCGGGGTGGGAGATGACGGCGAACGTTCGACGTCGACCGACCTCGTTCGTCAATCCCTTGGGCACCGTCGTCTTCGGGGTGGGGATGGCGTCGGTCTCGGACGGGGTTGTCACACGGGCCTTTCGGAGGTTTCACGGGGGTGGAAAAGGGCGACGGTCCGATCGAAGAAGAGCGTCTGCCCAGGCAAGGATACTCGCGCTCGGAATGCCGTAACGACGGGCGGAGCCGGTGCTATAGAGGTACAGGTGACGGCGGCCGCAAACCAACTGTGGCCGGCCTCCGGCCTTCCCGCCGACACCGCGCGTGAGGAGAAGCGACCGTGAGCAAGTTCACCGAGGAGATGTACGCGACCGCGATCGCGAGCGACCGCGGACTCGTGACCGGCGAGCCCGACACGCCCCTGCGCCAAACATGGGGCGAGATCCACGAGGTGGCCCGGCGGATGGCCGGCGGGCTCGCGGCCACCGGAGTCGGACACGGCGATGCCATCGGCATTCTCGCCGGCCAACCGGTCGACATCGCTCCCGCCTGTCAGGCCGCGTGGATGCGCGGAGCGTCGGTCACCATGCTGCACCAGCCCACGCCGCGCACCGATCTGGCCGTGTGGGGAGCCGACACGGAAACCGTCATAGGCATGATCGACTGCAAGGCCGTCATTCTCGGCGCGCCGTTCGACGTTGCCGCGCCCATCCTCGAGGAGCGCGGCATCACGGTGTTGAAGATCGAGGATCTGCGCCTCGGCCCGGACACCGATCCGCTCGACACGGCAGAGTCCGACATCGCCCTGCAGCAGCTCACGTCCGGTTCGACGGGATCGCCCAAGGCCGTGCGCATCACGCACGAGAACTTCTACACCAACGCCTACGCGATGATCGACCGCATCAAGTTCTCCCTCGACGACGACGTGATGGTGAGCTGGCTGCCGCTCTTCCACGACATGGGCATGGTCGGGTTCCTGTCCGTTCCGATGCAGGTCGGTGCCGAGGTCGTCAGCATCACCCCGCTCGACTTCCTGCGGTCGCCGCTGCTGTGGGCGCAGCTCATCGACAAGTACCGCGGCACCGTCACCGCGGCGCCGAACTTCGCGTACTCGCTGCTCGCTCGCCGGCTCGGTCAAGCCCCCGCGGACACCCGCCTCGACCTGAGCTCGCTGCGCTACGCGTGGAACGGCGCCGAGCCCGTCGACCCCGACACGATGATCGCGCTCGCCGACGCCGGTGCACGCTTCGGGCTCGAACCCAGCGCGCTCGCGCCGGTGTACGGCATGGCCGAGACCACCCTCGCCGTCTCCATCCCCGATCCCGACCAGGGGCAGGTCCTCGACATCGTCGACGCAGACCTGCTCGAGGCGATGGGACGAGCGGTACCGGCGACCAAGGGCAACGTGCGACGGCTGGCCACCCTCGGCAAGATGGTTCCGAACCTCGAAGGTCGGGTCGTCGACTCGGAGGGGCAGGTTCTTCCCTCGCGCGGTGTCGGTGTCATCGAGGTCCGCGGGAAGGCCGTGACGCCCGGATACGTGACCGTCGACGGTCCCCGCTCCGCGCAGGACAGCGACGGGTGGCTCAACACCGGCGACGTCGGGTACTTCACCGAAGAGGGGCTGGTCGTGGTGTGCGGCCGCGTCAAGGACGTCATCATCATGGGCGGCCGCAACATCTACCCGACGGACATCGAGCGGGCCGTCGGCAAGGTCGAGGGAGTGCGGCCCGGCAACGCCGTGGCCATCCGTCTGGACGCCGGTCAGAAGCGCGAAAGTTTCGCTGTCGCAGTGGAAACCAACGACATCAGCGATCCGGAAGCGGTCAAGCGAATCGAGCACGACATCGTGCACGCAGTGTTCTCCGAGGTCGGAGTGCGCCCCCGCACGGTGGCCGTTCTGGGCCCCGGCACCATTCCGAAGACGTCCTCGGGCAAGCTCCGGCGGGCCAACTCGGCGTCGTTGTTGGTGTAGGCGTCAGGGTCGGTGCACCCGGTTCTGTGCTTCCTCGAGGCCGAGCTTCAGTAGCAGTTCCACCGCGTCGGCCGCTTCCTCCACGACGATGCCCAGCTCCGTACGCTCGGCTGCCGCAAAGGGTTTGAGCACGTACGACGCCGGATCCATACGGCCCGGCGGACGCCCGACGCCGACGCGCACCCGCAGATAGTCCTTGGTGGCCAACGACTTCGAGATCGACCGCAGGCCGTTGTGCCCACCTTCGCCGCCGCCGAGCTTGAGGCGGACGAGTCCGAAGTCGACGTCCAGCTCGTCGTGCACGACGATCAAGTTCTCGGGCTTCACCGAGAAGAACCGCACCAATCCTGCTACGGGGCCGCCGGATTCGTTCATGTAGGAGCGCGGCTTGGCGATCACCACCGGCCGGTCGCCGAGGCGAGCCTGCACGACGTCGGAGTTGCTCCGCTTGTGTGCGCTGAACTTTCCGCCGACCCGTGACGCGAGGGTGTCGGCGACGACGAACCCGACGTTGTGGCGGGTGCGCTCGTACTGCGCTCCGGGGTTACCGAGGCCGACGATCAGTGCTGTGTCCACGGGGTCTCCTGACATGAGAACAGCGGTGACATGGAAACAGCGGCGCACCCTCCGGAAGAGGATGCGCCGCTGTCGTGAAAGCGATCGAGAGGTCAGTTCTCGTTGTTGTCGCTGTCGGCTTCCGCGGCCTCGTCGGCAGCGGAGCTGTCCTCGACGGCCTCTTCTTCCTCGGCGGCGATGTTCGACGCGAGATCGCCGGCACCTTCGGCTTCGAGGTCCGCCTCGGACGGGGCCTCGAGGACGTTGACGAGCAGGGTCTCGGGGTCGGACACCAGGGTGGCACCGTCTTCGAGGGTGAGTGCACTCGCGAAGATCTGCGTTCCGATCTCGGCGTCCTCGACGGAGACCTCGAACTGCTCGGGGATCTTGGTGGCGTCGACCTCGATCTCGACGGCGTTGGCGTCGGTGGTGACGAGGGTGCCGGGGGCGGCTTCGCCGGTGACGACGACGTTGATCTCGACGGTGACCTTCTCGCCCTTGCGGATGACGAGGAGGTCGGCGTGCTCGATGTAGTTGCGGATCGGGTGAACCACGACCGACTTGGTGAGTGCGAGGTGCTTCTCGCCGTCGACGGTCAGCTCGAGGACGGCGTTGGTGCCGTCGGCGCGCAAGACCGCGGCGAATTCGCGGGCCGGGAGGGCGAGGTGCTTCGGGTCGGTCGCGTGGCCGTAGAGAACGGCGGGTACCTGGCCGTCGCGGCGGGTGCGGCGAGCGGCACCCTTGCCGAACTCGGTACGGGTGGTCGCGTTGAGGGCGTTGGCCATGGTGGAACTCCTAGAATCGCTTCGGCTGCAAAAAATCTCTGTGCATCTCGTCTGGCGTGGACACGGACGAGGACGGCCGAAGGACGGTCGAGCCTGCGTCGATCACGGTGAAGCGTGCGCTTCACCCTCGCCGAGACAACCTGGAAAACCTTACCGGACCCTCAGGCCTCAGCCCTAATCCGGTCTGCCCTGATCAGGTCTGCGGCCAGATCTTTCGCCACGGCGAGTGCGTGGGCGAAGTGACCCGCCGTGCTCGAGATGACCGCTCCCTCGTGCACCAACGACAGTCGGTGACCCAGCGTGAGTGCGTCGTCGAAGCCCGCTTCGTCCGCCAGACGCACCAGGAGATCGCGGCCCCACGTCTTCTCCTTGCGGATGACACCGAGTCCGGGGTGGTCGGTGCCGGCGATCTCGGCGAACGCGTTGACGAATCCGCATCCGCGGTCGTTGTCGCGCATCCACGTCTCGAGCGCGTCGAACACCGCGAGAATGCGATCGGGGCCGGGGTCGGGAGCGACCCGGTCGAGGTGGTCCATCACGAAGTCGCGCCAGCGCAGGTACCGCCGTTCGAGGTAGAAGACGACGAGCCCCTCCTTCGATCCGAAGCGGTCGTAGAGCGTCTTCTTGGTGGTGCCGGCTTCGTCGGCGATGAGATCGACGCCCACCGCGCGGATGCCGCGCGAGTAGAACAGATCGCTCGCCACGGCGACGATGCGCTCGCCTGCGGGTGTGAGCCGGGTGGTCGGGTCCGGTGCAGCGCGCACAGCGGCAACCTCCTTCGTCGAGGGACACTGAAAGTATACAGACCTGTATGGTTACGTGGCGAGCATGAGAACTCGGCCCGATCTGTTCCTTGCGTCCGCGATGGTGATTCTGTGGAGCTCCGGCTTCGTCGGCGCCGAACTCGGAACTCGCTACGCCCCGGCGCACACCCTTCTGCAGTGGCGCTACGTGGCAGCCATCGTGGTTCTCGCCCCGTTCGTTCTGCTGCGCCGCATGCGCACCACCCGCGCGGGCGTGCTGCGTCACGTCGGGCTCGGTCTGGCCATGCAGTGCATCTATCTGGGGTTCGTCTTCAGCGGGATCGCGGGTGGAGTGTCGTCCGGCATCGCCGCACTGATCGCGGCGTTGCAGCCGTTGGTCGTCGCGACGGTGGCAGGACCGCTGCTCGGTGAACGGACGGATGTCCGTCAGCGCATCGGATTGGCCGTCGGAATCGTCGGGGTCGCCGTCGTGGTGATCGGGGACGTGGGCGACGGGGACGCGCCGTGGTGGCTTTACCTGCTGCCGCTGGCAGGGATGCTCTCGCTCTCGGCGGGGACCGTGGCCCAGCGTCGAATGGCACCGCCCGAGCCGCTCGCCCTGTCGCTGCTCATCCAGTGCGCGACGGGCGCGGTCTTCTTCTCGCTATGGGGAATCGGGGCGGGAGATCCGCTGCCACCGATGACGAGTGGCTTCTGGCTGGCCGTTCTGTGGACGGTGGTGCTGTCGACGTTCGGCGGTCTGGGGATGTTCATGGTGGTGGTGCGCCGCAGCGGAGCCACGAAAGCCAGTGTCCTGCTGTACCTCACACCACCGACGACGATGTTGTGGGCGTGGCTGATGTTCGGCAACGACGTGACCATCGGAGGGTTCGTCGGGCTCGCGGTGTGCGCGGCAGGAGTATGGCTGGCACTCGCTCGCTCACGGGAGCAGTCGGCGCACGGCACCGATCGCGCGGTCCAGATCGTCGAACGAGACGAAGTAATGCGGTGATGCCCGCACCACGGCATCGAGTCCGCGTGCCTCCATGTCCAATCGGGTCGATCCGGCGAAGCTGACGGTCACGGTGATCTCGTCGCCCGCGAGTGCGTCGCGCACCTCGGTGGATTCGCGACCGTCGACCGTGAACGTGACGATGCCGCTTCGGCGATCCCCGAGATCGCGAACCGTCACGCCCGCAATCTCGCCCAGCCCGTCGCGCAGGTATTCCGCACGTTCGGACACCGCACTGTGCACGTCCTCGATTCCCAGGTCGAGCAGGTACCGCACCGCGGCGCCGAGTCCGAGCCGTGCCGCGACACCGTGTTCCCACAGTTCGAAACGTGTTGCGTCCGTTGCCGATCGATACGTCGACGCGCCCGTCCACTCGGCGCTGCGCAGATCCTGTACCCGAGGCACGAGGCGGTCCAGCGCCGTCGGTGCGACGTAGAGAAAGCCGGTGCCGCGAGGACCGCGCAACCACTTCCGGCCGGTTGCGGACAGACCGTCGACGCCGAGGTCCGTGACGTCGATGGGAACCTGACCGATCGACTGGCACGCGTCCAACAGCACCAGTGCGCCGTGACGGTGAGCGAGTGCGCTCACCTCACGAACGGGGTTGAGCAGACCTCCGTTGGTGGGTGCGTGGACGACGGAGACGAGTTTCACCCGGTCGTCGAGCATGGCGTCGAGCCGGCCGAGATCGATGCGGCCGAGTTCGTCGCTGGGAACGAGTTCGACCGTGGCCCCGGTCGCCTCCGCTCGCTGCAACGCCTCGATGGCGTTGCTCGCGTACTCCACGCGCGAGATCAGAATGCGGTCACCGGGCCCGAGCGGTGCGGCGAAGAAGAAGTCGGACCACGAGCGTGTCGCGGAGTCCGACAGAGCGATGTCGCGCGGCTGCGCGCCGATCAACTCGGCGACGGCGGCCCGGACGTCGTTCAGGTCGTCCAGGCGCTCGAGGGCAGCCCGGTAGCCGCCCACCTCCGCCTCGCGTCGAAGGTGCGCGATCATCGTGTCCACGACCACGGCGGGAGGCAGAGACGAACCTGCACTGTCGAGGAACGACCGGCCGGCGCATCCCGGGGTGTCGGCGCGAACTGCTGCGATGTCGATCATCGAGCCCGACGTTACCGCTCGACGCAACCGACCGCGCCGCGTGTGGGGCGGGGATGTCGGTGCGGTCTGATTCACTCGAGATTATTCTCGAACGCGTGGGGGTACTGACCCACGAAAGAACGGAGTGTGTCGATGACACAGACAACGCGCGAGCTCAGTTCGCGTCCGGCAGCGGCGACCTACATGGCGCGGGTCTGCTTCAAGGTCGGCCCACCGACTCTCGTCGGGGCCGAACTCGAGTGGTTCACCCGATGTCCCGACGGCAGCCGTCCCAGCCTGGATTCCCTGGCCGGCGCCTTGGGCCGATACGCCCCACGATCCGTGAATCCCACCTCAGACTTTCTGCCCTTGCCCTCCGGGAGCATCGTTTCCGTCGAGCCAGGCGGGCAGATCGAATTGTCTTCCGCGCCCTATTCGTCCGCTTTCGAGGTCTCTGACGCGCTGGCGTCCGACGAGGCGCGTCTGCGGTCCATGTTGGAACGCGCCGGGATCACCCTCGACGGGGGCGCGGCGGACGCTCATCGACCACCGGAGCGCTTGCTGACGCTTCCCCGCTACTGCGCCATGGAAAACCGTTTCGAACGATTCGGCCCGTTCGGCAAACTCATGATGTGCAATACCGCCGCCGTGCAGGTCAGCGTCGATGCGGGTGCGGACGACGACGACATTCGCCGGCGGTGGACCCTGCTGCACGCGGTCGGACCCGCGCTGGTCGCGGCGTTCGCGTGCTCGCCCGACCTGCACGGAGTGTCCGGTGGATCCTGGGCATCGCAGCGCATGCGTACGTGGATCGAGTTGGACCGCACCAGGACTCGGGTGCCGCTCGGCGTCGATCCCGTCACCGACTACGCCAACTGGGCGCTCGATGTTCCGCTCCTGTGCGTTCGGCGCGGCGAGACCCTGTGGGCGCCGCCGGGTGACGCGACGTTCGGCGACTGGATCGACGGTCGTCTCGACGACGAGATCGGCCGACGCCCCGACGAGCGTGATCTGGACTATCACCTCACCACGCTGTTCCCCCTGGTGCGAGCGAGTGGACACTTCGAGGTGCGCTACCTCGACGGCCAACCCGACGGGCAGTGGTCCGTTCCCGTCCACGTGGTGGACTCGTTGCTGCGTAGTTCCTCGACGATGGAGGAAGCGACCGCGCTGACTGCCCGCACTGCGCACCGATGGGACGACGCTGCCCGAGACGGCCTGACCGACAACGATCTTCGCGAGGCAGCCGTGGACCTGCTGACCCTGGTTGCCGACACCACTGCCGAGCCGTCCGTGCGAACGAAGATCGCCGATGCCGCACGCCGGTGCCGAGCCGGGGCCATGCCCGCGGCGAATTCGCGAGAGGAACGAGCATGAACGTGCAGAACTTCGCCCGAGGCGATGTCGCAGCCATGCGCAGCGAGCTCGAAACGGCGCTGACCCGAAGCCGGGCACGGACTCTGGGGCTCACCGACTGTGTCGACGAGGCCGATCTGGTTGCGCAGCACTCGTCGTTGATGAGCCCGCTGGTGTGGGATCTGGCGCACATCGGGAATCAGGAAGAGATGTGGCTCGTCCGCGACGTCGGGAAGCGTGAGCCGGTGCGCGGCGACATCGACGAGCTGTACGACGCGTTCAAGCACTCGCGTTCGTCGAGGCCGAGCCTGCCGTTGCTGAACGCACTCGAGGCGCGCGACTACGTCCACACGGTGCGCGACAAGGTGTGGGATGCGCTGGCAGCGAGTCCGCTCACCGGACGTCCGCTCGAACGTGACGGCTTCGCCTTCGCCATGGTGGCCCAGCACGAGCAGCAACACGACGAGACCATGCTCGCGACGCATCAATTGCGCACGGGCCCGGCGGTTCTCGATGAAGCAGCAGCGCCGCAGGCAATCGTTCCACCCGGCAGCGACCTCGAGGTCATCGTCGCCGGCGGTCCGTTCGAGATGGGGACGTCCACCGATCCGTGGGCACTCGACAACGAACGCCCCGCGCACGAGGTCGACGTGCCGACGTTCGCCATCGATGCGCTCCCGGTCACCAACGCGGACTACGTACGGTTCGTCGCCGACGGTGGATACGACCGTGAGGAACTCTGGTCCGAGCGCGGCTGGGCGCATCGCTGCGAGGCCGACCTGACTGCGCCGCTGTTCTGGGAACAGGACTCGGACGGTATGTGGTGGCGCCGGGTGTTCGGTGTGATGAAACAGGTGCGCCCCGCGCAGCCCGTCGTGCACGTGTCGTACTTCGAGGCCGACGCGTACGCACGCTGGGCGGGCAAACGGCTTCCGACGGAAGCGGAATGGGAGAAGGCGGCGCGATTCGATCCCGCCCTGCACACGTCCCGTCGCAATCCGTGGGGCGAGTCCGACGCGTCCGAGCAGCAAGCGAACCTCGGGCAGCGTCACCTCGAGCCGGCCGACGTCGGAGCCTATCCGGAGGGCGCCTCGGCGCTCGGTGTCGAGCAGATGATGGGCGACGTGTGGGAGTGGACGTCGTCGGACTTCCTGCCCTATCCCGGCTTTCGGGTCTTCCCCTACGCCGAGTACTCGCAGGTGTTCTTCGGCGGTGACTACAAGGTTCTGCGGGGTGGATCGTTCGGCACCGACCCCTTCGCCGTGCGCGCGACCTTCCGAAACTGGGACCACCCGATCCGGCGTCAGATTTTCGCCGGGTTCCGATGTGCTCGGGACGTCGGCAACCAGTAATGTGCCGACATCTCGGATACGTCGGGCCTCTGAAAACGGTGTCCGAAGTGGTGACGGGGCAGCAGCATTCGCTCCTCACTCAGTCCTACGCACCGGCGGACATGCGGCGGGGCGGCACCGTGAACGCCGACGGGTTCGGAGTGGCGTGGTCGACACCGGACGGTGTCATGACGTCGTACCGGAACGCGATGCCGATGTGGACCGACCCTGCGATCACCGACGTGCTGGCGCAGGTGACGTCGACGTGCGTCCTGGGCGCCGTCCGCTCGGCGACGGTCGGAATGCCGATCGTCAGGACCGCCAACGCTCCGTTCGTCGACGGCCGATTCGCGTTCAGCCACAACGGTGTCGTGGCGGGCTGGCCGGCGTCGATGGCGGACCTCGCAGCACGGCTCCCGATCGAGGATCTGCTGACCATCGAGGCGCCCACCGACTCCGCCGCCGTGTGGGCCCTTCTCAAAGGTGCTCTGCGCACACATGATCCGGAACAGGCGCTGCGCACGGTGATCGCCGAGGTCGATGCCGCCGCCCCCAACTCGAGACTGAATTTTCTGCTCGGCGACGGTGAGGCTCTCTATGCCACCGCCGTCTATCACTCGCTGTCGGTGTACTCGGATGACGAGTGCGTGATCGTCGCCTCCGAACCACTCGATTCGCGTCCGGGATGGCAATCCGTTCCGGATCGTTCGTTCGTCACCGCTCGCATCGGCTCCGTGTCGGTCGAGCCTCTGAAGGAGAATCTGTGACCGCGCCATCGCTCGACATTCATATTTCGCCCGACGATCTGCAGAAAGCGCTGCGCGAAGATGTGACCAGGGGGCTGACAGCCGACCCGAAGTGGTTGCCACCCAAGTGGTTCTACGACGCGACGGGCAGCGAACTGTTCGAGCGGATCACCGAACTGCCCGAGTACTACCCCACCCGAACCGAGCGTGCGTTGCTGGCCGAGCACGCGGACGACATCGCCGTAGCCACGTCCATGCAAACGCTGGTGGAACTCGGCTCCGGGTCGTCCTACAAGACGCGTCTGCTGTTGACTGCCGGAACGGAGCACGGGTCGTTGTTGCGGTATGTGCCGCAGGACGTCTCGCCGTCGGCACTGACAGGTGCCATCGAGGACCTTCGCGCGTCGTACCCGAGTCTCGATGTCCGCGGCATCGTCAGCGACTTCACCGACACGCTCCGAACGTTGCCGACCGGAGGTCGTCGCACGATCGCGTTCCTGGGCGGAACGCTGGGCAACATGGCCCCTGCCGAGAGGGCCGACTTTCTGCACGACATCGCCGACACGCTCGAGGTGGGGGAGTTCCTGTTGCTGGGCGTCGGTCTGGTGATCGATCCCGCTGTCATGGTCCCCGCCTACGATGATGCGGCCGGGGTGACCGCACAGTTCAACCTGAACGTGCTGTCGGTGTTGAACGAGAACCTCGACGCCGCTTTCGATTCCGCCGACTTCGAGCACGTGGCCCTGTGGAACGACACCGATGAATGGATCGAGATGCGGCTGCGCGCCCGACGCGCCCATACCGTGCGTATCGAGGGTCTCGGTCTCGACGTCTCGTTCGCCGAGGGGGAGGAGATGCGTACCGAGATCTCCGCCAAGTTCCGGCGGGACGGCATCACGAAAGAACTGGCCGACGCCGGTTTCGGCGTCGGCCAGTTCTGGACCGACGAGCACGAGCGGTTCGCGCTCATTCTGGCGGAACGGAGGTCCTAGGCGTCCGCGAGCGCGACCACCGGCGCGATGGCGTTGGCCCGTCGGGCAGGCACCAGGGACGCACCGAGAGCGAGCGCGGCGGCGCTCACCACCGTTCCCGCGATCACCACCCACGGGACGGTGGGGGCCTCGATTCCGGAGCGGGCGATGGACCCGAGCAGAGATTGCGCGGCGGCCCATCCGTACACGATGCCGAGGACGAGTCCGAATCCCATGGAGGCAGCCACCATCTGTGCGCTCTCGGACACGATCATGGCCCGGACGTTCCTCCGCGTGAATCCCAGTGCTCGCAGCAACCCCAGCTCGCGGGTGCGCTGAAAGATGCTCAGGGACAAGTTGTTCGTCATCCCCACCGCGGCGATCACGCCGGAGAAGCCGATCAGTCCGGTCATGATGCCGACGGTCACCGCAAGTGATCGGTCCAGTGTCTGTGCGTCGAACCGTTCGGACAGCATGTCCCGATAGCTGTACATCGCCACCGCGAACGTCACGACCAGCGTCACGCCGATCAGCAGTCCGAGGGCTGTCCGCGTGCTGCGTTCGGGGTACCGGACGGCATTGGCCGCGGCGAGCCGTGCGGCAGGCCCACGTCCGAAGGCGCGTCCGATCAGAACGAGAAGCGCCGGCACGATGCGGTGTGCCCCGACCAGAATCCCGGTGAACGAGAAGGCGCCACCGAAGAACGCAACCAGCACTCCGGCGGGCGTCACCGAGCCGATCAAAACACCGAGCCCGAGAAGTGCTGTGCCGCCGGCCATGAGGACGATGGACCAGGTCGTGCGGCCGCGGCGGGTCCGCGACCGGTCCAGGTCCGGCTCGACCGCAACCCCCGTGGCCTCGATCGGCGTCACCGCCAGAACTCGCTTGGCGCCGACGTGCGATGCGGCCCAGGTGGTTCCGACGACGGTGATCACGGGCAGTGCCACGAGCGGTTGGATCAGCGTGTACGAGATGTCGGGGAGCGCTCCGACGGACACCCCCACGGCCCGAGCTAGGTGGCTGGCCGAGACTCCCACGACCAGGCCGACGGTGGCTCCGAACGCACCCACGGACAGACCTTCACGTGAGACCGATCGACGGAGCTGCGCACCGGAGGCCCCGAGAAGCCGGAACAGTGCGATCGTTCTGGTTCGCCCGGCGACGATGGTCGCGAACGTGTTGGCCGTGACGATGGCGGCGACGTAGAGGGCCAGGAAGATGAACACCGTTGCGACGCAATACAACGCAACCGAGACGGCTCCCTCTCCGTCGGTCCCGACGATGTCGAGGAGAAATGCCGTGGCTTGAATCAGTGCCACCCCGAAGAACGACGCCATGGCTGTCACGAGTGTGCTTGCGCCGTGATCACGGCCCGTCGTGCTTGTCGTCAGTTTCATGCCGCACGCTCCATGGACAGCATGTATCCCGCAATCTGCTCGGCGCTGGAGCGTGCCCGCTCGTCGACGATTCGGCCGTCGGCGAGGAACACGATACGGTCTGCGTAACTGGCCGCGACGGGATCGTGGGTGACCATGACGATCGACTGGCCGTACTCGCGCGCTGCGGCAGAGAGCAGCCCCAAAACCTCACGGCCGGTGCGGGAGTCGAGGCTCCCGGTCGGTTCGTCGGCATAGATCACCCGCGGCCGCGCGCCGAGAGCGCGTGCGATCGCCACGCGCTGCTGCTGGCCGCCGGACAGTTGGTGGGGGCGATGCGTGACGCGTGCCCGCAGCCCGAGGGTGTCGATCAGCTGGTCGATTCGAGCGGCGTCCTCCGGTGACGGCGACCGCCCGTCCAGCTCGAAGGGCAGCATGATGTTGGACAGAACGTCCAGCGTCGGAACGAGATTGAACGATTGGAAGACGAAGCCGATGCGCCGGCGGCGTAGTTCGGTCAGCTTGTCGTCGTCGAGAGTGGTGATGTCGGTGCCGTCGAAAACGATGTGGCCGCAAGACACGGAGTCGAGGCCCGCCATCACGTGCATGAGGGTGGATTTCCCCGATCCCGACGGGCCCATGATGGCGGTGAATTCACCGGGGCGGATGTCGAGTGACACGTCGTCGAGCGCGGAGACGGTCGTGCCGGCGGTGCCGTACTTCTTGCCGGCGTGGTGGACGCGGACGATGGGTGCAGGTGAATGTGTCATGTCCACCACGCTATGAGCGCAGCCGTCGAAGCGAATCAGGCTGCAGTCTTTCGCCGCGTACATCTCCAGGATGACGTGCGGTCCTACACGAGGCCGTGCTCGAAGGCGTAGACGACCAGGTGAACACGGTCTCGGACCTGGAGTTTCGCGAAGATTCGGCTGATGTGGGTCTTCACCGTCGCCTCGCTGAGGTATTCCTGCGCGGCGATCTCGGCGTTGCTCGCCCCCCGCGCCGCGAGCCGGAAGATCTCCTGTTCGCGGGAGGTGAGGTGCTCGAACTCCTGGGGAACGTCCGGCGTCTCGGGCGCAGGAGTGAACCGATCGAGCAGCGCCGTGGTGGCCGACGCCGCGATCACCGAGTTCCCGGCGTGAACGGTGCGGATGGCGGCGAGCAGAAATTCGGGGTCGGCATCTTTCAGCAGGAAGCCGCTGGCGCCCGCTCGAATCGCACGTGCCACGCTCTCGTCGAGGTCGAAGGTGGTGAGTACCAGTACCTTCGGTGGGTCGGCGGCTCCGACGATCTCCTCGGTCGCGGCAATGCCGTCGAGAACCGGCATCCGGACGTCCATGAGTACCACGTCGGGTGCCTCCCGGGTCGCGAGCTCGACACCGGCACGACCGTCACCGGCCTCACCGACGAATTCGAGGTCGGGTTGGGACGCGATCAACATGCGAATGCCGGCGCGGAAGAGTTGTTGGTCGTCGACGAGCGC
This sequence comes from Rhodococcus sp. 320_ES, assembly GCF_059691855.1. Classification (NCBI taxonomy): domain Bacteria; kingdom Bacillati; phylum Actinomycetota; class Actinomycetes; order Mycobacteriales; family Nocardiaceae; genus Rhodococcus; species Rhodococcus sp. 320_ES. The sequence continues at coordinate 24,251 of NZ_JCAWAG010000002.1, read as the reverse complement.
GACGCGGATGCGCGTCACGACACGTGGGCCTTGGGAATTCGTGCCACGAGTGTCCACTCTCCGTCGTCGGGTCCGGCGGTGAAGGTGCCGCCGGACAGTATGGCTCGTTCACGCATGCCGACGAGACCGTGGCCGCCCGGCGCCGCGGCGGCGCCGGATGCGAGTCGGTTGCGCACGGTCAGTCGAATCGACGACCCGTCGGCGTCGAGTCGAAGCGACACCGGTGCACGCCTGTCACCGTGCCGCAGTGCGTTGGTGAGCGCCTCCTGGGCGATGCGGTAGAGCGTCAGCCGCGCGCCTTCGCCGAGGGACGACATGTCGGCCTCGTCCACGAACGTCACGTCGAGTCCGGCGGTCCGCATTCGCGCCATCAAGGTGTCGAGATCGTGGGAATCGTTGTCGGACAACTCGTCCGCATCGTGTCGCAGCTGCGCGAGGACATCGCGGACGTCGCGGAGTGCGTCACGCGACGTCGACGCGATCGTCGCCAGTGCGCGGTCGACGGCCTCGGGATCGGAGGTGCGTGCGTACCGTGCACCGTCGGCCTGCGCGATCACGACGGCGAGCGAGTGGGCGACGATGTCGTGCATGTCCCGAGCGATGCGGCTCCGCTCGAGTTCGACGGCAGCCTCGTGCTTCGCCCGCTCCTGTTCGACCTCGGCCAGAGCACGGGAGTGCTTCTCCTCGACCGACATTCGATTGGCCAGGGCGATACGGCCGAGCGCCCACGACAGTCCGAGGACGCCCCACGACGCGACGAGGACGACAGCGAGTTGCTGCGCGGTCTCGCCGGCGCTGCGTCCTTCCGACACGGGGACGTAGGGCTCGCCGCGCACGACGACGAGGTACCCGGCCGCCACGATTCCGCCGACCACGACGGAGACGAGGCCGGTCCGACGCAGGCCCGCCGAACCGTAGGCGGCAGAGGAATACAGGGCGAACAGAATCGCGACGTTGCTCGGTTGTGTTGGGAGGCCGACGACCATCTGCAAGACGGCGAGCGCCCAGGACAGCGCCAGCGCCGGTCCCGGAGCCAGACGCCGGATGAGGAGCACGACCCCGAAACCGACGAGGAGGACGACTGCCGCGGCCCCACTGTCGACACCCTCGGCAAGGAACAGCAGCGCCAGCCCGACCGCCAGGACGACGTCGAGCGCGATCTGAGCACGTGTCACGGAGCGGGACATGCGCCTTATTTGGTGGATGCTCCCAACGAGAAGCGCACTCCCGTAGCCTCTTCCGACGCATCCCACAGCTTGCGGGCCATCTCGGAGTCCTTGGCCTTGGCGCTCCGGTCCACCAGTTTCGGGTATCCGCGCAGCTCGCCGATTCCGTTGGGTCCGACGTAGGCATCACCCTCGAGCGGCTGGGTGGCGGCGAACAGTGCGGGACGAGTTCCCGCGTCCGCGCTCTGCGCCAACAGCACGTTGCCGATTTTCATGAACCCCTCGGCGATGGGGTTGCCGTAGTGGCTCTGCAGGTTCGTTGCCGAGTAGCCGGGGTGCGACGCGACGGCGATGACCGAGGAACCGGCCGCCGACAGCCGACGCTGCAGCTCCGACGTGAAGAGAAGGTTGGCCAGCTTCGACTGTGCGTATGCGCCCTGCCTGTTGTACTTGCGGGTCTCCCAGTTCAGGTCGTTCAAATCGATCGACCCGGCCTTGTGGACGAACGACGACATCGTCACCACGCGATCCGTGACGTTCGGAAGAAGGAGATTGGTCAGCGCGAAGTGGCCGAAGTGGTTGGTGCCCATCTGAAGCTCGAACCCGTCGGCCGTGCGGGAGAACGGGGGCACCATCACGCCGGCGTTGTTGATCAGGATGTCGATGGGCCCGCTCCACGACTCGGCGAACGAGCGAACCGAACTCAGATCCGACAGGTCGAGCTTTCGCACCTCGGCGTTCCCGGTGATGGACCGGGCGGCCTTCTCGCCCTTCTCGGTGTTGCGCACCGCGAGCACCACGCGTGCACCGACGCGCGCGAGCTCGCGGGCGGCAACCAAGCCCAGTCCACTGTTGGCGCCCGTCACGATGACGGTGCGGCCCGTCTGGTCGGGCAGATCGGCAGCTGTCCACTTGGAAGTCATGGGAACAGGTTACCGAAGCGCAGTGGCCAATCCTTTGGCGGAAGCACGGGATTCCGCGCTGTCGGCTCGATCTTGGCCACTGGGCTCCTGTGGACAACTATCCGGTTGTCCGCAGGGAGCGAACAAGGCTCTGGCGTAGGTGCGCTCGTACGGCCACCGTTGAACGGTGGGGGTTTTCAGAGCAGACCAGTTGGGAATGAGCAGCGCCACCATCGCTCGGAGGAAGAAGTCGGGTCAGCTCGTACATCTCCTTCCGTCGGTCTACGCGACCGAGAAGCCCGACTACCTAGGGCTGTGCACGGCGGTCACTCTGTGGAAACCGGATGCGGTGATGAGTCATCTCACGGCAGCCTGGCTGTGGAATCTGGTGGCGAAGGAGCCAGAGACAGTGTCGGTGACCCTGCCCTTGTCGGCTCAGCGACATGCGCCAAATTGGGTTGTCGTGCACCGCAGGCACGTATCGCAGACGTGTCGACGCTACGAGTTGGCTGTGGTGTCCAAGGTGCAAGCGTTTGTCGACGTCGCGGCAACTCTGACGGGGGACGATCTCGAACGCTTCTTCGACACTGCAATACGAACTCCGGCGGAACGTCGCGAGCTGGCGATCCAGTGCCAGCAGCTCAAAGGAATGGCGGGTATGAAGACACTCCGCCGACAGTTGCGCACCTGCGTGCTGGGCACCCGGTCGGAGGTCGAACGCATCGTGGCGCGGGCGATGTCGGAGCGCAACTTCTTCATGGAGATCAATGCGCAGGTCGGCCCCTACTTCGGGGACTTCGTCGACCGTCGCGCACGGGTGATCGTCGAGATCGACGGGCGAGAGTTCCACATTTCACCTGACGCGTTCAACAACGATCGGCGCCGCCAGAACAAGTTGGTGTTGGGCGGGTGGATGGTTCTGCGCTATTCGGCTGTGCAGGTGATGGCGGGCCTCGATCGTGTGGTCGACGAGATCATTGCCGTCGTGCGTCGCCGTCGACGGCGCTGAGTGGCCAATACCGCGTGCGAACCGCGGCATCCCGCGCCTTCGGCACGATATTGGCCACTCAGTTGCGAACTACGCCGAACCGTCGAACAGCGACGTCACCGAACCGTTCTCGAACACCTCGCGGATGGTGCGGGCAAGGAGGGGAGCGATCGACAGCACCGTCAGCGTCGGGAACTGCTTGTCCTCGCCGATCGGGAGGGTGTTGGTGACGACGACTTCCTTGGCACCGGAGTTCGCGAGCCGCTCGGCAGCGGGGGCGGACAGCACGCCGTGTGTCGCGGCGATGACCACGTCACCGGCGCCTGCCGCCTTGAGGACCTTGACGGCGCCGGCGATGGTGCCGCCGGTGTCGATCATGTCGTCGATGAGGATGCAGGTGCGTCCTTCGACGTCGCCGACCACACGGTTCGACTTGACCTGGTTGGGCACCAGCGGATCGCGCGTCTTGTGGATGAAGGCCAGGGGAGCGCCGCCGAACGAGTCGGCCCACTTCTCGGCCACGCGCACGCGCCCGGAGTCGGGGGAGACGACGGTGATGTTCTCGAGGCTGTATCCGTCGCGAATGTGGTCCGCGAGCTGGCTGTGCGCATGCATGTGATCGACGGGGCCGTCGAAGAAGCCCTGGATCTGATCGGTGTGGAGGTCGACGGTGATGATGCGGTCGGCTCCCGCGGTCTTCAGCAGATCTGCGACCAGACGGGCGGAGATGGGCTCGCGGCCGCGGTGCTTCTTGTCCTGACGGGCGTACGGGTAGAACGGCAGAATCGCCGTGATGCGCTTGGCCGATCCACGCTTGAGCGCGTCGATCATGATCAGCTGCTCCATGAGCCACGTGTTCAGCGGATACGGGTGGCTCTGCAGCACGAAGGCGTCGGAACCGCGAGCGGACTCCTCGAACCGAACGAAGATCTCGCCGTTCGCGAAGTCGCGGGCCGTCTGAGGGGTGACCTCGATGCCGAGTTCCTTGGCGACCTGCTCCGCCAACTCGGGGTGTGCGCGACCTGAGAACAGCATCAGATTCTTCTGATTGTCGATCCAATTCGCGGTGGTCACTGGGTTACTCGCCGTCCTTCGTGTCGTTCTGATCGGTGCCGCGTGCGCGTGCCGCCGCTTCTGCTGCTGCCGTACCGGGGCGCTTCTTCTCGACCCAGCCGTCGATGACTCGCTGGGATCCACCGGAGACCGCAAGCGCTCCCGGGGGTACATCATTGCGGAGCACGGTTCCGGCTCCCGTATAGGCCCCGTCCCCGACGCGGACGGGAGCGATGAACATCGTGTCCGATCCGGTCCGGACGTGCGATCCGACGACCGTGCGGTTCTTGTTGACCCCGTCGTAGTTGACGAACACGCTCGACGCCCCGATGTTGGAGTGTTCGCCGATGTCGGCGTCGCCGACGTAGGTCAGGTGCGGCACCTTGGAGTGTGCGCCGATGCTCGCGTTCTTGACCTCGACGAACGCGCCGAGCTTGCCGTCGTCGCCCAGGACGGTGCCGGGGCGAAGGTAGGTGTAGGGGCCGACGGTCGACCCGGCGGAGACGACGGCGCCGTCCGCGTGCGTGCGCACCACCGACGCGCCGTCGCCGACGACCACGTCGGTGAGCGTGCAGTCGGGACCGATCACGGCGTCTTCGCCGATCTCGGTGTTCCCGTGCAGGTGAACGCCCGGCTTCAGCAACGCGTCCCGGCCGATGGCGACGTCGATGTCGACCCACGTGCTGGCCGGATCGACGACGGTCACGCCGGCGCGCATGTGTCGTTCGAGTATGTGCTGGTTGAGGATTCGCGTGACTTCCGAGAGCTGGACGCGGTCGTTGACTCCGCGCACCAGCGACGGGTCGGTCAGCTGCGTGCTGAAGACGGGCAGGCCGCGCTCACGGGAGATACGCAGAACGTCGGTGAGGTAGAGCTCGTGCTGGGCGTTGTCGGTGCCCAACTGTGTCAGCGCCGCGCGCAGCGACGCGGCGTCGAACGCGTAGACGCCGGAATTGACCTCACGAATGAGTACCTGCTCGGGGGTGGCGTCGGCGTGCTCGACGATTTCGGCGACATGGCCGTCGGCGTCGCGCACGATGCGGCCGTACCCGTTGGGCTCCTCGGGCACGAACGTCAGCACCGACATGGCGACCGGTTCGCCCATCGAGAGGTGGTCGTGCACGAGGGCGCGCAAAGTATGCGCGTCGAGCAACGGAACGTCGCCCGCGGTCACGACGACGGTTCCGTCGAAATCGTCGGGCAGAGCGGTCAATCCACACTGGACGGCGTGGCCGGTTCCGTTCTGGTCTTCCTGCACCGCCGTGACGATGGGGCGGTTCAACTCGGACGACAGCGCGTCGACGGCGGCGGTGACCTGCTCGCGATCGTGGCCGACGACGGTGATCAGGTGGTCCGGATCGAGGCCGTCCGCGGCGTGCATCGCGTGCCCGAGCATGGTGCGACCGGCCAATGCATGGAGAACTTTGGGAGTCTTCGATCGCATGCGAGTCCCCGCGCCTGCGGCGAGCACGATGACGGCGATACCAGAATTGCCGACCGGCTTCCGGCCTGCCCCGGGGTCCCCGACCGGCCTCCGGCCTGCCCGCATCGGCATACGACTCCCTCTGTTTCGGAACGATTCATCGGCTCCGCCGCCAGGACTCGAACCTGAACTATCTGAACCAAAATCAGAGGTGCTGCCATTACACCACGGCGGATTGCCGCTCGGAGATGGACGCACAGAGCTCCGCCCGTCACCGTGTGAGCGCGTCGATCCTCGCACGTGAGCCAGGGTCGAGTCGAACCGCCACGTCCAGAGAGGCATGGTTCCGCAGGCTCCACTCCCGGCCGCTGGGGTCGTTCCGCAGGCTCCACTCCCGGCCTCGTGACAGGCTGGAGTCATGACGACCGGCGACACCACGCCCGAGCGAGCCACCCGAATCCGGATGACCGGGACACAACGGCGTGAGCAGCTCATCGAGATCGCACGCACGCTCTTCGCGGAGCGCGGATACGAAGCATCGTCCATCGAGGAGATCGCCCAGCGCGCCGCGGTGTCCAAACCGGTCGTGTACGAGCACTTCGGCGGCAAGGAAGGCCTCTACGCGGTGGTTGTCGACAGGGAAATGTCGACGCTTCTCGCGATGATCACCGATTCGCTGACCGGCCATCGCTCGCGCGTGCGTGTCGAAGCAGTCGCGCTGGCTCTGCTGACCTACGTCGAGGAGCGGTCCGACGGCTTCCGCATCCTCGTCCGCGACTCACCGGTGGCGGCGCCGGACGGTACCTACTCGAGCCTGCTGAACGACGCGGTCGGTCAGGTCGGCCACATTCTGGCCGGCGATTTCGAGCGTCGCGGATTGAACCCGCAGCTTTCGCCCCTGTACGCGCAGGCCCTCGTCGGAATGGTGTCGATGACGGCGCAATGGTGGCTCGACGACCGAACTCCACCGAAAGAGGTGGTCGCCGCACACGTGGTCAATCTTTGCTGGAACGGCTTGACCAATCTGGAAGCCGATCCGCAGCTCGGGGCATAACAAGGGAGCAGCATCGGACATCGGTACGCGAGTTCGATGCCGGGGTCGCGACGGACACGGTGGGCAAACTCTCGACCAGTTGGGCCCGCTGTCAAGTGGTGCGGTGGTACCGTTCATCCGATATTGGAAGATCGGTAGTCCTTTACTCTTGAGGCGGATGGCATGGTAAGACAGGCACGCGCCGAGATCACTCGGGACACGGTGCTGGCGGGTGCAGCCAACGTTTTCCTTCGTCTGGGCTACGCCAACGCCAGCTTGAGCGAGATCATTTCCCAGTCGCAGGTCACCAAGGGCGCTCTCTACTTCCATTTCGGATCCAAGGAAGAGCTGGCCCGCGCGGTCATCGACGAGGGAACCACCCGGTTGGCTGCAGCGTGGTCGGCACTGGACGACGGCCGCATCCCGGCGCTCGAGGCCACCATCGGCATCTCCTACGCGACGGTCGACCTCGCGGTCGCCGATCCCATGGTGGCGGCGATGTTCCGGCTCAAGCATCAGATCGGCGACTACCGCGGCACCGCGGGCAACGTCGTCGCGTCGTGGAGCGAGTCCTACCTCGATCTGGCCACTCGCGCGGTCGAGCAGGGCGACGTGTTCCCCGACGCCGACCCGGAGACCGTCGGCACGCTGTTTCTCGAGATGATCATCGGCGCCCACATGGTCGCCGTGGCCACCGACTCGACCGACGACCTCGCTCCGCGCATGGAGCGGCTCTGGTACTACCTGCTGCCGTCGCTGGTCCCGCCGCAGAAGCTCGACTACTTCCGCGAGTTCGCGGCGCGTCGGGTTCTGCGGTACGGCGCCTGAGTTCACGCCTGACTGCATCTCTGTCGGCGTGACCTCCTAGACTCGGAGACGTTCCACTCTCGCGTCAGGAGTACAGCCGTTGTCCCCGTCCTCCCATGCCCCGTTGATATCGTCGCGGGCTTCGGACGTCCGCATAGCGGCTCTCGCGTCGCTTGCGCTCACCGACGGTTCGCTGCGCTCGGTGTCCGAGATGGTGGGGCGAGCGTCGGCCACTCTCGTCGCCCCGGTCGCCGCTCGTAGCTTCGTCTCCGCTGCCATTGCGCAGAGCGCTCCCGTTCTCGTCGTCACCGCCACCGGGCGTGAAGCGGACGATCTCACGGTCGAGCTCACCGAGATGTTCGGTGGTGCCGTCGCGCAGTTCCCGTCGTGGGAAACCCTTCCGCACGAACGGCTTTCGCCCGGGTCGGATACCGTCGGCCGGCGTCTCGAGGTTCTGCGCCGTCTCGCGCGGCCCGACGATGCCGACTACGGTGAGCCGCTGCGCGTCATCGTCACCACGGTGCGCTCGGTGCTGCAGCCGATGGCCCGCGGGCTCGGGATGATCGAGCCGATCGCCTTGCGTGTCGGCACCGAGATCGATTTCGACGAGCTGCAACAGAGGCTCGTTCAGCACGCGTACACCCGCGTGGACATGGTGGGTAAGCGCGGCGAGTTCGCGGTGCGCGGCGGCATCCTCGACGTCTTCTCGCCGACTGCCGATCACCCTGTGCGCGTTGAGTTCTGGGGTGACGAGGTCACCGAGGTGCGGGCGTTCTCCGTCGCCGATCAACGCTCGCTGCCCGAGGTGAGCATCGACGGCGTCATCGCTCCGCCGTGTCGAGAGATGATCCTCGACGAGGAGGTGCGCGACCGTGCCGCCCGGCTCGCCGCGGACAATCCTGCCGACGCTGCGCTCGTGGAGATGCTCGAGAAGATCTCCGCGGGCATTCCCGTCGAGGGCATGGAAGCCCTGCTTCCCGTCCTGAAGGCGGGTGGACTCGAGTTGCTCACCGACGCACTTCCGGCGGGAGCGCACGTGCTCATCTGCGACCCCGAGAAGGTGCGTACTCGGGCCACCGATCTGGTGCGGACCGGCCAGGAGTTCCTGGAGGCATCGTGGACGGCGGCCTCCATCGGCGGACTCGCACCGCTCGACACCAGCACCCTCGACACCAGCGGTGTGGGCGCGCCGCAGCTCGATCTGAGTGCGTCGGCGTACAAATCCTTGCGGCAGGTGCGCGAGAGCGCCGAGGCCTCGGGCCGGCCGTGGTGGACGATCAGTCCACTCGCATCGGGCAGTGACGAGGAAACCGTTCTCGACATCGATCCGACCCCCGACGTGCGGGGATCCGACGAACTGCTCGCGTCTCTCTTCGCCATGTTGCGAGCGCACGTCAAGTCCGGCGGTCGCGCCGCCATCGTCGTCGCCGGATCCGGTACGGCGCAGCGCACCGTCGAACGTCTCCGCGAGGCGGACGTGTCCGCGGTGCACGTCGACACCGAGTCCGAGCCCATCGCCGGTTCGGTCAGCGTGCTGTGCGGCTCGCTGCACGACGGACTCGTGCTGAAGGACGCCGGCCTGGTCATCGTCACCGAGGCCGATCTGACGGGCAACCGAGTGGCGGCGACGGGCGACGGGCGAAGGCTTCCGGCCAAGCGGCGCAACCAGGTCGATCCGCTGGCTCTCACCGCCGGGGACATGGTGGTGCACGAGCAGCACGGCATCGGCCGATTCGTCGAGATGGTCGAACGGACCGTCCAGGGCGCGCGGCGCGAGTACCTCGTGGTCGAATACGCGCCGAGCAAGCGCGGGCATCCCGGTGACCGGTTGTTCGTCCCGATGGAGGCGTTGGATCAGCTCTCGCGCTACGTCGGCGGCGAGATGCCCAGCCTGAGCAAGCTCGGCGGATCCGACTGGACCAACACCAAACGCAAGGCGCGCAAGGCAGTTCGCGAAATCGCGGGTGAGCTCGTGCAGCTCTACGCCGCGCGTCAGGCCGCACCCGGACACGCCTACGGCCCCGACACGCCCTGGCAGACCGAGATGGAGGACGCGTTCGCGTTCACCGAGACCGTCGATCAGATGACGGTCATCGCCGAGGTCAAGGCCGACATGGAGAAGCCGGTCCCCATGGACCGTGTCGTCATCGGCGACGTCGGCTACGGCAAGACCGAGATCGGCGTGCGGGCGGCATTCAAGGCGGTGCAGGACGGCAAGCAGGTGGCTGTCCTGGTGCCGACGACTTTGCTTGCGCAGCAACATCTTCAGACCTTCCAGGAGCGGATGGCGTCGTTCCCCGTCACGATCCGAGGGCTCTCGCGCTTCTCCGACGCCAAGGAGTCCAAGGAGACGCTCGCCGGTTTGGCGGACGGCACCGTCGACATCGTCGTCGGCACGCACCGGTTGTTGCAGACCGGTGTGCAGTGGAAGGACCTCGGTCTGGTCGTCGTCGACGAGGAGCAGCGGTTCGGCGTCGAGCACAAGGAGCACATCAAGGCGCTGCGTACTCACGTCGACGTCCTGACCATGTCCGCGACGCCGATTCCCCGCACACTCGAGATGAGCATGGCCGGGATCCGGGAGATGTCGACCATTCTCACTCCGCCGGAGGAGCGCCACCCCGTCCTCACCTACGTCGGGGCGTACCAGGACAAGCAGGTCGCCGCCGCCATTCGCCGCGAGTTGCTCCGCGACGGCCAGGTGTTCTATGTGCACAACCGCGTCAGCTCCATCGACAAGGCGGCGTCGCGGATTCGCAGCATGGTGCCCGAAGCGCGCGTCGTGGTGGCGCACGGTCAGATGAACGAGGACACCCTCGAGAAGACCGTGCAGGGATTCTGGGAACGCGAGTACGACATCCTCGTCTGCACCACCATCATCGAGACCGGCCTCGACATCTCCAATGCCAACACGCTGATCGTCGAGCGCGCGGATTCGCTCGGCTTGTCGCAGCTGCATCAGTTGCGCGGTCGCGTCGGCCGCAGCCGCGACCGTGGGTACGCGTACTTCCTGTATCCGCCGGAGAAGCCGCTCACCGAGACCGCCTACGACCGCCTGGCCACCATCTCGCAGAACTCCGACCTCGGCGCCGGTATGGCCGTGGCGATGAAGGACCTCGAGATTCGCGGCGCCGGAAACGTGCTGGGTGCCGAACAGTCCGGGCACGTCGCCGGCGTGGGCTTCGACCTCTACGTTCGTCTGGTCGGTGAGGCGGTGGAGGCGTATCGCGCCGCAGCCGACGGCACCCCGATCACCACCGACGAGGCACCGAAGGAAGTGCGGATCGATCTGCCCGTCGACGCGCACATTCCGCCGGACTACGTCACCAGCGATCGCCTCCGCCTCGAGGCGTACCGCAAGCTGGCCGCCGCCTCCACCGACGCCGAGATCGCCGCGGTGATCGAGGAGCTGGTGGACCGCTACGGTCCGGTCCCGGCCGAGGTCGGCCGTCTGGTCGCCGTCGCGGTGCTGCGCATCCTGTGTCGCCAGTACGCACTGACCGACGTGTCGATCGCGGGCACCATGCTCAAACTGGCACCGATGGATCTGCCCGATTCCAAGCAGATCAGACTGAAACGGCTCTATCCGAGTGCCCAATACCGGGCAACAACAGGTACCGTCCAAATTCCAGTGCCACGTGTTGCCGGGGGAGGCGTGGGCTCGGCGCGTGTTCGTGACGTCGAGCTGCTGCAGTTCGTCGCCGACGTCCTGCTGGCACTGGACGGCAAACCGGCCGGTTCGGTGCGTGTGGAACAACCATTGGGGGTGTGACGGGTGACAGTGCTCTTGCTGGATCCGCTGCGTCCGACCATGGTGCCCGTGCAGGCCGTGAAGCTGCTCGAGAATCCGATCCTGTTCACCGAAGAAGTGCCCGTCGCCATTCGGTGGCGCCTGTCGGGAATGGCGGCCGCCGACAGCGACGGTGAATCGGTTCTGATCAGCACCACCCGTGACAACCCGGACGTGCAGGAGCGGATCGCCCGCGGCGAGGACGTCGTCGAGGTCCCGGTGCCGGAGGCGGGAAACCTGGACGAAGCCGTCTTCATCATGGACCGGCTGCGCTCGCGCGGTGGGTGGGAAGCCACCCAGACTCATGACTCACTGCGCACGTACCTGCTCGAAGAGACGTACGAGTTGCTCGACGCCATCGCCTCGGGCGATCCGGACAACATTCGGGAAGAGCTGGGCGACCTGCTGCTCCAGGTAATCTTTCATGCACGCATCGCGCAGGACGCCGAGGAAGGCGCGTTCGGCATCGACGACGTCGCCGCCGGTCTGGTCGCCAAGCTCACGCACCGCAGTCCGCACCTGACCGACGCGTCCACGGGGCCGATCGACATCGGCGAACAGGAACGGGCGTGGGAAGAGCGCAAGGCGGCCGAGAAGCTGCGGGCGTCGTGCATGGACGGCATCGCGATGGCGCAACCGTCGCTCGCTTTGGCCGAGAAGGTGATGGCGCGGGCGGCGCGAGCGGGTCTGCCCGACGAGTTCGTTCCGGACAACTTGCGCGAGGTGCGGCTCGACGTCTCCGGTGATCACGGCGGCGACTCCGCCGAGGACCGGCTGCGCAGGCACGTGAACGAATTCGTGGCCGACGTGCGCGCCGCCGAGAGGGCAGCAGCCATGGACGGTGTCGTTCCCGGAACCCTCGATGCGGTGGCGTGGAAGCGCTATTGGCCGGGCGCCGAGCCGAGTGCGCACGGTCTGGGCGCTCAGCCGAACAGCGTCGAACCCCAGTAAGCGTTCTCGTCACCCTCGGCTACGCCGGGCGGGCAAGCGAACAGCGCAGACCCGACGTGCGAGATGTACTCGTTCAGTAGGTCCTTGCGCGCCAGCGCGGTCTGCATCGGAACGAACTGCTTGGTCGCGTCACGGCAGAACGCAACGAAGAACAATCCCGCGTCGAGGTGGCCGAATCCGTCGCTGCCGTCGGTGAAGTTGTAGCCGCGACGCAGGATCTTGACGCCGCCCAGCGATTGCGAGGATGCGAGGCGGATGTGCGCATCCTTGTCGATCTTCGATGAACTGAGGTCGACCGCGTCGAATTCGTCGGTGGCGCCGAGCGGTGCCCCGGTGGCTTTGGATCGTCCGATCACACGTTCCTGCTCGCCGAGTACGGAACGGTCCCATGGTTCGATCTTCATCCGAATCCGTCGGGCGACGAGGTAGCTGCCGCCTGTCATCCAGCCCGCCCCGTCCGCGGGCGGGCCGGAGGCCGGTCGGTTGTCTGCGGGCAGGCCGGAGGCCGGTCGGTTGTCCCTACCGTCGACCCAGACGTAGTCGGCGACGGACGAATCGTCCTCCGACTTGATGTTGTTCGTGCCGTCCTTGAATCCGAACAGGTTTCGCGCGGTGGCCTGTGTGGTGGACGTCGAGGACGTACGCCCGAAACCGAGCTGTGACCACCGGATCGAGGCGGTGCCGAAGGCGATACGCGCGAGGTTGCGGATTGCGTGGACCGCGACCTGAGGGTCGTCGGCGCACGCCTGAACGGCGAGGTCGCCGCCGCAGCGGGCCGGGTCCAGGTCATCGCCCGGAAAGCGTGGAAGCTCCTCGAGCGCAGCAGGTTTGCGGTCGAATATTCCGAAGCGGTCGTTGTCGGCGGTCCCGAAGAGAGATGGTCCGAAGCCGATGGTGAGGGTCAGATTCGACGAATGCAGCCCGTACGCCTCACCCGTGTCTCCGGGTGGTTCGAACTGACCGCCACCGACCACGCCGCCGGGTACCGACTCGGCGCCGACGGTCAGCCGTTCGGCCATCGTCGTCCACTTCTTCAGCATCGCGACGAGCTCGTCGCGGGAAGTGGTGGTGACGTCGAACGTTGCGAAGTGCATCCGGTCCTGGGCGGGGGTGACGATGCCGGCTTGGTGTGCGCCGCGAAACGGCACCACCGACTCGGCAGCGACAGCTGCGGTCTCGGGAACCGGGGATGTTGTGCGGCCGACGACCACGCCTGCGCCGACGGCGACGGCACCGGCGCCCACTCCGCCGAAGAGCCGACGGCGGGAGAAGCGCCTACCGCCGGTATCAGCTTCCTGCGACGACACCCTGCACCTGGCTCACCGACGCGGACAAGGCGTCTATCTTCTGGGACAGTGCCTGACGCTGGGGCTCGGTGACGGTGTCGTAGAGGACGAAACCGTCGCCCTGTCGATACTTGCCCAACTCGGAGTCGAGATCGTCGAATCGATCCTGAATTTCCTTCTCCAGAGACGGGTTACGCTCCGCAAGGATCGGCTGTAACGCGGCGATGGCCGCCTGTGATCCGTCGACGTTGGCCTGGAAGTCCCACAGGTCGGTGTGGGAGAAGTAGTCCTCTTCGCCGGTGATCTTGGTCTGGGCAACCTCGTCGAGCAGTCCCTGGGCGCCGCCGGCCACCTGGATCGGATCCACTGTGAAGCTCGAAGCCTGTACACCCGTGGCCAATTCGTTGATGTCGGCGACAAGCTGATCGGCGATCGCGCCGGTGTCGGGCTGCAGTCCCCGATCCCAGAGGTCCTTCTCGAGACGGTGGAAACCTGTCCACGGCGTACCCGGTTCGACATCGGGTTCCCGCAGGTCGATGCGAGGGTCCAGATCGTCGGGGAAGCTCTCGGCCACCGGCTCGATGCGTTCGTAGTAGGTGCGCGCAATCGGGTACTGCACCTTGGCTGCCTCGACGTTGCCGTCCTTGATCGACGTGGCGAACGTGCCCGTCGTCTCCTGCAGTGCCGTGATCTGACTGAGGACGTACCGCTTGTATCCGTCTGCGGCATCGACAAGTCGGCCGCTCTCGTCGCTCGCGACGGAGTCGCCGGAGACCACGAAATCGGCGCGGATGCCGTCGCCGACCATGCCTGGCTTGCACGCCGTCTGATACGTCGCTGCCTCCGGGAGCGAGACGATCAGCTGGCGGGAGACGCCCGGGCCGATGTTCTCGACCTCGCCCATGACACGGTCGCCGGCGCCGTAGACGTAGAACTCGGTGGTCTTGCTGCCGTTGTTGGTGACCTGAAAGGTCGACTGGCCCGTGCCCGCGGTCGTCGTGGACAACTCGCACGAGTCGTCGGTCGCGGTGACGGCGATGTCACCGTCGGCGGTTGTCTCCGGCGTCGATTTCGCTGTGCAGGAGGCAAGGGCGATCGGAAGTAAAGCGGCCGCGACGAGGACGCGGGTGGTGCGGCGCATCAGAGTTGCCTTTCGAGTGTGGATTCGGCGGGTAGGGATGTCGTCGCGGGACGCAGGAACAAGGTCAGAACGACGGCGAGGTAGAGCCCCCATGCGAGCACTTGAAGGAGCGTCGGATCGGGCCGGATGTTGAAGATGCCGGCGACGAGGGTGCCGTACCAACTCGACGAGTCCCAGCTGCCGCTGACGTCGAAGGCCACGGTGGATCCGCCGGGGAGGATGCCGCCCGTCTGCAGTGCACGAAGCCCGTACGCGAGGATCCCGGCCGCGACGAACACGAGAAGGACGCCCGTGTATCGGAAGAACCGTGCCAGGTCGATGCGGATGGTGCCGTAGTAGAGAAGCACGGTCAGGACTGCTGCGACCAGGACGCCGAGAAGCAAGCCGGCCAGCGGCCACATGCTGCCTCCGGTGTTCTCGGCGTATCCGACCATCAGCAACGCGGTCTCGACACCTTCGCGTCCGACTGCGAGAAACGCGAGGAGAAGGACCGACCCCGCGCCGAGGTCCAGTGCTCGGGCCATGTTGTTCTTCAGATTGCCGGAGATGGACCGAGCGGCGGCACGCATCCACAGCACCATGCCGGTGACGATCACGACGGCGGCGAGCGACGCCACGCCGGCGATGACCTCGGCGGTCAGGCCTGTCACCGTCGATGTTCCGAAGTGGATGGCGAAGAAGACGACCGCAACCATCGCTACCGCTCCGACGACTCCGGTCCACACCCATTTCAGTGCATCGCGTCGACCCGACTTGACCAGGAACGCAACCAAGATCATGACGACGATGCCGGTCTCGAGCCCTTCGCGGACGCCGATCAGGCCGCTGCCGACCATCTGCGTCGCGATGGAGGGTGCAGACGCACCTGCGGCGGAAAGAGACACGACGAGCACTCCTAGGTTGGAGAGGCTTGCCTCGGCAAGGCTAGGCGACCCTCAGTTGACTGGAGGTGAACATACACGGGCGGAGCGGCTCTGTTGACCGCGTTGACCAGCGGTTTTACAAGACTTTAAGGTTTTATTACCCTTCGTCTGGATGATGGAAGGCGTGACCTCCCGCCGCGCACTCTCGATCGCCGGGTTCTCGGCCGTCGCCGCGATGCTGATCGGAGGGTGTTCGCAGGCTCCACGTGTTGCGATACCCGAAGGCATTCCGCCCGGGCCTGGTACCCCGGTCCCCGCCCTCGACGTGGATGCGCCCGGCCGCACGGCCGACCTGCTGAACGGTTGGGCTGCACCGCAATCCGACGCGCTGGGCATCTCGGTGACCGCCCTCGAGGCGTACGGATACGCAGCTCTGGTGATGGCTCGCGCCGCTCCGGGATGCGGCATCACGTGGACGACACTGGCCGGAATCGGTGCCATCGAGAGCAGGCACGGAACCTTCCGTGGCTCGTCGGTCGGACCGGACGGGACGGTCACCCCACCCATTCGAGGTGTTCAGCTCGACGGAACGGCGGGCAACACCACCATCCCCGACACCGACGGCGGAGAACTCGACGGTGATCCGGTGTACGACAGGGCCATGGGTCCGATGCAGTTCATCCCCGAGACCTGGCGGAAATGGGGTGTCGACGCCAACGGCGACGGCGTGGCCAGCCCCGACAACATCGACGACGCGGCGCTGACCGCGGGCAGGTACCTGTGCGATCGCGGCGGGGACCTGACCACCGCCGAAGGGTGGCAGCGTGCGCTCAACGCCTACAACCTGTCCGGCAAATACCTACGCGACGTGCGTGACCGGGCGGCGGCGTATTCGGTGGGCGTGAGCGGATAGGGGCGGCTTCGCCACCTGTGCAGGCGGCTTCGCCACCTGTGCAGGCGGCTTCGCCACCTGTGAGCGAATTAGTGCCCTGGAGGGGCGGTTTTCACGCACAGCGGGGTGGGCCTGCGCGTCCCGAGCGAGAGACCCACCGTGACGGCTACGCTGTCCCCGGGCGTGACCACGCCCACCCTTTGTTTCCGGTACCAAGAGGAGTACATACGTGGCCATCATCGAACAGGTCGGAGCTCGCGAGATCCTCGACTCCCGTGGCAATCCCACGGTCGAGGTCGAGGTGTTGCTCGAAGACGGCACGTTCGCGCGCGCGGCGGTTCCCTCCGGCGCATCCACCGGTGAGCACGAGGCAGTGGAGCTGCGAGACGGTGGCGATCGCTACGGCGGCAAGGGCGTCGCGAAGGCAGTGGAGGCAGTGCTGGGCGAGCTCGCCCCCGCCGTCATCGGCATCGACGCATCCGATCAGCGCAGTGTCGACCAGGCGCTGCTCGACGCCGACGGCACCCCGGACAAGTCCCGCCTCGGAGCGAACGCGCTCCTCGGTGTCTCCCTCGCGGTAGCCAAGTCCGCCGCCGATTCGGCCGGCCTCGACCTCTTCCGCTACATCGGTGGCCCGAACGCCCACATTCTTCCGGTCCCGATGATGAACATCATCAACGGCGGCGCGCACGCGGACAGCGGTGTCGACGTCCAGGAATTCATGATCGCCCCCATCGGCGCGCCCACCTTCAAGGAGGCGCTGCGCTGGGGCGCCGAGGTGTACCACTCGCTGAAGTCGGTGCTCAAGTCCAAGGGCCTGTCCACCGGTCTGGGTGACGAGGGCGGTTTCGCTCCGGACATCGCCGGCACCAAGGCTGCTCTCGAACTGATCGGCGAGGCCATCGGCAAGGCCGGGTACGAGGTCGGAACGCAGATCGCGCTCGCCCTCGACGTCGCGGCCACCGAGTTCTACACCGCAGGAAAGGGTTACGCCTTCGAAGGCTCCACCCGTACCGCCGAGGAGATGTCGGCGTTCTACGCGGAGATCCTGGGCGACTACCCGTTGGTCTCCATCGAGGATCCGCTCGACGAGAACGACTGGGACGGTTGGGTTTCCCTCACCGAGACCATCGGCGACCGGGTGCAGATCGTCGGCGACGACCTGTTCGTCACCAACCCCGAGCGCCTCGAGAAGGGAATCATGGAGGGCGCGGCAAACGCCCTGCTGGTCAAGGTGAACCAGATCGGAACGCTCACCGAGACTCTCGATGCCGTCGATCTCGCGCACCGCAACGGCTACCGCACGATGATGAGCCACCGCAGTGGTGAGACCGAGGACGTCACCATCGCCGACCTCGCCGTCGCCGTGGGCAGCGGCCAGATCAAGACCGGTGCCCCCGCCCGCAGTGAGCGCGTCGCGAAGTACAACCAGTTGCTCCGGATCGAAGAGGCGCTCGGCGACTCCGCTCGGTACGCCGGAGATCTCGCGTTCCCGCGACTGGACTACGGCAACAAGGACGCATAACCGATGACCGACCGGGACAGGCAGCGGCCGAGCCCGCGGCCGGGCAGTCGTGCGAGAGATCGCAGCGACCGCCCGGGCCGTTCGGCTCGGCGCGGCAGCGGGGCATCGCCATCACGCGACGCGGCTGCCACCCCGGTCGACTCGTCCTCTCTCGCAGACGATTCGGAGTCGACGTCCGGACCACGTCGCATTCGACCGAGACGCGAGAAGAAGCCCGCCAAGGAGCGCACATTCCTGGGCCTGTCGACGGGTAAAGCAGTGATCCTCGCCGTGGTCGTCTGCGCCTTGGCCTTGACTCTGGCGGTCCCGCTGCGTACGTACGTCGGTCTGCAGAGCGACGCCCGTGCGGCGGCGGCAGATCGCCAAGCTCTCGAAGATCGCGTGCAGGAGTTGACCATTCGTAAGAATCAGACCGACGATCCGGCATATATCACCGCTCAGGCTCGCGAGCGGCTCGGTTTCGTGATGCCCGGTGAAACCCCGTACCAGGTTCAATTGCCCGGTGCGCGAGCACGTTCCGACAGCGAGAACGACGCTCCCACCGCAGCGACCGGTCCGTGGTACAGCAGCCTGTGGTCGTCGGCCACCGAGGCGCGATGAGCACTCCCGTCTCGGAGGCCGATCTGCAGGCAGTGGCCGAGCAACTCGGGCGTGAACCGCGTGGCGTACTCGAGATCGCCTACCGCACACCGGACGGCCGGCCTGCCGTGGTGAAAACCGCTCCCAAGCTGCCCGACGGCACGCCGTTCCCGACGCTCTACTACCTCACCGATCCGCGCCTGACTGCCGAGGCGAGCCGCCAGGAATCGGCGGGCGTCATGCGCGAGATGACCGAACGCCTCGGCGTCGACGAAGACCTGGCCGCCGCGTATTTGCTTGCCGCGCAGTCGTATCTGGCCGAGCGCGACGCCATCGAGCCCCTCGGAACGGACTTCACCGGCGGGGGAATGCCCGATCGGGTCAAGTGTCTGCACGTGCTCATGGCGCACTCGCTGGCGAAGGGGCCGGGCGTGAATCCGCTCGGCGACGAGTCGGTGGCGCTCGCGGCACAGGGGCCGCTGCGCGGAACCGCGTTGCCGGCCGATTGGCCCACGATCGACGAGCTGCGCGCATGAGAGTGGCCGCGATCGACTGCGGTACCAACTCGATTCGTCTGCTCGTCGCGGATGTCGACGGTGGCAGGCTTGTGGATCTGGCCCGTGAAATGACGATCGTGCGGTTGGGGCAGGGCGTCGACGCCACCGGCTCCTTCGACCCGAGTGCCATCGAGCGCACGCGGGTGGCGCTGGAGAAATACGTCGGGCAAATTCAGGATCTCGGCGGAGTCGACGCGGTGCGGATGGTCGCCACATCGGCGACGCGCGACGCCGACAACCGCGAAGTGTTCTTCGAGATGACGCGCTCGGTGTTGGCCCCGATCGCCGAAGGTGCTGTCGCCGAAGTGATCACGGGAGACGAGGAAGCGCGGCTGTCCTTCGCCGGCGCCGTGGGTGATCTCGATCCAGCGCAGGGACCGTTCCTGGTGGTCGACCTCGGCGGTGGCTCGACCGAGCTCGTTCTCGGCGACGCCGACGGCGTGCGGGCAGCGTTCTCGGCCGACATCGGTTGTGTCCGACTGACCGAGCGGTGTCTACCCTCCGATCCGCCGTCCGCGGCGGAGGTGTCGGAGGCTCGCGCATTCGTGGAGGAGCGGCTTGCACCGGCCTTCGCGGCAGTGCCCGTCGGCCAGGCGCGCACGTGGGTCGGAGTCGCCGGCACGATGACCACCTTGTCCGCCATTGCGCAGGAGCTACCGGCGTACGATCCTGATCGAATTCATCTGTCGCGCATCGACTTCGACACGCTCTCGGGCGTGTGCGACCACCTGGTATCGATGACGCGCGAGGACCGTGCGGCGTTGGGCCCGATGCATCCCGGTCGGGTCGACGTGATCGGCGGCGGAGCCATCGTGACCACCGTGCTGGCCGAGCAGATCGGCCGAGCCGCGGGCATCTCGTCGCTGACGGTCAGCGAGCACGACATTCTCGACGGGATTGCACTCAGCATCGCCTGATCTGCATTCGCGCACATGGTGTCTGCGGCGATTTGTCTTGCTTCGTCTGCGTCGACGGTGAATTGTCTGTGGTCGGGGCCACAGCATCGCCGAGGTGAGGACAGTATTTCGATGACGACGCAGGATGCCACCGCACCGAAAGAAACGGGGCTTGCGCGCACAGCGCAAGCGCTCGCGCGCGGAACCGAGAAGTGGTTCCCCGATGCGTACATCTTCGCTCTCGTGGGCGTACTCGTGGTGGCGGTCGCCGCGTTCGCGAACGGATCGTCTCCGCAGAACGTGGTCGACGCCTTCGGCAACGGCTTCTGGGACCTGACGGCGTTCACCCTGCAGATGGCGATGGTGGTGTTGACCGGCTACGTGGTGGCGACGTCGCCGCCCGTGGCCAAGTTGATCACCCGGTTGGCTCAGGTGCCGAAGTCACCGAGCACTGCCGTGAGTTTCGTTGCGCTGCTGTCGTGTTCGGTGTCGTTCCTGAACTGGGGTCTCAGCCTTGTCTTCGCAGGGTTGCTGGCCCGCGCCATCGCACGGCGGTCCGACCTTCGTGTGGACTATCGGGCGCTGGGCGCCGCGGCCTTCATGGGGTTGGGCGCGGTGTGGGCGTTGGGGATGTCCTCGTCAGCAGCTCAGCTCCAGGCAACGGCGGCATCGCTTCCGCCCGCGCTGCTGCAGATCACCGGTGTACTCGACTTCGGAAAGACCATCTTCACGTGGCAGTCGTTGGTGATGCTCGTGATCATCATTGTGCTGACTGTCGTCGTCGCACATCTCTCGGCACCGAAGGGCGCCGCGATCAAGACGGCGGAGGAGATGGAGATCGATCTCGACGACACCATCGACGAGCCGGCGCCGCGGAGCAGGCCGGGGGAGTGGCTCGAATACAGCCGCCTGCTGCCCATCTTCGCCGGCGCGATGACGCTCGGATGGCTTGTGTCGCAACTGCTCACCAAGCCCGTGCTGTCCGTGGTGAGCAGTCTGAACGGCTACCTCTTGGTGTTTTTGATGCTCGGACTGGTCCTGCACGGAACGCCGCGCCGATTCCTGGACTCCGTCGCGAAGGCCGTACCCGCAACCGCCGGAATTCTGGTCCAGTTCCCGCTGTACGCCGCGATGGCTGCCATTCTGACCAAAGCGACCGGCCGCGGCGGAGTGACCATCTCCGAGCACCTGGCCACTTTCTTCACCAACATCGGTGGCGGCGGCGCCTTCGCCGTGGTCATCGCCGTCTACACGGTGATCCTCGGCCTGTTCGTGCCCTCCGGCGGCGGCAAGTGGTTGGTGGAAGCGCCGTACGTCATGCAATCGGCCACCGACGTGCAGATGAACCTCGGTTGGACCGTCCAGATCTACAACGTCGCCGAGGCACTGCCCAACCTGATCAACCCGTTCTTCATGCTTCCCTTGCTCGCCGTGTTGGGTCTGCGGGCGCGCGATCTGATCGGATTCACGTTCCTGCAGTTCATCATTCACTTCCCGGTGGTGCTGCTGCTGGTGTGGCTGCTCGGGATGACGTTCGACTTCGTGCCTCCGGTGGTGCCGTAGGTCCCTCGCTGTGCGGTGATCACGGCGAAATCGTTCATAGATCGGCGTATTGCGCGCACTCTCGCCGTGATCACCGGGGCGGCGGCGAAAAGCGGGACGCCACGGCGGAAACAGTGCCCCGATATCGCCCTGCTGTCCCACATCGCGGCGGTGTTCTAGGGTTCTGCCATGTCCGACATTCTGATCACCGCCGCGGAGTTGTCGCAGGCACTGGGCTCCGCGAATCCTCCTGTCCTGCTCGACGTCCGTTGGGCACTGGGTGATCCGCACGGCCATGAGCACTACCTCGAAGCACACATCCCCGGCGCCGTGTTCGTCGACCTGGCAACCGAATTGGCCGGCCGGGGTGCGCCGACGGACGGTCGACACCCGCTGCCCGAGATCGGCGATCTGCAGGACAGCGCGCGACGCTGGGGCATCGACGACGGTTCGGCCGTCGTGGTCTACGACGCGACCGGGAACATGGCGGCCGCGCGGGCGTGGCGGCTGCTGCGGTGGGCGGGTCTGGCCGACGTCAGACTGCTCGACGGTGGCTTCCCTGCCTGGCAGCGCAGCGGTCTGCCCGCCGCGTCCGGCGACGAGGCCGCCGCGCGGCAGGGAACAGTAACGCTCACCGAGGGGCACCTACCTAGCCTCACCGCAGACGACGCTGAAGCACTTCCCGGCACGGGCATCCTCCTCGACGCGCGCGCCGGCGAGAGGTACCGCGGCGAGGTCGAGCCGATCGATCCGAGTGCTGGGCATGTTCCCGGTGCAGTGAGTGCGCCGACGTCCGAGAACCTGACCGACGACGGGCACTTTGCGAGTGCGGACGCTCTGCGAAAGCGGTTCGCCACGTTGGGAATAGGTTCCGGTGACACGGTGGGTGTCTATTGCGGGTCAGGTGTCACGGCGGCCCACGAGATCGCGGCGCTCGCGATCGCCGGAGTCGACGCTGCCCTGTTCCCCGGGTCGTGGTCGGCATGGTCGTCCGACCCCGCTCGGCCGGTCGCAACCGGCGTCGACGGCTGACGGCTGCGCCCGATACAGTGGCGCCGCAGGGCACGCCCCCATAGCCCAATTGGCAGAGGCAGAGGACTTAAAATCCTTGTGTTGTCGGTTCGAGTCCGACTGGGGGCACAGGTAGGGGCGTTGCAAGCATCTCTGAGCGCCCGCCACGCCGCCACCACGCCGCCGCGTGGCTGGTCCCGCGTGTGGGCAGCGGACGTAAAAGCCCTGGAGGTAACTGGCGCGCATCACGCAGGAGCGAGAGGGCGAGACTGAATGGGTGGTGGACACGCGGCGGCTTAGGGTGCGAAAGGGTTAGTGACACATAATTGTCGGTGCCGGTCGGTATGGTTCGCGGCATGGTTTTTGCGAAGGCTCTCTACGCGCTTGGCGTGATTCTTAATCCACCCCTAGCCCGCGCCGTTGACCGGGGAAAGCGTGGACACACCTTGGAACCATGGGGGCTTCATCCCCATCGAGCCGATCCCGGTACGCCAATGGCCTTAGATGACATGGACGGGTTCGACAGCAAAATTCCGGAGGGGGTGTGCGGGACTGTGTTATTCCCGATCATGAATGCGACAGATGCGCTCGCGTCCATTCAGATCCTCCTGAGAAGCGGTGCAGGCAGCATTCCGTTCAAGCACCACACGTCGTCCTTCTTGTCGATGTGCAGGACAGCTTTCGAGTCATCGGCCCAGGCGATCTGGATACTCAGTCCTGAAGACAGAGAGTCACGGCGGGCTCGCGCGGCAGACCTCGCGCGAATCGGAATTGAGCACGCCCGCGACTACCACAAAGAAGCCATCAACGCCCACGACAACAAACTCATGATGCGACCTGATGAGCTTTATGGACAATCGAAACACCGATACAACTTCCATCAAGACGAACTAGCAGTGCTCGGCACGTTGCCTCTTCAAAGCGGCAAGGGTTACCCCGCAATGGTCCGCAAAGCTGCAAACTGGCTTGAAGCCCATCCTCCAGCTCATACAACCGACATGCAGGGAAAGCACTTCCCCACCATTATGAAGCAGCAGTACCGCCTGTGTTCCAGTTTTACCCACGGACATTCGTGGTCGACGACCTTAGCGACCAAAAGATCGGATGTGTTCGCCATGATGGCGGATGCTGCCATGACTGCCGTTATCGGCACGGAGTGCGCGATCGCGCTGTATGAGGCGCAGGCATCAGACCCAAAACGTGGACGCAAAAGCTACTATCCCGAGCGCCTCCAACCCAGCATCGACACCTGGCGAAATCTCTACGTGTGATACTCGGTCAACCCGACCGCTTTCCGAACAGCGGCACCACGTTGGACGGAACCTGCTGCGGCTTAACAGGGATAGCGGACGGGGGCGGCGGCAGCAGCAGGTTGCCCGCGCCTCCGTCTTCCTCGGGGATCCAGTCGCCGTAGGTATCGGGCGTCAGCGTGAACGTGCTGTGCCCCAACCACATTGACACCTGCATAAAGTGCGTACCGGCCATCAGTTGCATCGTAGCCATGGAATGCCGTAGGTCGTGCAGGCGTACGCCGCGTGTGGCGGGCGTGCTGCCGTTGGCCGGTGCGCTGACGGGCAGGCCCACAGCGACCAACGCGGGCTGAAAGATGGAATGGTAAAAGGCGCTCATCGCGATCGGCTGCGACCAGTCGTACGGCACCGCGTGCAGGGTGCCCGCTGGCCGGTACCCGCCGCCGTTCTTACGGCTGGGCCACAACGGCGCTGTGGGCTCGTCCGCACGGGGGTGGTGCCCTGCCAGGTAGGCATGCATGAACCGTCCTGGTCCTGATGGAGACTTCGTTCAGGCCACCTCGCGGTCGGAGGCGGCGTTCGTGCGGTTCTGACGG